>JAJYDE010000051.1 GCA_021777755.1 Deltaproteobacteria bacterium
TGCGCAGTCCATGAACCTCTCTCCACCAGGAGCTCTGAAGTGAGCGATGTTGCGCCCCCTCAGGTCATAGTCCGCGGGATACTTGCTCCGAACCGCATCTACGGACATCCCCTCCCATTGTCCCAGTGCGATTTCCCGAAACCGTGGGATCGCTGCTATCTCTATTCCATGAAGCTTTCCGACGATTCTCGCGGTGTCGATGGACCTGCGCAGGTCGCTGCGGAAGATGGCGCTAATCCGGGTGTGCCGAAGCTTTTCCGCCAGCGTTTCTGCCTGCCGGACGCCTTCCGCTATCAGGGGCAGGTCGGTTTGGCCAATATAGCGTTTAACGTCTCCCGGGTGCTGGATGGCCCCGTGCCTTGCGAGATAGATATTTCTCCGCTCGCTCGAGGCTGCCCGCAAACTCTTGGCGCATTTTTGAACAAGGGACTCCAGGGGAGCTCCCAGAGTGCTCTCCACCTGCTCCTTTATTGCCCTCGCATCCCTTGGCCGCCTCTCAACCCTGTTAAGCACCTCAGGCCTGTCGGCAAATTTTTTCAGCGCTCCGTCAAACCGCTCCTCGAGGCTTACCAGCATGTCGCCCGTGACCAACTTATCCGCGAGGTGAACGACATCCGACTCATCCAAGGGCTGCAACCCTTTGGGCTCGAT
Source organism: Deltaproteobacteria bacterium (assembly GCA_021777755.1). Lineage (GTDB taxonomy): Bacteria > Desulfobacterota > Syntrophobacteria > Syntrophobacterales > Syntrophobacteraceae > SbD1. Next base: position 652 of record JAJYDE010000051.1, read on the forward strand.
ATCGGTGTGCAAGGCCACTATGCGCGCAACGCGGCTGTAGCCGATTTTTTCGAGAAACTCGGCGGCGGCGGCGTGGTCCGAGTGCTGCCCCTTGGCCATATCGTGAAGGAGCCCTCCGGCCTTTACCAGTTCAAAATCAAGAGCCAGGCCGGCTGCTTGCAGGTGAACGGTCAGCAGCAGAGCCACTTCGGCCACTTTGCGGCAGTGGGCGACCACTTTGTCCGCAACGTTACGCTCTCTTAGAAGTGCGATACACTCGCGACCAGTGGGGATGTCTTCCCTCGCCCCGCAGGCCTTGAGTTTGAGATAATCCAGCCACGTATTGGAGTTCATCAAAACGGACTGGTCTATCACGTCGAGGTCTACGGCCTGGGCTTCATGCCTGCCGAGGAAAGCCGCAAGGCCCCCTTCGCAATGATCCGGCAAGTTTGGGGCAAGTTGAGTGGAGATGATGGGCGGATGGCCTCGAAGACCTTCGAAGCGGGGATAGACGATCCCTGCCGCGTTGTTGCCGCAGGTCGCGGCGAGAGCCGCTATCGTAGCCGGTTTGACCAGAGGGGTGTCTACGGGGAGCACGAAGAATGCCTCTATTTCGGGCCCCAGGCTTTTTACTCCTGCCAGGATGGATGGATACATCCCACTATCATAATCGGTATTTACTATTTTTCTTGCCCCCAGCCTGTCGATAACCGGCCCGATTTCATCCGCCCTGTGACCGGCAATCACCCTGACGTCTTCGATGCCGGCGCGGCGAATCCGCTCCACGGCTTCCTCGACGACCGTCGAGCGTCCGAGAGGCAGCAGGGGCTTGAAGCCGCCCATGCGCGACGAACAGCCGGCGGCCAGAACCAGCGCGGCGATATTTTCACGTTTCTCGAAAGCCATTTACGAACCCTTTGCGCCTCAGCTCTTCAGCTATCGCCTCCAGGGCGTGGTCTGTGGCAAAAAGCGCCTTACGGACGGAGGTTTTACCGTCAACCTTGCGCCTGGCAGCATTGTAACCCCATGGGACTTTTTACGCCAGGAGCAAGACCTTTCATAATCCAGCCGCCTCAACCAGGTCGCGGGAAATAAGGTATATTAGAAAAGGAATCAACTGCTGTGGAGCAGCGTCGGAAATCCTCGCAAAAATCGTCTTGAGATTTCTATGTCCATCGATCCTGCGCAACAGTTTCAACCGGGCCGGACTTGCCGGTATGGGAAAATTTAGGGGATCGACAAGGTATTTCCGTTTGGCCGACAACTTGACCGTTTGAGACTCCCGCGGGTTTTCCTGAAGCGGATTTTCTATGGGAAACGAAGAATGATGCACCGTATAGGGCAATTGTCGATGAAGAACAATGGATTTAAATTTGCTGGAAAACTTTTCTTCATCCGCACCCAGGATACTGCCAAGCCTTTCGAGCCTCTCAATTTCATCGCGTTTGAGACGCTTTAAAATATCGGGACCCAGTGTGAAATAGAAAAAGCCATGTTTGGTGGACAATGGCCCCGACATAAGGATAATCGTTTATGGAAAACTGCTCTTCGAGCCTGCTCAACCGGTTGTAAAGAGCATTTACAGACCTGGCCGACATGCGAATATCCGATCTCCAGACCGGTTCCGGGGTCATCATCGGGTTTTGTTCGAAGCTAATCGAACTAACACCGTATTCATGCGGATTGTCGTATAACTTTGATCCCGGCAAAACCATCAAAAGCCCCATTACGTAGTACGATATTCGATCGACATTTTCTTCCGGGAACCGCACGGTAAGTTCCCCGTCCTGCTCGGTTTCACCCGGAAAGCCAAAAATTCCCATAGCCTGAGTTGCTATCCCGGCGTCATAAAAATTTTTCATGACCCGCCGCAGAATCCCAACATCATAACCTTTGTCCATGGAATCCAGGGTCTTTTGGCATCCGCTTTCAAAGCCAATCGCAACACAGTTTAAACCTGCGCGAGCAAGCTGCAGACACAGTTCGGCGGTAAAGAAACTCTCGGCCCTCAGGTCAGTGCTCCAGATAAACTTTTGCCCTCCGGCCAGGAGCGCTTCACTCAATCTTTTCAGATACACCGGATCGATTGCATCGTTACTGAAGTTGAAGTGAACGGCGCCGTATTTTTCAGACAGCCTCTCCATTTCTCCAACTGCTTTTTCGACCGGTACAGCCTGATATCTTCTGATCCGGTTATCACCGTAACGGTTTTGGCAAAAGGCGCACCCGCCCCAGTAGCATCCACGGGAAATACAGTAGGAAATAACAGGCTCGGGCGAAAGATAACTCCCCGGGTCCAGGTCCGAATAGTCCGGGGGAGGCAGTTCGGCAAGGACGCCATACTCCAGCACGCCGAATCTGCGGATCGCCGATTCGGCCCGGTCTGGATAAATGATATTGGGCAGGCCGCCCAATGGTCGCTCATTTATCACACGTTCGAGCAGTTCGGAAAACGGTTTTTCTCCTTCTGCGCAAATGACCGAATCCGCGAAGGTAAAAAGATCGAACAACTGATCGTCCTTCATAAGAAGGACCCACTGGGAAAGGTATGCTCCGCCCAAAGTAATATGAATCCGCGGGAAACGTTCTTTTGGCATTCTTCCCAAGACGAGCGCCTGCACGGACTGCACGGCAAAAACCATCGAAATGCCGACGACTCTTGCCTGCGAGGAGGCGATATAGGGGAACAGAACATTTTCGTAGTAGTCGACGTAAGGATTTGTCGATCTGTCGCAGTGTGCAGCCACGGCCTCAAAGCTCCCGAGCCTGGCCACCGTCGGGTATTCCGAAGAACTCACCTGCGTAGGGAAGCACACAGCGGAAAGAAGCCTGTAGAAAGCTTCGAGCAGAAGAGCTGCCCTCCTGTAGACCGGATATCTGTAGAATCTTGCCTTGTCTTTGAATACGGCGATTGCTTTCCGGATAAGTCCCGGCTCCAATCCTAGTCCGACCGCTCCCGGAGGATTCAACGCCATTTTGGGAAGCGAATAATAAAGAAGACGGCCCCGTAAGGGGGCGCAGATCGAAAACCATCAATCAAGACATCTCTGATCATACTCAATCCCCGCCTTTTTGAGGAATTCAACAATTTCCTCGCCAAATGACTTGAATCGGTACTGTTCTTCCTGGTTGGCGATCTAATTGCGCACGGCAACGCGAACCGTGGCACTTACGGTGAAAGCCGCATATCGGGTGGAGGACATTGAATGCCCTTGCTCGCACCCCTTCGGGGTGCATGGCATGGGGTTTGCCCTCGGTGGTATCGCCCTGCGGGCTCAACCACCGGCTAATGGCCGGAAACCCCGCGGATTCCAACCCGGTGGTCATCCTTCAAATGCCGCGGTTGCGCGAATATCCTCGCAGGGCTGGAAAAGCTCGGGATTTCTTAGCTCGATAACATTGGCAAGGAGCGGGTGGCAAGAACAAGCAAGGAGCAAGTAGCGGAAAACAAGTGGCGGGTGGCTCTCTTCTTTTCGCCCACCGCTACTCGCTTCCTGCTACTCGCTCCCCGCTCCTCGCTCCCCGCTACTCGCTTCCTGCTCCTCGCTCCCCGCTCCTCGCTCCTCGCTACTCGCTCCCCGCTCCCCGCTACTCGCTACTCGCTCCCCGCTACTCGCTACTCGCCCACCGCTCCCCGCTCCCCGCTTTCGTTCTTTTCTTCTACGCCCGCCACGCTCCTCTAAGCTGCGCGGTCGGGAGGGACGACGTTCATCGCCATGAGTTTCTTGTTGATTTCGAAGATGACCTCTATTTTTCGCGATGAGATGAGTTTGGCAACCACCCCCAGGCCGAAGGAGGGGTGCATCAACAAAGCGCCTTCCTTGTAGCTGTCGGCCAGATTGTACACCGGCACACCTTCCCTGCTCGCTTCCATCAAAAGCTGGCGCCAGTCATCATCGGTCTTTGGCCGGGAGATTCCCTTGTAGAGCACCGAGGGAACCAGTTCCTCGTCCTCATCCGTTTCTTCGAGCAGCAGGTCTTCTTCTCCGGCGAAATCGAGTTCGTCCGATTGTCCGAACTCGAGTCCGGCATCGTCTTCGAAGTCATCCATCATCTGGTCGCCTTCCATATCCTTTTTGGGCATAGCACTCCATCCTTATTTTCGATTTTATAGATGCAGTCCCGTTTATTGGAACTGAGACGAAAGGTCAAGGATTTTCGATATCCGGGCCTCTCTGATGATCCGCCACCTCCGATGCGCCCACCAATTATAATAAGCAAAATTCCACGGGGAAGCGGGGGCGCGGAGATTTTTTTGTCCCGTCATCACGGGCTCTGTTCCAATCGAATTGTGTCATTCTTCCTTTAGATCGTCTTCGGTGGCCAGGGCGTGTTTTAGCAGCCGGTATCTGAAGGAGCGGAAAGATATTCCGAGCAGTTTGGCGGCCTTGAGTTTTACGCCGCCCGCCTGGTTGAGTGCCTGTTGGAGCATGTTCAGCTCTATTTGTGCCAAGTGTTTGTCCAGATCGAAGTCTTCCGCCGGAATGGCCGACAGGCGGTCGGGGGCTGTTCGCTCCTGTTCCCTTCGCCTGTACATCGAAAGGGTCAGCGAGTCGGGCAGTATGATCCGGGAGGACTCCATTGCCACGCCGCGCTCGATGATATGTTCGAGTTCACGCACGTTTCCAGGGAACTCGTAGTTGCACAAAATGTCCATGGCATAGGAGGACACTTTATGAATTTCTTTTCCGAAGTCCTTTGTAAACTTCGACAGAAAATGGCGGGCGAGAAGCGGGATGTCGTCCCGGCGCTCCCTTAAGGGCGGCACGCGTATATGAAGCACGTTCAGCCGGTAATAGAGGTCTTCTCGAAAGGACTTTTCCATGACCATTTGTTCCAGATCGCGGTTGGTGGCCGAAATGATGCGCACATCAACCGGGATTTCCCGGGTCCCGCCAACCATCTTGATGGTCTTGTCCTGGACGAGCCTGAGAAGCTTGACCTGCAGGATCGGTGTCAGCTCGCCTATCTCGTCGAGAAACAGCGTGCCTCCGCGAGCTGCCTCCACAAGGCCCTGCCTGTCGGTTGACGCGCCCGTGAAGGCGCCTTTTCGGTAGCCGAAAAGTTCGCTTTCGACCAGGTTTTCCGGCACTCCGCCGCAGTTTACTATCACCAGCGGCTGGTCGCGCCTCGGGCTTTGGAAGTGGATGGCCCGCGCTACGAGTTCCTTTCCCGTTCCGCTTTCTCCCGTGATGACCACGTTGCTGCCCGTGCGCGCCACACGCTGAACGCTTTCATAGACCTTGAGCATGGGAGCGCTTTCGCCGATCATGCAGCCAAAATAGAGCGGCCCTTCCAGGCAGTCGGCCGCCGATTGTGCTGCGTCCCGGTTTAAAAGGGCATTGGAGATGACCGATAAAAGTTCTTCATTGTTGAACGGCTTGGGAAAGTAGTCGTAGGCGCCCTCGTTCATCGCCTCTACGGCCAGCTCAGTGCTGGCGTAAGCGGAAATCATTATGACAATGGTGCGCGCGGAGATGGCTTTGCACTTCTTCAGCACCATGAGTCCGTTTACCGGCTGCATCCTGATATCGGTCACAACCAGGTCGGGAGGCTCCTTCTGGATCGCCTCGATGGCGGTGGCACCGCTTGCCGCGCTCTCCACCTCATAGCCGTGCTTTAGCAGCAGCAGTTCGAGGAGTTCCCGCATGCCGCTTTCATCATCGACGACAAGAATTTTATAATGCTCGCCTTTTTGCCGCATCATATAACAGGCCCGAAACCTCAGTCGGAGACGCTGAAAACCACCCTTCCCTCAACAAGGGTCATAACCGCCCGGCCCTGCGCTTCCATGCCGTCGAAGGGGCAGTTGCGGCTCTTGGACTCGAATGTTTTCACATCGATCGTGTACTTTATGAGTGGATCGATCAACGTCAAATCGGCGTCCACTCCTTCTGCGAGTGTGCCGAAGGGAATGGACAGAATCCGCGCCGGGTTTCGTGTGAGCTTGGCAATCGCTTCGAGCGGTGTTAGCACCCCTTCGCGCACCAGGCGCAAAATCAGGGGAAGGGAAGATTCCAGGCCGATCATGCCGTTTGCCGCAAACTCGAACTCGAGTTCCTTTTCGACCGTGCTGTGCGGGGCATGATCCGAGGCGATCACATCGAGGGTCCCGTCCCTCAGCCCGGCCTTCACCGCTTCAATGTCTTCGCGCGTGCGCACAGGAGGATTGACCTTGTAGACCGGGTTGAAACTGCAAAGCAGTTCCTCTTCCAAGGTGAAATAATGGGGAGCCGTTTCCGCTGTTACCAAAACGCCGCGTTTTTTGGCCTCCCTTATGAGGGCCACCGACCCGGCGGTGCTGATGTGAGCCAAATGAACTCTGGCCCCGGTAAGTTCGGCAAGAATAATATCGCGTGCGGCCATGACCTCTTCGGCGGCTCCGGGGATTCCTCTAAGACCAAGCCTTGTGGATACCCGCCCCTCGTTCATGAGCCCCCCCGAACAAAGGCCGAGATCTTCGCAGTGGCTTATGACCGGAAGGTCGAAGGTCTTTGCGTACTCCAAGGCCCGCCTCATGAGCAGACTGCTCTCCACCGGCCTGCCGTCATCTGAGACCGCCACCGCACCGGCGCTTCGAAGCTCGCCGAATTCGGCAAGGTTTTTGCCCTCCAGTCCCTTGCTGATTGCCGCAACCGGGAAAACCCGGCAGACCCCCTCGGTCTCCGCCTTGCTCAGAATAAACCGGGTGAGCGCCGCGCAGTCGTTGACCGGGCGCGTGTTGGGCATGCAGGCAACCGAAGTGAACCCTCCTGCCACCGCCGCCCGCGTGCCCGAGGCAATCGTCTCCTTGTATTCCTCCCCCGGCTCGCGTAGATGAACGTGCATATCGATAAGGCCCGGAACGATCCATTTGCCCTCCGCATCGATCGGATCGAATTGCCCGCGCTTCTGCGCTCCGATCTCTATTTTCGGGCCGATTTCGATAATTTTGCCCTCTTCGATGAGAACATCGGCAATCGAGTCAAGGCCGCGAGCCGGATCGATCACCCTGCCGTTTCGTAAAATAAGGTTGGCCGGATTTGCCTTCAATTTCATTGTCGCTCCGTGATTGGGAGAACAGTGGAGACCATCGATGGAGCGAAGGCTCCTTCTCGCACCATGCCGCTCGCCACCTGCTCCCTCATAGTCATCTTTGCCCGAGCAGAAAAAGCAGGGCCATCCTTACGGCCACCCCGTTGGTTACCTGGTCGAGGATTACCGAGCGGGGACCGTCGGCGACTTCGGGGCTGATTTCCACCCCCCGGTTGATCGGTCCCGGATGCATGATCAAAACATCCGGTTTGGCCTGTTCCAATCTCTTGGCATTGATGCCGTACCAGGTCGAATATTCGCGCAGGGACGGCAAGAGCATTTGCTGCTGGCGTTCCTTTTGAAGGCGCAAAACCATGATCACGTCGGCCTGGGGGATGCACTGGTCGAGCCGGTTCGAAATCTGCGCACCCATTGAATCGATATTGGGCGGAATAAGCGTGGCCGGGCCGCACACCACAACCCTGGCCCCCATTTTCGTAAGCCCCCAGATGTTTGAACGCGCCACCCGGCTGTGGAATATGTCGCCTACGATCAGGACGTTAAGGTCGCGAAGGCTCTTTTTGTTATCCAGGATGGTCAGCATGTCGAGCAAGGCCTGGGACGGGTGTTCGTGCATTCCGTCCCCGGCATTTATGACCGAGGCCGTGGTGCGGGCCGCTAGTTGCCAGGGCGCGCCGGAGGCCGAATGACGAATGACGAACACGTCGGGTTTCATGGCCTCGAGGTTTTTCAGCGTGTCCAGGGCGGTCTCGCCCTTCACAACCGAACTCGTCGAGGCCGTAATCGAGTAGGTGTCGGCGCTAAGCCGCTTGGCGGCTATATCAAAAGAAGTCCTGGTCCTGGTGCTCGGTTCAAAAAAAAGATGGATGACCGTCTTGCCTCGCAAGGTCGGTACCTTCTTTATGGATCTCTCGTTTATCTCCTTGAAAGACCGGGCAAGGTCGAGGATATACTCAATTTCCGAGACGTCGAGTTCACGAATTCCCAGAAGATCTTTCCGCTTGAATTGCATAAAAAAGTCCCTCGCGAGGTCTGTTGGATTCGTTTGTGACCAAGGAGTAAAAACGCCCTGAAGAAGGTGTGGCGCGCGGATCGATCAGGCACCGATTTATCCGGATGCGTCCCAAGGAGCCAGTCTACCACGAGCCCCGCCCCGCGTGGTAATCCAAAATCGAGCCGTACGCCGAATTGGGACAAATTTCTCTCCATGAGCGTTTAGCTTTTTGATGTTTGACGACTTTTGTATTAAAATAGTTCGGCGAACTTGATTACCGAATAAGCGCAGTCCCGTTTCGTCGGCGCGGTCGCCGCAAACGTGACGGCGCATTTTTTTATCTTGAAAGGAGTTCGAATGGCAAGAGTCCCTATTACCAGGGCCGGGTATGAGAAGCTTAAAACTGAATTGCAGCGCTTGCAAAAAGAAGAGCGCCCCATGGTCATAAAGGCCATAGAGGAGGCCCGCGGACACGGGGACCTTTCCGAAAACGCCGAGTATGACGCCGCCAAGGAAAAGCAGGGAATTATCGAAGGCAAGATCCAGGAAACCACCGAAAGGCTTCAGAATTCGGAAATAGTCGATTTGCCGGGGGAAGTCGACGGCAGAGTGATTTTTGGCTGCAAGGTGGTCCTGGAGGATCTGGAAACCGGGGTCGTGAGTTCCTACCGGTTGGTTGGCCCGTACGAGGCTGACGTTACCGAAGGCACCATCTCGGTCACCTCGCCCATCGGCAAGGCCCTCATCGGCCGGGGAGAAGGCGACGAAATAAAGGTCCAGGCCCCGAAGGGCGTCCGAAACATGGAAATTCTGGAAATCCTGACCTGAGGCGATCCCCGGGGGCGAGGAGCCGGGAGCCTGCGCTCGCTCCCCGCTACCCGCTACTATCTCACTATCCAAAGCCATCCGGCGGCCAGAACCAGGGTTACTGCCGTTACCGGCAGGCCCGCGCGGGCGTGTTTTCTCCAGGACACGCGCACACCCAGCCTGGAGGCCTGCTCGACGACGATGATGTTTGCCAGGCTGCCGAAAAGAAGCAGGTTGCCGGCAAATGTGCTCGCAAGCGCCAGCAGTGGGCCCGTGGCCGCGCTCGGGGCGGCCTTCAAAAGCAGCATGACGGCCGGTACGTTGGATACAAGGTTTGAAAGCAAAACCGTAAGGCCGAACAGCCAGGGAAGCGATTGCAAATGGATGCCCGCCCCCTTGATGACCGCAAGCCCGCGCGGCAGCAGGCCGCTGGTCTGGACAACATGGTTTACGATAAAAAGGCCGATGAACAACACCAGGATGTCCCAGTCGACAAGGCCGAGAATATCGTGTGAAGTCATACGCCGGCTGCTGAGAAGCAGCCCCGCCGCGCTTAGCGCCAGAACGTCCCTGGGCCATGAAGTGAGAACAAAGGCCAGCACCAGGAGCACAACCACTGAAATCCCCTTGCAAACCTGCCACCTGTTCAACTCCTCGCCCTGGACCTCCGGCAGGGGCTCGATCGGGCACGCCCGTCCGCCCGCCACACCGCGGCCGATCACGACCCACACCGCCACAAGGCCCGCCACCACCGGCGGCAGGGCCGTGAGCAGATAGCTCGTAAAGCAGAGGTTTAACGTTTGTCCGATCAGCATGTTCTGGGGATTGCCTATGAGCGTGGCGGCCGACCCCACGTTGGCCGCGCATGCCAGTCCCAGTAGAAAGGGCACGGGATCGAGCCCTCTTTGCCCGCACCCGTCGATCAAAACCGGCGTTAAAGCCAGGCATACGATGTCGTTTGCAAGCAGCGCGGACAGTAGCCCCGCAACCCCGATCAAAACGGCCAGAAGCATCCGGGGCGAAACCCGCATCCAGGCAAGCCGCCGGCCGATAAGGGTGTGGAAACCACTCAGCCGCAGCTGTGCCGAGACGACCATCAGGCCGAATAGAAGGGAGATTGTGGGAACGTCCACCGACTTCCATGCCGACTCGGGACTCACCCTGTGGGCCGCAAGAAGCCCGATGGCCCCGAGAAGCGCTACTCCCGCCCGGTCCACCGCCAACCCTGGAATTCCTCCCAGCATCATCGCCAGATAGACGGCACCAAAAATGGCCCCCACTACAAAATCCACGAAGTTTTTCTCACCCCCCTTGCGAAAAACCCTTTAACACATCCCTTGGTGCCTCACAACAGTGGAGCTTAAATCTGCCGTGCCCCCGGCTTTTTAGCTTTAAGGATTTTGCGCCCGAAGATAGAATAGCTACAAAACAAACTTGAAACGCCCACTCGGAAGGCCGTAATCGTAACAATTGCGAAATATCGACAATATTGCGATATCCAACCGCGGGAACTTGCAATGCGACGGGAAAGAAAATACAAATTGGGGGTCCTCGGGCTGGCTTTTTTGCTGATGTTCGGGTTTTATGCCGGTGGGGGCCGGGGGGCGGTCGATACCGCGCCGCCCGCGCCTTCCTGGTTTGTGCCCTGTTTCAAGCTGCCAGACAAGGCCGATTTTTGCGGTGAACCCGCTCCCCTTGACTCTCAGGACGTTCGCGAAAGGCTTGACCGGGAGTTTACCATCGTCACCCAGAGCCATGCGCAGGTCTACCTCTGGCTCAAAAGAGAGCAGCGCTATTTCCCCTGGATCGAAGGAATTCTTTCGCGCGCGGGACTGCCCGCCGATCTGAAATATCTTGCGGTGGCCGAAAGCGATCTAACCCCTCACGCCGTCTCGCGGGCCGGCGCCGTGGGCCCGTGGCAATTCATGTCCGATACGGCCTGCCGGTTTGGCATGACCTGCAACCCGATAGTGGATGATCGCTACGATTTCCAAAAATCGGCCGTCGCAGCCTTTGAGTACTTGCGGCACCTCCACGGTATCTTTCATAGCTGGACCCTTGCGGCCGCGGCTTACAATTGCGGGGCAAAACGGCTCCAAACGGCTATGACGCTCGAAAAAGGCTCCTCCTATTATGATCTTGTGCTGCCCCGCGAAACCGAGCGCTATGTCTTCAGGATACTGGCGATAAAGGAAGTGATGGAAAATCCGGCCAGGTACGGATACTATCTTCCCCGAGGGGAGGGTTATCCTCCACTGCTGTTCGACAGTGTCAAGGTCAGTCTTCCAGGGCCGATGCCGATCATTGCGGCGGCCGAATCGGCGGGGGCGACCTACCGCGATATCAAGCTCCTGAATCCCGAGCTGATCTCGGGCTGCATCCCCATGGGGGAGTCAACCGTGCGGGTTCCCCGGGGAAAGGCCGGGCAGTTCGAAAAAGGTGTTGCGGCATGGAAAGCGGCCTTCAAACCCGTCGAGGTGGTGCACAAGGTTTTACGGGGCGAGACGCTCGATTCGATCGCAAAACATTACAATGTCTCAAAAGTGCAACTTTGCAAGTGGAATCATATCGTTGGGAATAAATTGCCGGTCGGGCGGAAGCTCAAAATCCAGCGCTGAATCCTTCCGGCGAAGACTCGCTCCAGGCCTGAAGGGCAGGGGCCTTACAGCCCCCCGCCCGCCTTTACAAACCTCCGCCCGCCGGATTTGGCTTAAGTTCTTGACATGTTTTTTTCGGGGAACTACCATGACGCGCCGAATGAGTTCGAAAAAGCGAATTATTCTGGTGCAATATGGATAAATATTATAGATTTGCCGAATTGCTGCTGCGGAGCCGGTATGCGGTGGCTCTCACCGGGGCGGGAATCTCGGTGGAGAGCGGAATACCGGATTTCAGAAGCGAACACGGACTTTGGGCAAGGTACGATCCTTTCGAGTACGGGCATATAGATTCTTTTCGGGCCGATCCCGGAAAGGTATGGAATATGCTTGTGGAGATGAAAGACCTTGTTGAGAGCGTTGGTCCCAACGAGGCCCATTATGCTCTGGGGGAACTGGAAAGGCTGGGCGTTCTGAAGGCGGTGATCACCCAGAACGTCGACGGCCTGCACCAGAAGGGCGGGGCCTTTAACGTGATCGAGTTTCACGGAAGCTTCCGGTCGATGCACTGCGATCATTGCGGGAAGCCTTATGCGGCCCGCGAGGTTTCGCTGGAAAGACTTCCTCCGCTGTGCGCCTGCGGAGGGCCGATTCGGCCCGATGTGGTCCTGTTTGGCGAGGGGATTCCCGATGGGGCTTACTCCCGGGCGCTTGACGCCGCGGGCCGGTGCGATCTGATGGTCGTGGTGGGCACCTCGGCAAGCGTTGCGCCCGCGTCCGAGCTTCCGCTGATCGCAGGCAGAAGAGGAGCGCGCATTGTGGAGATCAATCCGGAAGCGAGCGAACTGCCGCGCGAGGCAACCGAAATGCACATCGTGGCCCGGGCCGGGGTGGCTTTCAGAAATATCATGAAAATTGTCAAATCCATGCACACTGAGGGTAAAAATTGATGCTTGCTCATATTTTGACGGCCACCGCCTATGCTGATCCCGCCCTGCAGGCCTCTTGCCTGCCGACGGGAGACTCCGTAATCGACATGATCTTGAACGCGGGGCCGATGGTGAAAGGGGTCCTTTCGGTTCTTGTGGGGCTGTCGGTTGCGTGCTGGAGCGTCATCGTGGTTAAATTTCGACTGATTCGCCGTGCCAACCGGGAATCGGGCGAGTTCATGTCCCTTTTCCGGCAGCGCAAGAATTACGCCGCCCTCTACCGGGACAGCGAAAAGCTCCCGGACAGCCATCTGGCCGAGATCTTCCGGGTGGGCTACGCCGAGCTCAGCCGGGTGGGCAAATCCCTGGACACCCGGAACCTGCTGGAGTTGTCCTCCAACCCCGAGGTCCTTCTGGAAAACGTCGAACGGGCCATCCAGGGCGGTATGACCGCCGAGCGGCAAAGAATGGAGCGTTTTTTGCCCCTGCTTGCCACGACCGGCAGCACCGCTCCCTTTATCGGGCTGTTCGGGACCGTCTGGGGCATCATGACAAGTTTTCATGAAATCGGCCTCAGGGGCGCGGCCAACCTGGCCGTGGTGGCCCCGGGCATCTCCGAAGCACTCATCGCCACCGCGATAGGCCTTCTTGCGGCCATCCCCGCGGTTGTGGGCTACAATCACTTCTCAACCAAGGTGCGGGGAATCGAAAACGAAATGAGCCACTTTGCCGCGGACTATCTCAACATGCTCAAAAGAGATCTCATGCGCAAAGGAAGGCAGGAGGAGGCCTCCCAAAGCCAGGCTGCCGAACACCGGTTCATGGTCGATTAAAGAGGAGAGAGCCCCGTGCAGACAAACTCGAACTCGAATTCGAAGGGCATGGTTTCCGAGATCAACGTTACCCCGCTTGTGGATGTAATGCTTGTTCTGCTCATTATCTTCATGGTCACAGCGCCCATGATGACCCACGGGGTGGATGTGAAGTTGCCCAAGACTTCGGCCCCGGCGATTCCGACCAAGAAAGAGCGCCTCGTTGTATCGGTTAGGGCCGATCAAAAAATTTTCATTAATGAGCAGGAAGTCGATCTTGACCAGTTTGCTTCCAAGCTTTCGGCCATAAATCAGAACCGGGCCGATAACGGAGGTGTTTTCCTGCGGGCCGACGATTCGATCCCCTATGGCTATGTGATGCGGGTGATGGGGCTCATAAGACGGGCCGGAATTACCAAGATCGGCATGGTGACCCTGCCCCAGAATAGTCCGGTGTCAACAAAAACCGGCCGAAGATCTAAAAGAAGGAACTGATATCCCATGGCGTCCGCCCGTTGGCATGGGCGCCGGGAGTGGTGGCTATGGAACCTCTGGACAAGGCAATTCCCAAAAAAGACCTTGCGACCGGGATCGGAACGGCGGTTGTGATCCATGTGCTCATTTTCGGCAGCGCCCTTTTCTGGGCACTGCTGATTCCGCACAAACCGTTGCAGACCCCTTACTGTTCGGTCGATCTCGTGTCTGCAAAAGATATCGGAGCGGGCAGGGCCGAGCCCAAGGGGCAATCGGGGGGCGGGGTCAAGGCTGTGGAAAAAAGGGCGCGCCACGCCACCAGGGCGGCGAGAAAAATCGGGCCCGTGGTTCCGATACGGCGCCTTGCGGTAAATGATGCGAAAGCCAACTTCACCCCGCCGCGCATCAAAGAAATCGCGCCCAAGGACGTCCCGGCCACTCCCGAGAAAACACAGGGAGTGGAATCTATCGACAACAATTTGAGTAAACTCGTGGCCAGACCCAAAACGAAGCCTCACTTCCGCCCGCCGGTATCCCGGCGGAGCGAGCAAGAGACTTCGACGGAAGGCGGTTCTTCCGGCAGGGGTTCAAATAGGCGGCAAGAAGAGGCCGCGGGCGCCGGTTCCAATGGAGCGGCCCCGGGAAGCCCCAACGGGACGGCGCGCGGGGGCAGACAGGGGGCCGGAGCGGGCAGCGCCTTCGGCAGCCCCGACGGCAGCTCCGCTCTGGGGCAGGTGCTCGGGTTGTACGGCCAGCGGGTGCGGGAGAAGATCGAGAGCCAGTGGAGACTGTCAAGCGACCGCGGCGTGGGCGGCCTCATGGCCGTCCTTGAAGTCCGAATCAGAAGGTCGGGGGAAGTCGTCCAGGTGGTTGTGATGAGAAGGTCGGGAAATGAGCTTTTCGATCAGGCGGCAGTGCGTGCGGTGAACATGGCGGCGCCGCTGCCACCTGTTCCGGAGGCGGTCGCTCAGGGAAACACCCCCCAGTTCATACTGACATTCAGGCCTGGTAAGGTGTCCTGATACGGGCCGATTGGCAAGATCTTAGCAAGGGGTTCAAGAGGTAGTATGCGATATGTTTGCAGCTAAACGCGGGTTTTGTCTTGTGTGTTGTTGTCTGCTTTTTTGGGGGACGGCGGGAGTTCGGGGGGCACTGGCCCAGACCATCTACCTGGATATCAACAATGCCAATGTCCAGAAAATCCCCATCGCCATTCCCGATTTCAAGGATATGTCTTCAGATCAGTCCCAGCTTGCCCATCAGATGGCGGACCTGCTTTCAAACGATCTGAATATCTCGGGAGTCTTTCGATGCCTCGATCCCAAAGGGTTTCCCGAAGATGGCCGCAACATGGGACTCGACGCTTCGCAGATCAATTTCCAGAGCTGGAAGCAGGCCGGAGCGAATTTTCTGGCCCACGCTTCCTTCCAGGTTCAGGGCAGTTCCATCCGGCTCGACGGTCGCCTCTTCGATGTCACATCCGGCCGTATTGTGGGCTCACCCAAGAGCTACGGCGGGGATGCGACGGCCTGGCGCCAAATGGTCCATGCTTTTGCAAACGACATCCTTTTGATGATAACCGGCCACGCAGGTGTGTTTAACACCAAGATCGCCTTCGTCCAGAGGGTGGGAGGAGCCAAGGAGATTTTCGATTGCGACTTCGACGGCTTTGACCCGGTCCAACTCACCCATGACAACAGTATTGATCTTTCGCCCGTCTGGAGTCCCGACGGCAGCCGTATCGCCTACGTGAGTTATCGGGACGGAAGCCCCAAGATCTATATCTTGGATGTGGCCACCCGCGCAACTCACCTCATCTGCGGATATCCGGGAATGAATATCACCCCCGCCTGGAGACCGGGCGGACGGGAACTGGCGGTGGCCCTTAGCAAGGGGGGAAGCCAGGACCTCTATCTTATAAGCTCCTCGGGGCATATCGAAAGGAAATTGGGGGTGGGCTTCGGCTCTTCGATCAGCGTCTCCCCCAACTGGTCGCCCCACGGTCGCAGGTTGGCCTTTGTCTCCAACGAATCCGGGGGCCCGCAGGTATTCATCTATGATCTTTCGAGCGGCCAAAAAAGACGGCTCACCTACAGCGGCAAATACAACACCTCTCCGGCCTGGTCCCCCGAGGGCGATTGGATCGCCTATTGCGCCCAGGACGGGGGCGGCTTCAACATCCATGTCATTCGTCCCGACGGCAGCGGTGACCACGCCTTGACCCATAGTGGCAGAAATGAGGCTCCGCGATGGTCGCCCGACGGTCGAATGATTGTCTATAGTTGCGGGTACGCAATAAGAATAATGGACGTGAACGGCACTGAAAACTGGCAG
The DNA here is from genome assembly GCA_021777755.1 of Deltaproteobacteria bacterium. Classification (GTDB taxonomy): domain Bacteria; phylum Desulfobacterota; class Syntrophobacteria; order Syntrophobacterales; family Syntrophobacteraceae; genus SbD1. The sequence goes on from JAJYDE010000051.1 coordinate 16,613, forward strand.
TTGATGCGCAATCCCGGCGGGATGCAGGGACTGCCGGACTGGTCGCCCCAAACGAACGGTAAATGAGTTTAATCGCCAGGAGGAAAAAAGGATGAAAAGCAAAAGAGGCATTTACCCGTTGTTGATGATCTTGGCCTTTGTAGCGGTAAGCACGTGCGGCTGTACGAAAAAAGCCGTTCCGCCTCCGCCCGGCTACGGCCCGGAATCCGGGGCGGGGCAGGGTGGGGCTGCCGGTGGGATGGGAGTAAACGGAGACAGGTGGAGAAGGCTCGGGATCACCACGGAAGCCCAAAAAAAAGAGTTTCAGGACCGGGCCGCGGCCTTCGAAAATCAGGATGTCTACTTCGACTATGACGCTTACTCGGTCTCCGAGCCTGCAAGAAAGATCCTCGATGACAAGATCGCCTTCCTGAAAAGATACCCCGCGGTTTCGGTCACCATCGAGGGTAATTGCGACGAACGCGGAACCGAGGAATACAACCTGGCGCTGGGAGAAAGGCGAGCCGACGCTGCCAAACACTACATCATGAACTCCGGCGGCGGCAGTTTTCACCTGGCCACCGTGAGCTACGGCAAGGAGCGCCCTGTGGCCACGGGGCATGATGAGGCCTCCTATGCTAAGAACAGGCGTGATCATTTCGCCCTGAAATATTAGAAAACCTCGGGGAGCGGTGTGCGGCAATATCGCCTCGGCGGTTCGCGCTCCGCTTCCCCCCGTATCAGCGCGATTTCGGGTCCCCATGGAAAGGAATATGATCGTTATGAGGGGTAGATTGAAAGAACGGGTGCTGTGGTATTGCGTGGTGGTGGTCTTTGCGGGACTGCTTGCGGGCTGCGCCTCGACGTCCGAAACTTCGACCCTTCAGGAGAACCTCGCTATTTTGAACCAACGGGAGTCGGCCCTTGAAAAACGTGTTCAAGGCACCGAGGGAGTTTCCCGAAGAAGCGGCGATCTCTACTCGCAGATGCAGGAATTGCAGGCCCAAATGCGCGGTCTGAACGGCAGGATCGACGAAGTCGAACATAAGATCGATATGATCCAGCAGGGGCGGGGGGGCGGCGCCGAGTCGCAGTCGCCTCAGCAACCCCCCCCCGCGATGCCTCCCTCCGGAACCGTGGTAATACCCGGCGCCCCGATGCCCGGCTATCAGCCGCCCCGCGCCGCACCGCCCGCATCTCAACCATCTTCCCCGGGCGCTTCGGCCTATCCCCCAGCCCGAAGCTCCGCGCGGGCGGAGCCCGCCCCGGGCCGAACCCCCGAACAGGTCGAATTCGACAGGGGCGTCCAATTGCTGCAGCAAAGAAATTATGAGGCTGCAAAAAAGGTCTTTCAATCCTTCTTGAGCCGACACCCGCAATCCGGCCTGGCCGAAAACGCTCTCTACAACATTGGGGAGTGCAGCTATGGCGAGCACCACTATGAGGACGCCATCAAGGCCTACCAGGCGGTGGTGGACAAGTATCCCAAGGGGGGTAAGACCGCCGGCGCCCTTCTAAAAGAAGGCATGGGATGGCAGGGGATCGGTGAAAATACCATGGCGCGCATCATCTTCAGCCGGCTTGTGACCGATTACCCCGGAACCGCCCAGGCCAAGGCGGCGCAGCAGAGATTGAAAAAGATGTAGCCTGGCCCAACGGTCTCGAAATAGATGCGGGATTTCCTCATGCCCGCCAAAGCCGAAAATCCACAGCCTTGTTGAACCCTCTGATTTCTTGGGAAAATAACTCGCCCCTGCCTTCGCCCGCCTCACGGTTCGGCGGCAAAGCGCTCTTTTGCCGAGCCCTGCTCGAAATGTCTTCGCCGGTTTTTCCCACCATTAAAATACACCCCTTTTTACGGTAATTACCACCTTCACCCCATGGTTCTTTCTTTGGCCTCATTGTATCTATATCGATAAATACTGTTTGCTTAAATTGCTTTCCATTTGAGGAAACGTCTTTACCAGGGTGATTTCCGGAGGAGAAGCCATGCGGAATATCTCGATTGAAAACTTCATGAGCAGCCATGGAATCTCGATGCGCCTGATGAAGATGAAAACCGGGCAGCGCAGGGGCGAGGGCAATGAAATGGTCGAGGATTACCGATGCCGCATCGAAAGGTTCGGGCAACAAATCGATGTCCATGTGCGGGTGCCTTCCGATGATGGAGGTCCATCGGCCTCCGACGTCTTCTTTTTGCTTATCCTGGATGCCTCCGGTTGTGAAATGCTAAAAGAATACCATGGTCGGCGAAACGAATTCAAAAAGATGATATCGGGATCGGGTGCCGCCCACGATGAATTCGACGAGTTTTGGCTCGAATACGAATCCCGGCGGCGACAAAGCCTGCTTTTAAAAGGTTTTTTGGGCGGAAGGCTCTATGAAACCATGATCGAGCGGTTCGGCTTTGCAAATTAGTGTCCATCCGGAAAACCGTTCAAGCCGGAGACCCGGTTTGGTTTCCCCCCCCTTGAAATAGTGAGGCGGGGGGGGGATTTTAAACGGTATCTGCCCGCTTTATTGTCAAAAAGCCCCTGAATCCCGCAGGCGCGCCATGCTCTTCATCCAACAATATTCCTCCTGCTCCTTTGCGGCCCTGGCGAGATTGGTGGAATATTCACGGTCCAACCTCCTTGCCAGCGGCCCGTTTGTTGCCTTATCTGCGATTTAACTTCCAAAATATTGAATAAATTGTTAATTTTTCACTCGGATTTTCCAAAAGACTATCGATTGCCTTTTTTCTGTTCATTTTCTCAAGACGGGAGATGATGTGAGTTCGGATCCTGGTGGCGGGCCGGCAGTTCTACCGCCCCTCGAATTGAGCCTGAGGAGCATTCTGCGCGGCTTGGTCCTGGACGGTGTCATTGCCGAAAACGATGCGCGAAAAATCCTCGGAAGGTCGAGGCCGGTGGAGATCGCTTTAACCAAGCACCCCCTTGCCGAAATTTCGGATGCCGGTCTGTGCAGGCCAACCCCTCCCCATGAACCGGTTGTTTTGGAGTTCCTCGTGGGTTGGCTCGCCTCGAAATGCGGGCTCGATTATTTAAGGATCGATCCGCTCAAAGTTGATGTCAGCGCCGTTACAAGCCTTGTCTCTTACGCTTACGCCTCACGCTACAAGATACTGCCCGTTGAGGTGGTGGATGAGCGGGTTGTCATCGCCACGGCCGATCCCTTCCATTTTGAATGGCAGGCCGAACTTGAACAAATGCTGCGAAAAAAAGTCCACAGGGTCCTTGCCAATCCGAAGGATATAAGCCGGTACCTGATTGAATTTTATGCGCTCACGGACTCGGTGAGAAGGGCCTTTGGCAGGGCGGAACCCGGCTCCAGGGGCTCGGCCATGAATCTCGAGCAGATGCTCGAGCTTGGCCGCGCCGGCAAACTGGATGCAAACGATCGCTACGTGGTCAATATCGTCGACTGGCTGCTTCAGTATGCCTTCGAACAGCGCGCAAGCGATATTCACCTCGAACCCCGAAGAGATAACAGCGATGTGCGGTTTCGCATCGACGGGGTCCTGCACCCGGTCTATCAGTTGCCGACAGTGGTAATGGGGGCCGTGGTGAGCCGGATCAAGGTGCTCGGCAGAATGGATCTGGCGGAGAAAAGGCGGCCGCAGGACGGAAGGATTAAAACCCGGGGGACCTCGGGCGAGATCGAACTGCGTCTTTCGACCATGCCTTCGGTGTTTGGCGAAAAGCTTGTCATGCGTATCTTCGACCCCGAAGTCACCGTGCGAAGCTTTGAGGCGCTCGGATTTTCAGACCACGAGTTCGCACAGTGGAAAAAACTTATCAGTTCTCCTCACGGCATTATTCTGGTTACCGGGCCAACCGGTTCGGGCAAGACCACCACTCTTTACTCCACCTTGAAACATCTTGCCAGGCCGGAAGTCAACATCTGCACCGTCGAGGACCCCATCGAGATGGTCGAGCCCAAGTTCAACCAGATGCAGGTTCACGCGTCGATCGGCCTTGATTTCGCCTCAGGCCTCAAGACTTTCCTCAGGCAGGACCCCGACATTATCATGGTTGGCGAGATCCGCGACCTGGCCACGGCCGAAATGGCGGTCCAGGCCGCCCTGACCGGTCACCTGGTCTTTTCGACCCTTCATACCAACGATGCTCCTTCCGCCATCGTGAGGCTGCTCGACATCGGGGTGCCTCATTACCTTTTGAGGGCCACCCTGCTCGGAGTCCTCGCCCAGCGGCTGGCAAGGACTCTTTGCCCCCACTGCCGAAAAGAGGGGATGGTCGACGGCGAGCTCTGGCAGTCTTTGATCAGGCCGTGGAAATTGGAACGAAAGGGACGCATCAACCGGCCCGCGGGTTGCCTGGAGTGCAGAGAAACCGGCTACCTGGGAAGGGTCGGCATCTATGAGATGCTTGTCTTGAGCCCCGCGCTTCGCGGCCTCATCACCTCCGAGTGCGAGCTCTCAAAGATCAGAAACCAGGCGGTAAAAGAGGGCATGACGCCGCTAAATATAGCCGGAGCCCTCAAGGTGTGTTCCGGCCAGACCTCGATCGAAGAAATCTTTCGGGTTGTCGGCCAGGCGGATGTCGTCTGATGAAACGGATTCTCCTGGCCTTTTTTTCTATCTATTCGCTCATGCACGCCTTCATTTACTCCCGGGTGAAGGTTCTTCTGCCCCCGAGCGTCCCTCTCGCGGCCGCTCTGGTTGTTTTCATGGCTGTCATGATTTTTGCCCCCGTGGGGACCCGCCTGCTGGAGCGGACCGGCCGCCACCGGGCCGCGCTGGTAAGCGCCTTTGCGGGCTACTGCTGGCTTGCGTTCATATTTTATTGTTTCTGCGGGTTTTTACTGCTCGACTTTGTCTCCGCACTCTGCGGGCTTCTAAATTTTACCGCACTTTTCCACCTTCCCGATCTAACCGGGGCTCTCCCGGTGGTTCTCGTTCTTGCGACCGCGGTATGCATAAACATTTACGGCTTTTTTGAAGCCAGGGCCGTTCGTGTGGAAAGGTTCAGCCTCAAATCGGCCAAACTTCCCGCAGGGACCGATAAGGTGCGCATAGCGCAGATTTCAGACGTGCACCTGGGGATTGGGGCAGGTGAAAAACGCATGGCGCGGATATTGCGCGCCGTGGAATCGGAAAAGCCCGACATCCTTGTAAGCACGGGGGATCTTATCGATGGGCCCCTGCTTGAAACCGAAGCCGTGGCCGCTTTGCTTTCCAAACTGCGCCCGGGTCTTGGCATGTATGCGGTAACCGGTAACCATGAGGTCTTTGCCGGCTTGGATAACGCCCTGAGAACCACGAAGGCTTTGGGATTCACCGTGCTAAGGGGAGAAGTCTGGAGGGTCGGCAACATTTTAAATATCGTTGGAGTGGACGATCCCGCTACGGGGTGCGACGGCGAGGAAGGAAAAGTTCTCGAAAACAGCCGAAACGGACTCTTTACCCTCCTTCTCAAACACCGGCCCCTTCCGGCCGCCGGGAGTCTCGGCCTTTTCGACCTTCAGCTCTCCGGTCACACACACTACGGTCAGCTCTTCCCCTTCCGGTATCTGGTGGCGCTCGCCTACCCCTTGCAGAACGGTCCCTACAATCTTTCCCGCGGGTCGGTCCTTTACACGAGCAGGGGGTCCGGTTCCTGGGGTCCGCCCGTGCGCGTCTTCGCCCGCCCCGAGGTGACCCTCGTCGAGGTGAGCCGGGAAAACAATGCCGCGCCTGATTAGTTGTCCGTCCGGAAATCCGTTCAAGTGGGAGACCGGGTTTGGTTTTTCCCCCCTTGGGTCATTAAGAATCCATCACCCCCCCCCGAGAAAACAGTTGCTTTGGAAAAGGGGGCGGGGAGGCTTTGAAAAGCTTTGCCCCCGATTTATTGGCAAAAATCCCCCAAATCCCCAAAATCCAGCCTCGCTCAAAGTGGACCCCAGTTCCAATCACCTTCCCGATCATGTGGCCGGACGGGTGAAACTGCGCTCATGGCAGAAACTTTCCTTCCCGGACTTCCCATTGGTTTCTTGGGAAACCTTCCTATCGCCAGATCGTTCTGGTGATGTATAATGAAATCCGAGTGCGTGCGGTTCGAGGCTGAATTGATCGTCGGTCGTCTTTGCTGTGCAGGGTTGAACCAATCCCGTGATCTTCCGGGTGGGAAAGGTATGTCCTATGAATAATTCGGTTAAGGAAAGAATACTTGTTGCCAACGACGGGTCGGAGCACGCCCTGCGAATGGTTGAGTACCTCTCTTCGCTTCTGGATCGAAGGCGGTTCGAGGTGGTCCTCTATCATGTTCGCACCAGGGTCCCCGAATCCTTTATCGATTTCGAGAAAAAGACCCCGGCTTACAATTACGGACTGGTGAGTGTTGCCGAATGGGATCAAAAGCAGAAGGCGGCTATCGAGTCCTTCATGGACAAGGCGAAGTCCATTTTTTTGGGGGCCGGTTTTGCCGAAAATAGTGTGAAGGTTAGAATCGAAGACAGAAAGACAGGAATTGCCCAGGACATAGTGGCCGAGTCGCAAAACGGCTACAGGGCACTTGTGCTCGGACGAAGAGGGCTGAGCGATCTGAAGGACTTCATGCTGGGCTCGGTTGCCGAGCACATTCTGGGCCTTGTGAGGGTGCCGCTGTGGGTTGTCGGCGGAGGCCGACGTGTGTCCAAAGTGCTTGTGTGCCTGGACGGCTCCGAGGAGTCCATGGCCCTTCTTACCTATATGACCAGCGTGCTGGGCGGCCTCTCGAATATCGAAATCTGCCTGTTCCATGCGATTCGCGGTTTTCACAGCTTCAGAAATTTCATGCGCGAGGTCTTTTCGTCGGAAGCCGATAAGCAAGCCATGGAAAAGTTCCACAGCGAGTTGGACCAGGCGGCCTCGATGATGCGGCCGTCCTTCGAGCATGCAAGGCAAATTCTTGCCGCCGGCGGGGTGGACCCGGCAAGGATTCAGGAGAAAATCGCGCGCGGGGCGGGAAACTCGGCTCATGCTATTTTGCAGGAAGCCGAAGAGGGGGGATACGATACGATCGTGGTCGGCAGGAGGGGACTTTCAAGCGTTGAAGAGTTCGCCATGGGACGTATCAGCAGAAGGGTGATCCATTTGGCTAAAAACAAAACCGTCTGGGTGGTCTGTTGATTTTTCATTAAATTGGATCGGCCTCACTTTGCGCCATTTCATTTTCGAAAGGTGCGGGGGGCTTCTTTGCCTTTTGGCGAGAGCGGTTGCAGTATGAGATCGGACCGGCAAAACAGGAAATCATCCGACCAGTTGAATATGTTCGAAAACCGTAGCGCCGATCTCGCGGAACGGGCGCCGCTGGCCGAACGAATGCGCCCTCGGGACCGCGAGGAATTTATCGGGCAGTCGCACTTGCTCGGACCCGGAAAGACCCTGGACCGTTTGCTGCGACACCGAGGACTTTACTCCCTCATCCTGTGGGGGCCTCCTGGGTGCGGTAAGACCACCCTGGCCCAAATCATCGCGCACCACACCGAGAGCCGCATTATTTCGCTTTCGGCCGTAATGGCCGGCGCCCGGGAAATAAGAGAGGCCGTACAGGAGGCAAAGGAAGTTTTCGCCCAAAAGAAAATGAGAACATGGCTTCTCATCGACGAGATTCACCGGCTCAACAAGGCACAACAGGATACTCTCCTGCCTCACGTCGAAAATGGAACCGTTTTTCTTCTGGGTGCGACCACGGAAAATCCTTCCTTCGAGATTATCCGACCGCTCTTGTCAAGGGCAAGGGTGGCCGTTTTGGAACCCCTCGAAAAAACCGATCTCAAAAAGATCATCGCCCGGGCCCTTTCCGATGAGCCCAGGGGGCTCGCGAGGTTTTCGCCAAGGCTCCATGAGGATGCCGCCGATTACCTGATCGCAGGCTCGGGAGGAGATGCGCGAGTCATCCTCAACGCCCTTGAAATAGCGGTTCTAACCACCCCCGCGGATTCGTTGGGGGCGCGAAACGTCGACCTGGAAGCGGCGAAGGAAGCTCTTCTTCGCAAGTCGGTCCATTATGACAAGGCCGGCGAAGAACACTTCAATCTCATTTCGGCGCTTCACAAAAGTGTTCGGGGAAGCGATCCGGATGCCGCCCTCTACTGGCTGGCGCGGATGCTCGAGGGCGGCGAGGACCCGCTGTACATTGCCCGGCGTATTGTTCGAATGGCCTGTGAAGACATCGGACTTGCGGACCCCGCGGCGCTTTCGCAAGCTATTAGCGCCATGCGAGCCTATCATTTCCTGGGCAGTCCGGAAGGCGAGCTTGCCCTGGCGCAGGCCGTCGTGTATCTTTGCCTTGCGCCCAAGAGCAACTCGCTTTACTCGGCCATGGGCCGCGCGCGCAAAACCGCTGGCGACAGCGGGGATTTGCGCGTGCCCGAGCAGCTGCGCAATGCGCCGACCGAACTTATGAAAAAGCTCGGTTACGGGAAAAATTATCACTATGCCCATGATTTCGAAGGCGGATGGCTTCCCGAAGTCTACCTGCCGCCGGAATTGGCCGGAACGCTTTTCTATGAGCCCCGCGCCGGATGGGAAAACCGATTTAAAGACCAGTTGGATCAAAGGCGGGCCAAAGTGAAAGAACTGGCGGCCGGCCAAAAAGGCCCTGAAAAATGAGATCGATTCAGGTCGAAAAACAACTCCTTGAAAATGTCAAACCCTTTAAACTGGTCAAGTATATCGCCATTTCCAGCCTCATTGTGATTTTGGCCAGCACGGTGGTCCTCTCCGGGTTCATCTCGCAGAAGGCCAAGGAATTGCTGCTCAAAAAGAGCGAACAATACGCGCTGCTCGTGGCCGAGAATCTGAACCACCAGGTTTTTTACCTCTTTACCCTGCCAACGCTTGTCACCGAAGGCGAGATCCGCCTGAGCGACCCCGATCAGCATCAAAGACTCGACACGGTGGTAAAAAATACGATTCATGGCCTTTCGGTCAAAAATGTCAATATCTACGATAAAAAAGAGATACTCGTCTACAGCACGGGGGGCGGGAAGATCGGCAGCAAGGGCAGACTCGGAAGCTCCTTTCAAGCCGCGCTGTCCGAACAGCCCGTTTCGGTGCTCTCCCCGGGCAAAAGCGGTTTTTTCGGTTTTGCACCCAAAGGTGGCAGGCAGGTCCTCACCACTTACTTGCCCATGTGGGTCGAAAAGCCTCTCAGCTGGAAAAAGGGCAGGGTGCTCGGGGTCTTTGAAATCACCCAGGACGTTACGCGCGACTACAAAACAACCAGGCGGTTCCAGTGGATCGTGGGTCTCAGCTTTCTTTTGTTTGTAGGGCTGCTTTTTTCCACCATACTCTTTATCGCCAGACGTGCCGAACGAATCATCACGGCGAGAAATATCGAAAAGCATAAACTGGAGGGAAAACTTCACCAGTCTGAGCGCCTCGCCGCCCTTGGCGAAATGATTGCCGGCGTTTCCCATGAAATTCGCAATCCCCTTGGGATCATCAGGAGCACCGCCGAATTGCTCGACTCCCGGGTCGAGGGCGAACGACTCAAAAGATTTTCCTCCATTATCGTCGAAGAATCCTCTCGACTGAACGACATCTTGACTGAATTTCTCGATTTCGCAAGACCTCAGCTCCTGCGGCCCGTAAAATGCCGGGTCGAAGACATTCTCGATAAAAATCTTCTCGTCCTGGAAGCCGAATTCCACAGAGCGGGCATCGATGTCCTCAAACATTACCGGACCGGAGACTATTGCATCGAGGCCGACCAGGATATGCTCTACCGCGCCTTTGTAAATATCTTCTCCAACGCCGTGCAGGCTATGCCCGAAGGCGGCCTGCTCAGCGTTGAAACCGCCGTTTCGGCCGGCCGCAATGGCGACAGTCGAGTCGAAATCCAGGTGAAGGACACCGGAGGCGGTATTCCCAAAGAGGCGCTGAAAAAGATTTTCAATCCGTTTTTTACAACCCGCGAAAACGGAACCGGGCTCGGCCTTGCGATCGTGAGGTCGATCGTGGATAACCACAACGGGGAAATTGAAGTGATGAGCGAGGAAGGCGGGGGCGCCACCATTATCATACGCCTTCCGCTCACCCAGCCCGAATCCGAACCGGAAGGGGATGCTTCACAATAGAATGAATACGGTCCTGATCGTCGACGACGAAAGGAATTACCTGCTGGTGCTGGAGGAGGTGCTCTCCGAGCAGGGCTACCGGGTGGTCACCGCCGAAGGCGGCCGACGCGGCCTGGAGTGCATCGAGGAAAACGACCTCGACGTCATTATTACGGATATGAAAATGCCCGGAATGGACGGCATGGAGTTCATGGAACGCGCAAAACTGCTGCTCCCCGACATCCCGGTCATTATGATGACCGCTTTCGGCAGTGTGGAAAAGGCCGTCGAGGCGATGAGAAACGGGGCCTTCGACTACATCCTCAAGCCTTTCAAAACGAAGAACTCAAACTCACCATAT
>JAJYDE010000052.1 GCA_021777755.1 Deltaproteobacteria bacterium
TGCCCGAAGGCAGGTGCATATCTATAACAAGGCGCCCCGGCAGTCAACACAAAAAAACAAAAAATAAAAACCGCCATGAATCGGAGCACTTGCGGCGCTTCGGCGACCGCGCCCCCCATGACCACTTCGGGCCATCTTCGATCCGGGTCTTCAAATCCAGTAAAAAGTCCGTGGCAGCCCTACTTTTCAACAATGCTGAAAAAGTCGTCAACGGGCAGGGCTTTAAAGACCTCGTAGGAAACCGTACCATGTTCGAGGGTCTTGAGCATGCTTTTGACCCTGGCTTCCTCGTCGGGAAATTCGGACAGTATGAGATATTCTCCGCGCGATACGATGTAGTAAGCCGAAAGGATCTTGCCGCCGTGCTCTTCGACGTTCTTTTTGCCAAGCTCGAAGCGTTCTCGCGATTTGGCAATGTCTCTGTTTCCTTCGGACGTGAGTTTGAGATAAGAAGCATACACGGGCATGGGAACACCTCCTTTTCAGGGAAAACGGTTTTTGGTAAATTGACCCGAATCGGGCCACAGGCTTACCGCCAACTCGATTCTACCGCAGCAGTCGGCGCACAAGCTTGCCGGTGGGCGTCCGCGGCAGCTTGTCCATGTACCGCACGATCCGCGGAAGCTTGTAGATGGCTATGTAGTCTTTGAGAAAATCCCTTATCTGCTCGCTCAGTTCCTCCGAGGCCGTAAATCCGGGCTTTAACGCCACCACGGCCTTAACGAGTTGTCCTTTCTCCGGGTCGGGGACGCCCACCACGCCCACATCGGCAATCGCCGGATGCCTGGCCATGGCCTCCTCGATTTCCGCAGGTGCGATCCGGTAGCCCGAACTCTTGATCATGTCGTCTTCGCGGGCCACGAAGAAGATGTTGCCGTCTTCGGACATGCAGACTGCATCGCCCATTTTGTTCCACCCCTCGACAACACCCGATTTCTGGGCTCCAAGAAGCTTGTTGTCATTATCGAAGGGTTTCCAGTAAAGAGTCCCGGAAGGGCCGCGAACGATCATGCTGCCCACTTCACCGGGCTTGCAGTCCCGCCCGGCGATATCGACCACCCGCACCTCCACGCCGGGCAGGGCTTTGCCGATCGAGTTTGCCACGGGCTGAGCGTTCAAGGTGTTGGAGGTAACCAGGTGCAGCATCTCGGTTCCCCCCAGCCCCTCCCAGATGGGACTGCCGGTAAGCTCCATCCAGCCCTTGAGCGTCTCGGCCCCCAGGGCGTCGCCGCCAGCCGTGAAGAGTCGCACGGAACCGATATCGTAATTTTTGAAGGCCGCAAATTTGATGAGCGCCCTGTAGGCGGTGGGAAGCCCGGTCAAAACCGTGATCTTGTGTTTTCCGATGAGTTCCATCATGTCGGGCGGAGAAAACTTGGGGATAAGGGAAATCCCGGCCCCGCCTTCAAAGGGGATTAGCGTGAAAGTGCCAAAACCCGCGGCAAAGGAGACCGGCGCGGCCCCTCCCAGGATGTCTCCCGGTTTTAGCTGATAGACATATTTATTGACCATGCGGGTTTCGATGACCGTTGGACGGATGAAATGAACGCAGCCCTTGGGCATTCCGGTCGTGCCCGAGGTGTAGAGGATGACCGCGATATCGAAGGGATCGAGCATCACGGCTTCAAGCTCGGGGCCCCCCCCGGCGAGCATTTCCTCGAACACAAGGTTTCCCGCCGCCTTGACTTCCTCTGCCACCCCGCCTATTACCACCACTTTGGCGCCGTTTTTGAACCCGGGCTTGGCCGCCTCGACCTGTTCCATAAGAGCGGCGTTTACCACGAAATACTTCATGTCGGCATTGTTTACAACAAACGAGATCTCTTCTCGCGACCAGAGCGGGGAGGTCGGAACGGGAACGGCCCCGATCTTCTCGATGGCGAAGATGGTGACAAGCGAGGGGGGCGAATTCACCAGCCGAATGCCCACCCTGTCTTGGGGCTCGACCCCGGCTTGCTTCAAGGCGTTGCCAAACTGGTTGACCATCTTCTGCAACCGGGCGTAGCTTATGGATTGGTCCATGAACTTGATGGCTACGTTGTCGCCCCGGCCGGCCCTTACGTGCCGATCGAGCAGGAAATCGGCGAGGTTGAGCTTTTCGGGCGTGTCGGAAAATTCGTCCGGAATGAGGTACTGAGGCCATGTTTGCTTTTCAGGCAGAAAATTTTGGGCTATTTTACTCATGCTTGATCCCTCCTTCCCTTGTAAGTATTTGAATACTGCAACACAATCGCATATGCAAGCGACATTGTAGCTACAGGAGACGATATGTTCGATTTTCTGCTCGACAAGGCACAAATGAGGTTGCGAGATGAAGCGCGCGAACTGGTCAAGTGGGTCCCTCGCCAAATGGTGCTCGACATGGACCAGGACAAACTGCAATTCCCCCGCGAGTTTTTGGCCGAGGCGGGCAGGCGAAACCTTCTGGGCTGCCGCTATCCCGGACAGTGGGGCGGGCGGGGCATGGACTGGGTGAGCACCTGCATGGTGATGGAGGAAGTCGGAGCGCTTGGCTACATATTCGCCTGCGTCTTCGGGGTGGGGGCCGAACTTGTCTGCGATGCGATCGTCCTGCACGGCTCGGACGATCTCAAGGAGCGCTACGTGAAGCCGCTCCTGGCGGGCAAAATATTTGCCGCCGAATGTTTGACCGAACCGCGGGGGGGAAGCGATTTTTTCGGAACCACCACGCGGGCCGTCCGTGACGGAGACCATTACGTTTTGAGCGGCCAGAAGCGCTTTATCGTTGGCGCCGAAGGGGCCGATTTTTTTCTGGTCTATGCCCGCACCGATCCGGACGCCAAACCCCACAAGGGCCTTTCCTGCTTTATCGTGGACAAGGGCCCCGGGGTCGGCGTCGAGTATCTCTACGGCCTCATGGGCTGCCGGGGCGGCGGCGCGGGCCGTGTGGTCTTCAAGGAGGCTCGAGTCCCCGCGACAAATATCGTCGGCCGGCTAAACGGCGCCCTTGAGGTTTTCAACACCATGATGATCCCCGAGCGGCTTGGCACCGCCGCCATGACCATCGGGGCCGCGCGCCCGGCCCTGGATGTGGCCACCGGCTACACCACCCGGCGCAAGGCCTTCGGAAAAGCCATCAACCAGTTCCAGGGGGTGAGCTTCCAGGTGGCAAGGGCGGCCACCCTGCTCGACGCCAGCCGGGCCATGGTATATACTGCGGCTCGGGCCGTGGATGCCGGAGTTGAGATGAACCGGCTGCGCCGGCTTGTCAGCCAGACCAAAAAGTTCGTAACCGAGTCCTGCCAGGAGGCCGCCCGCCACGCCATGCAGGTAATGGGCGGGATAGGCTACACCAACGTCTTTCCGGTCGAGCGCATTGTCCGTGATCTGCAACTGGCGAGCATCTGGACCGGTTCAAACGAAGTCATGAGCATGATAACCGCCCACGAGTGGTACGAAGAATATGCACGCTCGAAGGGCGCGGCAACCTTGCGCGATCACGAAATGGACGCCTTCGCGGCCTCCGACAACGACGAAAAGGTCTACGAATAACAATGGACAACTTTTGGGCGTCTCTTAAAAAACCCGTTTTCGCCCTTGCACCCCTTTCGGGCATTACCGACAGCGCCTTTCGGCGCATCTGCAAAGGCCTTGGCGCCGACGTCGTCTACAGCGAACTGGCAAGCTCGACCGCCATTGCCTACCAGGCCGAATCGACCCTGGATATCATGCGCTTCGACGAATCCGAAAGGCCCTACGTCGTCCAGCTCTTCGGAAACAACCCGGAACACTTCGCGGTCGCGGCCCGGATCGTGAGCCGGGAAATCAAACCCGACGGCATCGACATAAACTTCGGCTGCCCCATGGCGAAGGTGTTCAAGCGCGGTGCCGGAGCGGCACTTATGACCAATCGCCACCTGGCAAGGGAAGTCGTCCAGAGCGTTGTCGAAAACACCCACCTGCCGGTCTCCATAAAGACCAGGACCGATGTCAAGGGCTTCGGTCTTGCGGGTCTTCTCGAGTGCGTAAGCGACCTGGACATAAAGGCACTCATGATTCACGGCAGGACCTACGCCCAACGTTTCTCGGGACCAAACGACATAGAGACCACCAAAGAAGCCCGCACCCGATTCCAGGGGACCATTCTCGCCAACGGCGGGGCGACCAGCCAGGCTTTGGCCGTCGAACTGATCGAAAAAACGGCGGCCGACGGCGTGGGGATCGCCCGGGGCGCTCTTGGAAACCCGTGGATCTTCAAGCAGCTGAAGGCTTCAATGAGCGGCGGCCTCATCGCAAAACCCGAACGGGAAGACGTTTTACGCACCGCACTCGAACACGCTCGACTGCTCGTGGCTCTCAAGGGCCGGCGCGGCATCATACAGATGCGAAAACACCTGTGCTGGTACCTCCATCAGATTCGGGGCGGCAAAAAGCTAAATGAGCGTGCCGTAAGCATCGAGAGCCTCGACGATGTCGCGGCCCTTGTCGCCCGAGCCGCCGCACAGGGGGCCGGCTAATCCGCCTGCCTGAAAAAGCTCGCTTCGCAAGACTTGAAGAGCTGGTGCAAAGAGCTTTGGGATGAGGTGATCGAAAATATCGCGCGCGTAGTCATGCGCACCCGCCTCCATCAGTCCGCCTACGGCTAATAGAGCTGCGAGACGACGATCTTCGGGCATGCGGGATATGACCTGATTCACTAACCGGCCTTTAAGGTATTCTATCCGAAACCGAATCCACCTTGGGGCAAACCCATCCTTAATCATTGCAGAAATCTTTCCACTCCGATGTCTTAACGTTTCCCATAAGGATTGCCGATTACTTGCAAAGGTTTCCGCAAATCACACTGGACCGGGGTCCGTTCGGAAACCGCGGTATTCGGAAGGGGCCTGGAACTCGATCACCACATAACCGAGTCGGGATTGAGGGGATTTTTGCAAATAAATTAGGTGACATACCTCTGCAAATCCCCTGCACCCCCATGACCTTTCCGTACGGATACTGGAAGAAGCCGCGGCAACCATGCGCGAAGAGCGCTACCCGAGGGGTGCCGCAATTGTGGTGGAAGGCGAAAAGGCCGATTGCCTCCACCTGCTGGCGCGGGGGAGGGCGGAGGTAACGACGGCGGCCAAATCCGGTCCGATTGTGCTGGCGACAGTCGAGCCGGGAGGAATCTTCGGCGAACTGGCCCTTCTTGCTTCCTCCGGCGAGCGCTCCGCCACGGTCACCGCGCTCACCGATATTATCACCCTGGTCCTTTCGGCTTCCGACTTTTCACGGCTTCTCGATTCCGATCCCGAAATCAAACACCTCTTCGAAGCATCCGCGGAACAGATGCTCACAGCCAGGTTCATAAAGCGGGCAACTCCCTTTGCGCGACTCGACGCCGGACGGTTCGCTCACTTGCCGCACGGCTTGAGCGCCTGGCCGTCCAGGCCGGCTCGGTCATTGTTGGACAGGGGGAGCCCGCAGGCCGGTGCTGCCTGATCCGCTCGGGCCGTGTGCGGGTCACGATGGAAGCCGGGGGACAAGGCGAAAAGCTGCTCGCCGACCTTGGAGCGGGCGCGCTGTTCGGCGAGG
This sequence comes from Deltaproteobacteria bacterium, assembly GCA_021777755.1. GTDB lineage: Bacteria > Desulfobacterota > Syntrophobacteria > Syntrophobacterales > Syntrophobacteraceae > SbD1. Next base: position 5,539 of record JAJYDE010000052.1, read on the forward strand.
CGGCCCTTCTTGCCGATTCGCCTCGAAACGCCACGGTGAGCGCCGTTGAAGCATGCGAGCCGCTTTGCTTGAAACGGACAGGACCTGCTTGAAGCCATTGGGGCCTGGTGTGAGCTTTCCGGTGATCGAGCTTCTGCGCCTGAGGGAAAGACCGAGGCAGGCCGGGGGCGTCCTCGCCAAACACCGCGCCACAGCAGAGGGAGATAGCATCACCACCCTCAAAAATCCTCAACGGTTTTCTCGCCCTTCTCGACCGGGCCAAGATCGAAAAAACGGCCCGCGAGGAGGTGCGCCTGCGCCTGCGCTCGGCCGGAGAACCGAGGAGGTGCGCTTTCATTGTGGAAATCCACTGCCGAAGGGCTCTGCGATTACTTAATGAGGCCGGAGCATCCGAGGTCGGCGCCGCCCCGATCAGGGCCATGATAAGCGAGGCGTCCCTGTTCCCCCGGCAAAGACCATGACGGATCAATGAAGAGACTCTATTTCGACGACAGTTCCGGGGGACTGCGGGGAGCGCGGGTTTCCCGACGCCGCGCTTTTTCAAAATACCCTTTCCAGTTCGATTTCGGCCAGAACGGGAGCGTGATCGCTAGGGACCGGCAGGCCGCGGGGAGCGCTATCGACCCGACAGTCGATCAGGGCGTTCGCCACGCATTCGGTTGCCCGGATATGATCGATCCGCCAGCCAAGGTCCTTATGAAAACTTCCCGGCAGGCGGTAGTCCCAGAAGGTAAACCGCCGCTCCTCGGGATGGCGTTTTCTGAAAAGATCGGTAAATCCCCAGGCGGCCACATCGGCAAGCGCCTGCCGCTCCAGGGGATGAAAGCCGACTTTGCCCGCCATTCTGTCCGGGGCGAAGACGTCGTTATCTTCCGGGGCGACATTTATATCCCCGGCCCAGATAATTGGCTCCGAAGGGCTGTGATCCCTCATGAAAAGCTCTTTTAGCCGGGTAAAAAAAGAAAGCTTTTCCTCGAACGCCGGATTATCCGGGCTTCTGCCCTGGGGGACGTAGCTGTTAAAGACCCAGATGGAGTCGATTCTTGCGGCGATAAGCCTGGCTCCGATATCCGGTCCGCCGTCGCCAAAGCCCCGGCGGACAAGGTCGGGTTTTCGACGGCTCAAAATAGCGACCCCGTGGTAGGATTTCTGGCCGCAGACGCTTGCCTCATAACCTGCCTCGCCCAAGGCCTGGAAGGGAAAATCGGCGTCCAGGCACTTGATCTCCTGCACACACAGGACGTCGGGCTTGTTTTGTTGCAGCCAGGCTTGGACAATTCCAAGCCGCGAGCGAATGGAGTTGACATTGAAGGTTGCAATTTTCCACACCATCGGGAAAGCCCCCGCTAATTTGGCCGTGCCTGGCCGGGTTGCGAATAATATTCTTGCCCCGTCCGGCATGAACATGTTAAAAAGTCCTGTTCAATAAATCACACTCCCCTTGACCTTGTGGTGTCCGGTCCCCGATAGGCGCGGATCGGATGCGAAGGGGCGGAGGCAAACCAGAAGGAGCTAGACTCATGGCAGTTGTCGGTATGAAACAGTTGTTGGAAGCCGGGGTCCATTTCGGCCATCAGACCCGCCGGTGGAATCCCAAGATGAAGCCCTACATTTTCGGGGCCCGTAACGGCATTTATATCATAGATTTGCAGCGCACCGTCAGGCTTTTCAACACGGCCTACCAGTTCGTAGTCGATACGGTTGCGGCCGGGGAAACCGTGCTTTTCGTTGGCACCAAGCAACAGGCGCGCGACTCCATCATGGAGGAGACAAACCGTTGCGACATGTTTTTCATCAACCAGCGGTGGCTGGGAGGCATGCTCACCAACTTTAAGACGATCAAGCAAAGAATCGACCGGCTGAAAGAACTCGATGCCATGGTCGAAGACGGGGCGATCAACCGGTTTCCCAAAAAGGAAATCCTCGGCCTGCAGCGCGAACGCGAAAAACTGGAGAAAAACCTGGGGGGCATCAAGAAAATGAACCGGCTCCCGGGGGCGCTTTTCGTGGTCGACACTCAGCGCGAAAACATCGCGATCCAGGAAGCCAACCGCCTTGGCATCCCGGTCGTAGCGGTCGTGGACACCAATTGCGACCCGGACGTGATCGACTATCCCATTCCCGGCAATGACGACGCCATTCGGGCCATAAGGCTGGTTACCTCGAAGATCGCCGACGCCTGCCTCGAAGGCCGCTCGAAATATTCCGAGATCCGGCAGGGTGAAGCCGACAAAGGCGCCGAACTTGAAGAAGTTCCCGCCGGGCAGGTCCTGGCGCGGGAAGCCGCGGGTCCGGTCGTCGAGATCATTAATCCTTTGCAGACCGAGCAGGACCAGTAACAGTGCGAAAAGCCCCGGCGCAGAGCGCCGAGGCTTTTCGTCCCGCCCGATACCGGTATCCCGCGCCCGCGCTCTTTCCGGCTCGTCGGGATTGCGGGACCCGCAAAATCAGCTCCGATCCGAACATGATATCAAATACTGAAACTGATGCATTTTGTTTCGCAGGAGGATGAAATTGGAAATAACATCTGCTATGGTAAAAGAGTTGAGGGACAGGACCAATGTGGGCATGATGGATTGCAAAAAGGCCCTCAAGGACTCTTCGGGCGATATCGAAAAGGCCGTCGATCTGCTGCGTCAAAAGGGCCTTGCCAAGGCGATGAAACGGGCGGGCCGGGATGCAACCGACGGACTCGTTCACGCCTACATCCACGGCGGGGGCAAAATCGGGGTGCTGGTGGAAGTCAACTGTGAAACCGACTTCGCCGCCAAAAGCGAGGATTTCGGCGAGTTCGTGCGCAACGTGGCCCTTCAGATCGCGGCCGCAAACCCGATGGGAATCACCTCCGAAGACATTCCGCAGGAAATCGTCGAGCGCGAGCGGGCCATCTACATGGCCCAGGCGGCCGAATCGGGAAAACCGCAAAACGTTCTCGAAAAAATGGTGGACGGCAAGATGCGCAAATTCTTCGAGGAAAATGCGCTCATGCAGCAAAAGTTCATTAAGGACCCTGACAAGAGCATGCAGGACTACTTGAACGAGTTGATCTCCAAGGTGGGCGAAAAAATTCAAGTCCGCCGGTTCAGCAGGTATCAACTTGGAGAGTAGTCCCGAGGGGGGCGAGAACCAACGGGTTCAAGCAATGGAGTGAGTCCTGACATGAGCAAGGATAAGAGGCCCGTCTACCGCCGCATACTTCTTAAACTGAGCGGCGAGGCTTTGATGGGCGTGGAACCGTATGGAATCGACACCGCCGTTTTGCACGCCATTGCCCGCCAGATCTCGGAAGTGCACAAGATGGGCGTACAGATCGCCCTCGTCATCGGGGGCGGCAACATTTTTCGCGGGGTCTCGGCAGCCTCCGGCGGCATGGACAGGTCAACGGCCGATTACATGGGCATGCTCGCAACAGTGATGAATGCCCTGGCCATGCAGGACGCGCTCGAAAAATCCGGAGTCCCCACCCGGGTCCAGTCCGCGATCGATATGAAGGAAGTGGCCGAGCCCTTCATCCGACGCAGGGCGCTACGGCACCTGGAAAAGGGGCGCATCGTCATTTTCGCCGCCGGCACCGGCCTTCCTTTCTTTACAACCGATACCACGGCCGCGCTGCGCGCGAGCGAAATCGGGGCCGAAGTCCTTATGAAGGCCACAAAAGTCGACGGGGTCTATGAAGCCGATCCGGTAAAAAACCCGGGAGCGATTCGCTTCGAGCGCATCAGCTTTTCCGAAGTCCTCAGCCGCAACCTGCGCGTTATGGATGCAACGGCCATATCCTTGGCCAGAGAACAGAAGATGAAGATCATGGTCTTCAATCTAAACGTTAAAGACAATATCAAAAAGGCAGTCTTGGGCGAGCCGATCGGAACCGTAGTGGAGGATTACAGCGATGCTCGATGATATATACGGCGATCTCGATGATCGCATGAACAAGGCGGTTGAGGCCCTCGAATTGGAGTATAAAAAGCTTCGAACGGGCAGAGCTTCGATTTCGCTGGTGGACGGGATCAGGGCCGATTACTACGGAACCCCGACCCAGCTTGGTCAACTGGCCACCCTCACCATTCCCGATCCGCGTTCCATAGTCATTCAGCCCTGGGACACCTCGGTTGTCGGCGAAATAGAAAAGGCCATCCTCAAATCCGATCTGGGCCTTACACCGATGAACGATGGCAAAATCATCAGGATAAACATCCCTCCTCTTACCACCGAGAGGCGGCGCGAGCTGGTCAAAATTGTCAAAAAAAGGGCCGAGGAATCCAAGATCGCGTTGAGAAATATCAGGCGCGACCTTATCGAAAAGCTAAAAGAGATTAAAAAGGACAAGAAAATCTCCGAAGACGAACAGTTTCGGGCACAGGAGGAAATCCAAAAGCTGACCGACGATTTCGTCAAGAAGATCGATGCCGTCTTTAGCGGCAAGGAAAAAGAGATTCTGGAAACCTAGATGGAACTCGATTTGAAGCGCCTCCCGCGCCATGTGGCCATCATCATGGACGGCAATGGGCGGTGGGCAAGGCAAAGGATCAAAAACAGGGTTTTCGGCCACCGCAAGGGCGCCGAGAATGTGCGCGGAATTTTGACCTGCTGCAATGATCTCGGAATACGGTATTTGACTCTGTACACCTTTTCGGCTGAAAACTGGAATCGGCCGGGCAGAGAGGTAAGAGCGCTCTGGGGGCTTCTCGAAAGGTTCCTCAACTCGGAGCTTCCAGAACTTGTCCAAAACCGGGTTCGCATCAGGCATATCGGCGAGGATGCCGACATACCGGCCTCCAACCTCAGGCAACTCATGGCTGCGGAGGCCCAAACGGCCCATTTCGACGGCCTCACGCTCACCCTGGCCCTCAACTACGGGGGCAGACAGGAGATCTTGCGGGCCGCGGAGCGATTCGCCTGCGATGTCAAGGAGGGCCTTCATGCTCCCGGGCAGTTATCTTCCGAACTGTTCTCGCGCTATCTCTACGACCCGCAGCTTCCCGATCCCGACCTGGTCATAAGGACCGGGGCCGAAATCCGGGTGAGCAACTTTTTGCTGTGGCAGATCGCCTACGCGGAGCTTTATTTTACCGAGACTTTGTGGCCTGATTTCAGCAAGGATGACTTCACCCTGGCACTCGCGGAATTTCAGAGAAGAGAGCGTCGATTCGGTCGCACCGGCGAGCAGGTTAAAACCGGCTCCAGTTCCTCGCAGCGCCGCGCGTCCCCGCCCGATGTCCCTCTCTCCGGTTCGGGAACGCGATAGATTTTTCAGGAACTCATGTCCAACAACCTTAAAAAGCCTTCGAGCCAACTTCGCTGGATAACCGGCATTCTGCTCGCCCTGCCGGTGCTTGCGTGCGTGTTGGCCGGTCCACGCTGGAGCGGGCTTGTTCTCGTCGGCCTGGCGATTGAAATCGGCCTGTGGGAACTCCACGGTCTTCTCTTTGAGGGCCCGCTGCCCGGCAAGTGGGGGATTTTCTCCTTCGCCGCCGGAATTTTTCTGCCTTCCCTCACCTACATGTGGGGAATTCCGGGGCTTAACATCGCTCTTTTTATCAGCCTTTTTTGCGCCCTCACCCTCATGATGGTCTCATCTCCCCTCGATCGTGACGAAATGGGCACAGTCGCCATGCTCTCTTTTGCCTGGCTCTATGTTCCCTACCTGCTGTCCTTCGTGCTGCCGATCTGGGCAAAACCCGACGGAAGGTTCTGGATTTTTTTCCTGCTGGCGGTCATCGTGGCGGGAGATTCGGGTGCCTATTTTACCGGACTCAGTATGGGAACGCGCAAGCTCTACCCGGCCGTAAGCCCCAAGAAGACAGTCGAGGGCTCCTTGGGCGGGCTTTGCTCGAGTCTTGTCGCGGGAACTGTGATCGGGCTTGTTTTCTTAAGATCCGTTCCTTTCACCTCGCTTTGTGTTTTCAGCCTGGCGGTGGCTGTCGCCGGCCAGGTCGGCGACCTTATCGAATCCATGATCAAGCGCAACTCGGGCAAAAAGGATTCGAGCGGGCTTCTGCCCGGTCATGGCGGCGTGCTAGACAGGCTGGATTCCTTGCTGTTTGCCTTTCCGGTTTTGTGGGCACTGCTCACGATAAGCCGAGCCGGCGGTTGAAACCGCTTTTAAACGAAAAGAATATGAGCAGAAAAAAGATCTCCATTATCGGCAGTACGGGTTCCATAGGGCGAAGCACACTCGATGTGGTTCGCGGCTTTGCGGACAGGTTCGAGGTGATGGCCCTCGGGGCGGGCGTAAATGTCGCGCTTCTAGCAGAGCAGATCGTGGAGTTTTCCCCCCGGGTGGTCTCAGTTTTCGACGCGGATTCGGCCAAAACCCTTGAAAAGCTCCTGGACGGCAAATCCGCAAAACGTCCTGAAATCCTCTTTGGAGCCGAGGGCTATTGCCGCGTGGCGGCCTTTCCCGAATCGGACATGCTGGTATCGGCCATGGTCGGCTCGGCCGGGCTTTTGCCCACTTTGGCCGCCATCGAGGCGGGCAAGGACATCGCTCTTGCCAATAAGGAAACCCTGGTCGCGGCCGGCGAACTGGTGACCGCGGCGGTTGCCGCGGCAAAGGTCAAACTGCTTCCGGTGGACAGCGAACACAGTGCCATTTTTCAGGCACTGCAGGGAAACCACCACGAGGCCCTGGACAGGATTCTTCTTACGGCTTCCGGAGGCCCTTTCATCAAGGCATCCAGGCAGGAATTGGAAACCGTAACCCCGGAGGCCGCCCTTCGCCACCCCAACTGGTCCATGGGCCCCAAAATCACTATCGACTCGGCCACCCTCATGAACAAGGGCCTTGAGGTCATCGAAGCCCACTGGCTTTTCGGAACGCCCGTCGAACAGATCTCGGTCCACATCCATCCGGAAAGCGTCGTCCACTCCATGGTGGAATTCATCGACGGCTCGGTCATAGCCCAACTGGGCATCCCCGACATGAGGATACCCATAGCCTACGCCATGTCTTATCCCGAGCGTCTCAAGACCTCGATTCCCAGGCTGGATCTTTTCCGGATCCGGGAGCTGCATTTTTACCCGCCGGATATGGAAAAATTCCCCTGCCTGGGGCTGGCTTTCGACGCCTGCCGCAAGGGGGCGACAATGCCCGCTGTTTTGAACGCCGCAAATGAAACCGCCGTGCATGCTTTCCTGGGAAAAAGAATCGGCTTCTACGACATTCCGTGTGTCATCCGGGAGGTGATGGATCGCCACGCCCCTTCCGCCAAGCCCGATCTGCGGGCAATCCTCGGAGCCGATGCATGGGCCAGGCGGGAGGCGTCAAAAATTATTGACGCGGGGCAGACTAAAAAGTAACGCTCAGACCGGCTTTGGTTCTTATATTTATTGGAATCGATCGTTAATTGACGTGGAGCAACCCTTTTGCTGACAACCATACTTGCTTTTATCGTCGTTCTCGGGGTCCTCATTTTTGTCCATGAATTCGGCCATTTCCTGGTGGCCAAACGTTCGGGCGTGACCGTACTGCGGTTTTCGCTGGGCTTTGGACCAAGGATAGCCGGATTTACCAGGGGGACAACCGAATACAGGCTCTCGATGGTTCCGCTTGGCGGCTATGTGAAGATGCTGGGCGAGGATGCCGAAGACGAAGTATCCCCCGAGCAGCAGGCGACCTCTTTTTCACAGGCCGGTGTTTTCAAGCGCCTGGCCATTGTGCTCGCCGGCCCCCTTACCAATTTTCTCTTTGCCATAGTCGTTTTTACTCTCATATTCGCCTTTTCCGGGCTCCACGAGTATGCCCCGGTCATTGGAACCGTCATTTCCGGTTCGCCTGCTCAAAAAGCGGGTTTGAAGAGCGCGGACAAGGTCGTCTCCATCGACGGCAAGGCCGTCAAAACCTGGGATGAACTCTCAGCCTCCATCCAGGACCACGGGACCCGTCCCCTCAAATTGCTTGTAAAGCGCGGCGATTCCAGCTTTTCGGTTACCGTAACCCCCTCTCTTGGCACTGATAAGGACCTTTTTGGCGAAACGGTAAAACGACCGCTCATCGGAATAACCCGAACCCAAGATTACACCGTTACTCCCGTCAGCCCGCCCGAAGCTTTCTATTATGCTCTCACAAACACCTACGGCGTGACCGTTCTTTCTTTGCAGGCGGTTGTGAAGATCATTGAGCGGGTGATCCCGCTAAAGACCCTGGGAGGTCCCATTCTTATTGCGCAAATGGCCGGGCAGCAGGCCAAAAAGGGCATTGTCGATCTGATCTACTTCATGGCCTTTATCAGCATAAATCTCGGGGTGCTCAACCTTTTGCCCATTCCGCTGCTCGACGGCGGCCACATCCTGTTTTTCCTCATCGAGGCGGTTCTTGGCAGGCCGCTGTCGCTATCAAAAATTGAATTGGCCCAGAAAGTCGGCCTGCTGGTTCTGGCCTCCCTCATGGTGGTTGTGTTCTACAATGACATAATGCGCACCTGGCCATCGCTTGCTCACCTGTTTGGCAGGCTGTGGGCGAAATAAGGTGAGGATTCTGGCGGCCGATACCTCGACCATGTCGGGAAGCATTGCTTTGCTTGAAGACGGTGCGCTCACCGCCGAGTTGACCCTGAGTTCGGCAAGGACCCATAATCGCAGACTGCTCAAAGCGATCGACCGCCTTCTCGAAGAAGCCGGCTGGGAACTGGAAAGCATCGACGCATTGGCCACGGCCGCGGGTCCTGGCAGCTTCACCGGTCTTCGAATCGGCATGACCACCATGAAGGTGCTTGCCTGGACTCTTCGAAAACCCTACGCATCCATCCGCACACTCGATGCCCTGGCCCTTCCCTTCAGCTTTTCCGCCCATCCCGTATGCACGCTCTTGGACGCCAGAAAGGATGAAGTCTATTTCGCCCTCTTTCGCCCGGACGCAAAAGGGGGCCTCAACCTGGAAATACCCTATGGCGCGTCAAGCCCTTCGCAACTCGTAACAATTCTTGCATCCCGGTGCTCCGAGCCTGTGATTTTCTGCGGGGACGGCTTTACCGCCTATGCAAGTATCTGGAAAGAAAAACTGCCGGAACTCGTGATCGAGCCCCCGCCCTTTTTCCACATCATCCGGGCGGCCTCCATCGGCGAGCTTGCCGCCAGAAGATTTGCCAGGGGGGAGTCAGATGATCCGAGGTCCAGTGCTCCTTTTTACCTGAGAGCCTCGGAAGCCGAAATCAATTACCCTCATTTGGCTGAAAAAAGCAGTGGAAAACCCGAAATTATTTGATTCCAACCGTCTCAAACGCTCCCTTGGCGCAAGAAGTCCGCGCGGGGCCACCGTGAAACTGCTCCGCCAACCCGGCTTCCCGCTCTACTATATGCTGCGAAACCTCGGCTGGCTGAAATCCGAAAAGTGGTGGGCCTCGCTTCCTCCGCGGGCCAAAAGAGTCCAGGCACTAAGAATGCTGGGCCAGAGGGCCGCGATTTTCAAGGAGGTGAAAAACTGGCGCGCCAACCGACACAAGGAGCCCACGACCTGCGCCCACGACCCTCAAGACCTCAGTGTGCCGCACTATTGCAACAAGTGCGGCCTTTGCTGCGAGGTGGCAAGCGGCATGGCGGTCTTCCCGTTCCCTCGGGAAGTACCCCCGAAATGGAAGGAGCTTTTCGCAAACGGCCTTGGAAAAGGCCACCGCTTTTGCCCCTTTCTGTGGGAAGACAACGGCACGGCCGGAGGCCTGTGCTCCATTTATCACCTGCGCTCCAACCCGTGCCGGCTCTTTGGAGTCGAAGAGTGTGAATTTTTCCGGCAAACGACCGAGCCGGAGGAACTGTCAAACCGTGCAAAAATCCTCAAAACCGCCAGATGGCTCGCAAGGAATCGAAATCTGCGTCCTCTCCCCCCGAGGGCTTAACGCTCCGCCCGCCCCAAATAGTAAGCCCGCCCATCCAGAAAACCGACCGCCTCGCGCAAAACATGTGCCGAAACGTGGTATCTCGCCGCGTCCAGCACACTTTCGGCGGGCTTTGCGGGAAGGACCGCACGGGCTGCCATCGCGCCGAAATCGCGCAATTTTTGCCCCATCCGATCGCGCATGAAAACAATGTCGCAGAAGTCGCGGGCATCAATCTCCTGCAGACCGCACACGGTGTCGTCCGAGTCGGTATAGATCAGAAAAGGAGCGCCGCGGTCGAACCTCAACGCCCTGGCCCGGGAGGCGATCGCCTCGATCACCCCGAGTTGTTTTCCCCCCAGTTGGTGTGCCATCGGGGGTTTAATCGGCTCCGCCGCATTGGCCGCGGGGTTTTCCCGGAAAACATGTTTTCCCGGATGAATGCGGATGTGGCCCCTATATTGCGGGATGAACGCAACTTGTTCACTGGCCGCCAACTCGACTCCGGAGCGCGAAGCCTTGCCGCACAGATCCGTTTCCACCGTGTAGACCGCGGTTGCGCCAAGGCGTCGAACGCGTTCCTCCAGGTGATCGCGATCTCTTTCAAACACCTTTTCGATGCATCGCTTGGAGTATCCTGGATGGATGAGTGCTATTCTCTCCTGATCGACCGGGACGCCGCGGCGCATAAAAAAGAAGCGCAGCTCTTCATAATCGGGATTTCTCACCTGCCTGGCAACCGACGCCAAATCGGAATAACTCCGGATCTTGAGCCCGATAATTTGCACCGGACGCTTTTGGATTTCACGGAATCGGGCTTCAATCTTCACCTCGGTTTGCTCAGTGGATAAAAACGGCCGGCAATGGAGTTTTTTACGGCCCCCGCTTTGTCGCCCGAACGACTTTGGAGCCTCCCGGCAGGCTTGCGCCGTGAGGTTTTGCGGCCCGTAGCGCTCCGCGATATGCCCCGGACGGCACGGCCCGCTCAACAGGGGGGATTTCACCCGGTCGGCGGAGAAAACCGCGTAGATGTATTCACCCGCCCCATAGCGCAAAATGACACCGTCGTTACCCCGTCCTTTTGCGAGCGAGATGGCGGCGGCAATGGTTGGAGAGTCGTCTTCGCCCCCGACTTCCAAAGGGTTTTCCATTTTTAGAAATGCGGGCACAATCGCCGTATCCCGGCCCGCCAGCCTTGCGGCCAAGGTTGGGTCGCTGCAAAACCTTATGGCCCCCTGTTCGCCGGGACAAAAAACATCAAAATCCCTCTGTTCACCCGTGGCATGAAACACCAACCGGGGAAGGCCGACGATCGCCCCCGGATTTTGAAAATAGTCCCGCTCGCCTTTTCTGAACACCACCTTGCTGTCCCCGAACCACTGTTTGAATTCACTACTGTTGACGAGCCGGCCATACTCGTCCCCGGCCCGCTCGAACGTCCGCCCCGCCACTCGGCCACCGGGTGCCGAGCCTGCCCCGAATCTGCTCGACTCCGGCCTTCGACCTTCGCCACCGCTTCCCGAAATCAACGGGCCGCCCTCCGAAAATCCTTTATCATCGAGGGCTTCGACCCCCATTTTGCCGCCGCATTGCGCCCGGGCGACCCCGCCACGCTGAACCCCGAGGCGAGCATGCGGCCCCGGGCTCTTAATTCCCCCTTCGGCCATGAGCAAGGAAATCGGCAACAGCTCGGAACACGGCTCCGCACTGTTTACCAGCGCATAAGGAAATCGGGCCTCACAGGCACACACGCTCCAAGTCGATGCAATCCCGACCCCGACAAGCCGGCTCCCGAGCATGAGTCGAGTTTTCGTTGCGCTCATCATAGGATTTATGGCCGGGCCCCCGATCGATCTTCCTAAAGGAAAATTTTCCATGACATCTTCCAATCTGCAAGAAGGGAGAGGGTTTCGACTTACCGCTTAAATACTATTTAATCTCTTACCGCATTGGTAGCTTAAAGATATGAAGATTTCCTTCGTCGAAACAGTTGAATGATCCCGTGTTTTTATGACGATTCGACACAGTCCGCAACAATATTCCAGGAGCATATAGAAGAAAAGCCGTGCAGGCGATGCGCCTCATCGGCCTTGAAAATCCACAGGCCGTAACGCTACAGGAGGCGATGCACAAGATATTACAATATGATTTTTATATTTGTAAAGTCATTTTTATTTAAGCTCTATATTTCCTCTCCCCGCTCGCTTTTCATCCGACCCGTTGCCCCCCCTCTCCGGGGCGCCCCGCTTATCCTGCCCGAAAGGTGACGATTTTGCCCCCGGCCCCCGAGTCTTAAAGAATCGCGCACTCTGTCCGTACGCGCGTCTTGACTCCGAAACGCATTCATGAGAATAGAAAAGAATCGAAGAATTTTTTCATCGGCCGTTTTACGGATCCTTTCCCTGGCCGTCAGACTGCCTTTTTTTCAGGCTTATCCCTTAATGAGGAGAATGGAATGAAGAAATTTGGGCTGGTGGTTTTTTCCACGCTCTTTTCCATCGTGCTTTTGCCCTGCTGCGGTTTTTCGGCCTCACAGGCAACCGGGACCCCCGCCACGTCCAAGGCGCAGCCAAACGCGGCCACGGTCAACGGCAAACCCATCCCCATGAGCATCTATACGGCACAGACCGATCGACTGCTCCAACAGTTTTCCATGACCGGACGAAAGCTCGATGAAAAACAGATCTCGGCCATGAAGAAAAGAGTTTTGGACAGCCTGATAGCACGCGAGATTTTAAAGCAGCAGGCCGCAAAGGAAGGCATCAAGGCTTCACCGGCCGAAGTTGACACGCAGATGGCCAATATCGAAAAATCGGCCTCCCCCGAGCGTTTCAAAGCTTCCCTCAAGCAAATGAACATGTCGGAGGCGACCTTCAAAGACTACCTTGCCACCGAACTTACCATCAGAAAGCTCATAGACCATGATCTGGCCGCCAAGGTAGCGGTCACCCCGCAGGAGGAAAAGGCTTTTTACGACTCCAATCCCAAGCTGTTCAACCAGCCCGAGATGGTTCGAGCCAGCCACATCCTCATCAAAGTGGCCAAGAATGCCTCCCCCAAAGAGAAGGCGGCCGCTCTGGCCAAAATCAAAGCCATCCGCAAGCGCATAGTAAACGGCGCGGATTTCGCCACGGTGGCCAAACAAGTCTCGCAAGACCCCGGCACGAAGGACAAGGGAGGAGATCTCAACTTTTTTGCCAAAGGGCAGATGGTCCCGGAGTTCGACAAAGTTGCTTTTTCACTGCAACCCGGCCAGCTCAGCAATATCGTCAAAACCCAATTCGGCTATCATCTGATAAAGGTAACGGCCAAGAAACCGGCCGGCATCATCCCTTTCGACAAGATCAAGGATCGGATTGCACAGCATCTTAAGACTGATAAGCTGAAAAAAGAGGTGCCCCAATATATCGAAGCGCTCAAAGCCAAGGCGAAGATAGTGACCTTTGTAAAATCCTGAGATTGGGTGCCCCGAAGGTTCACGGCCTGAAGGATAGACGGGCGGTAAATTCGCCCCTGCCATTAAGAGAAAAGCCCGGCCCCGGCAAGTTTATGCCGGGGTCCGCGAGATCTCTCGCACACCTCATGTGAGTGAGTGTCGGCAAAGTGTTTCTTTGCCAAACTCTCACGACCATTTGGCCTCGGAGCTGGACGGATAGCGGACCGGTCGATGAAACTCACATTTACAGACGCGGACCACAGGCGGATGAAATCCCTGGGCATCAGCGCCGACTGCGTGCTCGACCAGATCGCCACGTTGCGACGCTCGGAGTTTTTCGTCCGGCTCCGCAGACCATGCACACCCTTGGACGGCATTCGACAATTCGATGATGAGGCACTGGCAAGATTCAAGCTCCTGCATGCCGGAGCAGCCCGTGAGGGGCGGTTCACGAAATTTGTTCCGGCCTCCGGCGCGGCCACCCGGATGTTCCAATCCATTCTAAGCATTTACTATCTTCCCCAATATCTGGAAAGAGACGAACTGCAAAAGCGTGTGGCTCAGGGGGTTTTGATCGCATGCGATTTCAAACATTTTATCGATGAATTGGCAAGATTTCCCTTCACCGCGGAGTTGGCAAGAGCCTTGGCCCGCGACGGCCAAAGTCTCGATGGACTAATCCGGGAGGGCCGCTTCAGGACTCTGCTCGAATATCTTCTGACCGAACGGGGGCTAAACTACAGAAACCTGCCCAAAGCCCTCCTCCTGTTTCACGCCTACCCGGAAGAAAGCAGGACCGCTTTCGAGGAGCAGCTCCGCGAATCGCCGGGGTACCTGGGAGCCGACACGGCTGCCGGTGTTCACTTCACGGTTTCCGAAGAACATCTGGAGGGTTTTCTGCGCCTTGAGCTTGAACTTTGCCAACGCCTGGCCGAGCGGCATGGCGCAACTTTTCAAATCTCCTTTTCTTTCCAAAAAACCTCGACAAACACCATAGCCGTGAACATGAAGGGAATGCCGTTTCGCGACCGGCTTGGACGGCTGCATTTCAGGCCCGCCGGACACGGCGCCCTGGTGGAAAACCTGAGCGAACTGAATGCGGACCTGATTTATATCAAAAACGTCGACAATGTGGTTCCTGACAGGCTGAAGGAATCGGTTCATTTCTGGAAAAGGGCGCTGGGCGGTTGCCTGGTGGCAATCCAGCAGGCGGTCCACTCGCTTTTGCGACGCCTTGCCGGCTCCGATTGGGCGAACGCAATCGGGGAGGCGGCCACCTTCGCCTCCAGCGAACTTCTCCTGGATTTTCCCGCCGAGTTTGCAAACTGGCCCGAGGGGCAAAAACGAGCCTTTTTGATCGATGCCCTGGACCGGCCCATTAGAATCTGCGGGGTAGTAGCCAATGCCGGCGAGCCCGGTGGGGCGCCCTTCTGGGTGGAGGATGCCAAGGGGAGGCTCACCCTCCAGATAGTCGAAAAGGCGCAGGTCGATTTGAGTTCCCCCCAACAGCACGCCCTTTGGAATTCATCGACTCATTTCAACCCGGTGGATATCGTCTGCGGCCTGAGGAATTTCGAAGGCAAAAACTTTGATCTGAAAAACTTCGTGGACCCCGGAGCTGTCATCATCACCAGAAAATCGATAGAAGGAACCGACGTTCACGCCATTGAGCTCCCGGGGCTTTGGAACGGGGGGATGGCGCGCTGGATAACCCTGTTCGTGGAGGTACCCCAGTTCACCTTCAATCCGGTAAAGTCGGTCTTCGACCTCCTTAGACCCGAACATCAACCCGAGGATGACACGATCCTCCGCAGGTCCTGCTAGCTGGTGCCCCGGTTTGGGGAAAACCGGTGGCTGCGGCCTCCCTTATCTGCCGGCGGCTGAAAGCTTTGCGGCCGAGGTCTGGCTGTTTGCAGAACCGGTCGTTTCCCGGCAGCAAGGCCGGCTTTTGGCCAAAGAGGGAATGAAGGCGCAAAGGTCCATGAACCACTGCTCCCGCGGTCTGCCGTGAGCGGCGTCCATCCGGTCGAGAGCTTCGGACAACGGACATGAGGCCACGGCCCCGTCCTGCAATCCGAAGGCAAGCACTTCATCGGAGCCGTTTTTCATCAACTCCAGAAGCGCACCCGCGGCGCCCGCGCCAATCCTTCCGGCCAGTATACGGTCGAAGGCCGTAGGTGAGCCGCCGCGCTGGACATGGCCGAGGACCACGCTTCGCACCTCGAACTCGTCTTTGCTCTCCTCTTCGAGCAGCCTGCGGAGAAAATCGGTCGTATAGTGGCGAGAGGCATCTTCATTGCGCATGTAGATAACCATGCGGTTTCCGGACTCGAAGCTTTTCCTCAGTTCGGAAACATCCCTGTTCAGTTCGGCAAGACTCATTCCCGTTTCGGGCAGATAGGCCTTGTCGGCCCCCGCCGCCAAAGCGGCCATGGCCGCAAGAAAACCGCATTGTTTTCCCATCGTCTCCACGATGAAGGCCCGCCGTGTCGCACCGGCCGTGTCGCGAATCTTATCGACCGCATCCACGATGTTGTTAAGAGCCGTATCGGAGCCAATGCACAGATCGCTGCCCGGAAGGTTGTTGTCGATGCTTGCGGGAACCAGCACGACGGGAATATTGAACTCGGCAAATTGCGCTCTCATCTCGGCAAGGCGTTGAATGTGCCGATAGGTATCCAAGCCCCCGATTGCGATGATTCCCTTGACATTGAACCTGCGGATGTTCGCGGCAATTTTTCCGAAGTCCTCCAGGACCTGGGAGGAGCGGGCAGTGCCGATATCCGAACTGGGCCGGCCCATCCAGCCGGCAAGATCGTTCCACTCCAATACCCGCAGATCGCCATGAACCAGGCCGCTGAATTCATCCCTGGAGCCCAGAACTTGCACTCCCCGATCGAGAAGCCGCCTTGCGGCGATGCTTATCGCCGCGTTCATGCCCGGGGAATCGGCGCCTCCGGTCATTAGAACCACGCTGCCCTCACCGCCCGCCTCCCTGGAAGGACATGGGGCCATAAGGGCTTCGACCAGTTCGAGCATGGTCCCGAAGGCTTCCCCGCGCAACTCCCTGGCCTTTGCGAAATCTCCGCTCTCGATCAACGTTTGGATTTCCCTGCTTTTTTCAATCACTTCGCTTAGCGGTGTGGAAACCACCCGGTTTTTTCTAACCCCCACCATATGGCGATGCACCACATCGGGTTCGTCGAGCAGCCGGTCTACGGCGGCCACTCCGAGGCGGGCGGAGAGAACGCGGTCGAAGGCGCTCGGCGGCCCTCCGCGCTGAACGTGTCCCAGGACGGTAAGGCGCACCTCGATGCCAAGTTTTTCATGCAGTATTTTCCCGACCTCGCCCGATTCCATCCGCAGCCCGTCAGGGTGTCTGGCCCCTTCGGCGATAACCACCATCTGATGACGCCTTCCGGCCTTACGGGCCTTATCGAGGCACTCAACCATCCGCTGATGCCAGTGCAGTTCCAGGCAGCACTCGGGGATGAGCATCCAGGAGGCTCCGGTGGCCAGCGTGGCGGCCAGCGACAGATAGCCGCAGTTTCTGCCCATGGTCTCGATGATAAAGGTGCGCTGGTGGGAGGCGGCCGTTGAGGACAGATCGTCTATGGCGCCCACGATGTGATTGAGGGCCGTATCGACGCCGATGGCCATGTCCGTCCCGCATAGATCATTGTCTATCGAGCCCGGCAGTCCCATAACCTGAAGCATCGGAGCGCGTTCGACCACCTCCTTTAGTTCCGGACGAAGGGAGGCGATTGTTTGAGTGTGCTCGCTCCATTCAGTGGAGAGCAAAAGCGCTCCGGTAAGAGACCCGTCCCCCCCGATCACCACCAGGGCTTCTATGCCTCGCTCCAATATATTTTCGACCGCCCGCCTGCGGCCCTCAACAGATCTGAACTGCTCGCAGCGGGCCGTGCCAAGGAAAGTCCCCCCGCGCTGCAGCACGTCTCCGACGTCGTGCCAGCTCAGAGGCTTTATCAACTCTGCGCCCCGCAAGAGCCCGTCGTAGCCGCTGTATATCCCGTATACCCCCATACCCCTGTCCAGGGCGCGCCGCACGACCGCCCTCACCGCGGCGTTCATGCCCGGAGAATCTCCGCCGCTGGTCATTACCGCAAGAGTTTTTATCATCGCCGCCTTCTCTTTCGTATCGGTCAATCCGCGCGCTCAAAAATACCGGGGCGCACCTGGGGGAATTGGCAAGCCAGCAAATACCGCACGAGAATACACGATTTTGAAAATGGTCTCAAAGACAAGTGTTGTTGGCATCGGAAAATTATTGTTCCACAAGACAACGCTTGTGGGGTAAAACAAAGTCCGGAAGCTGGCGACAAGTTTTATTTTTACCTCTCTTAAAGGCGGATGGAAATGATAGTTCCGATCATTCTCTCAGGCGGCGTGGGATCGAGATTGTGGCCCCTTTCGAGGGAACACCTTCCAAAGCAGATGATGCCTCTTCTGGGGGCGCGCTACTCCCTTTTTCAAAATACCATAATGCGCCTTGGCGGGATTGCGGCCATAGCGCCTCCCTTAATCGTCTGCAACGAACACCATCGCTTCATGGCCGCCTCCCAGATGCAGGAGATCGGGGCAAACTGGTCGGACATCATTCTCGAACCGGAGGGCAAAAACACCTGCCCGGCCATCACGGCCGGAACCCTTGCGGCCATGAAAAACGGCGAGGACCCCGATATTCTAGTCTTGCCAGCCGACCATCTCCTCAAGGAGGTGCAACGGTTTGCAAGGGCGGTTGAACAGGGCGCCAAGCTTACCTCGACCGGGCGCATCATTACCTTCGGAATCGTACCCGACAAACCCGAAACCGGCTATGGATACATCCACAGGGGAGAAAGCCTTGCCGGGGGCGAGGACGGCGAGGCCTTCGCGGTCCTGGACTTCGTTGAGAAGCCCGATAACGAACGCGCCTGCTCCATTGTGGCCTCCGGGCAGTATTTGTGGAACAGCGGCATGTTTCTTTTTCGCGCTTCGGCTTTCCTTGAGGAACTTGCCAGGCTGTCTCCCGATATCCTGAACTGTTGTCGCGAATCCTACCTGAAGGCGGAGCGCGACATGGACTTTGTTCGCCTCGAAAAGAACTCTTTTCTTTCCTGCCCCAATATTTCCATCGACTACGCGGTAATGGAAAAAACCGGGCAAGCCGCGGTAATTCCGCTCGATGCGGGCTGGTCTGACGCGGGAAGCTGGCTTTCGCTCCACCAGGTAAGCGAAAAGGACCAATTCTCCAACAGCCTCACCGGCGACGTGCTGCTAGAAGATGTACGCAACTGCCATATTCATTCGGAAGGCCGGCTGATCGCAGCCCTGGGGATAGAAAACCAGA
Organism: Deltaproteobacteria bacterium; assembly: GCA_021777755.1. Classification (GTDB taxonomy): domain Bacteria; phylum Desulfobacterota; class Syntrophobacteria; order Syntrophobacterales; family Syntrophobacteraceae; genus SbD1. Next base: position 24,134 of record JAJYDE010000052.1, read on the forward strand.
TCATCGTGGAGACCAAGGACGCCATCCTGGTTTCTTCGCTCGAGCGTTCCCAGGATGTCAAATTACTCGTAAACAGGCTCAAGGAACAAAAAAGAGAAGAGGTCTTCTCCCACTCCAAAACATATCGCCCCTGGGGGACCTTCGAATCCACCGATACCGGCGAACGCTTCCAGGTAAAGCGCATAACGGTCAACCCCGGCGCGGCCCTTTCTCTCCAGATGCACTACCACCGGGCCGAACACTGGATCATCGTAAAGGGGACGGCCCGCATCACCAAGGGCGACGAGGAGTTTTTGCTAAACGAAGATCAAAGCACCTACATTCCCTGGGGTACCAGGCATCGTCTGGAAAACCCCGGCAAGATTCCCCTCGAACTTATCGAGGTGCAATCGGGCAGCTATCTGGGAGAAGATGACATAAGGCGGTTTGAGGATAACTACGGAAGAGCGGGGAGCAAGCCGGAAAGCGGTCGGTAGCGCCAAGCAAAGTAGCAGAGTGTATGAATCCTTCTTTGTTACACTTTTCTCCCCGCTGTTTCCCGGCCTTTTGCCGGTTGAAGTTTTCGTTTCAACCTGCTATTTCTGGCCGTAAAATTAGCCATTCGGGGACATTTTTTTGAAAGATTTTAGTCAATTCCGGAAGGAGTACTTCATGAGAGCATCGAAATGGTCGTCGAAAATTTTGGTAATCGGTTTTGCGGTCGCCCTGCTGGCCGGCTGCGCCGGAGGCGGCTACTACCCCCCCGCTGTTGCGCCCGGCCCCCCCGTCGTCTCGCCGGGAGCTTCGAGCGGCTTTCTGGCCGTAGGGCCGGGGGACCGCTTCTACGTCATGGGCCTGGAGAACAACACCCCTTTCGATGTCTACCTGCACAGGGCAAACCACGTGCTTTATGATAAAGGTTTCAACCGGGTGAGAAATGAAAGAAGGGCCGATTTCGCGGTTAATGTCTCACTGTTCCAGGAAGCTCGCGACAATCCGGATTTGAGGGGCCAGCAGATGCTTGGCGGAGCGGTCTTGGGAGCGGCGGCCGGCGCGCTCCTGGGCGCGGCCGCCGGAGCCCCGGCCACCGGCGCAATCGCGGGCGCGGCAGGTGGCGGCGTTCTTGGCCTCGCCGCTCCCGCAGCCACACCCGTTGTCAGGATAGACGTACGCACCCACAGTTTCCGCAGTGGCAGAAATTCGCGCAGGACGGTCTTTGTCGATATGGCCCATGTTCCGCCTTACAACGTTCCGCGTGTTATCGACATTCAAGTGGCAAGAATGCTGAGCGCCCTTCCCGCAAGATAGAAGGGGCCAAAAGAAAAAATCCACCGCGAAAGCCGCTCGCCCCGGCTCTTCGCGGTGGATTTTTTCTTTCCTCTGTTTAGCGTCCGTCCGGCAACCCGTCAAGCCGGAGACCGGGGATGGTTTTCCCCGCCTTTCCAAGCCTCTTCCAAATCCCGCGCTTTCCGGACCGACACTGTTTAGCTGCCCGAAAGCGCCGAGGCGAAAGCCTTTTTCGCAATGGCCCCCATCTCTCCCAGGTTTTCCACAACCGTTATCCCCGCCTGGCGCATGGCCTCTATTTTGCCCGAAGCCGTTCCGCTCGATCCGCTGATGATCGCTCCCGCATGGCCCATACGCCGCCCGGGAGGAGCGGTAAGGCCCGCTATGAAGCCCACAACCGGCTTTGTGACATATTTTTTTACAAATTCAGCCGCTTCCTCTTCCGCCGATCCCCCGATTTCTCCCACCATGATAATGGCCCGGGTCTCCGGATCGGCCTGGAACGCCGAAAGGCAATCGATAAAGCTCGTGCCGTTTACCGGATCTCCCCCGATGCCCACAACGGTACTCTGCCCCATTGCGAACTGCTGGATCTGGTGCACGGCTTCATAGGTAAGAGTTCCCGACCTCGAAACGATCCCGACGTGTCCAGGCGAGTGTATATGGCCGGGCTGAATGCCGATCTTGCACTGACCGGGCGTGATTATGCCGGGGCAATTGGGGCCTATCAGTCTGCTCGTGCTCTTTTTGAGGTAGTTTTTCACCTTCAGCATGTCCATTACCGGAATGCCTTCGGTAATTGCAACTATCAGGGGAATTCCGGCGTCGATAGCCTCCAGTATGGCGTCGGCGCAAAACGGAGGCGGCACGAACACCATCGCGGCGTTGGCCCCGGTTTCTCCAACCGCTCCCGCCACGGTGTTAAACACCGGGATCCCTTCCACGTCCTGGCCGCCCTTGCCCGGAGTCACTCCGGCCACGACGTTCGTACCGTAGTTCTTGCAGTTGACCGTATGAAAACGGCCTTCACGGCCCGTGATTCCCTGGACCAAAAGTCTGGTGTTTCGATCCACCCAAATGCTCATCTTTTCCTCCTATGCCTTCACAATCGCTGCAATCTTTTGGGCGGCGTCTGAAACATCTTTTGCCGTAATGAGGTTTAGACCCGATTCATCGAGGATCCTGCGACCCTCTTCAACATTGGTCCCCTCCATCCGGATGACTACAGGCACCTTGATCCCGACCTTGTTAGCCGCTTCCACCACGCCGTTGGCCAACCTGTCACAGCGCAGGATGCCGCCGAAAATGTTGATGAGCACGCCCTTTACCGAAGGGTCCGCCAGGATGATGCGAAA
>JAJYDE010000095.1 GCA_021777755.1 Deltaproteobacteria bacterium
GGACGCCATCGACAATTTTATTGCCGTCCACAACGAAAATGCAGCTCCGTTTCAGTGGAGGAAAAAGTCAGTGGGGCCAAAGGGCCTCAAAAAACGTTACTCTGATTTATGCAAGTAAGTACTAGCTTGCGAGCACGGCGGGAAACGCCTTGACGCCCTTGACGAAGGCGTCAACTGCCGATGGGCGCTGAACCAAGCTTTGATGCAAGAATTTGCGGACGTGGCTCCCAAGATTATCAGCGAAAAGCCCCAGGAAGGGAGCTTCTCCTTCGCGGATTTTACTGCGCAGTTTCCGCTCCAGTGGATTAAATATATTCGGCAGCATCTTATACTCCTGTTCTAGCGCAAAAGAGAACCATCCGCAGTCTTGGCGCCAATCAGGAGCAAAGCTCGTGCCGAAAGAGAGTATGCGCCATACTCGACGGCCAAGGGGCGGCAGACCCACTGCATGTCGTTCTCGAGAACCGATGGACCAACAAAATTTCTTACTACACCACAAAAACTCTCGCAAGGATTCACAGTGGTTTTGGTTGGAATTACCGGACAAGGTAAGGAAATTCAGGCCTGGAGGATGGTAAATCTTGTCTGGCACAAAGGTTGCCTTATGCCCCTCCACTAAAGAGTATCCTGTTTTGACCAGAAGGAAACATGAGGGGAAATGGACATGCCATTTAATTTTGGGAGCACCCTGTGGGAGAACACCCATGAAAATTTTTACCGAACTCATTCTTTTCAGCCAGCAAAACAGGAAGGACCGCATTGTGTTTCCACAGCGCTTGCCATACTGACCCAAAGGCAAACGGCCACTTTTCTTTTATTGCAGAAAAGGGGACGTCTAAACACCCAGGAGCCCGTTTCATGGTCGGAAGCGCTGAGAGCTTTTGGGATGAAGCTGGCTTACCTGCCTTTCGATCTTAGAAAACTCCGATTCTACATGGAGGAACTGGTGGGCCTGGATGACCTTTTTTTACTCTGCTACTATACGGGACAAGGCTCTTCGATGTTGCGGGACCCCGATGAAAGTGGCTGGGTTTCAGGTTCGCATGTAGTGGTTCTCCACAGGGACCTGATTATCGACCCGGCTTCGGGGCAAACACATCACGCTTTCGATCACCCCTGCAACGATCGGCATACAAAAAGGCTTTTCAGGGTGGTGCCTGCGGGACATCAGCGGGGTTTGTGATTTTGCGCGTGACGCCCCCGAACACGAGGCGCATTGCGGCAACGATACCAGAACATAAAGGAGCGGCAGATGAGATTTCCTCCCCCTGTGATGATGGCTGCGGCCGGCTACATGCTGGGCCGCAATGAGTGCGAAGCGAGCCGGGATGAATGCGGTTCGGGGCGCGATGCGCGCCCTTGTGGCCGGGCTACGGCGCAAAACGGGTACCGGGAAGAGTACCGGTATCTTGTGGGGTATGTATGTGAGCTGAAGAAGCTGTACCAGTCCGTTTCGGCCGACGCCGCCTCAAGAAATGGGACCAATTATCCTCCTCCACCTGAAGGCTTCGTTGCCTCTATTCAGGCAAGGATTTCCAGTTTTCGATTCTTCGGGGCGGGCGAAGCGGCGCCGTCTCTAGAGAAAAGATCCTACAGTTCACGATTTCAAAAAAACCAGACCAGGTATATATGGTTCGAATACACCCTGAGACACATTTCCCCTGGCAGACGGATCGATTATGCCGGGGTCTGCGACTGGTATCATTTGGGGTCCTCGAAAAACACCAGGATTGGTTCAACTCCATTCTATTTTCACATCTTGCCGGAATGGGAATTTTCGCACTACGCTCAGGGAACGGGATGGTCCGAGGCGGGAAAGTGGACTCCGGGCACCTACGCAGTCCTCATATTTATAGAAGGCGAGTTTGCGGCCAGGAGAACTTTCGAGGTTTTTTAAGCGTGGCGCGGGGGATAAGTCATGAGTCTTTGGATGGATAGTTTTGCAAGAGACCTCTGTTCGATCGATCACTACTACGGAGTCAACCCGCAGGCCAATCCACAGGTACAATGGCGCCAGGCTGCATGCATTCTCTGCTACATGGCCATGCCGGTTCCACGGCAATGGTGGGAGGAAGCTCTAAGGCTCGGCTGCAAACCTCGCCGGGATTTCATTTCCATCTTGCACGACAGCTATCGGGAATTACAACACCTGCCTGAACTGGCGGGCAAAATTGATTACGCCTCCCTGCTGGCGATTGCCTTTATCGAGGATATTCCAGGCCCCGCAGTGACCTACGTGGAATGGCCCCCTGAAAAGTACCTGCTGAAAGCAAAGGAAATTCTTAGCCGCCGGTCCGAATTGCGCGCACTGGGTGAGACTGTAGGGAGAGCTGTGGCGGCGACAAACTGGAGGGCAAACCCTCCTTACGGTCTGGTCCGGGACGAAGACCGACTATACTATGGAGATAATTTTGGCGCCTATGTGCTCCAACTGGAACCATCCCCGGAGGCCTGGGAAAAGAGCCGCACGGATACCGAATGGAGGCGAACTCGCGACGTCCCCCTGTATCTGCGGCACCTGACTATCGGAAGGCTTCATCAGCAGCCAAAGATGGACAGTTCAGATTTGCACTGCGGGCTTCTTTGCTGGGAGGCCGATCACTCCGATTCCGAGTTTGCTTATTTACCTGCCTGGACTGATTCCACGCCGCTTGAGGCCTGGCAGGATTCCAATGACTGGGTCTCACCCCTGGAGGATTTTCTCTCTTCCCTCCCCGCTGAGCTTCTGGCCACGCTCAAACAGTTTTCGGTCGAGAGCTGGCAACTCATTGAAGCCTGTTACCGATTGAAAGGATTCGAAGACCTGCTGCGCTCCAATCCGCCCCTTGCGGTATGTATCGCACTTCGGTTTCGGGTGGGCGGGAAGCCAGGGGTGCGACGTAAGAAAATCGACTACGACAGTCTCCTCGGGAAGCGCCAAAGGGAAATTGCCGCGGCGATCGGGTTCCAAGATTCGGAGGCGGCGGTCAATATTTTGAAAAAGGTTGTCCCTGATGCCTGCAGGCCTCGTGAGCTCAAGGCGCTCGCCACTTTAATGGCCGACCCCCTGGTGATGCCACATCTGCAGGGTGCGCAGGTGATCAGCGGACCGGCCCTGTCCCTGATCGAGTTCGAGCAATTCAGAGGGAAAGCGGGCGCCGGTTTCATTACAGAAGCATCGCAGGAGTTTCCCCTGTGGGACGATGTCACAACTGTGGCGGAGGGCAGGGAACTTCTGCGGGGCGGGGGCAGGCAAAAGCAATATTCGGCTCTTTTTTGCGACCTTCGTGATCTGGTGAGATTCAATCCCGATATACTCGTTAAATCCCTGGGCGACTTTCAGGCCAGGCACGCCGCCATGATAAAAAAGTTGAACAGCGGTTTTCTCGGCGCCACGTCGGTTCGCTTTCCCGACCCGCCTTTTCCGGGCACAGACCACATTCAGCCCGTAACGACGGCGCAAGAATTGGCATTGGAAGGCAAAACGATGCAGCACTGCGTGAAGAGCTATTTCCACGATATTTTCAAAGGTCTGGCGGCGGTTTATCGAGTCACAGCGCCCGAACGCGCTACTATGTCCCTGGAGATGGGGCAGAAAGGATGGCGTCTGGGACAACTGAAGCTCCAGGGCAACGCGGAACCGAGCCGTGATACAGTCGCAATTGTGAATGCCTGGTTGAAATCAAACAAAGTGGGAACAGGAAAGAGTCGGTAAGCTCGATATTTAGGCTATGAAAACTGCGGGAATCGTTGTCTGGTATGCTCATCAGCCGAATATCGGATGCGGATGATTACTTATTGGAAAGTGCGGCAGACATGTCCCCATCCGATTGACCTATCAGATTTCAAAACCACTTAAATTTGACTTTTCAGTTATTTTTCAACCAAAACAAAAAGGCTTGAATTGGACAGAACAGTGCTCCAATTCAAGCCCATCCCTTCCTGTAGAGATCGAGAAGGCGCTTTTTCCCAATATCAGGAACCTTTTCAGCCTAACCGCGACCGTAACCCTGTACGATCTGACAAATACCTATTTCGAAGGATAAATGGCTCAAAATCCAAAGGCGCGTAAGGGGCACTCCAAAGAAAGGCGCGCAGACTGCCCCCTGGTTACTCTCGATCAGGTTTGGACGGGAGCGGCTTTGTCCGAAGCGCAGACCCTGGAGTCAATGCCTAAAGAGCTTGGGGCGCTCCGTGACGCCACGGTGATAATGGACCGGGGGATAGCGACGCAAGCCAACGTCAGGATGCATGCCATCTCGGGAACCCCGGCCGATCTCGCCCTCCTCATGACCTTCTTCGATCCGCAAACCGGGGGCTGGGGAGGCGCCGCAGGCTACGGGCCAAACAATCTCGATACGGCCCTGGCCCTCCAGGCCGGCTGGGGCTTTACAACAAGCGATGTCAGCAGGTCGTACACGACGGCCCTCGCCACTTTCACCCTGCAGCAATACGGACACACAACGGCAACAGATGCGGCGGTCGCAAAAACCACCGCCTGGCTCCTGGCTCGCCAGAACGCCGACGGGGGCTTCGGGGATGCCGGCTCTACACCCTATGAAACCGCCCTGGCCATTTCCGCTCTTTCCGGGAGCGCAGCCAACAACACGGGCTTTGCGGCTGCTGCGAATTATCTCATCTCCTCGCAGCTTGCCGACGGCTCCTTGGGCTCCGATCCTTACAGCACCGGGCTCGTCTTAAAGGCGCTGGTGGGGGCTTTATCCATGTATTGATGAGCGGATACCAGATATCGGTATGAGACTTCCTGAAACGGAATTTTGCGTTGCAATTGCTTGGGAGAAAAGTGAAAATGAGAATGCCGACTGAAGATTCGTTTCCCTAAAGTTCGCGGAATGGGTCGAGCTAAACACCGCCGTCATTTCCCTGGCACTCGCGGCCAGTGAGGATCATCTCGATAATTCTTCTCGCTTTCATCTCCAGGTCTTTTGGCGGAATTTACGACGTTGCCCTTGCATTCAAATCGGATACCCGGAGAAGCCCATCGGCAAGCGGGGGAAAGAATACGCAGGAGAGCAGGCTCCAAAGCATATTGATAGACTTTAAGCATTCGATTAATGATACACATATGGATGCCAAGGCGAAGAGAAGTAAACTGATCTGAAGAAAAGCGGAGATTGAGGATCTTGATTACCAAATGCACCAGCAGTTCAATGACACTGAGAAACGTCTGATCAAGTCGGGCGTTTCGAGTTAAATACTGTGCAGGCAACATGAATTCGTAAAGAAGTACGAATCGCGTATGAATGTAATCTGAGCGGATCTCACCTCCATCGAGCGGGCCAAAACCGGGCCACAATTGGACGCACAGATAGACGAGGCCAGGCGCCATCTCAAAGAAAATCCTTTCCGACCTGGAAAAACCAGCGGCGGACCTGTGGCAGATATGATCGATTTCAAGTACGGCGACCCCGATATCCGAAGGAATAATCATCGGCGTCCGGTTACCCTGTACATCGTAACCGCGCCCACCGACAAAGGCAGGCTGAGACCTTTTGTGCGCGTACTCGTGAACATGATCGTGAGGATACTCGCCGAAAAGCTGGAGTTTCTAAAAGGAAGACCCGTGGCGAAGTACAGCCACCGGCTGCTGCTCATGATGGACGAGTTTGCCAGTCTTGGCAAACTGGAAATTATGCAGGAATCGCTTGCCTACTTGGCCGGCTACGGCATAAAGGCCTATCTGATTCTTCAGGACATAGGGCAGTTGAAAAGCGAGAAAAGCGTGTACGGCGCGGACGAAAGCATATCGAGCAACAGCCACGTGCAGTGCGCATTTCCT
>JAJYDE010000096.1 GCA_021777755.1 Deltaproteobacteria bacterium
GAAAGGCAGTTCTTCGGTGGTCAGGGTTTCCAGTTCGGCATCCTGTTCGGTTTGCAGTTCTTCCTGTGTTTCTTCCAGCAGGGGATTGGCTTCGAGTTCCTGATGGATGGTGTCCAGAAGCTCCAGCCGGGAAAGCTGCAACAGCTTGATCGCCTGCTGCAACTGAGGCGTCATAATGAGCTGCTGACTCAGTTTCAATTGCTGTTTTAATTCAAGCGCCATTAAAAAATCCGTTTACAAACTGAACTGGTCGCCCAGATAGGTGCGCTTGGCAAGCTCGCTTTTAGCAACACTTGCGGGGTCGCCCTTCTCCAGAATCCGTCCCTCATGCATGATGTAAGCCCAATCACAGACTTTGAGGGTTTCGCGGACGTTGTGGTCGGAAATCATAACCCCTATGCCCCTGTCCTTGAGCGCCCTTATGAGCCCCTGGATTTCCATTACCGCAATGGGATCGATGCCCGCAAAGGGCTCATCGAGCAAAATGAAGCTGGGCTGTGTGACAAGGGCCCTGGTAATCTCCACCCGTCTCCTTTCGCCCCCCGACAACCTGTCCGCCTTGTTGCGGGCAAGATGGGTTATGCGAAGCTCGCCCAACAATTCCCGCAGCCTGGCCTGTCTTTCCTCCCTGCCGATCTTGAGGGTTTCGAGAATGGCCATGATATTCTGCTCGACGGTGAGTTTTCGAAAGACCGAGGGTTCCTGGGAAAGATATGTCACCCCTTTTCGGGCTCTAACGTGCATCGGCTGCCCGATGATATTTTCGCCGTTCAAGTAGACCGCCCCGCTGTCGGGCCGAATGATGCCCACCACCGAGTAGAAGGTGGTCGATTTCCCGGCGCCGTTTGGTCCAAGCAACCCCACGATTTGAGCCTGATGCAGTTCCAGGCTGACGTGATCTACAACGCAGCGGCCCTGGTAATGTTTGACGATATTTTCGACAAACAGCGTTTTGGCCTCGGGTCGGGTGCTCATTGCTTTTTCTCCGGAAACAAAACGGCGCGAACCTGTGCCCCGCTTCCACCCTCCACGACGCAACGATTATCTTTGAGATAGATTGTTATCAGTTTGCCCTCGATCCTGTCCTGCCCCTTTGTGACCACCGGAGAGCCTTCCAGGAGTATTTTTTGCTCCTTTTGGTAAAATATGGCCTCTTGAGCCGTGGCGACCCTGTCTTGCTGAGTAACTCTGACATCGCCCGTGAAATCAATGTAGTCTACTCTTTGCTGCGGGCTGGAATCAGCCTGGGAAGCCTGGGAAGTATTGGAAGCCTTGGTGGCCTTGGGAGCGCTGGGAGCATTTTGATCTTCCTTGGCCAAAATCACCTTAAGCTGTTTGGACGTAATGGTGAGGTCGCTTTGCCGAACAACCACATGGCCGTCAAAGAGTATGGTCCTTGCCTGCTGACGGGCCTCCATTCTGTCCGCGGTAATCTTGATGGGTGCCTTGTTGTCAATTTTCGGGCCGAAATCGGTCACCCCGACCGAAGGGGCCCCTTTGGCCGCATGGCCGGGAGAGCAAAAAAGCGGTACAAAAAAGAAAATGGCGACGAACAGTATCGCGAGCAGCCGCAAGGTCATGCACTGCCTCATTGTGAACCCCCCCTCTATTTTCCGATCCTGAGCTGGCCCAGGACCAACGAAGCTGTAACGTTGCCGCTTATTTCGGCGGTATGGCCGCTGACGGTGTATTGCCACATCTGGCCGGTCAAATCCAAGCCCGGCCCGGACAGGTGCACCGGGTCGGGGGACTCGACAATTTTTTTGCTGTGGATGTAATGGGCCGTCTGCATGGTGGCAAGATAGCCGTTGGGCATTTCCACCCGGATATCGCCCATAAGATCGATATCCTTGGTGCCCGCGTGCAGTACCCCCTGACGGCTTGTCAATTGGAGCGCCTCACCGGATTTATCCAGATAAAATGTCAGGTGCACGTCTTGGAGGAGGGTCTTCTGCTCGTCCTGTAAATACTCGGCCTGCGAGGCATGAAGAGTCCAGTATTTTTTGCCCTCCTGCATTTCGGTGAATTTCATGTCCTTTAATTTCATCTCCTGTCGGGCCGGAGCGGAATGCTGTGACTGCCCGCCGATTTTGGCCGCCTTTTTGCGCCAGATGCCGGCGGCAAGATAGATGCACAGGGTCGCGACGATCAGGAGGATCAATACACGGGCAATCTTTCCCCTGGAGATCATTGTCGGCCTTTCAACGCATGGGATGACCCGAATTCAAATCGTATGGCGCTCAGGAAATGCCAAGTAAATCTTTAATCAAATTAAATGATTACACTTGCAAAGGTACTTTAACACGGGGCAGTAAGAGCTGTAAAGGCCTATTCAGTAAGGGGCTGGAAACTCGGATAAAATCAGCAGTAAACAGGTGTGTGCCCTGAGAACCCGGTTAAACGACGTATCCGGCTCCCGATTATCCGCCAGGCTGCGAGCAAGAACGGAGAGCGCCGAACCTGCCGGAGAATCGTTGCGCACCCGAGGCGGAAACGGCAGGCGAATGTTTGGGACAATGCGTTTAAGACCCCCGGAGCCTCCCGGCGGTTCGAAAAGCTTAAGGGTGGGTGGAAGGATATAGCGGAAATGTTGTCGAAAAAACGATCTTCCGGCCGAAATCCGGCCTCGACAAAAGCGCCCGGCAGGAGATCGAGGACGGAAGTCCGCCCCTGTCGCCGCACGAAAGGACAGGAGGAATCGATTCAAACCGTTCTTAAGGCAGAGAAGGGAGTCTCACACTTCCTGCTTCGGGGCGTCCCGCGCATCTGTACGCGGTCCTGACGGGATGGACTTGCGCAAAAATCGGGATCAATCCACCCGGTCGCAAATGTAGCGCTCGATGGACTTATCCCACAGGCCCTGGACTTGCAAAATCAGTTCGCAGATCTCTCTTGCGGCCCCGCGACCTCCCCGGGCCCTTGTGATGTGGTGGGCGAAGGGGAAGATGTGCTTCACGCCGTTTGGGACAGCAACCGAAAAACCGGCTCGACGCATAACGGGAATGTCTATGAGATCGTCTCCCATAAAGCCTGTTTGATTTTGTTCGAGCCCCGTTTCGGCCAAAAGCTGCGCATAGGGCTCGGTTTTGACCTTGAAGCCCTGATAGAGCCTGGAGATTCCAAGGCTTCGCGCGCGCTGCTCGACGGCCAGGCAGGCACGCCCGGAAATCAGTGCCACCTCGATTCCGGCCCGCTGGAGCATCTTTATGCCGTGGCCGTCCTGGACATCGAACTCCTTTATTTCGGAGCCGTCGTCCATATAGATAACCCTGCCGTCGGTAAGGACCCCGTCGACATCGAAGATCATCATGCGCAGAGGGAGTATGCGCTTTCTCAGTTCAGGCGAGACGGCGTTTGAAGAGTCGGGCGATGAATCAGCCATCGTTATTGCCTCTTACGATGTCGAAAATCCGGACGAGTTCAGAAAGAAGTGGCGGAAGATCTTTTAGCGCAATCGAATTGGGACCGTCGCAAAGCGCCCTGTCCGGATCGGGGTGGGTTTCGATGAAGATGCCGTGGGCGCCGGCGGCGACCGCGGCGCGCGCAAGGGCGGGGACAAAGCGTCTCTCGCCGCCCGAGGAAGTGCCCATGCCCCCCGGAAGCTGGACGCTGTGAGTGGCATCAAAGACCACGGGATAGCCCAAATCGGCCATGAGGCCGATAGAGCGCATATCCACCACGAGGTTGTTGTAGCCGAACTGGGCTCCGCGTTCGGTCAAAAGAATGCGTTCGTTGCCGGTCTGCCGGATCTTTTCAACCACGTGGGCCATGTCTTTCGGGGAAAGAAACTGCGCCTTTTTGACATTGACCGGCTTACCCGTTTTCCCGGCAGCTGTCAGGATATCGGTTTGGCGGGAGAGAAACGCCGGTATCTGTAGCACATCCACTACGTGCGAGACCGGTTCGACCTCGGCCGGGGTATGAACATCGGTTAAAACGGGTACGGCGTATTTATCCCGGATGGCTGCGAGGATATCCAAACCCTTTTGCATGCCCGGACCGCGGAAGGAGCCGATGGAAGTGCGGTTGGCCTTGTCATAGGAACTCTTGAAGATAAACGGGATTTGCAGTCGGGCGCAAGATTGCTTGAGAAAGCAGGCCACTTCGGATGCTATCTCGGGGCTTTCGATAACACAGGGACCGGCGATCAAAAACAGCCGCCGCGGCCCGATTTCCTGGTCCAAAATCCGAAAGCTTGCCATGTCGGCCTAACAAGGCTTGGCGAAAGACTGAGGGTTCTTCCGCCGCGCTTCCTCCAGCGCCTTGCCGGTGAAAGCTTTGAAGAGAGGATGGGGTTCCATCGGGCGCGATTTGAACTCCGGATGGAACTGGCAGCCGAGAAACCATGGATGGTCTGGCAGTTCGATCACCTCGACGAGGTTTTTGTCGGGCGAAAGCCCGGTAAAAACCATCCCGTGGTTGGCCAGAATATCGCGGTATTCATTGTTGAATTCATAGCGGTGGCGATGACGCTCGGAAATTTCAACCTCGCCGTAGGCCGCGGCCGCGAAGCTGGCGGGTTCTATGACACAGGGATAGGCGCCAAGGCGCATGGTGCCACCGAAGTCGAAATCCTCGTCGCGCCGGATGACGGTGTTGTTCTTATAATCGAACCATTCCCGCATCAGATTGATAACCGGATGCGGCGTGTGTTTGTCGAATTCCATGCTGTGCGCCCCGGCCAGCCCCGCAACGTTTCGGGAAAACTCGACGGTGGCAAGCTGCATGCCGAGGCAGATGCCAAGAAAGGGAATACTGTTTTCCCGGGCATATCGAATGGCCTTGATCTTGCCTTCCACGCCGCGCTGACCGAAGCCGCCCGGCACAAGAATGCCGTCGGCGCCCTCAATGAGCGCCTCTCCGCCTTCTTTTTCCACATCCTCCGAATCGACGTAGTCGAGATGAAGTCTTACGCTGTGGGCCGCGGCGCCGTGGGTAAGAGCCTCGTTGAGGCTCTTGTAGGACTCCTTGAGATCGATATATTTCCCCACTATGGCGATTCGCACGTCGAACAGCGGGTTTTTCATCGCATGGACAAGCTTTTGCCAGTCGTCGAGCTGCGGGGAGCGCGTCCAGATATTGAGGAGCTTGACGATTTTCTCATCGAGGCCCTCCTGGCGAAACGCAATGGGCACCTCGTAGATACAGGCGACGTCCTTGGCGGTTATCACCCCGTCGGTGTCCACATTGCAAAAGTGGGCGATTTTGCCCTTGATCTCGGCCGACAACTGCTGCTCGGTCCTGCAAAGCAGTATGTCGGGCTGAATGCCGATGCTGCGCAGTTCCTTGACGCTATGTTGTGTTGGCTTGGTTTTAACCTCTCCGGAGGTCGCCAGGTAGGGTACGAGGGTCACGTGGATGAAAAGGGCATTTTCCCGGCCCGCATCGTTTCGAAACTGACGGATGGCCTCAAGAAAGGGGAGGCTTTCGATATCGCCCACAGTGCCGCCTATTTCCACCAGCACCACATCGACGTGGTCGGCCGCACCGCGGATGCGGGCCTTGATTTCGTCGGTAATGTGGGGAATGACCTGGACGGTTCCTCCCAGATACTCCCCGCGGCGTTCTTTCATGATCACCGAGTAGGAGATGCCCCCG
>JAJYDE010000053.1 GCA_021777755.1 Deltaproteobacteria bacterium
GATCTCGATGCCCTCTTCGCGACATTCGTCGATCTCCTCCTCGTTGGCGGGCATCTCCGCCAGGCTTCGGCGGTAGATGATGAAGGGCGCCTTCGAACCGTTTCGAAGGGCGGTTCGAACAGCATCCATCGCAACGTTTCCACCTCCGATCACCGCCACTCGGTCGCCAAGAGGAACTTGCCTTCCCAAATTCACATCCCGGAGATAATCGACACCGGGAACAACTCCCTCGAGTTGTTCGCCGGGAATTCCAAGCGCTTTGCATTCATGCGCTCCGATGCCGATAAAAAAGGCCTTGAAGCCTTGTTCCCTGAGCTGAGAAACCGTGAGGTCCCTGCCGATTTCCACCCCGGTTTTGAACTCGACGCCCATTTCCCGCATGACCTGGATTTCGGCCTCGATAGTGTCCTTGGGGAGCCGGTAGGCGGGAATGCCCACGGTCAACATGCCCCCCAGAACGGGGAGTCTTTCAAAAACCGTGACCCGGTAGCCGGCTTCGGCAAGATAATAGGCACAGGAAAGACCGGCGGGGCCCGAACCGATGATCGCAACCTTTTCGTCCCGTCTTTGCTTGATCTCCGGAACGTAGCGGGTTTGCGCCTCGAGATCGAGATCGGCAAGAAAACGCTTTATGGAGTCTATCGCCACGGGAGAATCAAGCTCGCCGCGTTTGCAAGCCGACTCGCAGGGGTGATGGCACACTCGACCGCATATGGCCGGCAGAGGATTTTCCTGCTTGATCAGCTGCAGGGCTTCCCGGTATTTGCCCCGGGCCGCGAGCGCCACGTAGCCCTGGACTGAAATATGAGCCGGGCATGTCGCCTTGCACGGCGACACTCCGCGCTTTTCAATGCTAAAAGCGCCCGGGACCGCCTGAGCGTACCTGCGGTACACCGCCCGCCGCTCATTTAGTCCCATGTCGTATTCGTTTTTGCGCTCCACGGGACACACAAGGGCGCATTCGCCGCACCCGGTGCACTTGGACACATCGATGAAGCGAGGTTTTCGCAGTATCTTTACCGTGAAGTCTCCGGGATTCCCGGCCACTTCCTGAACTTCGGACAGAGTCAACAGTTCGATGTTATGATGCCGGCCGACCTCGACCAGTTTGGGTGAGATGACTCACATCGCGCAGTCGTTGGTGGGAAATGTCTTGTCCAACTGGGACATCCTCCCGCCGATGGATGGATCCTTTTCAACCATGTAGACGTAATAGCCGGAATTGGCAAGATCGATTGCCGACTGCATACCGGCGATCCCGCCCCCGACAACCATTACAGCCCCAACCAAAGGCTTCGCTCCAAAATTTTCCATCATCGAACTCACCCCTTAATTGCACGCGAAATGGGTTTCCGTGTGAAACACGACCAGGCCGTCCGAGGCAGCGCCCGCCTCCGATAGTGCGAAGTGAAGCCTGCCAGCCGTACCGGCTTCTATGCAACTTGCGAACCATCGGATAATTGCAAGTAATTTCGGGGTCTTGCGCAGGAGGGGTGGAATTATACGCTGTTATTTCAACGACTTGCGCCTTCGAAATGCCCGGGGCGCAGGTCATTCTCATGGCCGGCGCGCTTTTCCCGGCCCCGCGCCGCGGAGGTGCTCGCGTCGCGGCGTTCATAATTTAACGAACCGTTAATGTTAACGCCGCTACATTCTTAACACTTCGGCCCTTAACACCGGGGCGAAAAAGGGCTTGACGGAAGGTGGAAATATGTATATGCATGTATCAACCGTCGAAGCAAAGGATCGTGTTGTGACTTCTTCTCCCTACCCATGCTTGTGTGCAATGATCCGGAAGGTCGATCGCATTGTCACACGAAATTATGAAAAGCACTTGAAGCCCTGCGGACTCAAGGTGACCCAATTGAGCATGTTGTCCAAGATCGCCAGGAACCCTCTTGTCACCGCCTCGGAGCTGGCGGAGTCGCTGCGCATGGACCAGACCACCGTGAGCAGAAACCTGCTGGTGCTTGAAAAGTCGGGCTACGTTCGGCTTGAAGAAGAGTCCACGGACCACAGGATCAAAAGAATTCAGATCGCCGATTGCGGGCTGGCCAAGATCGAGGAGGCCAAACCGTTGTGGGAGAAAGCCCAGCAGGAAATGGAACTTATTTTGGGCAGAGAAAACATCGATGAGATGCTGAAGATCTTCGGGACCTTGACCAGGAAGGGATAATTTTTTGCCGGTTAACATGCATATACATGTTAATTCCGGCCGGGAGGGAGCGGATGTCGGTTACCTCGGATATCAAGGATTTCGCATTGGACCTTGGCTACGCCAAAGTCGGCATCACGTCCGCCGATGATTTTTCGGATCATGTCGACGAGGTGGGATCGCGAGGCGAAGTCTATGATTTTTTCCTCGCAGACCCCCGCCAATTGCTGAAGGGTGCTCGGCCCAAAGAGATAATGCCTTCGGCCGGATCGATAATTTCTCTTGCGTGGGATTATGCGGAAAAAGCCTTCCCGGAGTCGCTGGTGGGAAAGGTTGGAAGGATTTACCAAGCCAGATGTTACAGCGCTCCGCCTCATCGGATAAATGGCGCTCGCTATCAACTCATGTTGGATTTTCTCACCAAAACGGGGTGCGAAATCGGAAGGGGGATACTGATTCCGGAAAGACGGGCGGCGGCCAGGGCGGGTGTGACCACATTCGGCAAGAACAACTTCGCCTACACGGCAAAAAGCGGCTCTTTCATTCTTCTCAGCACTATTGTGGTCGACAGGGAACTGGATTACGACACCCCCACCTGGAAAGTAAAATGCCCGGAGGGCTGCACGGCCTGTATGGACGCCTGCCCGACCAGGGCGATCTATGAACCGCTCAAGCTTAATCCTCGGCGCTGCATTGCTTTCAATACCTTTTGGACTCAGGATGGCCGCCCGCTTGTAACAAGCCATATTCCACCTGAAATAAGAGAAAAGATGGGAACATATATCCATGGATGTGATGCCTGCCAGGAAGCTTGCCCACGGAATTCGAAAAAGCTGAAAGCAATGTATGCGGAGGATTATTTCCTTACCAAACTGGCAGATAAATTCAGTCTGGTAAAGGTGTTGGAGATGCCCGACGGGTTCTACGAAAGAATACTTGAGCCTATTATGTACAATTACATTAAGGATGTAAAATATTTGCGCAGAAATGCCGCAATCGCGCTGGGAAACACGATGGACCGGGATCATATCCCCGTGCTTGCTCGCGCGATGGAGGACCCGGAGGAATTGGTTCGAAAATATTCGGCCTGGGCATTGGGAAGGATCGGCGGCGGGAAAGCAAAAAGTATTCTGGAATCAAGGCGGAAGAGAGAAACTTCGAACTCCGTTGCAGATGAAATAAAAGAGGCGCTTGCAAAATTTAGTGACTTTTGAAGATCTCACGTTTGGCCGCGCCTCGATATTGAGGCCGGGGATGGTCGAAAGCTTTGCGCCCGAATTCGATCCCCGGTCTTTTCACCTCGACGAACAGGCCTCGCGCGGGTGGCATCGTCTGCGCCGGCACGGATAAACCCACCAGGAGCAAAGGATGCGAAATGGCTGTGTGGCATAAAACGGGATGCGTGTTGTGCACTCAAAACTGCGGCCTGGAGGTGCTGGTTGAAGACGGCCGCATGGTAAGAGTGCGCCCTGACGGTGAGAATCCCAGAAGCCGGGGATACGCTTGCCGAAAAGGGCTGAGCGTCATCAACCACCAGTACCCCGAAGATCGGCTGAGGGTTCCGTTAAAGCGGGCGGGCAACGCGTTCGAGCCCATTTCCTGGGAACAGGCCATTGACGAGATCGCCCGAAAAATCGGCGAAATTGTTTCTCGCAATGGTCCGCGGAGTCTGGCCTACATGGGCGGAGGAGCACAGGGTGGATGGCTTGAAGCGGCCTTTGGTTTGAGTCTTTTGAGGGCGATGGGCTCTCAGTACTATTATTCATCCGCCGGCCAGGAGTTCAGTGGTCTTTTCTGGGTGAGCGGCCGGCTGTTCGGAAAGCAGTACCTTGTGACCGTACCGGATGAGGAGGCGACCGAGATCCTTGTTGCGTGGGGATGGAACGGCATGGAGAGCCATCAGATGCCCCGGGCGCCGAAGGTCCTCATGGAATTTTCCAAAGACCCGGAGCGACTGCTTGTGGTCATCGATCCTCGAAAGAGCGAGACGGCCAAAGCAGCCAACATTCACCTTGCGGTGCGCCCTGGAGCCGATTCGCTGCTCATGAAGGCGATGATTTCCATCATCTTGGAAAACGGCTGGGAAGCGAAGGATTTTTTAGAAAAGCACGTCTCGGGCTGGGATAATATAAAATCCTGGTTCGAAGATTTCGATGCAAAAGCGGCCCTGGATGTTTGCCGACTCGACTACGAAAAGACTCTGAACCTGTGTCGCCTGCTAACGAGCAGGCGGTGGTGCGTCCATCCCGACCTCGGACTCTATATGGGCCGCCACGCCACGCTCAACATGTACTTCCTGCACATCCTGGGGGCCGTGTGCGGCATATACGGCAGGCGTGGCGGAAATGTCTTCCCTGGCCTGGTGATGCCGATGGGTTTTCATGCCGATGAGCGGAGCCAAAAGACCTGGCGTACGGTGGCAACCGGCATGCCGCCAGCCGCGGCCGGTTCATTTCCGCCCTCGGTCATGCCCGAAGAAATTCTTACCGATCATCCGAACAGATTGCGCGCGGTTCTGGTCAGCGGAAGCAATCCTCTTCGTTCCTATCCGGATACGGCCGCCTACGAAAAGGCCTTCAGCGCCCTGGAGCTTCTGGTCGTAAGTGATATCGCGATGAGCGAAACAGCGCGGTTCGCCCATTATGTGCTGCCCTGCCGAACTTTTTACGAATCTTGGGATACCACTTTTGTCCCTCTGACTTTCCCCAAGGTTTATGTCCAATTGCGAGGACCCGTCGTGCCGCCGCCCGAAGGATGCCTGGAAGCCTCCCAGATTTACACCCTGCTTGCGGACAAGCTGGGGTTGATTCCCTCCATCCCCGATGAAGTGGCGCGGGCGGCGCGGGCAAATCGACTCGAGTTCGCAGCCAAACTGATGGAGTGGGCAAAGAGGGAACCAGCCGCTTTGAAGACCATGCCCATGGTTGTTTCCAAAACCCTTGGCAAAGTGTGGGACAGTGCTGCCAAGGCGGCGTTTTGGGCAATGCTGATGACCGCGCCCGCCACGTTTCGCGCCAATGGGGAAAGAGCGGGCTTTGCGCAGGGGTTAGACCAGGGGGAGCGGATTTTTCAAGCCATTCTTGACAATCCTCAAGGGTTATGGATCGGAGAAGCCGATTCAGTCGATAACCTCGCCGTTCTCAAGACAGCCTCGAAGAAGATTGAAATCCACATCCCGGAGTTGGAGGATCGGGCAAGCTCTTTGAATGCCCGGGGAGAAGAAAACGACTTGAAGATGCCCCGGGAGTTTCCGTTTGTCCTTAACGCGGGCCGGCACACCAAATACAACGCCTCTACGATGATGAGAAACCCGGATTGGAACAAGGGAAAGCGCGCCTGCACGATTGCGGTAAATCCCGAGGACGCACGGGCATTGGGTCTCCAGGACGGCCGCGGCGTAAGAGTCACAACAAAAGGTGGAACCGTGGTCGGGGAATTGGAGGTGAGCGATCAGGTGAGGCAGGGAACGGTGCTTATTCCACACGGGTTTGGCCTGATCTGCGGGGACGGGACTTATGGTTTGAATGTCAATTACTTAACCCGAAGCAGCCATCGCGACACGCTGGGCACGCCGATGCATCGATTCATCCCCTGCCGGGTCGAAGGGGCTTAAGGATTACACTCCGTTCGAGGGCCTCGGCGGAGACTGCCCAAAGTTGCACTTCGCCTATTCGCCGGTGCCCGCCAAGGGGCGTTAAACAATGCTTGCATAAGGGTGTAAATCTCTCTTATATTGCGAAAAAACGCATTGCGAACAAGATGGCCCACGTACCTTCGAGGAGGTTTTGAGCATATTATGGCGGTAGCCGAAAAGATGAACCGTTTTATGGAAAAATCCTCGTGGATTCGCAAGATGTTCGAGGAAGGCGCCCGGTTGAAAAAGATCCACGGGGAGGACAAGGTTTTCGATTTCAGCCTGGGAAACCCCAATGTTCCCCCGCCGGACATAGTTGGTGAAAAGCTGCTGGAACTGCTTCAAAGAAACGATCCGGGGTTGCACGCCTACATGCCCAACGCGGGCCATTTCTCCACGCGCTCGGCAATGTCGGCCTATTTTTGCCAGGAATTTTGCCTTTCCATGGCCGGAGAGCAGGTCGTGGTCACGTGCGGGGCGGCCGGCGGGCTGAACATTATTTTCAAGGCCCTGCTCGATCCGGGCGACGAAGTGCTTTGCCCGGCTCCCTATTTCGTGGAATACGGATTTTATGCCGACAATCACGGCGGGGTCCTTAAGTCCGTGCCCGCGCAAGAGCCCGATTTCAATCTCGACCTCGAGCGCATGGAACAGGAGATCGGACCGCGCACCAAAATCGTGCTAATAAATTCACCGAACAATCCCACCGGGCAGGTCTATCCGGAAGAGACCATCGCCAGGCTGGGGGAAATCCTGAAGGCCAAGAGCAGCCGGTTTGGCCATGTCATCTACCTGGTATCCGACGAACCATACCGCAAGATCGTATACGACAACTGCCGCGTCCCGTGCGTTTTCAACCACTACGCCAATTCTCTTATCACCAGTTCCTATTCCAAGGAACTGTCCTTACCCGGCGAGCGAATTGGTTTCGTGGCGCTCAGCCCGTCGGCGCAAGAGGGTAACAAGATCATCGACGCCCTGACGCTCGCCAACAGGATTCTCGGGTTCGTCAACGCGCCCTCCCTCATGCAGCGGTTGGTCGAGCAACTTCAGGGGGTCTGCGTGGACATCGGCCTCTATAAGGGCAAACGAGATCGGCTCGCCGCGGCTCTGAGCGGGTTCGGCTATGAAGTTGCGGTTCCGCGCGGAGCATTTTATCTCTTTCCCAAAAGCCCGATCCCGGATGATCAGGAGTTCGTTCGAATGCTTCAGGAGGAAAACATTTTGTGTGTTCCCGGCAGCGGCTTCGCGGGGCCGGGTTTTTTCCGGATCGCCTATTGCGTCGATGACGCCACGATTGAAGGGGCGCTGCCCGGATTCGAAAGGGCAATGAAGCGCTGCACCGGCAGGTAAAGGAACACGAAGAAGGGAGCGAAGATGGCAAAGAAGCTCATTGTGCAGAGAAATGTGCGAAGTTTTCGAGGAGGCAGCGCCACCAGAAAATACCTTTTGATGACAACCGCGGGTTTTGTACTCCTGTTCATTCTGACACTATTTTTTTTGAGGGATAAAGGCCGGGAGACGGCAGGGAAAATGGCGGTCAGGGAGACCGGTGCCGTGACCAAGGCCGTGCCCAGGCAGGACCTTCAGCCCGCCCCTGTAAACCCGGCGAGTGCTACGACAAATCCAGGGACCGCCCCGACACCCGCTCCGGTGGCCACAAAGCCTCAGGCTCCGGCTGCTTTGCCCCCGGCTCAGCCGGCGGCAGGACCGGCCCAGCCGCAGGCTCAGCCGACGAATTCGGCGACCGTGCCGGCGCAGCGGCAGGAAACCGTTTCTCAGCCTCAGCCTCAACCCCCGGAACAACCTGCCCCCAAACTCGCAACATCTCCGCAACCGCCTGCGCAGACTGCGGCGCAACCGGCCTCACAACCGGCGGGAGCGCCCCCGGTGCCAGCGCAACAAGCCTCGGCGCCCGCTCAAGGGGGCCCTGCGCCACAAGTTGCCGACAAGCTGCTTTTCCCACGAAAGGCGAACCGGCCCGAACATGCCGCCGCGGCCCCGCCCGAAAAACCGGCACCGAAAGCAGCCAGGAAAACCAAGGCTAAAGTTTGCGTCACAAAAAGCCCTTTGCACAAAACAGCGGTTAAAACCAAAACGGCTCAGAGCGCGAAGCCTGCCGTGGTTTCCACGAGAAATGCCCGGAATTATGCGGTCCAGGTGGGGTCGGTCTACAAAAACATCAAGCAAGCTGAAGCGCTCCGAAAAAAACTTGCCGCCAAAGGTTATAAGACGTCGATACGCCGTGTCGCCTGCTCGGGCTATCTGGTGGTGACCGTGCCTTCAACCAGGAGCAACGCCTATACGCAACGGGCACAATTGAATGCGTCGGGGTTGAAAAATACCAAGGTTGTGGGGACCGCACCGGCGGTGAAAAAAGCGGGTAGCGAGTAGGGAGGAGCGGGTAGCGGGTAGCGAGGAGCGAGGAGCGGGTAGCGGGTAGCGAGGAGCGAGGAGCGAGTGGCGAGTGGCGAGTGGCGAGGAGAAAGCGGGCAGCGGGGTCTAAAGGGCGCCTTTTGACGATGGGATTCCCTTGCGGCGGGGATCGGGGGATACGGCTGCTGCCAGCGCCCGCCCGAATGCCTTGAAAGCGGCCTCGATCATGTGATGGGTGTTTGCTCCGTATAAAATCCGAATATGCAGGGTGATCCCGCCGTGCTGGCAAAAGGCTCTGAAAAACTCGGGCACGAGTTGGGTTTCGAAATCCCCGGTCCGCTCGGCCATCGGCGGCGTGTCGTAGACCAGAAAGGGTCGGTTGGACAGATCGAGGCTTACGCTGGCCAGGGCTTCATCCATGGGGATGGTGAAATTTCCGTAGCGGGTTATCCCTTTGCGGTCCCCGAGGGCTTTCGACAACGCCTGGCCAAGAGATATTCCGATATCTTCGACAGTGTGATGGGCGTCTACTTCCAGATCGCCTTGAGCCTTGACCTTGAGATCAAATAGACCGTGAACCGCAAAAAGGGTCAGCATATGGTCGAGAAACGGAACTCCGGTGCAAAGGTCCGCGGCTCCCGCGCCATCGAGACAAATCTCTACGGAAATACTGGTTTCCATGGTCGCTCTTTCCACATCACCTGTTCTTTTCGCAGCCATAACGGACCTCACTTGGAAATGTCGGGATGGTAAAACTCCGGGGGGTTTTGCAATCCATTTGCCGGTCAACCCCTTGGCCAAAATACATTCTGCCCGGCAAAATTCAAGGATTTAGTGGAGAATTTTGATGGACTCCCGCGTTTACATTGTGAAATGTGCCGATTACGACCATGCCTTTGAAAAAGTGGAGATGCTTTTTTCCATGTTGGGAGGTATGAGCCGGTTTGTAAAGCCCGCGGAAAAAATCTTGCTCAAAGTCAATCTGCTGCAGCCGGCCTCGCCCGAACAGGCGGTTACCACCAACCCGATGGTGGTGGCCGCGGTGGCGCGACTGGTAAAAGAAGCGGGAGCAACGGCGATCATAGCCGACAGCCCGGGGGCCGGCTATCAATACAATTCAAAAACCCTCAACGCCATCTACCGTAAATCGGGAATGTTGGATGCGGCCAAAGCTTCCGGGGCCGAACTCAATTTCGATACGACCAGCAAAGCGGTCTCCTTTGCCCGGGGAAAGTTTATCAAGCACTTCGAGGTTATCAATCCCGTAACCACCGCGGACGGGATAGTCGGCTTGTGTAAACTCAAGACCCATACGCTTATGAGCATGACCGGAGCGGTCAAAAACAATTTCGGGGTTGTCCCGGGTCTTTCAAAACCCGGTTTTCACGCCAAGCTCCGCGACAAGGCGCAGTTTGCGGATATGCTGCTCGACCTGGCCGACTATGTTTCCCCCCGGCTGTCCATAATGGATGCTGTGACGGGTATGGAAGGAGACGGTCCGGGCGTGGCCGGGGTTCCACGTCATGTCGGGCTGCTGCTGGGATCGGTAAATCCGCTCGCGCTCGATATCGTGGCAAGCGAGATCATCGGCCTGCGGCGGGATCAAAATCCTCTGCTGATCGCCGCGGAAAAGCGGGGAATCACCCCTTCGAGCATCGAGCGGGTCGAGGTGGTGGGGGCCGAGATTTCAAAGGTCCGCGTCCCGGGCTACAAGCTTCCGGGGACCATTGAAGAGCTGGGGATCGAAAGACATCTCACCTGGTGGCAAAAACCCTTTGGCCCCTATCTGAAGGACTGGCTTTCACAAGCGCCCCGGGTGGCGGGGAAAAAATGTGTGGCTTGCGGCGTTTGCCGGGATTCCTGTCCGGCGGGGGCCATTACGATTATAAAGGGCAAACGCCCGGTGGCCTTGATAGACGATGACCGGTGCATACGCTGTTACTGTTGCCACGAACTCTGCCCCGAAGCGGCGGTCGAACTGGGGCGAAACCTCATGCACAGGCTGCTTGGAATCGGAGCGGGAAAACAGTCCTAATACTGCGCCGGGCGGCGACGTACAAATCGCAGATAGATGCGGTATTCGCCCGATTCCACCCCGCGCGGAACATTCTGGCCCTCGGGAATAAGAAGAGAGAGTACCCGGCCGCGTGGCCGTTCCTCGCCATCCCCCGCAGCCTTCTTTTCCTTGATTTCCAAAAATCTCGCCTCCATTGAAAAGGGTTCCTCGCCATCCCGCGTGTATTGGTCCGATGGCCCGATTCGGGGGCTTTCTCCTATGATGATGTCCATGGCTCAACTCCCCTCAATAGTTCATGTCCTGACAGAGGAATCGGTACAATCACGCATCTTCTTTAACCGTGTTTTCCGCAAATCTCATTTGACGGGATTATTCCTGAAACACGTATGTCCCCGGCGCATCGCAGAGCGGCGGGAGCCCCTTTTCAGGCGCCCCCGTCGGGGGCGGGGCCACAAGCGTTGAGCAGTGCCGCGCCAGCCAGTGTTCCCACGGCGTCCACCACGAGCCGGTCTGCTCGGGGGTTTTTTCCAGCCAGTGGTCGGGGTCCACGTGTTTTTCCCCGGCCCTCCTGGTCGACATCCGAAAAAACCTGGCGCGCCCTCCGGGTTCGCCGATTATGCCCGCGTTGTGGCCCCCGCTGCATAAAACGAAGGTGATCTCCTCGGCATTGTTGAAGAAAAGAAATTTGTAGACGGAGCGCCAGGGCGCCACATGATCCCGAAGGGTAGCCACCAGAAAGATCGGCCCCTTGATATCATTTAGAAATACCGGCCGGTCTCCGACTATGTAGCGCCCCTCGGCAAGATCGTTATCCAGAAAAAGGGACCTCAAAAATTCGCTGTGCATCCGGTAGGGCATTCGGGTGGTATCTGCGTTCCATGCCATGAGATCCGACATGGGGCGGCGTTGTCCCATAAGATAATCCTGGATGTAGCGCGACCAGATGAGATCGTTTGATCGTAGCAATTGAAAGGCCCCGGACATCTGCCGCGTGTCCAGGTAACCCTTGTACCACATGATGTCTTCGAGATATGTGACCTGGCACTCATCGATAAAGAGCATGAGTTCGCCGGCCTCCGTAAAGTCCCCCTGGGTTGTAAGCAGGGTAAGGCTCGCGATCCTGTCGTCGTCATCCCTGGCCATTGCCGCCGTGGCCACCGACAGTATGTTTCCGCCGATGCAATAGCCGAGCGCATGAATCTTTGCGCCGGGGACCACCGCGGAAATCACATCGAGGGCGGCCATCACCCCCATGGTCCGGTAGTCGTCCATGGAGATGTCTCTATCCTCCGAATCCGGGTTCTTCCAGGAGATCATGAAGACCGTGTAGCCCTTTTTGACAAGATAGCCGGCAAGTGAATTGTGCGGGGACAGATCGAGTATGTAGAACTTCATAATCCAGGCGGGGATGATGAGCAGGGGTTCGGCATGGACCTGCCCGGTCGCCGGGCTGTACTGGATGAGTTCAATCAGACGGTTGCGAAAGATCACCTTGCCCGGAGTGACCGCAATGTTTTCGCCCACCTTGAAGTCTTCGACCCCCACAGGCTTTTCCCGGTACAAAGCGCGCTTGAAGTCTTCGAAGAAATTGAGCCAGCCATGGATAAGATTCGTGCCGAATTGTTCGCGCGTGCGGTTTAGGACTTCGGGATTGGTCGCAATGAAATTGGAAGGCGCAAACACATCGATCAACTGGCGTATCGTGAAAGAGACAACATTTTCATCGTGGCAGGAAAGGCCGTGAACGCATGTCGTGGCGCTTTGCCAGAAGCTCTCGACCATGAGGAAACCCTGGGCGAAGGCATTGAAGGGCCATCTTCTCCATTCGGCGCCTCGAAAGCGCCTGTCCTCGGAGGCGGGCGTGAAACAATCCGGATATTCCCGGTCCTCGTAGGCGTAGCGAAGATAATCGCAATACCTGGAGGCCTTGATCAATATTTCCATCATCAGCTCGGTTCTCTTTCCGGGCAGAACCGCCATATGCAATGCCCAGGAAAAAAAGGCCACCGCCAAAGTCCGAGGGGAAATACTCAAGGTGAAATTGGACTCCCAGGCGTGGTATATACGGTCGATATCGATGAATCCCAATCCGTCGTTGGTTCTCATGTCGTCTCCAGGTTGGCGGGGGGATCGCCGATTGGAAGGAGTTGCGACTATTCAGGAACTGATCTCACTGCAAGTTAATGCCTGTTTTCCAACGGGCAATCGCAATGGGGGAAACCGGCTGGAAGCGGTCTGCCAATCCTTGAGCCTCACCCAATGAGTTCCAATCCGAAGACAGGATGTGCATCAGGATGCAAATCACCCAAGCGCACCAAACCATCGACACACTGTTTGAAGAATGGAAAGCCGCTCTCGGGCGTGACTATAAGGCCTACCGAAACCATGCATACCGGGTATTCAATCTGGCGAGTGTTCTTGCGGGCGCTTCCGGGGAAGATCGGGAGATCCTGGCTGTTGCGGCCGCTTTTCACGATATCGGGATCTGGCTCGACAATACCTTCGACTACCTGGGCCCGTCCGTGCAAAGAGCGCTCGGCTATTTGTCCAAGACAGGCCGTGAAAAGTGGGGCGAGCAAGTCACAAACATAATCGCCCAGCATCACAAAGTGTTCCCCTGGCGCGGCACGGAGCCAAAACTGGTGGAAGCCTTCCGGCGGGCCGACTGGTTCGATGTCTGCCTCTTCATGCTTCCAACGCCCCCTGCGCCTTCTTTTAATCGCCGGCTCCTGAGCATTTTTCCAAGAAGCGGATTCCATGGCCGCCTCATTGCTCTTACCTTTGCCTGGAGCCGCGGCCATCCGTTGAATCCTTTGCCGATGTTGCGTTGGTAGAGCCGGGCAGGAGAACTCGATTAGCCCCTGAATCCGCAAACGAACGGGTGGAAATGTGGCGGGTTTGGGCGCTGCCAAAACTCGAGCTTCTGCGCGCATATAATGCCGACTGCCGGATTATGCCGCCTTGCGGAATTCAGAACAGGAGGGGCACTATTGTTGGGAAATTACTGAGGCGGACAAACGAGGCGACTCCATTCGGACACGAAACAATCGTCTGGCCGCTCCGCGAGCCTTTTTCCGTTACGTGAGCTTTAGCGGGCCGGCACTTGCGCTACAGTGTCAGCGTGTTCTTGCCATCCCCGTCAAACGCTATGAACGTGGTCCGGTTGTGTTCCTTTCACAAGAAGAGATCGCCGCACTCATCGCAGCTCCCGATCTGCGGAATTGGATCGGCAGGCGGGACCGAACGCTTTTGCTTCTCGCCGTCCAGACGGGTTTACCTGACAACGAGATTACGGCGCTCAAATGCCAGGATGTGGAGCTTGGCACAGGCGCTCATGTCCGTTGCCTTGGGAAAGGTCGCAAAATGCGGTGTACACCATTGCGCCCGGATGTTGCTGAAATTCTCAAAGAATGGCTATCGGAGCGTAGAGGTGGTGCATACGACCCCGTCTTCCCCAGTGCCCGTGGAACACACCTCGGCGCCGATGCTCTCCAGCGAATCGTCGCCCGCCATGGCGCCAAGGCAAGTAAAACTTGTCAGTCCATCTCCGGGAAGGTGATCACGCCCCACACCCTCCGGCACTCAGCAGCCATGAATTTGCTCCGGTGAGCCGTCGATCTCAGCGTAATCGCTCTTTGGCTCGGACACGAATCTGTGGAGACCACCCAGATCTACTTACACGCGGATATGCGGCTCAAGGAGCAAGCCCTCGCACACGCAACCGACTCGGGCCTCGTACCAGATCGATATATTCCTCCAGATCCCTAACCTTATTGAAACCGCTAAGGCCTTGCCCACTGAGACACTCACCTCCGGCGTATAGTCCGAATTCACCGGTTCCACGCCTACCCCCCTACTCTCAGGGCGGCACCGGCCGTTCGAAGGTGCGTAGCGAACCGTGCAGATCGTTTTCTTGTGGCTGCAATTACCAAAAAGGAGCTGCGCTCTCGGTATCCATTCAGGACACGCGGGACCTTATAAATCCGCTGAGCCAATCTTTTCAACGCTCGCCGAGGCGTCGATTTTAGTCGTCTCATAAGAGAAATATCCCCCGTGCTTCTCCAATTCATATTCCAGATGCATCATACCGAGGCGCAAACAAATCTTTTAGCCTCCATTTCGGACACACGGTGGTCTTAAACATGCGCCCAAAGTCAGCGCCAACGTCCGAGCCATACTGACCTTCCAGAAGAATATGGATCGCGGCCCGATTCTAGATGCTGCATCAGGGACGCCTTTTCAAAGTTTTTACCTCTACTGTGCGTAACAGCGTTATATGCCGTACCAAGGCAAAGATTGTGTTGGTTTCGCTTCGTCCCAGCCCTCAAACGGCTTAAAATCTCCAGCATCAGGCTGTAGGTTTCCGCTTCTCCACGCCAACCTTTTCGCCTCCCGCCGTTTTTCCCTCTCTCACATAATGGTATAGGGTCTCCCGGCTGATACCGAATTCCCGGGCGAGTTTCGCCTTTTGCTCGCCTGCGGCGACGCGACGCCGCAGATCGGTTACCTCTTCGGTGGAGAGTGCCTTTTTGCGGCCTCGATATACCCCCCGAAGCTTGGCGAGAGCTATCCCTTCACGTTGCCGCTCGCGGATCAAGGCCCGCTCAAATTCGGCAAAGGCACCCATGACCGACAGCATGAGGTTTGCCATAGGGGAATCCTCGCCGGTAAACGTCAGGCTCTCCTTCACGAACTCTATGCGCACGCCGCGTTTGGTGAGGTCTTGCACCAGGCGGTCCATGCTGTGCACCACCACCGTGTCGTCTTCGCGCACGAAAGAAAGCAGCGCGTCGAGTTGGGGCCGCTGTATGTCCTTGCCGGACGCCTTGTCGATAAAGACCTTATCGGTCGGAATGTTTTCGAGTTGCCGTTCCGGGTTCTGATCGAAAGTGCTCACCCGGATGTAGCCGATGCGATGACCCAGCACGTTGCCTCCGAAAGCTGAAATGTCAGGATGGAGTCTATAATCTTTCGGAGGGTCTGTTAATTTGTGTCCGTTTGAACCCTATTCTGACGGATTTGCACTGCGCCCCTGACATCAGGTTGAAGTATACTTCAACTTGACATCGCGACAGTGCCAATGCTACTCTGAAAATTAACCTACTTGCCAAATTCATCCAGTTCGGTTATTTTATCGTATGGAAAAGCGTACGCCTCATCACAAACTATCGGTCGTCAAAGCCCTCATTGAGGAGGGGAAGGTACGCATGACCGCTAGTGCCGTTACCGGGGCGGAAGAGTTGGGTTTTAACCGTTCAGGCGTGATAGGTGTTGTTCTTGCCCTCACTCCCGCGGATTTCTACAAGAGCATGACGACCTATACGGATCACGCCCTCTGGCAAGACGTCTATCGCCCAAAAACATCAGCGGGGGATGTGTATCTCAAGCTAATGGTCATTGATGACCTGGTGATCGTGTCCTTCAAGGAGCTATGAACGTGAAATGTCCTGTTTGCGGCGCCGCGGAACTGATTCATGACAGCCGGGATATGTCCTACACTTACAAAGGCCAAACAACGGTTATTCCAACCGTGACGGGCGACTTCTGCCCAGCCTGCGCGGAAGTGGTGTTGGATTTATCAGAAGCGGATCGCTACGGCGCGGCGGTTCGTGCATTTATCAAAGAAGTCAATGCGGCCATTGTCGATCCGGTTTTCATTGCGAATGTGCGCAAGAAGCTTGCTCTTGATCAGCGCGAAGCCGGCGAGATTTTCGGTGGTGGCACCAATGCGTTTTCGCGCTACGAGAACGGCAAGACCAAGCCGCCATTGGCTCTGGTGAAACTGCTCAAAGTGCTGGATCGTCACCCAGACCTTCTATCGGAGATAAGATCGGCTTAGCGTACGATTTTTTCCGTTTCGTGAGCTGACCCCCTATGGCTTCCGCGACGAGGATTATCTCAAACTCAAAATCCTCACCATGAGCTTGCCGGAACTCGAAACCCCCTAAAATTTACCCACTGGATCGCCCGAAGAGCCAAAAGAAATGGGGGACGCCCTTTATATTTTACATTCGAAGCTGTGGAAATGGGGTAGAGTAGAGGGCAGGCTTAAACCTGCTCTCTACTCTACCCTATTCCCTCGACCGGCCAGGTGATCCCGGCCTTTGTCGCTCTATCCAGGTATCCCCTGACAGTGGTTCGCCCCATCGAGCACGCCCCGGGCGATCTGCCGGCTGCTCAACCCCTGAGCATATCTCAACCTCAGCACTTCTCGTATTTTTCGCATGGATAACCTTTCTGCAGGCATCTGTCGTCACACTCTCCTTACATGAGTTTTTGACCGAACAGATACCCCAAACGCTCAGATTATCCAGCCACCGTCAGCCCACAATCTTGGGTTTTTTTGGCCTGGGCGCCTTCCTCGTAATGGGTGGGCGCAATCAATCGTAACAGGTGGTCCGAATCAATCGGAATCGCTGGGCGCCTTCGAGTGGAATATGCACTCGCTCAAGCACTGAACCACCTCGCTCATGGCATGGACCATCTGCCAGTCGGATTCCGGGAGATTGCGCTCTTTAATTCGATTTTGCAGGGCTTTTAAATCGTCGGACGAGATCTCCAAACGGCCGCTTGGGGGGTTTTATCGGCATAGGTGCTCCTTGAATCGGCGATCGAGCGCATAAACCCAGATGGTCTTGATCGGTTTATCAAAGGTCTTCCCGCAGTCTCGCTTGCCTCGCCCAAGTGTCTCGCCGACGCAAGTCCAGTTGGCCGCCTTGTAGCAGGTGGCTGCAAAGCGGTGTTTTTCGACAAAGGTCTCCATGAGGAGCGGACGATAATGGTAGCGCTCCTGTCAGTAATCCGGAAGGTTGCGTGCGGCCCAAGACAAAATGCGGGAGGCCAGGTTTTTGGAGTGTACCCATGGAAGCACGAGAAAGCGGCTGTTATCAACCACCAGGTGAAGGTTTTCTTTGCGCTGTGACTCTGACCAGCCGATAAAATCATCGCGGGGCGCCACCCGCCAGGCTGCCCCTGAAAACCCGAGCAGTGCGACAAGTTTGCCGCCGGCGCGAACGAAAAAGCGCATCTGTGCTCCCCCGGTTCGGCAGTAGCCCAGGTAATGATAGCGGTCGATCAGCTCGTTCCATAATGAAGAGGTCTTGCGAACTACCGGCTCAAAGACCACATTGGTTTCGCCGGCTTTAAAGAATAAATCGGGCTGGGGATTTCCCCGTGGAGTGTGTTTGATTCTGTCAACGGTAACCCGATTTGTTGTGGGCGCAGGCAGCCGGATATGTCCGGAAGCCTCCATGCGCAGCAAGGCGATCCGGCAGCTCATCTCTTTTAAACCGCCATCGGGCTTGCGCCACTGCGCATAACGGCAAAAAAGCCGGGAAAGCTCCGCCCGCTTCAGTTCGGGTCGGCTTTCGATTTGACTTCTGATCCAATCTATTTCCGATGGGGCAAATTGTCGGCCACAAATCTGCAATCCCTCTTGCTCCTTCCAGTAAAATGGATTGCAGACTGTAATAATAAATAATTTTGCTTGTGGTCAGTCTTATTTTGGAAAAGGAGCAAGATTTTTTCGGATCGGGCGGAAATCCTCAGTGTTAATTCCAAGTGGGTCAACATTCCACAAAAGCTGCTGCAGTTGCCGGGCGGCAAGTGTGGTGATAACAGAGCCGCTCGATTGGAAATTCCAGGTAAAGCGCCCTTTGGACAAACGTTTATGGCAAAGCCAATATCCATGCCCATCGTATATGAGCAGTCGCTGAGCCTGCCTGGATTTATTGATAAAAACAAAAATCGCTCCACAGAAAGGTTATGTGTCGCGACACATAACCGCTTTTATGTGGCGAACTACGATATGTGTCGCCGGCCGCGAGCATGCAGCCAAGCGTTTAATCCGATAGACTTTTTTCCTATGGCCGGCGACACATAAGATCTACAGACTCTCAAGCAGACTTAGAACTGCATCCTTCGGTTGAAACCGATGGCCTCCGGTGCCTTGGATAGCAGCCTTTTCCAGACCGCGTCGCATCATCTCGGTGTCCGCTGCGGCGTAGCGATGGGTGGTTGCAACCTGTGCATGCCCGAGCCACGCTTGGATCGTCAGAAGGTCCACGCCCGATTGAAGCAGGGTCATCGCAAGTGAGTGCCGAAAGATATGCGGCGAGACTTCCTTTCGCGCGAGTTCGGGCATTTGGTTGGATACCGCAGTGACGGCGCGGCGCACGATATGGGTGGCGCCGAAGCGCGTCAGACGCTCTTCGCGGGCGCCAACGAATACCGGTAAAGGCTCGTGCCGCGCAATGCCACGTTCGCGCAGCAAACTCTCGATTGCTGCAACGAGGTCGCAGGACAAAGGAATCACACGTTGCTTGCGACCTTTGCCGCGGAGCAAGACCTGTGAGCGCGCTCCGTCCAGCACCAAGTCGGCCGCATCGACACCGAGAGCCTCGGAGACCCTGGCCCCTGTACGTGCGAGAAACAACAGCAGAACGCGGTCGCGGCGCCCGTGCACCGAATTCTTGCTCGGCGCATTAAGAAGCGCCTCGAGTTCGGCTCGGGAAAGGTAACGAGTTATGGGCACGTCCGACTTTTTGCAGGGGATCGAGAGCACTCGCTGAGCAATGCCGATCAAGGCGGGGTCGCTAGCCGCGACATGACGGAAGAATGAACGAATTGCCGTGAGCCGAGCGTTCCGGGTATGCACGCCGTTACCGCGTGAACGTTCCAGGTGATCCAGGTATGCCAAGACCATGTCGCGATCCATGTCCTCTACAGCGAGAGCACAGGGCTGCTTGCCCGTTTGCTCTGAAGCGAAGAGAACCAGCAACCGAAGAGCATCCCGGTACGCTGTTACTGTGGCCCGGGTGGCGTTGCGCTGTTTCGTCAGTCGTTGGTGGAAGAACGACTCAAGATGTCGGGCGAGTGAGGGCTGGCTCTTCATGCGAAAACTCCTTCGCCGAAGGCCTTCGCTGCGGCCAGACCTAACAGCTCCGGTGTGGCTGTAATGTAGTAGGCTGTATCGCTGTATCGAGCGTGGCCCAAGTAAGTCGCAAGCAGCGGCAGCATCGATTGGACATCTGCCTTCTGTTTATGCCAGTGCGCGAGGCGCGTAACGGCGAATCGATGACGAAGGTCGTGAAGACGCAGGGCTTTGCTCGCTGTCGCGTTTATACCGGCGAGTTTACAGGCTTGCGCGAATCCGTAATGCAGTCCGGACAAAGACAGACGAACGCCGCGCGTACTGACGAAGAAGCCTGAGTTCGTCCTTGTCGGGATCGCGAGATCGCGATCCCGAGCATAGTCTCGCAGCGCGGCCAAGGTGGTGGCGTGGACGGGGACCAGTCGGTCCTTTCGGAACTTGGTCTTGCGGATCTGCAAAACGCCTGTACTCAGATCCACATCACTGAGATCGAGACGCAATGCTTCCCCGGAACGCAGTCCCGTGCTCGCTAGTAGACCAATCACGGTGGCCACTGTTCGTCCCCGTAACGGCTGTGCGGTCGATATCCGCATGCTGGCAGCCATCAGCCAGTGCAGTTCTTCTTCGCTCAAGATGCGAGGCGGAGGCACGGCTCGTGAGCGAGGCAAGGCAAGGCGATCGAACGACTCGGTGCAAGGATCGAAAGCCGCGTAGTACTCTGCGAAGCGCCGAATCACCCCATAGCAGACAGCTCTACCGTTGGGCGTAAAGTTTCCTGTCATGACGAAGTCCACAGCCAGTGATTGAGACAATGGACCACTCGCATCACTAGACCGTACGTAGCGCAGAAACGCCCGGAGCGATGCGGCCTGTTTGTGGAACTGGTAGCCAAGTGAGCGCTGAAGGGCGATGCAATCCTCCATCCCTTTGGCCAACGTAGCTGGGAACGTGCTCATGATGCACCTCCGGGAAATGGCAACGCGACATCGGCAAGTCGTGGTACGGCGACCTTAACGTAAAAGGATGTGGTATCGATGTTTCGATGTCCCAGTAGATCGGCGACCTCTTTGATCGGCCGATGCTGCTCAATTAGCCGAGTGGCGAGGCTGTGGCGCAAAAGATGCGCGCCACCGCGTTGAATCGGGATTCCTGCACGCACCAGTCGAACGCGAATAATGCGCGAGATGGCGCTGCTGTGGCGGAAGGCGCGCACAGGGGGAGCGTACGAGAGAAACACCCTGCGATCTGTGGTCAGCGGCCGCGCATGTAGAACGTACTCGGCGAGCGCGGCGCCGGTATTATCGAGCAGCGGCACGACACGGTCGCGGCGCCCCTTGGTGTGGCGCAACACCAACTCTCCGGTACGCCACCGTATGTCGCCGAGTTCTAAGTCGCGCAGCTCTCCGGAACGCATGCCCGTCGTGGCAAACAGCAGCATCATCGCGCGGTCGCGCATGCCTGACGGCGTTGTGGTCTCGATAGCGTCGATTGCGTGCTGTACGTCGTCCCACGCCAGTCGCGGCGGCAAGTGAGCCTGACGCCGGCATGGTGTCGTTGGCACGAATGGCGCCAAGTCCCGAGCGTTGAGGTTCGCCCAGTACAGGTAGCGCAAGAACGAGCGTATGTATGCCGTGGTGGATGACCGGGTGCTATCGCTTCGGCACCCGGACAGCAGGTCGTGCGTCATGACCAAAACGTGCTTCGCCATGAGCGCAGAAAGAAGCGCCCCGGACAGATTCTGCCTCTGCCAAGACAGAATCCGCCGCGCCGTTAGAACGAGCCCTTCGCATGTCTTCGGATGCAAGCCGCGAACGTCGTGCAGGTGCTGCAGATAGGCGGCAAGAAACGGGCCGTCCGGATCCTCCAGGGGCGGTTCGGCAGCAAACCGCTCCGGGAAGCACCGCGCTGCAAAACAGATTGCTCCGTGTGCAGCCCAACGTGCAGCCATTGTCGGCCTGGCCTGCAGATACCGGTCGACAAGGTCTGGCGGAATCGACGTTGCCTTGCTGCAGCCGCATTCGGTTGCGTACGAGCTGAATCGCGCGATGCGCGCCAGATAAAGCTTTGCCGAGTCGCGCTTGTAGCCTGCCTTCGACAGAGCTGCAGCAATGCGATCGATCTCATTGCCGAGCGTGCCGCTCCGAAATCGTGCGATCACGCGACGATACTTGAAATAGAGCTCTAGCATGATCTACTCCTTCCATTACGCAGGCCGGAGACAATCCCCGGCACCGAAAGAGTAGACCAAAATATTATGTGTCGGCAAACAACTCGCCGATACGCAATTCCAAAGGCATTATCTCATTATGCAACATATCGTAGTTCGCCACATAAGAAAGGATCACTTTTAAGCTTTTGTCGGCATACAGCCGCCAACCCATCAATGCCTTTACGGAAATCGACCGGCTCGACAGCTACCACGATGCGCATGTGCGGCGTGATCTGTATCACGACAGGAAATCCCGCAGCATCGCTTCGGCAGCTGGAGCACGACCGCTGCCGGACAGCCGCAACCTGGCTCCGTCGGGGCGAGTGCACTCGAGTTGCCATGATCCGGTAAGGCAGCCCACGTCTATTTCCATGAACTGAGGCGACTGCGCCGAGGCCGCAATATGTCTTTTGAGTTCAGGGTGGGACAAACGCAAACGGTGGCAGACATTGGAAATGGGATGGGCCTTACAGAGCTCGGCCGCAGCCTGCCACAGTTCATCTGGAATCGGCTCCCGCCTATTGGCGCGGATACTGCGCCATTTTTCAAATCTCTCTCGAACGAGCTCCAATTGTGAGACTATGCTGTCACCCATGCCTCTACCTCCTTAAAAATTCAGGGTGACGCCAGGATAAATCATCTCGGCTTGCGAGTTAAGCACGCCTGCCGCAAGCGGACACTCCCGTTCCTACACGCATATTTCCATACATGACAATGATTTGTTGAGAAATTAATAACTTAAAACCTTGGCAAGCTGAGTTGAATTCTAAAGCCGCCGTTTAGCTTCTATCTCGAAGCCTGGATTCAATCCATACGGGATCGCGACGCATAGGCAGAACTGCTATTACGTAGACAGTTTGATCGGCAATTTCGTAATAAACTGCATAGGGAAACCGTTTGGAAAGCATTCGATACAGGCCATATTCTCTCACGTGAACGCCGGCGTAAATTGCCAGGGACTCAATATCGGCCAACAGACTATCCCAGAAGTATTCGCCAAGGTTCGACTCATTTTGCTCATAGAAAGCCTTGCCATCGTTGAGGTCATCGACGACCTCTTTCAATACGACGACATCCTTGAGTCTCATGATTTCCGGCTGGCCCTCAGTCTCTCAAGAGAAATGAATTCTGCCTGGCCGGTTTCGATCTTTCTTTTTCTTTCCTCGAGAATGCCACGATGCCAGTCCGGTGATTCAACCTCGGTTTCCTCATCGAGGAGCGAATCCCAGAGGGCCTCTATGGCCTGAAGACGCTCCAGCCTACTCATTTTCTTAATTTCCAGCATGTTCATTTCGGGTCCTCTCATCGATCAATTTTATATCAACCCGCGCCGGTGTCAATGCTCAGACAACATGCGAAGACACGCGCACTCTAGCGCACTACCGGGGCGACGATAGTACCATTCCCAAAACATGTTTTTAAAGGGCTTGATCCGTTGCCGGCATCCTCAGTACTGACACAATGCTCTGAATGCGACTGATCGAATTTGCTGAAAGCTGCCTGTAGCGAACGCCCGTGAGTGAAGCTACGGTTCGGCAAGATGGTATCTCATGCAACGGCCGATCGGAATTAAAATTTTGACCCTATAGAAGCCTCTCGCGCGAAGCGCCCGGATAACAAGTATCCGGGCCACCCGCGACGAACTTTTCGTAAGAGCATTCACGTTCCTTAGGGACACCCGGAAACGATGAAAAGGTCCGGGGCGCGGTTCTTCTTGCTTCCTGCTCCTCGCTTCCCGCTTCTTTTCTCGACAGCATGAACGACAGCGACAGGTTCGCCGGGATCGCGGCGAGAATGGGGAATCATATGAGGACCCTGGACGAGGTAATCAAAGAACTACCCTTCGATCACAAGCAATTCGTCTTATCGAAGACGAATTGATAGAAGAACCACGAAGACGATGACGACAGGTGCGTCGCTCACCGGGGCATAGCGAGGACCAGGGACTTTTGCCTAAAATATTCCGGTATCAGTGAATGAAGTCTACTTTTTGCATGGCAGCCTCGGCAAGCATTCCGCCTTTCGTTTTCTGCCAGATGAAAAATTAAATGATGCGATTTTGGCAGAATTGTTTGATACCGATACGGTGGGAGTGTGCTTTTTTGTCACGGAACCACCCCACTTTTTAAACCTTAGATTTCCATACATGACGATCATCCGGTGAGAAATTAATAGGTTAAAATCTTGGCAAGTTCTGTTGAGCCGCAGCCTATTGCCGTCAAGGAATCGTTCTTTGTCATTGACAGCACCCACAGCAGCAAAATATCATCCGCAAGGGTAGGCACAGTTCCATCGTGCCCACCACACGGGTTCCGCACACAAGAATTGCACCCGGCTTTCGATGCTGTGGCAGGAGAAGAGGCATGGCAAATTATCGCCGTGCGTCGGCATGTGGGGGAAAATTCTTCTTTACGGTGGTAACCTTCAAACGCAGGCCCATCTTGGATCAGTTCGAAAGCAGGCTGGCGCTGCGGGAGGTCATCGAAGATGTTCGAAAGCGTTACCCCTTTTCCATCGATGCATGGGTTCTGCTCCCCGATCATGTTCATTGCATATGGACTTTGCCAGACGACGTCGAGCTATTGTCGAAAGTTGTGTATGGCGTGAGTAAAAAAAGCGGCGTATCCTCCCTTTGGGGATAATTCACCTTCAACAGAGAAGGAGAAAAGAGGATACGCCATGAAATACGATACCATTGTAGGCTTCAGGAATCCAGGGAACTTTGTTCATGACCCTCTGAACGAGGTGCTTCGGGCCGGGGCAAGAAAGCTGCTCGCCCAAGCCATCGAAGAGGAAGTGGATGCTTTCCTCGCAAAGCACAGGCATCTTCAAAACGATGAGGGGCGCCAGCGGGTGGTGCGCAACGGCTATCTTCCCGAAAGAGAGATACAGACGGGAGTGGGGCCGGTTGAGGTCAAGGTTCCCCGCATCCGGGACAAGGCCCCGGGAAAACAGCCGATCCAGTTCAGCTCCCGGATCTTGCCTAGATATCTTCGAAGAACGAAGAGCATCGATGAACTCATTCCCTGGCTCTACCTAAAAGGGGTCTCCACAGGGGATATGTCGGAAGCCCTGGCTTGCTTGGTGGGAGCCAATGCCACCGGGTTTTCAGCCTCCACCGTAAGCCGTCTTAAGGAGGTGTGGCAAAAGGACCAGGAAAGATGGAGCACAAGGGACCTGGCGGGCAGACGCTACGTCTACTTCTGGGTCGATGGAGTCTATTCAATGTTCGATGCGATGAAAACCGGCCCTGTATCCTGGTGATTATCGGGGCAACCGAGGAGGGTAGAAAGGAGTTGGTGGCCATAGGGGACGGATTCCGGGAATCCGAGCTCTCCTGGAAGGAACTCCTTCTGGATCTGAAGAGTCGCGGGCTGGCACATGGACCTTCTCTGGCCATAGGAGATGGAGCCCTCGGGTTTTGGAAAGCCATGAAGCAAGTTTATCGGGAGACAAGGAAACAAAGGTGCTGGGTCCACAAGATGGCCAATGTGCTGAACCGGCTGCCTAAAAGTCTTCAAAGTCAGGGAAAGAAGAATCTGCAGGCGATCTGGATGGCTCCATCACGAGCGGAAGCCGAGAAGGCATTCGATCATTTCCTCGCTGTTTTCGGAGCCAAATACCCGAAGGCCTGCGAGAATCTGGCCAAAGACAGGGAGGATCTGCTTGCTTTCTTCGACTTTCCTGCCGAGCACTGGAAGCATATCCGAACCACCAATCCCATCGAGTCGACTTTTGCCACGGTGAGGCTGCGCACGGACAAAACCCGCAATTGCTACACGGGAAAGACGGTGCTCGCGATGGTCTTCCAGCTCCTAAGAAGTGCAGCGAAAAAGTGGAGGATTCTCGGCGGAGCAAAGCTCTTGGCCGAGGTGATTCGGGGAGTCAAATTCGTCGACGGAATTCAGCAGGAAGATGCGCCGCCGCTCGACGCCGTACACAACATTTGACAATAGCTCGACGACGTCTGCGGTTTTTCTCTGCGTTGGAACCTGATAAAATCCGGCTTTTCGAAAAGGACAAAGGTTCTGCTAAGAGTCGAAGAATGGATGAACGATTCAAGGATCAAACACCGTGAGTTTACCATCTGGCAAAGGCGATTTTGGGAACATCAGGTCCGTGACGATGACGAATACCGGGTGTACATGGACTATATTCATTACAACCCGGTAAAACATGGCTACGTCAAGAGAGTTCTAGACTGGCCGTATTCCACTTTTCATCGTTATGTAAAAGCTGGTGTTTACCCGGAATACTGGGGCGGAGGGATCGATAACGTGCCGGCAGATCAGTTCGGGGAATGAACGATGGTGGGCACGACAGAGCTGTGCCCACCCTATCTGGCTCCGAACGATAAAGGGCACGGCAGCTCAATGCGAGTTTACATTGTGGTCTCATAGTTCGTTATGCGGAGGGCCGCATTTTCGACTCAAGGCATTGGCAAGGTCTCTTGAAAGGTAATCGTTCACCGAGGTTGAATGCCGATCAACTTTTTAGCTTGCGTTCGAACCCATAATACGCTATTCCATCATGCATGGAAAACGCATTCACTTTTAGAAACCGAACCTTTTCATCCACTGACGTTGGTCTTGTCCGGCGGGTGATCGCCGAACACCCCGAGGAAGGTCGCTGTGCCCTGTCGAGGC
>JAJYDE010000054.1 GCA_021777755.1 Deltaproteobacteria bacterium
CCTGCATCTTGGTCTGTGGTTGGGAATTTTTCTCGGCTTTCATCGGCCATTTTCCTTTCTCCTGGAATTTTCAGCCGATCATAGACTCTTTCTTATCTCCTTTCATGCTGGCTTGCCGGAAACTCACATTTAAGCCTAAAATGCGCCAGCACCGGGATTCGTGTTGTCTGGCCCACTCGCACCCGCCCGAGGCATCCTCCATGGTCCCGGATCATCGAATACCCCACGGCCAGATTCACCTGATCTCCACCTGAAGCACACTGTCTGAGGGACCCCACGTGGTCTCGGTCATAGAATACGGGTCAGATAAGCAAAAATCAGCAGGCGAGGGGCCTACACCGGTCAGAAGGCTGGCCCCCCGTGACAGTCAGTGGCTCTCTTCAACCAGTCTGATCTCCAATCGACATCCCACAGCGTGAGCATATTTCTTGAGACTGGCAAGAGAAGGCGTATGCTTTCCACTCGACTCAAGCCGGGACACTGCGCTTTTTGTCGTCCCCATCGACTCCGCCACGGCCTCTTGAGTAAGACCGGCTTTGGCGCGGGCTGAAAGCATCTGCTTAATGAGGCTGTACTCATCCCCCAGTTCCTCGTAACTTTCGCTGAACCCCCTCCGTTTCCGGGCTTTTTCGAGGAATGCTTCATGGTCATGCGGGACCGGTTCATATTTGAGTTCGGATCTTTCAGCCATTTTGAACCTCCTTCATTCTTCTTCGGGCGATGTTTAACTCCTTTTTGGGCGTACCCTGTGTCTTCTTCACAAAACCATGAAGTATCACGATGCGCCTCTCCACTACGAAACGGTAAAACACCCGCCCGATACCTTCCTTGCCGCGCGGCCTCAATTCAAACAGACCGCTGCCCAACGCCCGCGAATGAGGCTTACGCAGGCAGGGTCCGAATTCCACCAGAAGTTCGACCATCCGGGCAAAATCGGCCAGAATGCCGACCGGCCAAGCCTAAATTTCCTGACTGACGCGAGCGTGAAAGTATTCGACCGAATAACTCATGATTGAAAGTTAGCATAAATGCTAACACCGGGCAAGCCAAAATAACCGGCGTGGAATGCCCCCTCATTCGTTAGCACCGGCGGCGTGTCCGTTTACCTGAACGTGACTTTGCTCATCCGGGTTCAACCGACCTCCCCGCATGATCTTACCCCCCTGACCCGTCCCACATGATCCCAAGTCATGGAATACCCTATGGACAAATCCGGTGTGCTTCCTGATCTTCAGCCCGATGCGTCCTACGTGATCTCAACCATCACAACGA
Organism: Deltaproteobacteria bacterium; assembly: GCA_021777755.1. GTDB lineage: Bacteria > Desulfobacterota > Syntrophobacteria > Syntrophobacterales > Syntrophobacteraceae > SbD1. Next base: position 1,273 of record JAJYDE010000054.1, read on the forward strand.
TTTCATGGTGTGCTTACCTCCCGGGATTTCCAACAATAATGGTTGGTTATGGCTCGGACCTCCGCGGTTGCGGGAAGATCGTATTTGGAGCCGTCGAAGGCGATGACCGTCATGCCATGCCAAACATGGGACGGACTGCGGGGATGGAGACTGTATGCCAGCTCGACGGCCTCCTCCAAGATGTCTCTAAAGATAGTCCATTGGACTTTCCTGCGAGCTTTGGTGAGTCCGCTCCGGTGAACCGCTTCTGCATCCGGCCACAGTCCACTGCGTTTTGCCGCACGGAAGAAATCCCCGGACTTGATGTCCACCCCCTTGCTCTTCCCGCTTCCCACAAGCGACAGGATAAACGTGATGAGTTTGGGTAGGGGCGGTTTCCTGTTTCGCGTAAAGTCTTTAGGGGACTTTTTGAGGTCTGGAGCGATCTTTTTGGGGATGACATTGAAAAAAAGCTGAAGAATAGTGGTGAGTTGGCATGAATCGTCAAGGCGAGGTCTGTGCCATGATGATCAATTCCTCCGTGGTTTTGAGTGAAAAAAAATTGAAGCCCTTTTCCAATGTTCAATGGGAAGCAGTATCTCACAAATCGAGTGAAAATGCAATAAAGCGTAGTGGTGTCAAGTGGTTATATCAATTTGACCCTGGCTTGCCATCGTTAAGTCAACAACATCGGGGATTCCCCCGGCCTACTCACCCATCTTCGGGACTGCCTGCGAGTCGGTTTTTTCAAAAAATGACAGCAATCCGGAAATAGTAGTCGAAAGACACAGCCCGAAGGACACATTGTCCGCCGCGGGTTGACCCGGGGACGGGTCCGACTCCTTCCGGGCCAGTACATCTCTCATGAAAGCGGTGGAAAGATTCTTATACAAACTCTTCCCCTCTGCCAACTCTTCTATATCCAGCTGGAAATATCTGAAATATTCGGCATATTTCCCATCGACAAACGTCTCCACCCGCTGCCGGGCCGAGGCTGCGTGCTCCGCTTTTTCCGCCTCGCTTCGCATCAATTCGATCGCCTCCGCGTGTCGCCGCAAAACTGAATCGGTGATCGCCTGAACAATAATACTTTTGAACTTTTCCGTGTCACCCTCTTCGCGATCCACCGAAGTGTTCGGAAAATGTTCTTTTCCCGGAGAATAGGATGCCACCACGAGAAAAGAAGAAAATGTCATGTAACCGTATGGTGATGGATCGGTGTCACCAAATATGGCCCGGTTCGTCTCGAAAAAGTCGTCGATACGCTCCGTGGTCCGTTTCATTGCATCGATCAATTTGGCAGTGATGGTGGATGGCATCTATTTCTCCCCGCAGGAATTTTAAAAGCCGGATCATATCATTTTTTTGGCCTCGAGTGGCGCGCGATATGCGGCCCGGCATGGGGCAAACTCGTCAGGGTGGCCTGCCCCCGGATGGTCTCGGTCAACTGATGTGATTTAAGATGAAAGTCCAAGTTTTACTTGAAAAAAATGGATGCTCGATACCGGTGCCCTCTGGTGGAATAAACCGCTTTCCGCCCGATCTCTTCCCGATGGGCCAAGATCGTGCGGCATCCCCGTTGACCAATCGCTGTCATAGTCTCCGGTGGCCGTTTGCGGTTGTCGTGTTGCTTCCACGATTCTCCCTGCTATAATCACGCCGAAAACTTACGAGGTGGAAATGTCGCGGTGAGAGGTCCTCTTTCAAAAAAAAAATCGGGTGATTCGGCTGCTCCTTCCCCTGAAGGATCGTGGGGTTCGATAAAGCTGCTGAAGCCTTACTTCAAACGCTATGCTTCGAGACTGGCCGGCGGTTTTTTCTCCCTGGTGCTGGTCGATCTTCTCCAGCTCTTAATCCCGAGAGTCATAAAATACGCCGTGGATTGCCTGCAAAAGGGCCGCGCCGAGCCGCGCCTGCTTCTCGACTGCGGGGCACTTATCGTCGTGATGGCTTTGGCCATAGCGGCCTTCCGGCTCATCTGGCGCCATCTCATCCTGGGATTTTCCCGCCTGGTGGAAACGCTGCTGAGAAACCGGATGTTTTCCCATCTGCTGGGGCTCGATAAAGGGTTTTTCCAAAAAAACACAGCCGGGGAAGTGATGGCCCTTGCCACCAACGATCTTTCCGCTGTCCAGCTTGCAACCGGAATGGGGATCGTCGCATTGTTCGATGCGGTTTTCATGGGGCTGGCGGCCTTTTGTTTCATGCTCTACATCGATCCGCGGCTCACCCTGATTGCCGTTGCCCCCATGCCCGCCCTGGCCCTTCTCACAAGGAGTCTTTCCTCCCGCCTGCACGGCAGGTTCAAAAAGGTCCAGGAACAGTTTTCGCTCTTGACCGAATTCGTGCGCTCGACCTTCTCCTCGATTCGACTCGTAAAGGCCTACAACCAGGAAGACCACCAGGGCGGGCGGTTTGCGCGCCTGGGCGACACCTACGTGAAAAACAATGTCCGGGTCGCGGTCATCTACGGGGCGCTTTTCCCGGTCTCGGGCTTTATTTCCAACCTCAGCATGCTCCTCGTGATGATTTTCGGCGGTCGCATGGCCATTCGCGGCAAAATCACAGCCGGAGATTTCGTGGCCTTTATCAGCTACCTCTTTCTCATGACCTGGCCCATGATGGCCCTGGGCTGGGTCGCCGACCTCTTCCAGCGCGGCATCACCTCCCTGTCCAGGATAGAAAAGCTCATGGAGATGAAGCCTTCCCTGTCGAGTCGAAAGGATGCTCCCGCCGTCTCGATCGATCGGGGTGAAATCCGGGCCGAAAAACTCTCCTTCACCTTTCCCGGACAAACCGCGCCCGTTTTGGACCGGCTCGATCTCGACATTCCGGCCGGCACGCTGCTTGGAATAGTCGGGCGCACCGGCGCCGGAAAGACCACCCTTTGCCACCTTTTGGCCCGGCTTTTCCCCGTAAGCGAAGGAAGCCTGTTTTTCGACGGCCTCGATGTCAATTCGGTCTCCATCGATTCGGTTAGAAACTCCGTTGCCTATGTCCCCCAGGACGTGATGCTCTTTTCGGACACCATCGCCTTTAACATCGCCTTCGGAGCTCCGCACTCCTCGGGGGACAAAATCGAACGGGTCGCCAGGGCCGCCGCGATTCATGATGAAATAGCCGCCATGCCCCTGGGCTATGAGACGAGAATCGGCGAAAAGGGCATAAAGCTCTCCGGCGGACAGCGGCAAAGAATTGCCATCGCCCGGGCGCTGCTTATGGATAAACCCGTGATCATCATTGACGACGGCCTTTCGGCCGTCGATATGGAGACCGAACACGCCATAATCGGCTCCATAGCCTCCTATCTCAAAGGGCGCACCTGCATCATAGTGTCGCATCGCATCGCGCCCGTGGCCGATGCCCACCGGATCGTGGTCATGGAAAACGGCAAAATCGCCGACCAGGGCACTCACAGCGAATTGATAGCGCGCAATGCTTTCTACTCAAACATCCACAGGCACCAGACTTCGGCCCCCGCCCTCGGGGCGGCCGAGCGCGGCACAATCGACGGAGAATCATGAATTACGACCAGGAAACTTTCGAAGATGAGCAAAATCGCTTCCACGGCGATTTTAAACTCATAGTCCGTTTGCTCGAATTTGTCCTGCCCCAGTGGAAGTTGGTCGCGCTCTCCGTGGGGCTGGCCCTGGTCATAACGGGGGCGGGTCTCACCTGGCCGAAGCTTCTCCAGTTGGCCATGGACCGCTACATCCTCAACGCCTCCTTGAGCCCTTCGGCCCGAATCGAGGGCCTTAACCGCCTTGGCCTGATTTTCATGGTTGTCATTGCCGCGGCCTTTGTCGCCAATTTCTGCCAGGTCATCGCTCTCGAATGGGCCGGCCAGAAGACCATGGACGCCTTGCGCCAGAGCCTTTTCAACCACGTGGTGCGCCTTGATCTTTCCTTCTTCAGCGCCAACCGGGTCGGAAGGCTGGTGACCCGCCACACAAACGATATTCAGAACATGTACGAAATGTTCACCTCGGTTATCGTAACGCTTTTCAACGAGGGCGTAAGGCTTGTCGGCATACTCGGGGTTCTTCTGTGGATGGACTGGAGACTTTCGCTGCTCCTTGCCGCCACCTTCCCGCTCATATTCCTCATTTCGCTTTTTTTCGGCAGGTTGAGCCGGCTGGCTTTCCGCAAAATCCGCTCTCACCTGGCCGGAATCAACGCCTTCTTGCAGGAAGCCGTACAGGGGATGCCTGTCATCCAGATGTTTCTAAGAGAAAATGACATGCGGAAACGTTTTTCCGAACTAAACGACAGGTATTTGGACGCCGCGATCTACCAGATTCGGGTCTTTAGTATCTTTGTCCCCCTGATCGACATAATGAGTTCGGTCGCCCTTGCCCTGATCATTTGGTACGGGGGCGGCCTGGTGCTGAAAAAATACATGACCATAGGCATTCTTGCCGCCTTCATCTCCTATATGAGACTTTTTTTCCAACCAATCCGGGAGTTCGCGCAAAAATACAACATAGTCCAGTCGGCCATGGCCTCCGCCGAAAGGATATTCCAGTTGTTCGAAGAAAAAGATTATGCGCCCCGGTCCGAGGGGCCGCTCGCGCTCGAAAGAGTCGAGGGTCGCATTGAATTTCGGGATGTCCTGTTTTCCTACGATCCGGGCAGCCCGGTCCTGAATGGGGTCTCCTTCCAGGTCGAACCCGGTCGAACCCTCGCTGTTATCGGGGCCACCGGGTCGGGCAAGACCACCATTACCAACCTTTTAGAAAGATTCTACGATCCGCAGCAGGGTCAAATTCTGCTGGATGGAGTCGACCTTCGAAGATTCGACCGCAACCGGCTCCGCGACCACCTCGGATTGATCATGCAGGATGTTTTCATCGTTCCCGGATCGATTCGGGAAAACATCCTGCTTGACCGGGAGTTGGAGGATTCCGAAGTTGAGCGCATCACCGGGCTTTCCCAGTTGAACGGCTTCATAAAAAAACTGCCCCGGGGGCTGGATACCAGAGTCGGCGAGGGCGGTATGGACCTGTCGGCCGGTCAGAAGCAACTGCTCGCTTTCGCCCGGGTGCTTGCCCGGGACCCCAAAATTCTTGTCCTCGACGAGGCCACCTCCAATATCGACACCGAAACCGAAATGCTGATCGAGGAGGCCATCAAGGCGGTCACCGCCAACCGGACCTGCATCGTAATCGCCCACAGGCTCTCCACGATAAGACGGGCCGACCGCATCATCATCATGGATCACGGGCGCATCGTGGAGCAGGGGACCCATGAGGACCTAATGGAGATCGAAGGCCTCTACCACCATCTCCAGATGCTCCAAAACGGCGTTTCGGCGGCCCCCTGAGACCGGTTTTTATTACTGCCAGCTGGTGATATCGGCGTTTTCACCCGTTCCGCCCTCCTGGCCGTCGGCCCCGAGCGATTCCAGGTCGTAGTCGCCATGCTCTCCCGGACACCTGTAGACGTAAGGCCTTCCCCAGGGGTCCAGGGGAACATCCTTGCGTAGATAAGGGCCGTCCCAACCCTTGACACCCGGGTCCTTGTAGAGCGCTTCCAGCCCCTCATCGCTTGTCGGATACCTGCCAACGCTCAGCCGGAATGCATCGAGGGCATCTCCCAGCATGGAAATCTGCACCGTTGCCGCCTTCTGCTTGGATTCTCCGAGGTGTTTGAAAAAGTTGAGCCCGATAAAGCCTACCAGCAGGCCGAGAATGGCCATGACCACCAGCAGTTCGATAAGAGTGAAACCCTTGCTGGAGTTCAAACGCTCATCGGTTGGATATTTTCTGTTCCGGGAAAAAAACATCGAGTCCACACTCCGTTGCGGTTAGTAAAATAACACCTTCATTCTGGTTGGCCCGGTGCATCAAATCGCAAAAGCCGCTCAAGGAAACGCAAGGTTCGACCGATTATAGTCTAAAGGGAACAACCAGGCAAACAGGATGGTTTTGGATATGTGGTGATCGCAAAAAGGCATCTACCCCGCACATAGGAGGCGTTTGCCATGAACCCCGCCCGAAAGAATGTCCGTCAATATGTGAGCGAGTCGTTCGAAGCCAACGTCGAGCCTGCCGGCAAAGCGGTTGAAAACCTTCCCGCCGAACCCGCCCGGAGTTCCAGCCCGCCGGGGGAGCCGCAAGAAACCGGCCACTCCGGGGAAAGCACCGATATCTGGATGGAAAACGTAAGGAAATTTATTCGCGATATTGATGTAAAATCGCTCTGACCCGCCCGGTCTTTACCTCCCGGCGTGTTCGACAGCCCCCTTTTGCCCCCCCGCGGGCGTAAAAGGGGGCTTTTTTTGTCTCATTGATAACCGAAGACCATTATTATATAAATTTACCCGATCACGGGTGGAAGCCGGAAAAATCGGGAAACTTCGAGGAAAATCCACGGATGAAAATCAAAAAGCTTAAATGGTTGGCCGTGCCGTTGCTGTTAGCCCTGCTGGCCTGGAACCGCCCGGCCTGCGCGGCCCTTGCCCCGGAGGCGCTCACTCAGCCCCCTGGCAGGGTCTTTGGCGACTGGCTCGTTACCGACCTTTCCGCCGAACCGGCCACACTTAATCCCATTACGGCCACCGACGCCTACGCGGGATCGGTCAACGGCTATATCTACGAATCCCTTATCAAAAGAGACGACAAGTCCCTGAAGCTCGTTGCGGTCCTTGCAAAAAGTTGGGAAATCTCACCCGATCATTTGACCTACACCTTCCATCTGAAAAAAAACGTAAAATGGAGCGACGGCCAACCCTTTACGGCAAAAGACATCCTTTTTTCCTATAACCGCATAATGGACCCGAAGGTGGATGCGGCCTTCATGCGCGGCTACTACCAAAACATCGAAAAAGTCGAGGTCCTGGACGACTTTACGGTCCGCTTTTATTACAAAATTCCCTATTTTTTGGGCCTTGAGATGTGCGGCGGCATTCCCATCGTGCCCGCCCACCTCTTCAAAAAAGGCGAGGACTTCAATACCAGCCCGATCGGGCGCCATCCTGTCGGCACCGGTCCCTACAAGCTGGGGGAATGGAAGACCGGAAGGCAGATCGTCCTGGTGCGAAATGAGACCTACTGGGGGCAAAAGCCTGCCCTCGACCGGATAGTATTCAATATCATCACCGATTCGGCGGTCGCGCTCCAGGTGCTCAAACAGGGCGGCCTGGACTTGATGGGCCTCGATCCCATCCAGTGGGCCCGCGAGACCGGGAACAAACGCTTTACAAAGGACTTCCGAAAGCTTTCCTACTACCAGCCCCTCTACAGATTTATCGGCTGGAACTGCAGGCGCTTCCCTTTTTCCGACAAAAGGGTTCGGCGGGCCATGACCATGCTTGTGCCCCGCGAGTTGATCTTGAAAAAAATCCTCTTCGGCCTTGGCTCCGTTGTAACAGGTCCCTTCTATATCAACAGCCCGGACTACGACCATAATATCAAAGCCTTCCCCTACGACCCGAAAGCGGCTCTCGCGCTCTTGAAATCCGCCGGCTGGACCCGCCCCGCGGGCGGCAACGAACTGCAAAAAGATGGAAAACCTTTCAAATTCCAGTTCCTGATCCCCGCGGGTCCCAAACTTTCCCTGCAGATCGCCACCATACTCAAGGAGGAACTCCACGAGGTGGGCATCCAAATGACCATCCAAAGGCTCGAATGGGCGGTTTTTCTCCAAAGAATAAACGATGACGACTTCGATGCCTGCGCCCTTGGCTGGTCGCTTGGCTGGGAAAACGACCCCTACGCGATCTGGGATTCATCCCAGGCCGTAAAGGGCGGCTCGAACTTCGTGGGCTTCAAAAATGCCGAGGCCGACAAACTCATCGTCGAGGCGCGAAAGGAATTCGACCCGGAAAAAAGACGCAAAATGTATTTTCGCCTCCAGGAAATAATTAACGATGAGCAGCCCTACACCTTCCTTTTTACCACCAAGGCGCTGCAGGCGGTTTCCAAAAGATTTAGAAACGTGGTGGTTTACCCCATGGGGCTTGATCCGCTATACTGGTGGGTCCCGAAAGCAGATCAAAAATATTAGGCGAGCCTCTATGACACCACATTTGGAAAAATCGGCAAAAAATCTGTTCGTGGCCATTGGCCTTGAGCGCGACCACAACCGGCGAAAAGACCCCGACTGGCTTGCGCGGAAAATGGAGGACCCGGAATCGGTTTTTCTGCCCGTGCGTCTTTCGAAGGTGCTCGTCGTTGACGGCGAGACCCCCTCGCCTGTGCTTTTGAGCCCGCGGCAACTGGCGTCCCGCAAGCAAGCGGACTCGGCCATTTTCCTTGGCCATTGGAACGGGCGTGCCTGTTTTGCCATCGACCTGGATGAAAAAGAGTTCGGAGCTTTCGAGGGAGCCGGTAAATTTCGGGACCTGCGGGCTGTCGCGCCCCTTCTTTCCCGGGATGAAGGGGCTATTCTGGCCTATGCCCAGGCCCTTGCCTACTGGCACAGGCGAAACCGCTTCTGCGGTGTCTGCGGCGCACCGAACCAAATCCGGGAAGGCGGCCACAGCCTGTCCTGCACCAGTTCCCGATGCCAGGCCGCCCATTTTCCGCGTACCGATCCGGCCATAATCGTGCTCGTCACCTGCAACGGCAAATGTCTGCTCGGAAGGCAGCAGGTCTGGGTGCCGGGGATGTATTCCGTACTGGCCGGTTTTGTCGAACCGGGCGAAAGCGTGGAAGGAGCGGTGGCAAGAGAAATTTTCGAGGAGGCCGGTGTTCGTGTGACAAACGTCCGGTATCATTCCTCGCAGCCCTGGCCCTTCCCCTGCTCGCTCATGCTGGGCTTTACCGCCGAGGCCGAAAATGAGGCCATAACCCTTGGCGACGCGGAACTGGAAGACGCCCGCTGGTTTTCGCGGCCCGAACTGCGCCAAGCCGTTCAAAGCGGCTCGGTGAAGCTCCCGACGCCCGTCTCCATTTCCTTTCGCCTCATCGAGGAATGGCTTGAGGATGACTAGATGCAAGCCTACATAATAAAAAGACTTTTCCAGATCATTCCGACTCTTCTGGGCATCACCATCATAACCTTTGTCATCATTCAAATGGCGCCGGGAAACCCTGCCGCCCTGAAGCTCCAGATGCTAAGGGGACAAGGGGCCATAGGGGGACAGAAGACCTCCACGGCCCAGATAATCAAACAAACCGAAAAACTCTACGGACTCGATAAACCCCTCTACGTTCAATACCTTCGCTGGGTCAAGCGCATCTTCACCCTCAATTTCGGCCGTTCCTTCACCGATCACCGAAAGGTGTGGAACAAAATCGTCGAACGCTTGCCCATAACCCTCGAACTCAATATCGCCTCCATTTTCCTGGTCTATCTCATCTCGATTCCCTGCGGCATCTACTCGGCGACTCACGAGGGGACTTTAACCGACAAGGCCTTGACCCTGGGGTTTTTTTTCCTCTACTCGCTTCCCAATTTCTGGGTGGCCATGCTGCTCATCATGTTCCTGGGGGGCGGCAGTTTCCTCGACCTGTTTCCCGTCTACGGCATATCCTCCATCGGAAGTCAAGCCATGGGAGCCTTCCCCTGGCTCCTGGACAGGCTCTGGCACATGGTGCTCCCGGTTGCTTGCCTCACTTACGGCGGGCTCGCCTACCTCTCAAGACTCACTCGGGCCTCCATGCTCGAAGTAATACGCGAAGACTATGTGCGCACCGCCCGGGCAAAGGGGCTGGCCGAACGCGTGGTGATCTTCAAACACGCCTTCCGAAACGCGCTCCTGCCCCTTGTAACCATCATGGCCCTTCTATTGCCGGCCATGTTCGGAGGAAGCGTCATAATAGAGTCGGTTTTCTCCATCCCCGGAATGGGCCAACTGGGCTTCCAGGCGGTCCTTGGCCGAGACTTTCCGGTCATTATGGCCATTACCACGATCTCGGGTTTTCTCACCCTGATCGGACTCCTTGTCTCCGATGTCCTCTATGCGGTCCTCGATCCGCGCATCAAGCTCGAGTAAAGCGGGGGTTCCTGTGGAAAAGCTATCCAATGCAAAAACCGAACCGCCCAATACCTACTGGAAAATGGTCGCCCACAATTTCAGAAAAAAAAGGCTTGCGGTCCTGGGGCTTCGGGTGACCATAATAATGGTTCTGATCGCCCTTTTCGCGCCGCTTCTTGCCAATAACAGGCCGATTTGTTTCTACCAGGGCGGCAAAGTCTATTTTCCTCTTTTTTCCGGGCAGGAACAGGTGGGGCCCTTCGTATGGAAAAAACTCAGGAAAAAGAACCCCTTCATTTTTCAGCGAGTTGAGGGCGAGGGCGGAGCGATCGCCCTCTGGACCCTGGACAAGTACTCCCCCAACGAATATAACCTGCTCGATTATCTCTCCGGGCCAAACGCCAGGCACTGGCTGGGTACCGACGACAACGGCCGCGACGTGCTGGCCAGAATGATTTACGGAGCCCGCATTTCCCTTTCCGTGGGCTTTGTGGCCGTCGGCATAGCGCTGATCGTGGGAATACTTCTGGGGGCTGTCGCAGGCTATTTCGGAGGCTGGATTGACATCGTGGTAAGTCGGACAATCGAGATCATGATGACCATCCCCACATTTTTCCTGATTATAGCCATCATTGCGGTTAAAGGCGCGGGCATATACAATATCATGGTCGTGATCGGTCTTACCGGGTGGATGGGGATAGCGCGCTTCGTACGTGCCGAATTCTTGAAACTGAAACAGCTCGATTTTATTACCGCGCTCCGGGCCCTCGGCGCTTCCCACAAGCGCATCATCTTCGTGCACATGCTCCCCAACGCCATGGCCCCCGTGCTGGTCTCGGCCGTCTTCGGAATCGCCGGGGCGATCCTTACCGAGTCGGGTTTGAGTTTCCTTGGATTTGGCGTGCAGCCTCCAACGCCCAGTTGGGGAGACATACTCTCCCAGAGCCGCGATTATATCGACTTTGCCTGGTGGCTCACCGTATTCCCCGGCCTTGCGATATTTGCGGCCATTACCGCTTACAACCTTGTCGGCGAAGGGCTTCGTGACGCGATGGACCCGAAGCTTTTCAGATAGCGAAAAGAAAAATCCGATATGCTCCAGTTGCACTTGGGAGATGAGAGCGGAATACTTACCGTAAGCGGCCTCAACGCACAGATCAGGGGGCTGCTTGAAAACAAGTTCCCCTTCGTGTGGGTAAAGGGTGAGATCTCAAATTTTCGGGTCCCGGCTTCGGGCCATTTCTATTTCACCCTCAAGGACTCCAAAAGCCAGATAAATGCCGTTTTCTTTCGCGCTCAGAACCGCTATTTGCGCTTTCTGCCCGAATCGGGCATGCAGGTGCTCTGCCAGGCGCGCCTGAGCGTCTATGAGCCCAGGGGCGAATACCAGATCATCGTGGAGGTCATGGAACCGCTCGGAGCCGGGCAGTTGCAGCTGGCCTTCGAGGCCCTCAAAAAAAAGCTCGCGGCCGAAGGTCTTTTCGATCCCGCCCGCAAGAAGACCATGCCGATGTGTCCCCAAAACGTGTGCCTGGTCACCTCCAAAAGCGGAGCGGCTATAAGAGACGTTCTCAAGGTGCTTCAGACAAGCCCCTATCCGGTCCGGGTAACCGTTTTGCCGGTGGCCGTGCAGGGAGAGTCCGCCAAGTTCGAAATTTCCGAAGCCCTGGGGGCCGCGAGCCTGCTCTCCTGGCGCTACGAATGGGACGTCTTGATCCTTGGCCGGGGAGGGGGAAGTATCGAAGACCTTTGGGCCTTCAACGAGGAAATCGTGGCTCGCGCGATTTCGGCCTGTTTGGTTCCAACCATTTCCGCCGTGGGCCATGAGATAGATTTCACCATAGCCGATATGGCCGCGGATATGCGCGCGCCCACGCCGACCGCCGCGGCCGAGTGGGTGGTAAAAAGGCTCGAACATTTTCACCGCGAACTGCACGGAAACCGGGACCGGCTGGTTACAGTCGTAAAGGCCAAACTCGAAACCTTCGGCTTCCGGCTGAAATACCTGGAGGGGCGAATCACCCATCCGCGGAGCAGGCTTGCAACCTTGAGGCTTACCGTTGACAACCGGTTGGAGCGTATTACCGTCTCTATGGCAAACCGGCTCGCAAGGGACCGGTTGAAGCTCGACCATCTGCTAAGCAGGCTCCTTGCCCGCAATCCCGGGGAGCGCATACGGCAAAACCGTGTGGAAATCAACCGGATGGGCAGAGAGCTTACGCTCCACTGTCTCCGCAATCTGGACGGGCATCGGCAAAAATTTCAAAACTGCCTGTCGCGACTCGAAGCCCTGAATCCGCTTACCGTGCTTTTGCGCGGGTATTCGATCACATACAGGATGGCTGACGGAAAAGTTGTAACCAGCAGCACTCAAGCCGGACCCGGAGAGCGGGTCATGGTGCGCCTTGCCGAGGGCCGGCTGGAATGTCTGGTGGAAAGGGCTCAAAACGATTCGGATGGAAAAGAAGGGATGAGGGCGTGACCAGAAAGAAGAGCGATCTGTTTGAAGAAGCTTTGAAAAAACTCCAAAATATCGTCGAAAAGCTCGAAAAGGGGGACTTGCCCCTCGAAGAGGCCATGGAATGCTTCTCCGAAGGAATACGGACCGCACAATTTTGCCACGGCAAACTCGAAGAGGCCGAAAACAAGGTGCGCACGCTTTTAAAGGACCAGCAGGGCGAATGGAAATCGGCCCCCTTCGAGCCCGTTGCAAACGATGTCAACGAGTCGGAGTGAACCCGCACGCATCCGGGTTTGCTTTTCCTTTTGTGGTTGGAAGTTCAAACTCTGCCATGTTAATATTTTCAGTCCCTGTTTTTTTTGATCAATCTTTATTCGGACTGTGAGCGCAATGGGTGAATTCGATCTGAAAGATTATTTGAGCCGGCGAAGGCAGGTTGTGGAAGAAGCGCTGGAGAGGATTTTCCCGGCGGCTTCAGGCCTTGAAAAAAAGCTGATCGAAGCTTCGCGCTACAGCCTTTTTGCCGGGGGCAAAAGGCTCAGGCCGATCTTGTGCCTGGCGGCCGCCGAGGTGGCCGGGGGAAATATCGAACCGGTTTTGCCCGCGGCCTGCGCCCTGGAGATGATTCATACCTACTCGCTCATACACGACGATTTGCCCGCCATGGATAACGACGACTACCGGCGCGGAGTGCTCACCAATCATAAGGTGTTCGGCGAAGCGGTGGCCATTCTGGCCGGTGATGCCCTTCTTACCGAAGCTTTCGACTATCTGGCCTCCTGCGTGGACGAAGGCATCAGTGCCGCAAGGGTGCTGGAAGTGATCCGGATCGCGGTCAAGGCGGCCGGCTACCGGGGAATGATCGGAGGCCAGGTGATCGATCTGGAGTGCGAAAACCAGAAGGTGAGCCTTGCCACGGTCGAGTACATGCACATTCACAAAACCGGGGCGCTGCTTTCGGCTTCACTGGAGATCGGGGCGATTCTGGGCGGAGGCGATCGGGAGCGGACAAAAGCCATGAAGACCTTCGGCCATCACCTGGGGCTTGCCTTCCAGATTACCGACGATCTTCTGGACGTCGAGGGAGACCCGACACTTATGGGGAAAACCCCTGGCTCGGACGCGGCCAAAAACAAGATGACCTATCCCGCCCTGATAGGAGTGGCTCAGTCCAAAACGGCGGCCAAAGAGCATGTGGAGAGTTCTCTGGAGGCACTGTCGGGGTTTGGCGAGGCCGCCGAGCCTCTGCGGGCCATTGCGCGTTACCTGCTGGTTCGCAGGGGATAAAATGTCTTGACTTATACCGGAATTTCCCATTGAATTGCGCGCTGGCGGGGATGGACAGGCAACAATGAAAGGGACTAAATTGAAAAACAAGGGTGTCGGAAGCGGGCGTCTTGAGGGCCTTGAGGTCCCGGGTCAGCTAAGGAACCTTTCCAATCAGCAGCTTCTCGAACTGGCCGATGAAATTCGTGCGCGCATCTTAAGCACCGTGGCTGCAACCGGCGGACACCTCGCACCGAGTCTGGGTGTTGTCGAGCTGACCATGGCCCTTCACTACGTATTCGACGCGGCCCACGACCGCATCATCTGGGATGTGGGCCACCAGGCTTATGCGCACAAACTTTTGACCGGCCGGCAGAAAGACTTCGATTCGATTCGCCAATACGGGGGGCTCAGCGGTTTTCCCAAACGTTCGGAAAGTAAATATGACGCTTTCGGAACCGGCCACTCGAGTACGAGTATCTCGGCGGGCCTTGGAATTTCTGTGGGCAATCATCTCAGGGGAAGTCAGGCTCGAACCATCGCGGTGATCGGCGACGGGAGCATGACCGCGGGTATGGCCTTCGAGGGGCTAAACCACGCTGGAGACCTTGCCAGAAACCTCATCGTTGTCCTCAATGACAACGAAATGTCCATCTCTCCCAATGTCGGCTCGCTTTCCTCCTTTCTTAGCCGAAAGCTCTCCGGCAAGACCCTCACTTACCTCAAGCGCGAGATGGAGGACTTTCTCAATTCAATCCCCGGAGTCGGCCCCAACATCCTGCAAGTGCTGAGGCGAAGCGTCGATTCGCTCATCAGCTTCTTTACTCCCGGAATGCTCTTTCAGGCCCTCCAGTTCAAATATATCGGGCCCATAAACGGCCACCGCATCGATAAACTCATAGAGACGTTCGAAATCGCGGGAAACATCGAAGGCCCCGTCCTCGTCCATGTCCTCACAAAGAAAGGCAAGGGCTACGAGCTTGCCGAAAAGGACCCCACGAGGTTTCACGGGGTGGGCGCTTTTGACGTCACCTCGGGCAGGAGCCTCGAGCAGGCGAAGACCGTTTCATATACCAAGGTCTTCGGCCAGGCGATGATGAAACTCGCCGACCTCGACCCCAAAGTGATCGGCATTACGGCCGCCATGCCCCAGGGGACGGGGCTCGACGGTTTTGCCGCGGCCCATCCGGATCGCTTTTTCGACGTCGGAATAGCCGAGCAGCACGCCGTGACCTTTGCCGCGGGCCTTGCCACGGAAGGATTCAAGCCCGTTGTCGCGGTCTATTCGACCTTTTTGCAGCGTGCCTACGATCAGGTGCTCCACGATGTGTGCCTGCAAAACCTTCCGGTCGTTTTCGCCATGGACCGCGGGGGGCTGGTCGGAGAAGACGGCCCGACCCACCACGGGGTTTTCGATATGTCGTTTCTTCGAAATGTGCCCAATATGGTGCTGATGGCGCCCAAGGATGAAAACGAGCTGCAGCGAATGTTGAAAACGGCCCTGGATCATCACGGTCCCTCGGCGATCCGCTACCCGAGGGGGGAGGGGGCCGGCGTGGAACTAGACGATGAACTGAAGCCGCTGGAGATGGGCAAGGGCGAGTTGTTGCGCCCCGGAAAAGACCTCGTGATCGTGGGCATCGGCTCCACCGTTCAATGTGCCATGGAAGCCGCCGGGCGGCTCCAAGCCCTGGGCATCGAGGCCGCGGTGATAAACGCCCGGTTCGTAAAGCCCCTGGATAGCGAGTTGATTTTGACCTGGGCGAGGAAAACCGGCGCGGTTCTTACGGTCGAAGAAAATATGCTCCAGGGCGGGTTTGGCAGTGCCGTGCTGGAAATGTTCGAAGAAGAGTCGTTTTTCCCCCAAGCATTCAAACGGTTGGGGATCTGTGATTTTTTTGTCCCGCATGGAAACCAGACTCTTCTGAGAAATCTTTGCGGCATCGATTCGGAGGCCATCGAACGGGCGGCGATCAAACTGATAAATCACAACAATGGCCAGGTTCTCAGAGCGATTAGATAAACTGCTTGTGGACAAGGGTCTTGCCCCTTCACGCGAACGCGCTCAGGCGCTGGTGCTGGCGGCCAAAGTCCTTGTCGACGGGCGGGTTTTAACCAAGGCCGGGCAAAGAGTTTCCGAAGCTTCGGAAATCCGTGTCATCGATGAGGCGATCCCCTACGTCGGAAGAGGCGGACTCAAGCTCGAACATGCGCTTCGGTCGTTTTCAATCGATGTCGCGGGCAAAACCGCCATGGATGTTGGAGCTTCGACCGGGGGGTTTACCGACTGCCTGCTCTCCTTTGGCGCCCTCCGGGTCTATGCCGTTGACGTCGGATACGGGCAGTTGGCCTTCAAGCTTCGAAACGACCCCCGGGTGGTCGTGCTCGAAAGACAAAACATCCGGTATATGCCCGCCGAACTCGTGCCTGAACCCATCGACCTCGCAACCATCGACACCTCCTTTATCTCCCTCAAACTGGTAATTCCCGCCGTTATGCCTTTTCTTGCCCCCGGCGCGCTCCTGGTTTCGCTCGTAAAGCCCCAGTTCGAAGCTGGCCGGGTGCAGGTGTCCAAGGGATCGGGAGTCATCCGCGACCCCGAGATTCACAGGCAGGTGTGCGAGGAGGTGGCTGAATTTACCGCGGGCCTCGGCTTTAAGCTCATCGCAACGATCCCCTCTCCCGTCCAGGGGGCCAAGGGAAACCGTGAATTCCTCATGGCCGCCCTCGCGCCTTGAAGACGGAAAGTCGGTTGAAACTCCATGCGCATCCACCTCGTGTTTGTCGGGAAAACCGCTTTTGCGGACATGGACTCGGCGATCGACCGCTACCTTAAAAGGCTTGTCCACTACTGCAGGGTCGAAATCCACTATGTCAAGGCGGAAAAAATCTTGCCCGGCACCGGGGACCAGTTCGTTTGCGACCGCGAAGCCGAGCGTATCCTGAAACTCACGGGGCGCGACGCCTATTTGATCGCTTTGGACCAAAGAGGGCGCCAACTCGACTCCGTCGGTCTGTCAAAGCTTTTCGAAGGGCTTATTGATTCGGCCATTGGCGAGGTCTGGATGATTGTCGGAGGACCGGTCGGGCTTTCGACTAAATTGGTGGAAAACGCCAGGCAGGTTCTCTCTTTATCGAAGATGACCTTTCCCCACGATCTGGCCCGGTTGATGCTCGTCGAGCAACTTTACCGGGCTTTCACAATCATGAAGGGCGAGCCCTACAACAGGTAGAGAGGGGCTCGAGACAGGCAAAAACAAAATCGCGCGCGGCTCTAACCGGCGACAACCTCGGTCACTTCCGGTACTTCCTGTTTGATTATCCGTTCGACTCCCGACTTCAAGGTCATCTGGCTCATGGGGCATCCATGACAGGCGCCGGTAAGCCGCACTTTGACAACCGAGCCGTTGATGTCGATCAATTCAACGCTTCCGCCGTCTCTTTCCAGCATTGGTCTTATTTTGGCAAGCGCCTGTTCCACTCTTTCACGCATCCGCTTCCTCCAGTTCAAATAGATTTCAGCTCCAGCTCATTCAGGCCGCAAGATAACATATAAGATAAGAAGGGAAAACAAAATCGTGGTCGCCCGGCGGGAAAGAATCGTACTGGGCGGGGCGGCGGGGGCTTTTGCGAAAGGCCGCGGGGCTATCGCGCGGGGCGGCCGGGCGGGTACCCGGCAGCCATCTGCCGACCAGCTTGGCACTGCGCGGCATTCCTGGGGCCGGCGCAAATCGCGCGTATGCGTGAAGCTCGATCGCCCCCCCCCTTTTTTCAAAAGGAGGTTTGCGGGGATTTTCGATTTCCTCCGATTGCCTCCCGTGGAGGGCGGGATTGGAATTGAAATTTAGTATTGTTTTCAGTAGAATGGGCCGACGTTAAATAAATCCGTTGAGGCCGCCGACTTTAGGGGAGCTTTGTCATGGCTGAATATCGACTTTTGGAGCGTGTTTCACCCGGGGAACTGACCCGCTGTGTCGATGCGTTGGCTGAGCGGATCAACCGTGATTATCACGGCAAGACGCTTGTGCTGGTTGGGGTTTTGAACGGGGCTTTCATCTTCATGGCCGATCTTGCCCGGCGGATAGAGTTCCCGGTCCGGTTGGATTTCGTTCGGCTGGCCAGTTACGGCGAAAAGACCGAAACTAGTGGAAAGGTCAGGATTACCAAGGACGTCGAGCTTTCCCTGAAGGGGAGCCACGTGTTGATAGTCGAAGACATAGTTGATTCCGGAGTCACGCTCAGGTGGCTTTTGGACCACATTTCCAGCCTTGGCCCGGAATCGGTGAAAGTGTGCGCTTTGGTGGACAAGCGGGAGCGCCGCGAGGTGGAAATTAACGCCGACTACGTGGGGATGACGGTTGACAGCGGTTTTCTGGTCGGCTACGGGCTCGATTTTTCAGAAAATCACAGAAATCTGCCCGGCATCTATGAAGTCTCGTTTGCCGAGCCTCTTCCCCCGCATCCGGTTGACACCCCCTTTGCCGAAGGATGACAAATGGCGACATTGGTTATTACGTGCGGGTCCTGCGGAACAAAGTTTAGGCTCGAATCGGAAAAACTCAAAAAGTCACGCAACAAGGTGAGGTGTTCGAAGTGCCGCAACGTTTTCCTGGTCGAACAACCTGACGAAGACGACTTGATTCATATTGAAATCTCGGAGGAGGAAACCTCCTACATGCCCGAGGCCCTTGCAGACGGGGAGCGGCAGGAAAATGAGGCCCCGTTGCCGCCAAGAGGGGTGGCGAAAAAACGTTCTTTCGGCAAGCCCTATCTGATTGCCTCGGTTGTGGCGGGCGGACTCGTTGTGGCCCTTGCCCTGATTTTTGCCCTGGGCGGCCGCGGACAGCCGAACAATCCCAAACCCCAGCCGGCGCCGGTTAAAGCGGTAAAGCCCGATGTGACGATCTCCGAAAACGTCAAGGCCTATTACCTGGAGAATTCAAACACCGGCGAGGTGCTGGTGATCGAGGGCAAAGTCATCAATAAATCCGGCAAGCCGGTCAGTTTTATCATGGTCCGGGGTAAACTGTTCAACAGAAAGGACGTGGCCGTCCTTACTCAGAGCTGCTATGCGGGCAATCCCCTGAGCCGAAGCGAAATCAATCGTCTGAAGTTTTCCGAGATCCAGGCCAAGATGATGAACCGCGAAGGCCAAAATCTCAAAGACGTCAAGATCCCGCCGAACGGGGAGGCGCCCTTTGTGCTGGTCTTCCATGATCTTCCGGAGATTGGCTCCCTCACCAACTACAGTGTCAATGTTGTCAGTTCGCAATTTGATCAATAGGTAAGAGTTGCTCGACAGTTCTTCGGGGGTTTCAAGCCAACTTATTGAAGTAACGAAAAGAATTGACAAGCACCCTTTTAGGCGATAAAAAGGCGCGTGTTCAAGCTATCGATAAAATAGGCAAATCATCACCTTGAGGCCCGAATCATGCTGGATGTGAAATTCGTTCGTGACAACATTGAACTGGTGCGCCGGATGCTGGCAAACCGTCAGTCCGATCTCGATCTGGAGCCTCTTCTGCAACTCGATGAAACCAGGCGGCGCCTCTTGATCGACGTGGAGGAGAAAAAGCACCGTCGAAATGTGGCTTCCGAGGAAATCGCGCGGCTGAAGAAGGACAAAAAGGACGGGTCGAGCCTGGTTGCGCAGATGAAGGAGTTGGGCCTGGAGATTAAGGCCATCGATTCGCGTCTTGGCGAAGTCGAACACGAATTCATGGAATTTCTCCTAAACATACCCAATGTTCCCCACGAATCGGTTCCTGTTGGAAAAGATGAAAAGGATAATCCCCAAATCCGCACCTGGGGGCAAAAGCCGGTCTTCGATTTCGAACCCCGGCCGCACTGGGAGATCGGAGAAAGTCTGGGGATCCTCGATTTCGAGCGGGGGGCAAAGATCGCCGGGGCAAGGTTCACTCTCTATTGGGGCGCGGCCTCCGCACTCGAGCGCGCCTTGATTTGCTTTATGCTCGATACCCACACCAGGCGCCACGGCTATACGGAAGTCCTGCCGCCCTTCATCGTGAACAGTGCGAGCATGCGGGGCACCGGCCAGCTTCCTAAATTCAAAGACGATCTGTTTAAGCTCGACGGCTGGGATTACTGGCTGATTCCAACCGCGGAAGTGCCGGTCACAAATATCCACAGCGCCGAGATCCTCGAAGAAGCCATGCTTCCGCTAAGCTACGCGGCCTACACGCCCTGCTTTCGCTCGGAAGCCGGCTCCCACGGCAAAGACACCCGCGGGCTCATCCGGCAGCACCAGTTCAACAAGGTGGAACTGGTGAAGTTTACCCGGCCCGAGCAATCCTACGACCAATTGGAGCTTTTGCTCGCAAACGCGGAGGCCATCCTGCGGGAGTTGGGCATCCATTACAGGGTCATTTTGCTCTGTACCGGGGACATGGGGTTTTCTTCGGCCAAGACCTACGATATCGAGGTATGGCTGCCCGGCCAGAACACCTACAGGGAAATATCCTCGTGCAGTAATTTCGAGGATTTTCAGGCCCGGCGCGCAAATATCCGTTTTCGGCAAAAGGGGCGAAACCGCACGCAACTGGTTCACACCCTCAATGGCTCCGGACTTGCCGTGGGACGAACTTTGCTTGCTATACTGGAAAATTTTCAGCGGGAAGACGGTACCGTGGTCATCCCGGAGGTTTTGCGTCCATACATGGGAAACATGAAGGTGATCCAACGAGGAGCGATGTCATGACCAAGAGTGAATTGATCGAAGCATTGGCCAAGGCTGAAGGAATTACTCTAAAAGCTGCTGAAGTTGCAGTCAATGTGTCTTTCGCGAGTATGGAGCAGGCGCTTGTTCGTTCGGATCGTCTGGAAATCCGCGGGTTTGGCAGCTTCAAGGTCAAAAACTACGAGGGCTATAAGGGCAGAAACCCCAAAACGGGCGCACTCATCGAAGTATCGTCCAAAAAATTGCCCTTCTTCAAAGTCGGCAAGGAACTGAAGGAAAGGGTTAACGACGCCGAGTCCTCGGATGTGAAGATTTCGGTTAAATAGACGGAGGACGGTCCGTCCTCCGTAAGCTCACTGCCTGATAAAAAGCAAATAGAGGTTTATTCCGATAAGGGCCGTGGCGCCGCCAATAAAACGCAGCATGTCGTCGAGGCTGATAGTTCCCTTTGTATCAAGCACGGTGTGCTGTAAGAGCAGGACAAAGAGGAAAAACGAGACAATGGCGATTATGGCCTTGAATTTTTTTGTCCACAGCAGGTAGGACAGGATCGGCGCGCCGATGAGCCATGTATAGGGGCTTTTGGCGGCGGTGGCCAAGCTGAATTTACCCGCTTCCCGGCTGATGGTTTCTATGTCCTGGGCCGCCAGGAATTTGTAAATACTTGTGAAGAACTCGTGCAGTTTATTCAACGGACCGTCTCCTCTCAGCGCGCTATCGTAAAAGAGTTAAATTCGCCCGTACAGGCTTCATCGCGGCTCTCGACATCATCCACGCGGCTTAGCGGGCTTCCCTCGTGGCACCACTCGATCATTTCCCGCAGCTTGTCCTCCTCGCCTTCGAAAACGGCTTCAACCCTTCCGTCGGCCGTGTTTTTAACCCAGCCCGCGACCCCCGCCGAGCGGGCCGCCTCCCGGGCATAGGCGCGGAAATAGACCCCCTGGACTTTCCCGGTGATCCAGACATGCACTCTTCGTTTTTCCATACGAGACCCTCACGGCTTGATAAACCTGATAAACTCTTCCTCGTCCATTACCTTTATCCCCAATTTGCGGGCCTTGTCCAGTTTGGAGCCCGGGTCCGCGCCGGCCACCACCAGATCGGTTTTCCCGCTCACGCTCTCCGTCACCCTGGCGCCCTTTGAAGACACCTCCCGGCCCGCCTCCTGGCGGCTCATCGAGGAAAGAGCTCCTGTGAAAACCACCGTTTTCCCCGGCCAGAACCCGCTCTGAGCGGTCGAAAGGGGTTGGGGGTCTTCGATCTGAAGGCCCAGGGCGAGCAGTTCGTCCACAAGCCTTGCGTTCTGGGGGTTGGAAAAGTAGGCGGTTATGGCGCCCGCGACCTTTTCGCCGATTCCCCGGATTTTTAGCAGTTCCTCCATCGGGGCGCACCGGACCTTTTCGAGCGAGCCGCATGCGTTGGCCAGAAGGTCTGCCACAAAGGTCCCCACATGGCTTACGCCCAGGGCGTACAAAAACCTGGAAAGGGTGATGCGCTTGCTCGCCTCGATGGATTGAAGTAAATTTCGGGCCGATTTTTCCCCGAATCCCGGAAGGTGCTCCAGCTCTTCGAGCCGAAGTCGGTAGAGGTCCGGGACGGTTTCGATAATTTTTTCGTCTATAAACCGCGAGACTATCTTGTCGCCCAGGCCGTTTATGTCCATGGCGTCGCGGCTTGCGAAATGAACGATCGAGCCCTTGATCTGGGCCGGGCAGTTGCGGTTGACGCACCTGTGGAAGGCCTCCTCGGGAAGGCGCACCACCTCCGCGCCGCAGGACGGACACTGCCGGGGCATCGTGAAAACCGTTTCCTTGCCGGTTCGCTTCGACGCTATGACCTCCGCAACCTCGGGAATAACGTCTCCGGCCCTGTGAACCAGCACCGCGTCGCCCACCCGGATGTCTTTGCGCCCGATTTCGTCGATATTGTGAAGCGTGGCCCGTTTGACGGTGACCCCGCCAACCAAAACCGGGTTGAGGAAGGCAACCGGGGTGATTATGCCCGTTCTGCCAACGTTTACGCCGATGTCGAGCACATGGGTCTGGACCTCGTGGGGGCTGAATTTCAAGGCCACCGCCCAGCGCGGGCTGCGGGACTTTTCGCCAAGCCGCCTCTGAGCGGCCAGATCGTTTACCTTGATCACCACACCGTCGATTTCATAGGGAAGATATTCTCGTTTTTCGACCAGTTCTTCAAAGTAGCTGACGGCCGCGCCTATGCCGAGGCAGAGGCGCGATTGGGGATTTACCGGAAGCCCCCAGCCTTTGAGGCGCTCGAGTGTTGCGTGGTGCGTGGTGAGTTCCTCTTGAGATTCATAAGTGCCGATGCCGTAGAAGAAAACCCGCAGGGGCCGGGCGGCGGTGACGGCCGGGTCGAGCTGGCGCAAGGACCCCGCGGCCGCGTTTCTGGGATTGGCAAAGGGGGGCTCGCCGCGCACCGACCGTTGCTCGTTGAGCTTTTCGAAATCCTTTTTCTCGATGAAGACTTCGCCGCGCACCGCGAGCCTGACCGGAAGGGGAGGGTCCCCCGGGGCGGAGAAAAGCCGCCAGGGCACGGGGCGAATCGTTTTTACGTTGGTTGATACATCTTCGCCGGTAGAGCCGTCTCCCCGGGTGCCCGCGCCTGTTAGCACCCCGTTTTCGTAGACCAGTTCAACGGCCAGCCCGTCCATCTTGAGTTCGGCCACGTATTCGATCTCGGACTCGGTGGCAAGAAGCTTTCGCACCCGGCGGTCGAATTCTAGGGTCTCCTGGATGTTCATGGCATTTTCGAGGCTGAGAAGAGGCACTTCGTGGTGAAAGGGCGAAAACTTCTCCAGGGGCGCAAAGCCCACCCGCCGCGTGGGCGAATCGACGGTTACCAGTTGCGGGTATTCCTTTTCAAGATCGGCCAGTTGGCGAAAGAGCCGGTCGTAGTCCGCATCGCTTAGCTCCGGGTCGTCCAGCGCGTAGTATCGATAGTTGTGATAATCGATCAGCCGTCGCAGTTCGGCGATCTTCAAGGAAACCGATTCTTCATCCATTGTGCTCATCGCTCATTTCCGGCAAACAGGGTCAATACGGATTCCACAACCTTTTGGCGCGATTCTTTGAAGCCCGGGTCTTTGAAGCCGTGCATCCATTTAAGGCCTGCGAGTTCGTCGGAGACAACGAGAACCACCGCAAGCTCCACGCCTCGAAAACGCGAGACGCAAAACAGGGCTGAGGTCTCCATATCGACCGATAAGACATTTCTTGCCTGAAAGGCTTTGACTTTATCGCGGGTTTCCCGGAAGGGAGCGTCGGTTGTCCATACAGTGCCTCGATGGACGGTCCTGCCCGCGGGTTCCAGGGCCGACCCCAGTGAATCGAAAAGCTCGCGGGAAGGAAGGCCTTCGACTCCGGGATAATGGCTCGAAGTTCCCTCCTCGCAAACCGCGCCCGTGGGGAGAACGATTTCGCCGATTTTAACCCCGGGGCTAAGAGAGCCGCACCACCCGACCGCGATGAATCTTTCGACCCCGAGGGCGATCATCCTTTCCAGGACCAGGATGGTCTGCGGGGCTCCGAGCATGGGGCCGGCCAAGGCGATGGCTTTTTCCCCGATTCGCCCCGTGAACACCTCGGTAAGGTAGAGTTTGTGCGTTTTTACGGGCGGCGGGGTGAACCGGGCCGCAAACGAAGCGAGATCCTCGGGGCTGAAAACCAGCACCGCCTCCGCGGGCAGGCTTTCTTCATGTCTGCCCCTCCGGGGTTCTATAACGCATGAATCGCTTTTAGCAGCCATACTGGAGAGCGCGCTTTCCGTCACAGGTATTGTGGAATGCCTCGAAGACTCCATCTTACAGCCATTTTTATACTATTTCCACTCCGATTGGTCTCATTGCACATATCAGTGTCCGTCCGGAAACCCATCGTGGGGCAAGCTGAAGCCTTTACCCACTTAAGCTGGAGACCGGGTATGGTTTTCCCCTCCGAAAAAGAGGCCGCGGCCACTGATTATAGCGGCGTTCTCGACTCTTGCCCGGTCCTCCCCCGTCTTGTTCTTCCCGAGCGCTTCGGCTTCGGGCTGCACGGTCACCCCCGTCTTGTTCTTCCTGAGCGCTTCGGCTTCGGGCTGCACGGTCACCCCCGTCTTGTTCTTCCCGAGCCTGGAAGGCTCAAAGCCATTAGCCGGGGGTCGAGGCCGAAGGCCGACACCCCCGGATATGAAAGAATGAACCACGA
>JAJYDE010000055.1 GCA_021777755.1 Deltaproteobacteria bacterium
GACGTGCGAAACTGGAGCTGCCGTGGTAGCTCTCATCCTTGCCAGCGCCATAACAGGCACTCTCGCCTGGTCGGGGTCCATGTGGACCCTTCCGGCAAGTCTTCTTTTCCCCTGCCTTTGGACCAGGGCAAAAAGTAGACGGGAAGCCGCGCTCGTAGCATTTGCATATTTCGGGGCCGCTTCCAGGGGACTGGCGGTAGGTGCGGCAACGTTTTTCCACTCGCTGCTTGTAATCGGAGTTGCGATCTGGCTGGCCGGCAACCTCATCATCGCTCTTCCGTGGATGCTTTTGTGGACGCCAAGATACGGTTGGCGCATAGCCCTTGCGGCAGTCGCGATTATCGTCACGGCACTGCCTCCGATCGGGATCGTGGGGTGGGCCAATCCGATCACAACGGCCGGTGTCCTTTTCCCCGGGTGGAAATGGGCGGGCCTCATCGCCACCCTTGCCGTCATTATGATTCTTTGCGCACTCGGGATCAACCAACCGCCGAGGCGGGCTTTTCTCTTTCAAATGACGCTTCTGGCTCTGGCAAGTCTGACCGCGGTCGCTGTTTTCCCGAAGCTGCCGGCTGCTCCCCCTGGCTGGTACGGGTACGATACGCACTTTCCAAACGAGACGGGCCAACCGGACTATCTCAAAGACTATGCACGTATTTCGCGGCTTGTCGCAGTGAGCCTGGTAAGAGCAAAATCTCCCGGATCGGTGCTGGTTTTCCCGGAATCGGCGGGCGGCACATGGGGAGCTGCCGGCCGTATGGTTTGGAGACCGGCGCAAAAGGTCATTTCGGGAACGGTGCTCTTTGGCGGCGAGGTCCTCAGGAAGAATGGAAAATACGATAACGACCTGGTGGCCCTCGATCACTCCGGAGATCGGGTCCTCTACCGCCAAAGGATGCCGGTCCCCATTAGCATGTGGAGGCCATGGTCGAAAGCCGGTGCCAATGCATATTGGTTTCGGCAAGCGACGTTTTCCTGCGCCGGCCTGAAGGCCGCGGCCTTGATCTGCTATGAGCAGTTCCTGGTATGGCCGGTGCTCGAATCCATGCGGGGGCGTCCGCAAGTCCTGATAGCGATCGGTAATGACTGGTGGGCCAAGGGCACCAATCTTTCCCGAATCCAAAGAGCGTCGAGCATCGCGTGGGCGCGTCTTTTCGGAACGTATCTGGTCTCTGCATGCAATCGGTGAAACAGGAGGAAGAGGATGATGGTCTATGTTTTGATCGCCGTTATTGTGCTGGCTGTGGCCGTAGCAGCTATTAAGAAGTTGAGATCACGATCTGTGGCAAACGACGATATGCAAGAGGCCTCGCCCGTGCAGAACATAACCGAGGAAAGAAGAAAATTGCTTTTTACGACGACGGATACACTGCCTTCATCCTGCGAAATTGTCCGGATGTTCGGCATAGTGCAAGTGGATATATGGCACCGGGTTGACGATCAGAAGGATCGTCCATATCAACGCGCCCTCAATCAGCTTGCGGCGTGGTCGCCGCAGGAAGCGAATGCGATCATCGGAATAAAGGTCACCATGGCGACTTACAACGGTCGAGCATACGGCGGAGGCGGGGGCGGAGGCACAACGCACATCATTCGGACATACCTCGGGACGGCGGTTTGCTTTCGGACAGAAGAAGCGCCGACCGCCCAAACCGCCGACTCAGGGGCGAATCCATAGCATTGCGGGGACCAACGTATGTGCAAGACTTTTCATAACTCACGGATAGCACCGATGAAGATATTTCTTTTGGCGTTAACCCTCTATCCTTTTTTGACGGTTTTCACCGGCGCGTGTCGCGCTCAAGGCTGTATCGAGGCGTGCGCGCCTGAAGTCGCCCCTCAAACGCTTGAGGCGATAATCGGGGTTGAATCGAGGGGCGACCCGCTGGCCATTCACGTGAACTCGAAGGAAAGAGTAATATTCCCGAAACCCCGGGACCGCGAGCAGGCAGTAAAAATTGCCAACCGGCTTATAGCAGCCGGCTACTCGGTGGACTGCGGCCTTATGCAGGTAAACTCACAGCATCTTTCACCGGGTGGCGTTACAACAGCCGATCTTTTCGATCCGTGCAAAAACATCCAGGTCGGGGCGACAATTCTGACCCGCGACTATACGACTGCGGAATCCATCTACAAGCCTGGACAACGAGCGCTGCTTGCCGCTCTATCGGCATATAACACCGGAAACTTCGAGTCAGGCTTCTACAACGGCTATGTAGCGAAATACCTTCACGGTTTCAAAACTTCCCCGTTCGGCTCTATGGAGGGCTTGCGCAACCCGTTTAGCGCCGGGACCGGAGTGAGGCTTTTAGGGCAAAACGAACATACAATCGATCCATATGGAGCAGACACAAGTGTCGATTTCAATGTCGGCGAAAAGAAGCCGAAAGGAAACGACGCCAAAGATAAAAAGGGGAACGGCCCGGTAGTATTGAAGCGAACCCCGTCGCCGTATGCCGCTCCAACTGCTGTTCATCTTTCATTTCCGAAAAAGGAGAAAAACGATGTCTCAAAAACCAAAAAGTGATCCGCTGGATCAAAAGCTGCGTGATGTGCTGATTCCGGGCCATGTGATTGAATTGGACCAGGATGAGGCCGAGGAGTTGGGAGCTTTCGAGGAAAAGGCTCTTACTGAACAGGAAGCATGGGAAAGCGTTAGTGATGAGAGCGTTTGAATGCCGATGCTTGGTGACAAAACACTCCAGCTCCTCGCCCGGGTCCCGGCGAGGCTGTCACGACCCGATCTTCGAATTCAGGAGGGAAACCGTGGGAAACATGAAGAAGTGGTTCTCGGCACTGGCTCTGCCGTGTTTCGGCGTTAGCTGTTGGATGGCCTTTAAGCACATGGATTGGTGGGTGATTTTGCCTCTGTTTGTCGGGTGGGCCTTCCTCGCTTGCGCATTTATTTCGAGGCCGGAACGGGAAGCGTTTCATATTCCACATATCAAGCTAGTCCTGGCCGTACTGGCTATACCGTGCGCTTACGCCGCTTTTTTGCTCTGGCCGTCGTGGTGCAGTTACATACTTGACGGAGCCGCCGGCGTCTTGTTGCTTCCGATGATGAGTAACACTGACGATTGCATAGTCGGCTTTGGCTTCTTGCATCGAGTGATGTGCGGCAAAAAATCAGCCTTATGGGACGTGCTTTGGCGTGCGGAGAAACAAGGCAAAATGGGGCGAGCGCCGATCGAAAAGCGACTCTACCGGTTGGGCTGGGACGGGAAAGCGACTTGGCGAGATATTGATGTGTTCAGCGATTCGTAGAGCAGGGAAGGGGAGTCATAAGGCGGATTTGGACGCCAAGGGACGGTGACGGTGAAGGTCTCGTCCGAGCTGCTTTCTGTCACCAGATTGCTCCTTGGCGACAAATTACTCCAGGTCCTCGCCGCGGTCCTGGAAAATCTGTCGCCATCACCGTCGTTTCTCGATGTCCCGGGTGAAAGACGGTTCAGGGGCCGTGCCTCGTGGCAGTCTTGTCATTTTGTCTTTGATCTGCACAGTTGGAGACGGATTGGAGAATGAATCATGGCGCATTTCGATGAGGAAGTGGTCAAACGGATATTAGTCGAAGAACTTAAGCTCGACAGCATTACAGTAACTATCACAATTATTGGGCTTAGAAAGCTGGAGGACCGTCTTCAGCCGGTCCTCGATGCATGGATTAAAGATCGTACGGAAATGGATTTCACGTTTCAAGGGATATCCATAAAGGACATTATGGATAAAGAAGAGTGTTGGTTTCTTTCCGCGCTGGGAACGATGAGCATGTTTCTGGGTGACCCCGAGTATATCGAAGAGTATCGGAAGGTGGACTTCAACCAGCGGTTCAAAGAAGGCAATCCATTCGAGCACCTTGAAAGGAAATAGGCGTGTCGATTAGATCGTATATAAATGTCTTCCACCCTGTCTTGTGGCGGGTTACCCCATTCGAGGATAGGATGATCGCCCTTCAGCAACTTGAAGACGCTTATGCCGGGATTCAAGGTAGAGCGCCTTGGAGAGTTGTTGACGAAGACCTTGATCCAGATGTTGACGGTATGATCAGAGACGGAAAAATCCTTGTCAACAGGCATCTCGTATTGGGTACACAGTATGAGGATGCCCCGGCTTTCAAGGCCATTGACGCGGTGATACATGAAGGCCGACATGTGTTTCAATTGGCTGCTGTAAGTGGAGATGCGGAACATCAGGACCGAAGCGAAGTTTGGAAATGGAAAGAGAACCTTGCGGTATATATAGACGGACGTAGTGTACGGCCAGGTCATTACTACGCATACAAACTTCAACCCCTCGAACGTGACGCCCATGACTACGCCATGAAAGAAATGAAGGCGATTTATGGACGTTTGGAGCAAGAGTACGGGCAGATCAATTCTCTCGCGGAGTATTTCAACAATGAGGTGCGCATTGCGGCAAAAGTAACAAAACAAGCGGCATATTACCTTGACTCGAATTTCCTGGAAAGACTGGATGGTCTGATCCATGAAGACTACGAAAGAAAGATGGCCGGGCAAAATATTGAGAGGGAGCCATGGCCGCCACGAATTGAGGTTTCAAGCCTGCAAAATACCCTGAGTTCGGAGGAACGATCTTATGTCGAAGAATCCCAACGCCAAAGAATACAGCTTGAAAGACAAGGGCAGCAAAACGCATTCTCCGGCGCAAACATGCCCGGTGGAGAACCTGCAACTGGACGACGATCTCCAGGAGCCCTACATCGCGTGCCCGAAAGAGTTCCTTTTACGACCATCGGGAAGGCATTCCAAGACATCGAGCGCCAACCGGTCCAAATAATAGGGCAGCAGGTCGAATCGTTTGCGGATGTTGCAGATCTCGCCCAAGGCTGGAGAAATCCGCATTACGAGGAAATGCGTTATATCTACGTCAAAAACGGGGCGGTGGTAGACCATGAGGGCGTTACATGCAGGCTTCCAGGGAGTTCGAGCTTTTACACGGGGAAGGTCGCTGATTATTTGGCGCATTTAAAAGATCGCGCCAAGGTTTTGGGCGCAGATCAAATCTATATTCTACATAATCACCCGACCGGGGACCCGAAGCCATCCGCTGCGGACATAGAAGTAACGCGCTATCTATGTAAAGCAGTCCCCGAAATCGTGGGGCATGTGGTTATAAATTCCGGCAAATTCAGTATCATAGGGCCGGCTGGACAATTCGAAATACTTCCCCTCGAAAATTTACCCGACGAATGGAAAGACCCGATCCTTCAGCCGTCCAAGCCTCATGAAGCCTTAAATGACCAGGTCAATTCCTCTCAAAAGATAGCCGGATGGGCTAAGGCTCTCACGAAGGATCGCGGCCTCCCCGTGTTGATATATCTTGGAGCCGGGTTGCAGGTCCGAGGCCTTCAGGAAATATCGGTTTCCGCCCTGGCCAATGTTGCCTTGATGCGCGAGAAGATGCCCGAGAAGCTGCTTGAATTCGGATCGACGTCCGCCGCTTTAGCTCTACCGGATCATGTCCCCGAGGAACTGCTTGATGCGGTGGTCGAGCTTGTCCAGGAGCACCACGTACTTTTAGATGCGGTTGGAAACCGTTCGGACGGCACTTATTTCTCTTTGCGAAGTGGTGTCGAATCTCCCGCGAAGCACTACGATTTTTTCGGTGGTAAGCCGAAAACACGATTTCTGCCGCAGGACATCCAAGAGCGGAGAGGCAAATACCACTCCGGTCCAGGTCCCAAACAACTGAACCTGTTCGACAACGTGACTATCAAACACAAGGATACATCCCCCCCCCTCGAACCCCGTTATGCTCTTGCGCAAAGTTTGGCTGAAAAGCTCGATAAAGATGGAGAAATCACAAGCAAGACCTTAACCGCCGAAGCAAACCGCATTTTCGGCGGGACTCAGGCCGAAGGGATCTATTCACCAAAAGACGCATTCGACGCGATGGAAGTGGCCTTCAACCTTCATATCGCCAAAACGGAAAATCCAGCCTGGAACAATACCGATGCTGATTGGGCGAGGAGCAAAGCCCGAGAGTTAACCGAGCGGATCGGACATCTTCCGACTCAATCCAGGCGCGATGAGGAAATGGACGAATTCCAACAGTTCAGCACGCCTCCCGCTCTATCCTTTGTAGCGAATTGGGTGGCAAATATAATGCCGACAGATGCGGTCCTGGAGCCTTCTGCTGGGACTGGCGATTTGGCGATCTGGCCGAAAATGGCCGGGGCCAAGGTGGTTTTAAACGAGCTTTCCGAGAGACGACGGGAGTTGCTTTCAAATCTTTTCCCGGAAGCAAGACTCTTTAAAGAAAACGCCGAGCAATTGAACAATGTTTTGCCTCCGGATGTCGCCCCTACCGTAGTTATTATGAATCCTCCGTTTTCAGCATCGGCGGGACGTCTTGAGGGTCAACGGGACACAATGATCGGTGCGCGCCACATCGAGCAGGCATTGAAACGACTTCAAGATAACGGCCGGCTGGTTGCCATTGTCGGACAGGGCATGGCGGCGGATCGCCCGGCATTCGCCAAGTGGTGGAAGGAAATAGAGGCGAGGTACAATGTCCGCGCCAACATCGGCATATCCGGCAAGGAGTATGCGAAGTACGGGACGAGCTTCGACAACCAGATCGTGGTTATCGACAAAACCGGGACCACCATCGAGCCCGTATTGACGGGGCGAGTTGAATCGGTTTCCGAGCTACCCCAACTATTGGAGGGTATCAAAAATGAACGTCAAAGAACTAAACGAAGCCTCGATCAACCAGCAGTCGAAAAGGATTCTCAAAAAGTACGAGATCGCGTTCGACCAGTCGAGCGAACTGGCGAGCCTGGCCCTGATCCGGGAAGCGCTGGATCGGAATCTTCTGGACACGGACGAGCTGGACGAGCCGATGTTACTGATAGCAAGACTCGGGGAGAATCCGGAATTCGCAATGGACTTGATGACGAAAACAGATTTGGGGGAGGACAAGTTCGAGCTGGAGCTCTCGGAGAGAATGGAAGAGGCGGCATGGCAGATTCTGGTGGAGATACTGGCGGCTATAAGGGCGCGGGAACCATAGCAATAGAGGCTACAAGCGGCCAGGTAAACGAGTTTACAGAATCTGTGTTTGCGCAATACAGCCCGCAGCGGTTGAGCATTGCCGGCGCTAAAGAACATCCCGGAAAATTGGTGCAGTCTGCCGCAATGTCAGCCGTTGAACCACCGGCGCCGACCTATTCACCTACTCTATCCGAAAATGTCATCCAAGAAGGTTTACTCTCGCTTGCTCAGTTGGAGGCCGTTGTCTACGCCGGACAAACGCATTCCGGCCTGTTGCCCAACGGGAAGCGCAAGGGTTTTTTTATTGGAGACGGCACAGGGGTAGGCAAGGGCAGGGAGATATCCGGCATAATCCTCGATAACATGATGCAGG
Organism: Deltaproteobacteria bacterium; assembly: GCA_021777755.1. GTDB lineage: Bacteria > Desulfobacterota > Syntrophobacteria > Syntrophobacterales > Syntrophobacteraceae > SbD1. The sequence goes on from JAJYDE010000055.1 coordinate 7,387, forward strand.
GCCGCAATAAGGCCGTGTGGATATCAGCAAGCGCTGGACTCATTGAGGACGCGAAAAGGGACTTTGCGGGGATCGGCGGCGACCCGGGCAAGATATTTCCCCAAGGCAAAACAAAGCCCGGAGGAGAAATCCTTCAAAAGGATGGCATCCTGTTCACAACCTATGCGACTTTGGCCAGCGGCCAAAAACGCCAAGCCAACGACCTTGGCCAAAAGGCAGGGAAGACTCGGGCCGAACAGATCATAGAGTGGCTTGGCAAAGACTTCGATGGTGTAATCGCCTTTGACGAAGCGCACAGCATGGGGAACGCATTTCCAATCAAAGGAAAACGCGGCGTAAAAAAACCATCACAACAAGCAATTACCGGCGTAAACCTTCAAAATGAATTGCCCAATGTGCGCGTTGTGTATGTTTCAGCCACAGGCGCTACGGAGATAAGCAATCTCAGCTATGCGGATCGCCTGGGCCTGTGGGGAGAAGGCACGGCATTCGCCGATGTTGGAGCGTTCATTGGAGACGTCTCAACGGGCGGCATCGCTTCAATGGAGCTTATCAGCCGGGATATGAAGGCCATGGGGATGTATCTTTCCCGGTCTCTTTCATACGATGGTGTGAGCTATGAGCGCCTTGAACACACACTTTCGCCCCTGCAGGAAGATATTTACAACGAACTGGCCGGGGCCTGGCAGACTGTTTTAAATAACGTCAATGAAGCCCTGGAAATCACGGACGCTGGAAAAAACGGGAATGCCAAAAGTGCGGCTCTGTCGAATTTTTGGGGATCGCATCAACGCTTTTTCAACCAGATCATCACGGCGATGCAAACGCCGAGTGTAATAGATGATATCCGCGAGCAACTAGACGATGGAAACGCCGCCGTAATCCAATTGGTCAATACAAACGAGGCAACCCAGGAGCGTATAGTTGCCGATGCGGTAAGAGAAAACGTTGAAATCGAGGATTTGGATTTCACCCCGCGGCAAATGCTAATCGATTACGTCCGAAACGGCTTTCCGGTCGCGGCCTATGAAGCGTCTCAGGATGCGGACGGCAAAATCATCTATGTTCCGGTCCTCGACTCGGAAGGAAACCAGGTATTCGACCGGGACGCCATCGCGCTACGGGACTCGCTCATTGAAACGCTTGAGCAAATCCGTGTCCCCGAAAATCCCCTCGATTCAATCATCAATGCCTTCGGCCCTGACAGAGTGGCCGAAGTTACAGGCCGCAAGCGCCGTTTTGTCCAGGTCCGAGACGATGAGGGAAACCTCAAAGTAATCGAGGAAAAGCGTGGCAAAAACGCAGCGATGGCGGATGCGGCAAGCTTCCAGTCTGATAAAAAGGACATCCTGGTATTTTCCGAGGCGGGTGGCACCGGATATTCGTTTCACGCAGACAATACGGCGCAAAACCAGCGAAAGCGCATCCATTACATTTTGCAGCCCGGCTGGCGAGCTGACAAGGCGGTTCAGGGTTTCGGTCGCACACACCGGACGAACCAGGCGCAAGAACCTCATTATGTTTTGCCAACAACCAATCTCAAGGCCCAAAAGCGGTTCGTATCATCGATTGCCAGAAGACTCGATCAGTTGGGGGCCCTGACGCGCGGTCAGCGCGAGGCCACCAGCCAAGGCCTGTTTACTGCTTCGGACAATCTTGAAAGCGAGTACGCGGGAACCGCCTTAAGGAATCTTTTTAGAGATCTTTACGCAGATAAAACCAGCCTTTCTTTTCAAGACGTAACAAAGCAGATGGGACTAAGCCTCATTGGTCCTGACGGGGGCTTTGATGAAAGCAAAATCCCCTCCATTCCTCAGTTCTTGAATCGGCTACTGTCTCTTACGACCGACATGCAAAACGACGTATTCGCAGAATTCGAACAGCGGCTTGTCGAGACCGTTGAATACGCAAAGCAGCGCGGTATGTATGACGAGGGGCTCCAGACGATAAAGGCCGTAAGCATTCAGAAGACTCGAGATGATATCGTCTTCGAGGAGAAAAACGCCGGGGCGAAGACCAGGTATGTCGAGCTGGCTGTTACCAACGAGATTCAATACGAAAAGTGGGAGGATGCAAGGCTTCGGTCGGAAAAGCGAAGAGAACAAAGAGGAGATTTGAGCGGCTGGTTCGTATCCGAGTTCGGGAAGAACAAAGGAGAAGTTTTTTATCTCAAAGACATTGGCGAAAGACTCAATGCGGAAGGAAACCTCGTTCGGCGCGGGGTAATTCATTCAATCCGAAAAAACGACCATAAGTATATCGATAACGTCGATGAGATCGACCAGGGCGCGTACAAGAATATAGACGGCCGTTATCAGAAGGTGACTCTTGCCAGGCGCATACGTGAGGGAGAAGCCGGAAAGCTTTGGAAGGAACAAATTGCGAATGCGCCTAAAACGATCACCAAGACAGAGCGGATGATAGTCGGGGTGATCCTTCCCATTTGGGACCGCGTTGAAGGTTCCGAGACGATCAAACGCTTACAGACAGATGACGGCGAACAACTCCTGGGGCGCGTCCTGGGGCTGAAGGCTTCAAGACAGACCCTGAAGAACCTGGGTGTTGGCTCGGACCTCTCCCAAATGTCGGCAATGGAAATCCTTGCCGCAATCAAGTCCGGAGCCAAGGCCATTCTTTCCAACGGTTGGGAAATCTCGAACGCTAAAGTCAATTACGAAGATCGGATTGAAATCAAAGGTCGCGTTCCTTTGACGGATGGTGAAATGCGCCTTTTGAAAGAGCAGGGCGCATTTATCGAGCGAATCAAGTGGGAGGAACGGGCCTTCATTCCAACAGGCGAAAACGGACTGGCGGTGTTTGAAAGAATCACTGCATCCAAGCCGGTTATCGACCTCATCGAGAAAAATCGGGGCCGAAGCGGTGGGCAAATCGAGCCTGAGCCGGAATCCGAACCGGAGTATGGAATTCCGGCAATGGGCGAGCCCAAGGAGGAGGATAAACATATGGCGAATGACCAGGATCAACATAGGGCGAAGTACACGGTGTGGGCTCTGGACCCGAGGACCCGGGAAGAGGCGGAGCTTGGTGAATTCGATACTGCACCGGACGCATACAGCACATTCATCACGGCGGGAGAGACCACGGCTGCAAGAGTGTTAAACGATGCGGGCGTTGCTGTAGCCAGTGTCGAGAAAGGACAGTCGCCCGTTTTTCGTGATCCGGAGCTTGAAGCATTGCACAGGGAAACTGGCCTTGGTAGCCATGGTAGTCGTGAGACAGCAACGCCCTACCACCAGAAGGTGGCTGAAAAAATCATATCTCTTATGGAAAGGGACCTGGCCCCCTGGCAGAAGCCATGGAAGCCTGGTGAAACGGGGCTTCCACATAACCCGGTAAGCGGAACCCGCTACCGGGGGGGCAATCTGATCCTTCTGGCGGCGGAGGCCATCGACAGGGGGTATGGCGATTCGCGTTGGCTTACCTATAATCAGGCTCAAAAAGTCGGCGCCCAAGTGAAAAGAGGCGAGAAGGGCACCCGAGTCGAGTACTATAAGTTCGAAGAGCGCCGGCGTCTTTTGGACGATAAGGGCCAACCAGTCCTGGATGACGATGGGAAACCGGTGATGGAAAGCCAGAGGCTGAACCGCCCGAAAATGTTTTCAGCTTTCGTATTCAATGCCGAGCAGATTGACGGGATGCCGGCGCCCGAAGAAAGAACGGTAACATGGAAGGCGAACGAACGGGCGCAAAGCATACTGGACAAGTCGGGCGCCCGAATCATCAACGACCAGGGCGACAGAGCGTTCTACCGGCCAAGTACCGATACGATTCATTTACCCGATCAGTCTCTATTTGATAGCGTTGAAGCCTATTACGCCGTGGCGCTCCACGAACTATCACACTGGACAGGGGAGAAGAGCAGGCTTGACCGTGATCTTACGCACCCCTTCGGGTCTCTTGGGTATGCCAAAGAGGAACTGAGGGCCGAGATAGCCTCGTTCATGCTGGGAGAAGAGGTTCGCGTCGGGCACGATCCGGAGAATCACGCGGCATACGTGAAGTCTTGGATCAGTATTCTCCAAGACGACCCGAAAGAACTCTTCAGGGCATCGGCTGCGGCAGAAAAAATCATGGATTATGTGCTCGATCTCGAAATCGAAAAAGAACAGGAGGTAAAGCTTATGGCCGAAGGGCGCGAGGTAGACCTCGGGCAGGGGCGGGAAGGTGTTGACCTGGAAGCGGAACGGTCTGTCCTTGCACAAGTCGATACGTTCATTGCCGTGCCGTACATGGAACGTATGGAGGCGAAGGCTTTGGGAGCCAAGTGGGACAAGGAGGCCAAAAGCTGGTATGTCCCGAAGGGGGATGATTTAACGTTATTCAAGCGTTGGACTCCGAATGCGCCGCTACCTCCTCAAAAAGAAGACCCGGTAAGGGAATTTGCCGTCGCTCTGGCTGAGGCGGGGCTAAGACTTGATAGTGCGCCGCTTATGGATGGAAAACTCCACCGAGTCCCTGTCGAAGGGGATAGGGCCGCCGCCCGAAGCGGGGCGTACAGGGCGTTTCTTGACGGCCACCCAGCCGGTATGATTCAAAACTGGAAAACAGGGCTTAAAACGACCTGGAAAAGCCAGGGAACGGTTCTGTCCGCCGAAGAGCGGGCGAACTTACTGGCCGAAGCCGCTCAGAAACGCATTGATAGACAAAATGAGTTGGAGCGTCTTCACGAGCAAAAGGCCACCGAATGCGAAGCACGGCTTTCGAAAATGGATGAGGCAAGCGCCGAGCATCCGTACCTTGTCCGAAAAGGGGTTGAAGCCTACGGCCTCTATCTGAATGGGCATGGTGACCTGATTGTCCCGCTTAAGGACGCGCAAGGCAAGCTTTGGAGCTTACAGCGCATCCAAGAAAGCGGAGAAAAGCCGTTTGAAAAAGATGCTCGAAAGCAGGGCTGCTTTCATACGATCGGCGAGCTGCGCGAGACGGACGAAATACTCATTGCCGAAGGATACGCCACCGCCGCATCAGTTCATCAAGCTACTGGCCGTGCGGTTGTGGTGGCTTTGGATTCAGGAAACCTCCTTCCGGTCGCCAAAGCTTTGCATGAGACGTATCCGGGAAAACACATCACGATTTTGGGTGATGACGACAGGCATTTGCCGGAACGGGAACCGCCGTTACCGAATGCAGGCCGTGAAAAGGCTGAAGAAGCTGCAAGAGAAGTCGAAGGAAATGCAATTTTCCCGACATTTTTGGAGTCGGAAACGGGGGCCGAATTCACGGACTTTAACGATCTGGCCCGGAGCCGCGGGCTCGATGCGATTAATCGGCAAATAGAGTTGGTATTCGATCTCGATATGGCACGAAAAGCAGAGGGCCAGGCAGTAGATCGTGAGCTTGAACGAGACGATCACCGGTGGGAAAAGCAGTGGGAAGAAGAACAAGAGGCTGAAATGGATGTATCCCTTTAAGGAGATTTTCAAATGAACCTTTTCATAGTCGAATCCCCCGGGAAGGTGAAAAAGATCCAGGGCTATCTCGGCAGCGGCTACAGGGTTATGGCAAGCGTCGGGCACGTGCGGGATTTGCCACTCGGTGAGATGGGGGTGGAACCGCCGGTATTTAAACCTAAATATGTGCCCACGAAGCGCGGCAAGGATGTACTGAAGAAACTGACGGAAGCGGCGAAAGCGGCATCCAATGTGTACCTCGCCACAGATCCCGACCGGGAGGGCGAAGCCATTGCGTGGCATATTAAAGAAGCGCTAAAACTCAAAAAATACGAGCGCATCACCTACCAGGAGATCACCGAGCAGGCGGTCAAAAAAGCCCTGGCCACGCCTCGGGAACTCAATATGAAGCTGGTAGGGGCACAAGAGACACGTCGGGTCCTGGATCGGCTCGTGGGCTACATGGTGTCGCCAGCATTGTCCGACCGGCTCAGCACCCCGAGACTTTCGGCCGGCCGCGTGCAGTCTCCGGCCTTGCGCCTCGTAGTTGAGCGGGAGCGTGAGATTCGTGATTTCAAAGTCACGACCCACTACGGCGTCGAAATGTTGGTCGAAGGAAAAGATGGTATCTGGAAGGCCGTGTGGCTGCCAAAACACGGCTGGTTGCCAAAAGGGCAGGAATACGTTCTGGATCAATCCGTCGCGCAGAAGGTGGCCGGGCAACGCTTGCTTTCCGTCCTCGATTGTCGTGAGTCGGTAAGCAAGATTGCGCCGCCGCCGCCTTTCATTACCTCGACGCTTCAGCAAGCAGCGTCGAGTGCGTTGAAATTAAGCCCCAAAACAACGATGAGCCTGGCCCAGCGGTTGTACGAGCAGGGCCACATAACCTATATGCGGACCGATTCGCCCAACTTGTCGGACGAAGCGATTGCCGGAATTCGCAGATGGGCCACACAACACGGATTTACCGTACCGCAATCGCCCAGGGTCTGGAAGAGCAAGGCCGGCGCACAGGAAGCTCACGAAGCGATCAGGCCCACCCACGTCGAACTCGAGACGGCGGGCGAAACCGAGGACGAAAAAGCGCTTTACCGGCTTATTCGGCTGCGTGCGATTGCAAGCCAGTTGGAAGAGGCCCTCTATGACGTGCGAATCGTTATGCTGGAATCGGATGTCGAGGGTAGGAAGGCACGTTTCGAGGCCAAAGGCCGCACATTGAAAAGATCTGGATGGAAAGCTTTGGTGGCAGAAGATCAGGCCGAAGAGGCCGAGCCCGAAGCCGATAATCCCGTACCGAAACTGCAGGCGGGGGAGCGGATCGCGGCCAAAGAGGGAAAGGTGTTGGAAAAGAAAACCAAACCGCCCGCAAGGTACACCGAAGCAGCGCTTATCAAGGAGTTGGAACGACAAGGCATAGGTCGCCCTTCGACCTATGCCGCGATCCTGGATAATATATTGAGCCGGCATTATGTGCGAATCGAAAAACGCTTCCTGTTTCCGGAATCGCTTGGCGAGCAGGTGGTAGACGCCATGACTGGGCGATTCGCATTTTTGGATTACGGCTACACCAAGCGGATCGAAGAGGACCTCGATCTGATTGCCGAAGGCGCCAAGAGATATCAGGCCGTTGTAACAGCGGCCCATGAGCAGCTCGCAGGCGAGCTGAACGGATTCGGCGCCCCGCGGTATGAGTGTCCGAAGTGTGGAAAGATGCTTCGGCACTTGGTGCGGGCCGAGTCGAAAGGGCAAAAGGCATACGATTTTTGGTCGTGCACGGGATATCCGAATTGCAAAACATCGTTTAGCAATAAAGATGGCAAACCGGATATGGTGACAGGAAGCAGCTCGCCGGTGAATGGCCGTGTCACCAATAGCCATTTAAAAGAAGGGGTAGGATGAGCGTCGAAAAGTCGGCAACGGCCCGGGAAAAATGGAGACGCCTTGGGAAGTGGGTCGTATTTGCAGTTGTCGGAATTGTACTCAGCCCGGTTGTAGCGATTGTGGCGTTCGGTCCAATAGCACACCTGTGCGGCGCCAGGGGAACCTGGACCGGAAGTCTGCCAAGCGGGTTTTACTGGAAGGCCGATTTGCCGGTTGATAAAGGAGCGGATGTAATGTTTTGCCCGCCTGATAATTCGATGTTCGATATCGTGAGACGGCCAGGGTATATCCCCCCCGGCTCTCCCATGTCGTGCCCGGGCGGGTTTCCTGTCATGATGAAACAAGTTGTTGGACTTGCAGGCGATCATGTGATCGTTTCAGCGTCGGGAGTCTATGTGAATGGAAAACTTATCCCGGATAGCAAGCCGGACGTTCGTGACCCGGCTGGTCGTCCAATGCCGCACTACCGGACCGATTCTATTCTTAAACGTGGCCAGGTATTTCTGATGTCGCAGAGATGTCCGCGCGGGGTTGATGGAAGGTATTTCGGGCCGATAAATACGCGCCAGATAGAGTACGTTGTCCGCCCGGTTTGGACTTGCGGTAGATCGGGTTGTTCCTTCTTGTTGTCATATTTCAAAAAGATTTATTTCTGGTAGATCGGGTTGTAGCGATTCCGCACATTATCGCGGGGAGCTGCCGCGCATATGATCTTCGAAGCGCGCTGCGGAAAGGCCCCGAAATTGTTGGTGACAGATTCACCGGGATCGCGGCGAGGACCTGGAGCATTTTGTCGCAAGTGCAAGATAAAAAGGAGCGACCGTGCAGAAATCATTCGGCCTTGTGGCCGTTCTGTTTGTGAGTCTATTTTCAATTCCAGCCTTTGGAATGCCCTCATCGTGCCCGGAACATTACTGGCGCGGGCAGGCCCCGGACCTGCTGAATGTTGAGCCAGCCGGGAATGTTCAGGAAATCTGCTATGCGGGATATGCCGTCATTTATTCGGATGCCGCCGAGACCCCTCTTGCCGCGGCGGAATATCTTACGCGGGAACACCTGGAAGGGCCTCATCCGTCTCGATCCGATGATTTTCACGCCGACAGGCATATTCCACGACAATACCGCTCCGAGTTGGAGGATTACCGGGATTCAAGTTGTTTTTGGGACCGTGGCCACATGGCGCCGGCAGGAGACATGTGGAATGAACTCGCCGAGCATCAAAGCTTTTCCCTCGCCAATATGATTCCTCAAAATCCCGATGACAACCGGCATCTATGGGAAGGGATAGAGGCTTCGACAAGATATTTGGCCGACCGGGAGGGAAGTCTATATGTTGTGACCGGGCCGATCTTCTACGGGCATGACCTTCGGCGGCTCGACGGGCATGTGCTGGTTCCGACATACATTTTCAAAGCTATTTATGACCCGGGAAAACTTGCCGCCGCTGCATATCTTGCGCAAAACGCTTCCGGGACCCGTTACGCTGTGATATCTATCAGGAAACTCGACAACCTGTGCGGGTTATCGGTTTTTCCCGGCCTTCCCGAAAATGTGCGGATGCTCCGCCTGCCCAAGCCCTATATGCGGGGAGATCGGACCTCGACGGAAGATCAAAACATTGTCCCATAGCTGGTTTAAAGGAAAATGCAGCTACGAATACACACTGCAAAGGTCCTTAAGATCGCCTACCTGGAAGCCCCTGAAAGCCCGAGAAGGGCCTTTTACCTTCTCTGGATAGAAAAGACCGGACGAGGTTTCAGGGTTTGCAAGGAATCGGGCGTGGGCGCCGGATGCGCCACACTACACCGAAAGGCATGGGAGTTTGACACAATCGAGGAGGCCGAAAAGCTTTTCTCAAAAGTGGTTCGACGAAAGACCCTGCCGAATCGGAAGTCTCCCCGGCAATATCGGGCCATTCGGAGCGCGGAAACGATTTGTGCGCTATCCTCGGTCACTGGTGTTAACGTCGAATAGAGATGTGTTCTTCACAGGCAAGTATCCCTGCGATGGCTGACCGACATAGGGCGGAAACACGGGTTCACCGTCGTAGGACATGGGGGAAACGTGGCAAAAGATGGAATTGACTTTTTGGTTCGCTACCTGCACCTCAAAGGGGAGACGGCAAAGGTTGAAAGCGATGTGAGGCGGGACCACCCCGATGTTGATTTCCTTGATTCCGAGTGCATCGTTGATGCGTTGATTTATTGGATTAACATCGATTTCCCGAATGGAAAGCTCTTCCCGTACGATTTGGTCCTTGTGCATAGCCTCGACACCAATCAGTGGGGCACGGCCGACGCGAACCCTGCAAATGTAGCTTGGAGTATCGTCTGTCTGGATAAAGTCAAAGCGGGATCGGACACTCCGGAGGGTAAGCTTGCCGAAACCATCCAAGGGATCGAGCCGGCAATTCTGAAGATGGGCAAACGAGCGGGCTTCCTGCATCTCAGCTTTCCGTTCGATGGACCTGGAAATTGGGTTATCTACCCCAAGGACGTTTCGGGAGACCCCAGGCTCACTGTCGCCGGCATGAAAAACGAGCATACTGCGGAATTTCTAAAAACCGTGCGCGCCTGTCCGACACCAAACAGAATGCTCTTTTTCACCAAACAGGTTTGGAACTCTTTTCCCCCGGAGGACCGAAAGCCGATTATTGCCGCTATGGATTTGGACGATTCGGTGGAACGAATGAAGGCGGTTTTGATCGGGTGGGCGACGAGCCTCACGGGATTTTACCGCACGCTTGAAACCGGGGTGAGTGGAATCGACGTAGGCGTAGACCTTGCCCTTGAGATGGAGGTCATCCGGCGCGGCGGGATCTACCGAGTGGATAAAGACCTTTTTCCGCACCTTTTGGCTACCCGTTGCAACATTTTATGGGATCATTTCAAGATGCCGCAGCAAGGGATGCTGATAGACTTCGGTGCTACCGGACTTTCCCTGCCGGCCGATTTCGCTCAGATGAAGATGCACTGGCGGGGAGATCCGGCCTTTAAGACGAGGCCGGATGATGTATATGAGTTTCGGGGCGTTAGAGCTGTCGGTATAAAAAACCATCTCCACATTACATTCTTCGGGTTTGAGCAAAAGACCGGGGAGGAGCTGTATCGCTCCTTTATAGTCCCGATTCAAATGGGGAGGCGCATATCCGACACCCTCCGGGAAGAAGAGAAAAAATGGAGGGCCGCCGTTCCTTTCGAGCTTTTCAGTCTCCTCTTCACCACGATCCTCTACGTCACGAGCGAGGGATTCCGCGGTGAGGTCGTGGATGAGGAAAAGCCGATTCGGGAGGAATTAAAAAGACTCAAAAACCCGGCCAAGGTAAAGAAGGCGAAAGAAAAACTCAAGACCGCTATCCGCTATACGGTGATAAGTTCTCGCAAAAAGCTTCCTCATATTTCCTATGAGCGCGGGAGGCTTGTGACCGAGGCTGTGAGGACGATCAATATGGTTGTGTCGGTCTGCGGCCACTTCAAGAACCAGCCCTACGGCCCTTTAGGAGAGCTTCGCAAAAACATCTGGATAGAGCCTTACATTCGCGGTAAAGAATTCGAGGGAGTTGAGTCTAAAGACGAGCCGAAGCGTTTTACGGTCAAAAAATAGGATTGCTGGGGTATGGACTCTCCGTCCGTAAGATTGTGAGGGTGCTGGGCTGTACGAGCCACTTTGGTCTCTTACTGTTACTCTGGGTCTTTTGATCAGCCTCTTGCCGGCCGAAGAGACGATTATTAGTGATGTCCGCCAGATGATTTGATAAAATGCATGCATCTGTCACCGTTGCCGTCAATGCAGAGTACGTAGACCCGGACCAACGGCCAGATAGCGATCACTTATGTGCGTGGGGCCCATGCACTCAATTCCCACTCGGCGAGACTTTTGTTGCCGGCGACTGTTCTGGCTGCATTAACCAGTTGCTCATACTCCTGAATGGTCCCTATCTCTGTCCAATTTAATCGCAGCTTTCGGGGAAGGTGAGCTATGACCACAGAATCAAACGGGCAGTGAGGAGGCTCCGGGATCTTTCCGGCACACCATAGGTACTTTAGGTACAGGTTCAGGCATTTCTGTGCAATCCCGATGCGAAAGAGTCCGTTTTTCAGCAAGTTGGAGAACCGTAAGGTCATGTCATCCGCAATCTCGCAAAGATTATCGAGATGAGTAGCGTCGTCAACCCGCTGTCCATAACGACTTGCGATGTTTTCAAGTTTCTTGCGCAGTGCACTGCGGAAATCAGCTCTTTTTTTCTCAGAAACGGTTTCACGGTAAGTCTTGGACCTCCCGAGGGCACCAAAAAGACTCAACGTTAAGAACTCGTTCTTTAAAAATCTGATATTCTTCCCATTGTCCAATCTACGCTCCAATACCCGCATATCCAGATACAGTATTCATTCACAAACCAGCCGGCATTCTCAAGAAAGACGCCACTGAACACTCGAATATGGTTAAGCAAATTCCCTGCCAGAAATCCTGGATTTTCTGTAGCGTTCGAAAAAACACAAATCCCTCCGTCCCCTGTTTGGGTCCGCCCCCATTTCCTGGTACTTCTGGATTATTCAGGAAGTAATTGCATCGTTGCAATTGTGTGTGTTTGGAAGTAAATGGGAAGCTTGGTGCGGAGCCTGTCATGGTCCATAAACGTAGAGGATGCTCATCTGTGAAATGGCATTTCTGTCGGTTGGCCGGCGCTTCACTCAAAAAATCCGGGTTTTGCATTTAGTCTCACGAACTTAGGTTGGCCTTTATGGTTATACCTGCTTTTGAAATCGACACCTTCATTCGATCCGTAGGCGTTAACCAAGGATCGCCCCATGCCCTATTTCTTGGCGCCGGCGCCTCAATGTCATCAGGCGTTCCATCTGCGGGGGCCTGCATATGGCAATGGAAAAAATCCATCTTTTGCACGAACAATCCTGGCATCGAGGAGCAGGTATCAGAACTATCACTTCCGGCAGTTCAAAACCGCATCGACCGTTGGCTGAAGGTCAACGGATACTCTCCAGGCGAAGGTCAAGACGAGTATTCCTATTTCATCGAAAAATGTCTTCCTATTGCTGACGACCGCCGACGTTTTTTCGAACCTTGGATTCGAAAAGCCCGGCCACATGTCGGATATCGACTTCTTTGCCTGCTAGCCCAAACCGGGCTATTTAGAAGTATATGGACTACTAATTTTGATGGTCTAGTCGCAAGAGCGGCAGCAGACTTTGACTTGACGCCAGTCGAGGTGGGATTCGATTGCAAAGAAAGGGTGTTCCGGCAACCTGAACGAAACGAGTTGATCTGTGTGTCGCTCCATGGCGACTACCGCTACGACCCGCTGAAGAACACAGGCGAAGAGCTGCAAGCACAAGAGGCTGGACTCAGGGGTGCGTTGATTTCTGCACTCAGGACACACTCACTTGTCGTTAGTGGTTATAGCGGAAGAGACCCGTCGGTCATGGATGCCATACGAGCAGCAGTCTTACAAGAAGATGCAAAGGGAAAGATCTTCTGGTGCGGCCTCTCGGATGAGCCAGCTAAAGAGGTGGCGGAGCTGCTGTTGGCAGCCGGAGAAAAGAAACGGGAAGCCTATTACATTCCGGGGGCTGGGTTTGATGAGGTCATGACTCGCTTGGCCCATCATTGTCTGGAGGGCAGTTGCTTAGACGATGCGAAACGGATTCTCGGTGACTACGCTGACAAAGAGAAACTGGAACGAAAGGCTTTTTCAGTCTCGCAAGCCGATCCCACCACAATTATAAAAAGTAATGCATTCCCAATTCGCTGCCCTTCTGAGATGCTTGAGTTTCAACTTCGCAAGTGGCCGGAAGAGCATGTGTGGAAATGGCTCGCTGAGAAAACCGCAGGCCACCAGGTCGTTGCAGTCCCTTTCAAAAAGGTCTTGGCATTTGGGACACTCGACGGAATTCGTGATGCGTTCAATGACATCATCGATGGTGAAATCCGGCGAGTGCCGATCACCGAACAAGATATTCGCTACGAAGACGGTGCGGTAGTCAGCCTGCTACGCCAAGCGTTGGTCAGAGCCATTGCCGACAAACTGGAACTTCGTACAGACGGCAGTCGGATTCTTTGGAAAAAGGAAAACTACGCTACGGAACGAGAAGGCAGCAGCTCGTTCGATGTCCACCACGCCGCCCGCCTTTCACTGCGTCGTATCGGCGAGCAGATGTATTTGACAATTGACCCGACCGTTTGCTTTCCTGCTGAGAGCGAGGAAAACAAGGAGGCCATTCGAAACATCCGTTTACGGATTTTGGGCTACCAGCACAACGACAAATTCAATGTAGCTCTCAACGATTGGCGAAAGTTGATTCTCACACCAAACGAGCCTACCGAATTCGACTTTCCAGCCCAAAGCGCCTCCTTTCAATTCGTCATAAAGAGTGCTCCGACCTTTGCAGCGATCAGGCAGCCATATCGAAACTCGGCAAAACTTCCCGATAACTTCAGACGACACATTCAACATCGCGGCATTGAAATACCAGAACAGGCCCTCAGGTTCTCAGACAAAGCTCGGTTTGCAAGAACAGATACACTCCCCCTCCGAGGACTCGCCAAGAACGGGCCTTTCGACCAAAACTTCTCCTCACAGGCAGACGACGGTCCCATCAGAATAGCCGTTATTTGCCCACGGGCGGAGGCCCCCTTTCTTGATCAATTCTTGGCAGACGGCTCACGAACTCACAATCCGCAACGTGGAACTCAAGAAGAGTACTTAGTTCAATACAATGGATTCGAAAACGTCTATCGTGTGCCGGCCATATTCCCAGGCCGAGGTGATCCACTCTGGTATACTCTTCCCGAGATCGACTCGCTGCTCAATGAGCGTGACGGGGCTTTGGATTTGTCACGCAAAATTCGAGATGGCATTTCATCATTGGCCGCAGTTGGCCGGTCAATTATCCTCATCTTTACACCAGATCGATGGCGGCGTTGGCGGGGGTTCAAGAATGACGATGAAGTGTTCGATGTTCACGACTTCGTGAAAGCCTATTGCGTGCAGCGTGGCATCGCCACCCAGTTTCTTGATCAAGATACACTCGGCTATAAGGACAAGTGCAGGGTATGGTGGTGGCTTTCTGTGGCTCTTTACGCCAAAGCAATGCGGACGCCTTGGGTGCTCGACGGGCTTGACCCAAACACCGCCTTTGTCGGACTTGGCTACGCCATCGACCAACGGGCCATCAAAGGCAAACACATCGTGCTCGGATGCAGCCACCTCTACAACGCACAAGGACAGGGACTACAGTTTCGCCTTAGCCGCATCGAGGACCCTGTTATTCACGGTGGCAATCCGTTTCTGTCATTCCAAGACGCCCGCAGGCTAGGCGAGACAATCCGCACGCTCTTCTGGGAATCGCATCTGAAACTGCCTGCACGGGCCGTGATTCACAAACAGACACCATTTCGCATTGACGAGCAGCAAGGATTGCGGGCGGGGCTCGAGGGTGTTCATGACCTGGAATTGATAGAGATCAACTTTGAATCCGCCCTTCGCTACATCAGCTCACAACCAACGAAGGACGGATTCATCGAGGGACGCTTCCCTGTTCGACGCGGCACGGTCGTAAAACTCACAGATCACGAAGCACTATTATGGGTGCACGGTTCAACTGAGGCGGCGAAAACAAATTGGACCTATTTCCAAGGGAAACGCCGCATCCCTGGTCCGGTGGTTCTCAGGCGATATGCTGGCTCATCGGACCTTGCTACATTGGCAAACGAAATTCTCGGACTATCTAAGATGGACTGGAACTCTGGTGACCTTTACGCGAAGCTCCCTGCGACGGTTCAATCATCAAAACGTATCGCACGAATAGGCTCGCTTTTGGACCGATTTACTAACTCATCCTATGACTATCGCCTATTTATGTAGGATGCGTGCTCAGGGACCTCCGTCAACTATCATTCCCAAGAGACCATGCAGGCGAGATACTCGCTCAAGACAAACTTGACGAGCAGGCCATCTTTTACGGCGTATCGATACCTACCAGGCTGCACCACGATCCAGTCACTCACTTGGGTAGGGTCGGCCTTCCCTCCAACTACAAATACGCGCAAAAATGCACGGGTGCCGATCTCGGGGTACGGCTGAAGATCTTCAGTGGATACGTTCTCGAATGCCACTCTCTGTTCATCCGATAACGACAGCAAAGGTGCAAAACCCACGTCAACGGGTTCTCCCAGTTCCGGATAGAGTTCGTATGCAGCATGGCCCCTGGCAAGCTTCATGACCGTTGCTCGGACCCGATCAATCTCCGGCAGCCAAAGTAAGCCGCCGGCCTCGTCTTTTCGCTTAGACGCCTCAATACGGTATCTCAACTTCGGATTCTCGTTAAGAATGCGCTTGATTTTAGGGCGTTGAAGGCCGGAATTGTCAGTGGTGCCACAAATGACGCATTCAAGGAAGCAGGATAGATATTGTTCGTCCAGTGAAAACTCTGAGTTGCACTTTTCGCATGCGGCAACAACGGGCAATTCCGGTGGGTATGGCTCATCCAGCAGCACCTTTGATGGTACGTGATCCCGCGTGTCGGGTCGGGCACCACAATAAGCACACATGCCAGTTAACCGTTCATCCTTGAATAGCTGCCGAGGGTCCATTCTTCTTCCCCAAGAAGTACAAAATCTCTTGTTTCATCAGAGCCTTTCGGCCAGTTTCCCAATACGGTCGGCGGCATCACTCGCCTCTAGGTATGCACCATACGATTCGAGAGCGCATCCGTCGCAAATGAACTCGGCTCGGGAGCATCCCTGATTGGTGCGGTTGCCCGCCTCCATGTCAGCCTGCCTTATTATCCATACACTCACCTCAATACCCCAGGTGCAAACAAAAAAACGTGAGTTTCCAGGAAGCCTGAGTGCTGAGGCTTTGTTTATGGTAGTTCTCAGTGAGCAAATTACCGTTCCAACTCCTCTTCTTGTTCCATATCTATCTCTCTCTCCAATTCTCTCTCCAGATCTCTTCCTCTCCCTTTACCTTGCTTCTTCGCCATGTCGCGTTCATTGCCCGGCTCGTCCACCAAGCCGTGTTCTTTGCCGGAATCGGGCATAAGGGCTTCCAGTGCGGCCTGCATCCAGGGCAACGAAAATTCGACCTCAAGTCCGGCTTCAGCCGCGACCTTCACCACACGAGCCTTGAATTCCCTGGAACCATCAACATTGAGCAAACTACCGAACCGTGCCGTGGATATTTCGAGGGCCATCTTCAGCCCTTCGTCGCTCATGTTCTCGACCGAAATATTCTCCCCTTCATCCCGAATCACCCCGCCATCCACCTGGTAGAGAACATCTCCGTTCTTGTAAACCCGTGGCGACAAATTCCAGTAGAGAAAGTCCGGTTTCCGCCTCGGCCCGTCGAAGGAATCCCTCGGGATGTCCCTTTCAACCTTTCGGGAATTGCTCCGCAGGACCTGGAGCGCCACATCGTTTCCGTCCACAGCTTCTCGAATCAAATAATCCTGCCAGGTAAT
This sequence comes from Deltaproteobacteria bacterium, assembly GCA_021777755.1. Taxonomy (GTDB): domain Bacteria; phylum Desulfobacterota; class Syntrophobacteria; order Syntrophobacterales; family Syntrophobacteraceae; genus SbD1. The sequence continues at coordinate 24,155 of JAJYDE010000055.1, forward strand.
ACCTTTGTTCTCGGCATAAATCGACCGACGCTTTCCACCGATATCGGCTGCTACTCCGTTTACAGCTTCAAGTCTCTCCTCTCTGAGCTTCGAGTAGACCGAACGCTTCCCCCGTTTCCCGAGAAGAGTGTCCCGTCTTACGCGCTCCCGCCTTCGCTCGAAGTCCTCGGATATATCGGATAAACGTGCGGATCGTTCTTCCCGAAGAGACCGCAAGTCGAGAGTTTTCCGTGTCTCACGCTCGGAGCGCTCTTTTTGATATTTCTGGTAGAGCGCATCCCTCTCGTTGTGGTTGTGGAGCGCCTTTGCATAATAGGGAAGCTTGGCCTTCCTCTTCATGATCTCATCGCTCGGCTCCACGTAAGGCCCAAGCTTCTTTTCAATGGCTCCCTTCCCCGCCTCGCGTAAGACATCGCTCGCCTTGACGAAAAGCTTTCTGGTCCGGGACGAAATAACCAGGCCCGCCCCGCGTTTCCTCATCACCAGGTCGTATTTGGCGAGGGATCGGTGCACTTGCTCCCAACTTGCATCAGGCCGGCTTAAGATTTCACGCAAGGCCTTCGCAGGCCCTCTTTTTATCCACGTCTCGAAAGACATGAGTCCCGAATGCTTCTCCATGGCCGCGGCCTCGGGACCGAGCTTGATACCCGGGTTTTTCTTTTTGGCGTCGAAATCTATGCCGTTATCGACTTCCAGACCATACTTTTGCTCCATCTGCCGGCAGACATCGGACAAAGTGTGGTAGGACCGATACGCCTCGTGCACCCGGAAAGTCTTCGGGTGGATTTTGTTGATCGCGATGTGTATGTGAGGATGTTCCGTATTGACGTGCAGCGCGGCGATGCGCTGGTGCTCGCCAAACCCGAGAGCGTCGCAAAACGCCTCCTCGATTTCCTTTACCATTTCGGAAGTC
>JAJYDE010000056.1 GCA_021777755.1 Deltaproteobacteria bacterium
GCCTACATTTATTGTGTCTACGATCACGATTACCAAAAGGCCCTTGGCCTGGCGCAAATCGCAAGGCAACAAAAACCCGATGATCCAGACATTGCCGACACTCTCGGGTGGGTCCTCTATAATCAGAAGAATTATTCCATGGCTCTGACCTATTTGAAGGAAAGCGCCGCGAAGCTCCCCGATAGCCCTGAAATTCTCTTTCATCTCGGTATGACGCAATATCGGCTGGGAAATATCGGTGCGGCCAGGCAGGCTCTAAATTCAGCCATAAAAAAGGGTGGCGAGCGTTTCAAGGATCTGGCGCAAGCCCGGCGGGCCCTGGACGAGATGGCGAAAATGCCGGCCGCCCGGGCCAAGGGCAAGTAGGAAGGGGCCGGCCCGTCTCATCCGGTGTTGAAGAAGGTTTGGCGCGTGTTCTTCAGGCGAATTTGGTCGGAGCGACGAGATGGATAAACCTGGACTGCTTATCGTCGATGACGATGAGGCTAACCTGTTGTCGATGAAATGGGCCTTTGCCGGGGAATTCGAAGTCTTCGTGGCGGCCTCAAGGCCTCAGGCGCTGGAAGTCTTCAAGAGCAAACGTCCCGCGCTGGTAACTCTCGATCTGGGATTGCCGCCCGATGAGCGCGGCGTCGAGGAGGGTTATCTCACGCTTGCCGGCCTGCTCGAGGAAGACCCCTATGTGAAGGTGATCATAATTTCCGGCCAGAGTGAGAGACAGAATGCACTCAGGGCGGTTTCGCAGGGGGCCTATGATTTTTTTTGCAAACCCGTCCAGGTCGAGGAAGTCAGCGTTATTCTGGGGCGCGCCCTCAGGTTGCGACGATTGGAACTCGACCATAACCGGATTCAGAATATTTCGCCAAAAGACTTCTTTGATGATCTGCTGGGCGGCAGCCCTCAGATGCGGAGGCTTTTCGAGACCATAGGCAAGGTGGCCGACACCGAAGCGCCGGTTTTGATATGTGGAGAAAGCGGCACGGGCAAGGAACTGGTGGCCAAGGCACTGCACGGAAGAAGCCGAAGAAAGCAGGGGCCTTTCGTCGCAATCAACTGTGCGGCCATACCGGAAAATCTTCTCGAAAGCGAGTTGTTCGGACATGAAAAGGGGGCCTTTACCGGCGCTCACACGCAGAGGAAAGGTCGGATCGAACTCGGGGGCGGGGGAACTCTTTTTCTGGACGAAATCGGGGATCTGCCCGCGAGTCTCCAGGTGAAGCTCCTCAGGTTTCTCCAGGAACATAAGATCGAACGTGTGGGCGGCAGAAAGGAAATCACAATCGATACCAGGGTGATTGCCGCAACCAATGTGGACCTGGACAAAGCCATACTGGAAGGGCGTTTCAGAGAAGACCTGTACTATCGGCTGGGAGTGGTGAAGCTGCTGGTCCCCCCTTTGCGTGAAAGGGAGGGGGACGTCGAGTTGCTGGCTGTGAGCTTCCTTCGAAAATACTCGGAGGAGCAGAAAAAAAAGATATTGGGAATCTCGCAAAAAGGACTGAGCGCGCTCAAAAACTACAGCTGGCCCGGTAACGTACGGGAACTGCAAAACCGGATTCGACGGGCCGTCATTATGGCTTGGGGCAGAAAGATTTCCGAGGAAGACCTGGAGCTGCAATCCGGCCCCAAAGCCGAGATGATGACTCTGAGGGAAGCCCGCGAGACCGCGGAGCGGGAGATTGTGCTCCGGGTGCTCAGGCAAAACAATTACAATCTGACAAAGTGCGCCTCCGAGCTGGGGATCAGTCGCCCCAATCTCTACGAACTCATGGACAAACTGGGGATTAGAAAAGAGGGCAAGATCGACAGGCCTGACGCCTAGCTCCGATGTTGTTGAATTATGAAATCCCGAGACGTCTTGATTGATGGTTTTCGACTCGCGCCCCCTCACGGGGTCTTTTCCTTCTTTTTCGCACTTTTGCGAGCGGTATCGGCCTTACGGCCTCAACCGCCGGCTAACAGTCATGAAGGCACCGTTCAGCCCGAGTAATGAAAATTTCGTTTAATCTTCGTACAATTTTTATGCGCGGCTAAGGGAAAAGAGCCGAAGAGCCATTGAGGTGGTTATTTTATCTTCTTCGGCCAACATGGTTCGGGTTTTTCGGGACGCACCCCGAAGTGTTGCGTCTCCTTGAGACGCGACGTACGGTAATAAGGCCCGCTTGGCCGCAAGGCGGTGCAAGGTCGATGGGTTGCGCTCCGCTCCACCCATCCACGGCTCGCACGATCGAGGCATGGATTCTCACGGTTATGGCTTTGAACGCTCCGGGATCAAGATCGTGGCTTTAAAAGAGCAGCACCGATTCCATTTGAGTTGCTTGACTCGCCAACACTGAGCCCCGCCCTTTACCAATATCTTTATCTACTGAGAGAAATCTTGAACAAAAATGGCTGAGCTTATCGACGCTCAACCCCCACTGGCTGATATTTTCAATCAGGGGCTGCCGCCCCGCTTGCAGTCTCGGGTGAAAAAACAAAACGTTGCTGGCGATCAAATCCCGGGCCTTTGAAGCTATTTGACGGTGAGCCTTTTTTCTATGGCAAATGCGGTTAGAGATGAAGCGCTGTGCAAGTCGAGCTTTTTCATGAGATTGGCGCGATGTTTTTCCACCGTTTTGACGCTTATGGCCAGATTGCAGGCGATATCCTTGTTTCTGCTCCCGTTTGCCACCATTTTGAGGACTTGTCGCTCACGGGGGGTAAGACTCTCCCAGGAGGATGATGATTTGATGTGTTGTTTGCCCTCCAGGAAGCCCTCGATCACCTTCCCCGATACGGCCGGGCTGATATAACTTTTCCCGGCAAAAAGCTCTTCAATGGCCATCGAGAGTTCTTCGTAATTTGCTTCCTTTAGAATGTAGCCGTCGGCACCGTTGCGAAGAGCGCCCAAAATGTGATCTTCGCTCTTGTGGACGGTTAGAACGAGAACTTTCGTCGAGGGGCTGAGTTTCTTGATCTCCCTGATGGCTCTTACCCCCTCGAGCTTTGGCATGGAAATGTCGATCAGTATCAGATCGGGTGTTTGGGACTTGACCGAGCGGATGGCGTCTAGTCCGTTTTGAGCTTCTCCGACAACTGCGACCTCAGGGTTGGTGGCCAGGAGCATCTTGAGGCCTTCTCTCAGGATCGTGTGGTCCTGGGCGATAACGATTCTTTTTTTTTCACTCATGGCTCATGCCCTCAACTGAGTTGGTTGATGCAGGATTGGCTCTCATAGTAGCAGGGGGGGGTGGAGGCGATCGGCCAGATGGTTTTTTTGTGTCGGGCGGTTTCCGTTTAAAACGGTAAAAACCCTCCGCGGAAGCGGTGACAACGCTTGAAAATCTTGCGCTAAGGGCTTATTCGTGCTTGGAAATCGCCGGGTTGCATTTTGGAGGGTTCTTTACATTCGGCCACATTGCAGATATTTTAGTGCTTCCAAATTTGTTGCCAAATAATTGGATGAGTTTCCCGGTGCAAAGGGTGGTGGAGGAGGCAATACTCACAATGAAGATATCACTTATTCTTGCTCATCCCGATGAGACCAGCCTTAATCATGCCATTGCGAAAGCAGCTGCCGAGCAGTTGGAAGCCAACGGGCATGAGGTTGTTTTCCATGATCTCTATAAGGAAGGCTTCGATCCGCTGCTTGGCCGCGAGGAAAGACCCAAAGACGCCATTTTGCCCGAGATGATCGCGGAACACTGCAGGCAAATCTGCGAAGCCGACGGCATAATCATTGTCCATCCCAATTGGTGGGGCCAGCCCCCCGCCATCTTGAAAGGGTGGGTGGATCGAACGATTCGCCCGGGTGTCGCTTATGAATTTCTTGACGGCGATTCCGGTGAAGGAGTACCCAACGGGCTGCTAAAAGCGAAAACGGCCATGGTGTTCAATACATCCAACACTGAAGAGGCTAGGGAAAAGAGGGTTTTCGGGGACCCGCTTGAAGCTATCTGGAGGAATTGCATCTTCGGTCTGTGCGGCGTTTCGAACTTTTATCGTAGAACATTTGGAATTGTCGTCACCAGTACCGAAGTTCAAAGAAGGAATTGGCTCGAAACTGTAATGGACGATGTCGGTACCCGCTTTCCGAAAAGCAATGTTGCTATCGCACAATCTCCTTGGAGAAAAAGAGGGTTCGGGGAGGAAACAAAAGATGCTGATCGGTAGTTTTACGACCGAACTCGTTCGCCTTGCGTGCGGGTCGGAAAACGGTGCACTGGACCTGGTGATCCACCTGGATAGCGATATAAGCGAGGTCATTCCCTATCTCAATACCGTGCTCGGGGGCTTTCAATACACCAGGGAGCCGCGTTCGGTTTCCTTGCGCCTGGATGGATCGCTGGTGGTAATCCATCCTCGCAAGATATGCGTCAATGCTCCCGGAGACAGTGCGGAGCAGGAGAAAATCGTCGAGTGGCTAAGGGATAAAATAAACGAGACCTGGGAGCGGCGCGATGCGATCGAGCCGCGTTTCGAAAGTCTTGCCGTTCCACAGCTGCTGGAGATCTTGAGGCTTTTGCCCAGGACCAACTGCGGTCTTTGCGGCGAGCAAACCTGCATGGTTTTTGCCTCTCGTGCCTCAAAAGGGGCCAAGTGCTCCGATGATTGCCCGCCCCTTGAGGGGGAGCAAAAGATAAAACTTGAAAAATATCTCGGTCCGTTCGAGTTGGGGGCGTTTTTGTGATAATATAGGGGGGACAAGGCGCAAGTCCCTCCGGAGGGGCGCTCTGGAGTCGAATTACGGAGTTGCCGGGGGCCCTTGACGGTTATTTTCGCGCCGAAGGCGGAACGGACCATCGATATGGCGGAAATCAAGAGCACCCTCGAACTGGCTATGGAAAGAACGCACCATCTTCGCATGAGCGAGGAAGACAAAAGGCGGAAGTCCGAGGAGGAATTTGCCGAGGCTGTCCGCGGGCTCGTGTCAAGACGTTTGGATGGAAAAAGCGGCCTGGACGGGTTCATCTCCGAGATGAGCGCCCTGGGTGCCGCGCATGAATCCGGCAAAATGATTGCGGCCGTCGAGATTGTCTCAAGAATCGACCCCGCGGCCGATAACTCCAATTTATTGGAGCTGATGCGAAACGGACTGAGTCTTGAGACTTCGGGTCTGGAGGCTGTCTTGCACCATTTCGGCCTGCGGCTGCAGTCGGAAAAAGAGGCTCGGATCGCGCGAATCGAAGCGGAATTGTTGCGGAAGCAAATTTGGGGAGAGGCGGTGATTCCCGCTGTAGAGATCGATAGGCAGTGGCGCAAAAGGCTCGGGGAAATGGTTGAGACCGTGCGCGAGGAACTGAGGGAGGAGGCGGTGCGACTCGGCCGGTGCGACTAAGACGGAATTCTCCACAGGTTTTCAACACCATGCGAGTTGCTGTCCGGTTTGGAAAAACCGCATTCAGACTGGCCGTTGCGGGCCTTATTGTGCTGCTGGCCGGGCGTGTGTTTGCCGCCAAGGCCCTTCCTTGGGAAACAGCCGACAAGGGGCTGTACGTAGCTGAATTTCATTCAGATTTCAATGGCGGCAACTACGCGCTCACCCTGGTCAGGATAGATCCGGCCTATTATTCGTTCAGGCTCCTTTGCGCCAGCCAGCACGGAAACGAGCAGCTTTCCGTCAAGGATTGGGCTTTGAAGAACCACCTGGTTGCCGCCGTCAACGCATCGATGTACCAGACCGATGGTTTGACCAGCATAGATTTTATGAAAAACTTCAATCACGTCAACAACCCAAGGCTCAGCCGGGACAATACCATTCTGGCGTTTCATCCCGCGGCGAAAAACCTGCCGCCGATACAACTGCTCGATCGTGAGTGCCAGGACTTTGGCGATCTTCTCCCCAAGTACCGCTCGCTCGTGCAGGGCATAAGAATGATTTCGTGCAGGGGACAAAACGTCTGGAGCAAGCAGGATGCGAAATGGAGTTCGCTGGCGTTGGGAATGGACGCCGGAGGAAACATACTGTTTCTTTTCTGCCGAACTCCCGATTCGGTTCACGATTTCGCTCAGCTTCTGCTCTCTCTGCCACTGTCTATCAAAAGCGCAATGTACCTCGAAGGCGGCCCGCAGGCATCGCTTTATCTATCCACCCCGAAGATGAGCCTGGAGAGGTATTGTACACTCGAGGGGCTTGCAAGTGATTCCCTTAAATTCGCCCTGCCCGTTCCCAATGTCATCGGGATAGTCAAAAAAAACCGCTAGCGGGCTCGAAGGCCCGGCGTTTTGCTCTTGAGCCGGAAAATCTGTTCGCTGGTCTTGTCAAGCATCCGGTTTATGGCGTCGCGGTCCTCTTGAGTGAGCGTTCCGGAGGATTGAAATGCGTTATACTTCTTTTTGATTTTTTCGATACTGTCGCGTATCGGGCGGGTCTTGACGGCAGTGGTGGCCTTGGCCCGGATGTCCTGGTCGAGCCATTTCTCCTGGTCTGAAATTCTTTGATCGATCGAAACCGTCTTCGGCTTCAGGATGGGTTTTACTTCGGTCAGGCAGGAAGCGCATGACAGGCAGGCGCCGAACAATAAAATCAAGACGAAGAAGCTCGATTTTCGCATAGCTGTTTCCTTTATAGTATGGCGGACAGTTATTATCATATGAAAGAATCAAGAGTATAATCCATATTGGAGGGAAGCATATGGGAAAAGAATGGTCCGACGAAATCCTGGGGTGCTGCGCCTGTGAAGGCGACCCGGGGGAAGTTTTCCCCGGCCTTACCTGCGAGGACAAGAAGAGAATCTTCACAAGAAGAGAACTGGCGGTACTGGCCAGTATCAGGGAATCTTCCCTGCGCGCCGGGGCGCTTAAAAAAGCTATCGGCCGCCAAGGCGGGTCCGGGGGGCAGGCCGCACGCAGCGAACTCGAGAATTTGCGGCTTGCCCGGGCGGAACTCGAAAAAGAGCGGTTGGCCGCCCGCGATGAACGCATGCGTTTATTGGGACATTTGTAGGAGGGTTTTTTGAAAGGGCGATGACCACGGAAATAGGCGCTCGGAGACCAAAAAGAATTCTTACCGGCGATCGGCCGACCGGTCGATTGCATCTTGGTCACTGGGTGGGCAGCCTGGCTTCCAGGGTCAAACTTCAGTATGAATGCGAAACCATGGTCATCGTGGCCGATCTGCATATGCTGACCACGAAAAGGACCAGGGAGGATGTGGACAAGCTTCTTCCAAATGTCCGGGGCCTCGTGCTCGACTACCTTGCCTCGGGCATCGACCCCGGGAGAAGTTCCATATACCTTCAGTCGGCGGTGCCGCAGACCCATGAGCTATATACACACCTGCAAAATTTCGCCGCTCTGGACCGCCTCCTTCGCCTTCCCGGCCTCAAGCGGATGGCGCTCGATGCCGGCATGGCAGGCCGCTCGCTTCCCCTGGGGCTGTTGGGCTATCCCGTTTTGCAGGCTGCCGATATTCTGCTCGCCCGAGCCGACCTCGTTCCGGTGGGAAAGGATAATCTCGCTCACATTGAGATTGCCAGGCAACTGGCGCGAAAGTTCAATTCGACTTACGGCCCGCTGTTTCCCGAACCCGAACCGCTTCTGAGCGATATCCCCGCCCTGGTGGGCACGGATAACCGAGGGAAAATGTCAAAATCGGCCGGCAACGCGATCTTTCTAAGCGATGACCAAAAGACCGTGGAGGCCAAAGTGCGCGGGATGTTCACAGATCCCAATCGGATCCGCGCCAATGTTGCGGGTACGGTTGAAGGCAATCCGGTTTTCATTTATCACCGGATCTTCAACGAAGACCGCCAGGAGGTGGAGGAACTCGAGCAGAGGTACCGGGCCGGGAAAGTGGGCGACTCTGAGGTCAAGGAGAAACTGGCCAGGGTTTTGAACCTCTTTCTTGAACCGTTTCGCGAGCGCATGGCGTTTTACGAAACCAAACCGGATCTTTTGGATCGGATCCTGCGGCAGGGAACGCTCAAGGTGCGACGAATAGCGGCCGAGACGATGAGGGAGGCAAGAGTGAAAATGGGGATCGAAGATGTCTGGAAAGCCATCGAAACCAACCGATGAACTGGTGGGAAAAACAAAATCGAGGGAATGGATGGGTGAATCGAAGGCAAGAAAAGATCTCTATGAGATTGCCGCGCCATTTTACGATCTTCTGACGGCGCCATTTTTGATAGCCGCCCGGAGATGCATTGTCCGTACTGCTTGTGCACAGGAATGCAGGCGTATTCTGGATGTTGCGTGCGGGACCGGGGAACTGGCGCTGATGCTTGCAAAGGCGGGCCTTGAGGTCTGCGGAATCGATCTATCGCCGGCCATGCTTTCCGTGGCTCGCCGAAAAGGCCCTCGACGGATTGCCTGTGTTCATGGAAACGGTGAAAATCTTCCCTTTGCATCGGGCGATTTCGATTGTGTGACGATCAGTCTCGCCCTGCATGAAATGAGGCATGAAGTGAGCAGGGGCGTCGTTGCCGAGATCTTGAGAGTCTTGGCCCCCGGGGGAAAGCTGATCGTTTTCGATTACGCATCTCTTAAGAGCGGAGCTTCGGGTCCGGGACTGGCGCTCATGGGGCTTGTGGAAAAAATGGCCGGTCGAGAGCACTTCAGAAATTTCGTGCGCTTTACCAGACACGGAGGCCTCCGGCAATTGCTCGAACCATTCGGGTTGACCATGATGAGCAGCGAACCCTTTTTTTCGGGGGCCTTGCAGTGCGTGACCCTGATCAAAGAATGAATCTCGGGTGCGCCCGATCCCCGCGGGTCATCCATTCACCGGGTGTTTGGCCACGATGGCTCTTACCGGCAAATGGTCCGAAGCCATACGGCTGAGCGCGGTTTTGTGTGTCGAAAGACTCAGGAGGGATTCCATGGGTCTTACCCAGATTCTGTCGAGCGGTAAAACCGGCATGAATGATGGAAAGGTCCTAAGGGTCGGAGATTTTCCAAAAACATTGTGTACGTGGTGCAGGTTCCATATCGGGACCCATTCGTTGAAATCACCCAGCATTATTTCCATGCGGTCGCGCTCCGAGCAGAAGACGTCGAGCAATCGCCGGATTTGTCTGCGGCGTTCGTTCAGGCCAAGCCCGAGGTGCGCCACTATCACCCGGATGGTTTCACCTTTTACCAGCAAATCGACGTCGAGCGCCGCCCTTGGCCGCCTGCCCGCGACACTCAAATCTATATGCCTCACCTCTTTGACCGTATAGGAGGTGACGAGGGCGTTTCCAAAATTGGTCCGATGCCGACGTCTGGTGGGCCCTAGAACCACCTCCATACCCGATTTTTCCGAAAGCAGATCGGCGCAGTTACCCATTTGGAAAAACTTGGAATCGATTTCCTGCAGTCCCACGATCTCCGCCTTCAGTTCCTTTATGACACAGGCCACGCGATGGGGATCGAACACCCCGTCGATTCCTCTGTACATATGAATATTGTAGCTGGCGACCGAAAAATCGCCATGTACGCCTGCCGTTTTGCGTCTTCTCATCATCTATCTCACGGAACGGGCCAAGAATAAGGCGGCGGGAAATCAAACTCCCGCGCAACATTTCATTATATTGTTTACTAAACGTTTAGACAAGATTGCGACTCAGAGGGGTGCGACCGGGGGCATTGTCAGGTGCCCCTTGATTTCATCGGTCTCCATTGTCCACTGGTAGCCGACTCTGGCGGCCACATTGAAAAGGAGCGGACTTTTCACATGGAAGTAGATGGCTTTGGTCTCCTGGTTGAAGGAAACGATATTGAGGACCACCAAATCGTCGTCCCGTTTCAGGCCGATCAGTTTTTTCTTGGCCTCGGGTGCCGAGTAAGTCATTCCCAGAAACTCCGGCGTGCAGACCACGAAAGCAACCCCTGGCTGCTCCGTAGATTGGAGCCACTGGAAGGGGCCGTTTTTATATTCCAGCAAAACGAAATTCTTCAGATTTTCAAAGCCTGGAATCCCCCACGGGAAAGTGATGAGTTCTTTTTCTTCAACTTCTATTAAACCAAAACGGGAAGTATCGACCTGCATGAAAACTCCTCGAAGCAAGGGCCCCTAGCGGTCTTCAGCCGCCTTGCCCTCGGCCGTACAGGCGTCGAGCAGATTTTCGAATTCCTCTTTGCCTATAAGCGCCGCAGCCCGGTTTTCCTTCTGGATTTTCCTGTATAGCTCTTCACGGTAAATCGGGACATGCGAAGGGCTCTTGATGCCTATCCGCACCTTGTTCTGATCGATTGCGGTAATCGTTATCTCGATATTCTCGCCGATCAGAATCGACTCGCCGACTTTTCTGGTCAGTATGAGCATAAGGTTTTCCGCCTTCCCAATAGTATCGGTCATTGCGACCGTGAACTTGAATATTTATCAACACACCCCCTGTGGGACAGCGCTTTTTTGGATTATACAGCGTATATTTCAAATGGTATATATTTGTTTTTCAATCGGAAATGAGGCTGCGCCGAGCCGGGCAAACGCGTTTGCGGCGAAAATTTCGGCTCAACTGTGGCATGGGGGCTTCTTGGAATGGCACCGGGATCTCAACCGGAAGACGATTTTCGAGCGCTTGGACTTGAACCGGGCGCCTCCCCCGCCGAGGTTAAAAGGGCCTATCGGGGGCTGGTTAAAAAGTGGCATCCCGACCGCCATCACACGGAAAACTACGAAGCTCGGGCATTGGCCGAAGAAAAGTTCAGGGAGATAGACCAGGCTTACCGACGCATTTCGAAGACATGGGGCAAAACTTCGCATTCGCGCCCTTCGGCCAGCCGGGAATTTTCCAATGGTTCGGGATCCGTAGCCCCTGGACCCCGGCCAACCGTTCGTTTCCACCAGCGGCCCCCGGCGGGTTTTCAAATTTTTTTCCGAACTCGGCGGGTCCAACTGCTCAGCTTTTCAGTGGCTGTCGCGGCATTTATTCTTATAGTGTTTTACCCGCTTTTGTCGAATATCGGCCCCGAGCGGGTTTTGCGGATTTCGAAAATGTTCGGACGCCACTTTTCGAAAAAAGAGGCGCCAGGCGCTTCGAAGCCTGCCGCTCCCCTTGCCCCGCAGGCTTCGAGCCCTACTGTGCCAAAGCCCGGGGCGACTGCGTACGGCCGCTTTTTCACCCTGGGATCGAGCGAAAGGCAAGTTTTGGACGTCCAGGGGCGTCCGACGCAAATCTTGGGCGACACCTGGATTTACGGGGTTTCAGAAGTTAATTTCAAAAACGGAGCAGTCTGCGGATACAACAATTTCGATGGCGCTCTTCGGGTGCGATTGGACCCCGGAGTTTCGCGGGGTGTCGCAACCGGTTACATTACGATCGGGTCCACCGAGCGGCAGGTGCTTCTGGTCCAGGGGACCCCTACGCGGATCCGGGGAAACCGCTGGTATTACGGCTTTGCCGAGGTGAGGCTGGAAAACGGGCTGGTCGTGGGCTACGACAACTACTTCGGGACTCTTAAAATGCGGCTGGTCCCCTCCTCACCGCCCGGCCCGGGGAAAAAGACCTTTTTTACCAAGGGCTCGACTCCCGACGAGGTTCTTGCCGTTCAGGGCACGCCCACCGCGGTTCACCCAAACCGCTGGTCTTATAATTTCGACTATGTGATTTTCCGCAACGGCAAGGTGAGGGGAGTGGTCGATGCCGACGGGGCGCTGCACTTCGCCAATCCCGAAAGACGTGGTTTGGCCGGGGGGCCCTGAGAAAGGGAACCCGCCCGGATTGATTGGTTTGCCGGGATAACAACTCGGGCCAAAGAGAGGGATGCCTATGATAATGGAGAAAATTTACAGGGGTGAGTTCGACCCGGAGTTGATCCGGGTCGCTGCGCCGAGCATGGACGAAACCAAAGTGGGCAATATCGTCGATCGCTACGGGGAGCTTTTGAAAGAGTACCTTGCCGGTAGACGGGAAGAAGGCGTGCTGCCTGCCGAGATGCTTCGCAAAATGGGTGAGAGGGGATTTTTCGGCCTTACGATCGAGCCCGAGTACGGGGGGCTGGGCTTTAAGCTGTGCGAATATTTGAAAGTGGTGGAGGAAATCGCCCGGCTCGATATCCCGGCGGCCTTCACTTTCCTCGCCCACCTTTCGATAGGCATAAAGGCCATTCAGCTATTCGGAAACGAAGGGCAGAAACTTTTTTATCTGACCAGGGCGGCGTCCGGTGAGATGATCTTCGCCTTTGCGCTCACCGAGCCGCGCGTGGGCTCGGATGCTCAGCATATCGAAACGACCGCGGTGCTGGGGGAAGGTGAAACCCATTATCTGCTAAACGGTGGAAAAACTTATATTACAAACGCCAACTACGCGGGGGCGATGACTGTTTTTGCCCAGTTGAACCCCGAGGAGCCCGGATTCATGGGGGCCTTTATAGTCGAAACGGGCTGGGAGGGTGTGACGGTGGGCAAAGAAATGCCCAAAATGGGGCTCACATCGAGTTCGACCGCGCCCGTGAAGTTCAGAAACGTGCGGGTCCCCAAGGAAAACCTCATCGGGGCTCCGGGCGATGGATTCAAGATAGCCATGACCGTTTTGAACTACGGCAGACTGAGCCTCGGGGCCTCTTCGGCCTCTTTCATGCGTTTGTCGGCCGAAGAGATGCTGGAGCGGGCCAATTCCAGGCATCAGTTTCAGCTCCCCATCAGCAGTTTTCAGTTGATCCAGGAAAAGATCGTGCGCGCAAAGGTGGGTGCCGCAGTTGCGGGGGCCATGAACAACCTGGCCGCCGCAACTCTTCAGGAGCGGCCTCTGCTTACCACCGCAGTCGAAACATCGCACTGCAAGCTGTTTGGAACAACGCGGGCGTGGGATGCGGCCTATGATGCGCTGCAGACCGCCGGGGGCGCTGGTTACCTCAAAACGCTTCCCTATGAAAAAAGGATGCGAGACATCCGGGTGACCACGGTTTTCGAAGGCACAACCGAGGTGCATTCAATCTATCCCGCCCTCTGGGGCATGAGAATGATGGCAAAATCGCTCAAACAATCCGGCCGCTCTTCAGTGTCGCTCGTGCGAGACTTGCTAAAGCTCCTGATAAAAGGCGAAAATTGGTCTTTTCCCTATGAAAACAGCATCATGCAAAAATCTTTTCAGGAGGCCGGAAGATGTGCGAAAGCAACCCGGGTGCTGCTTTTGAGTGCCCTACTGCTCTACGGCAAAAAGTTGGCGCGAGGCGAAACGGCCGACAGGGAATATCTGTTCCGCCGCATCACCACTCTTTCTCTCTACACTTTCGGGCTCCTCGCCCTGATTCGTGAAACGGATATCAAGCACAAAGCCGGGGTGGTCGGGGCCGAGGAGCTGCGCATACTGCAATATTTCACCGCCGAAGCAAAACAAGCGCGCAAGGACAACAACAAGCTTTTCGATTCCAGAAAAGAGAGGGTGGCTTCGGCCCTGTTCAAAGAATTGTCCAAGCCCGGGTCTTCGGGAAGCGGCAAGGCTGCTCGGCCAGGCAAGCCCGAATAGTTTCCAAAAGGAAAAACCCTGGTGGGCACGCTAAAATCGGTGCCCACCGCCCCCGAAACCCTACTCGAACCTTGCAAAACCGTCGGGTCGTTCCATCTCTGCCGGAAAATCCACGAACGGAAACGGCTTGTTGTTATCGTTTAGCGTTATATAGCGGATGAGCCGGTAGACGTAGACCGAGGCCTTGTTGGAAAAGGAGCGCAGCGGCTCACTGTAGCTTTTGGTGAGCAGCAGTATGACGAACTGCATCACGGCTATCAACTGGATGATGAAATTCATAAGGCTGAGGATCAGGACGAACAGGAGCGTGTACATAAGCCTCACGCCGATCTTTCCCCTTGGAATACCGCTTTGTGTAATCAGATCCATTTTTCCCCCTTCAGTTAAAAGCCCGATGTGGCGGGAACCGGAGCCCGCAAGAAAGTTTGGCTCTCCAAGCCCGGGGCGCAGCATGGACGCAAAAAAGGCGCTTGTCAACAGTTTCGCCTGTGCATGCCCCGCGGGTCGATGATTACATTAATTAAAATCCCGAAGAACAGAGGAGGTCCATATGACTCTCAAAGATAGGATAAGTGCGCTGAAAGAAAAATACGACGCCGTGACACCCAGGAAATATTCGGAAATCATGCACCGGGTGACCGAAGAGCTGGAAAAATCGAACCTTAAAAGTCGAGCGCCAAAAATCGGAGAAAAAGCGCCCGATTTTTCCTTGAAGGACACGGAAGGCGCCCTGGTGAGCCTTGCTTCGCTGCGGGAGCGGGGGGCCGTTGTGCTGAGCTTTTTCAGAGGAGCCTGGTGACCCTACTGTAATCTGGAGCTGGAAGCTCTGGACAGTGTCCTTCCCGGGATCACTTCCCTTGGGGCAACTCTTGTGGCCGTTTCACCGCAGCTCCAGGAGTTCAACCGCAAGCTTGTCGAAGAAAAGGGGTTGCGGCTCAAGCTGGTTGGCGATCCCGGCAACGGGGTGGCGCGCGAATACGGTCTGGTCTACAAGTTCCCGGAAGATTTGCGCAAGGTCTATCTCAGCTTCGGCACCGATCTCGAAAAGTATAACGGAGACGATTCGTGGACGCTGCCCATGCCCGCGCGGTTTGTGATAGATCTCTCCGGGACGGTTCGCTCCGCCGAGATCAACGCCGATTACACCATACGGCCTGAACCCGAAGAGACCCTCAAGGTTCTCGAATGCCTGGGGGGAAAAGGCGGCGCCAAGGACTTCGACTCTTGCATGAAGGCGGCTTGAGTGGAGCGGGTAGCGGGAGCGGGGAGTTTTCCGAACTTTTTACCTCGCCTCCAGAAAGGCCGCCTTGTCCGTTTTTTCCCAGGGCAGTTCCAGGTCGGTGCGACCGACGTGGCCATATACGGCAAGCCTTCGGTAGAAGTCTCCCTTCATCTTGGCGGGCAGCCGCCTGAGGTTGAATTCTTTGACAATGGAGGCCAGGCGGAAATCGAAGTTCTTTTTGATCAACTCGGCCATCTTGCCGTCGGGGAGCTTGCCGGTGTCGAATGTGTCGACCTGGACGCTCACCGGGAGTGAAGAGCCGATCGAATAGGTGAGCTGGACCTCGCATTGCTCGGCAAGTTGAGCGGCCACGAGGTTTTTGGCCGCATACCGCGCGGCATAGACCCCGACCCGGTCGATTCTCATTGGGTCTTTGCCGCTCAAGGCCGAGCCGCTGTAGCGGGAGTACTCGCCATAGGTGTCCACGGCGTTCTTTCTCCCGGTAAGGCCGGAGTGCACCGAGGGGCCTCCGAGCATCGTCACCCCCTCGGGGTTTATGAACAGTTTGGTCTTTTCGTCGGGCTTTACGGGCAAATCCTTGAAGACTGGTTCGATCACCGCCTGCCGGATATCATCGCAAATTTGCCGATGGGGGTGCGCGGTGCCGCTAAGCTGGGTCACCGCTACTCCAACGGAATAAATCCTGGCCGGCCTGCGATCGCGATACTCGATTCCAACTTGAGTCTTACCGTCCGGGGAAAGATATGGAATCAGTTTCTGTTGTCTTGCCGAATCGATGCTCATGGCCAGTTTATGGGCAAGCATAATGGGCATGGGCATAAGAGACGGCGTCTGTTGGCATGCGTAGCCGAAAAACGTTCCCTGCTGTTTGACATGAATCCGGTCCAGTTCCTTATCGGAGAGGACCCTTTCGTCGATATTGCGCGAACTGTCGGGGGGGAGTTCTTTCAGGCTGGTCAAGATGCTGCAGGTGGTACTGTTAAAATCGTCATGCTCATAGCCCGCGTTTCCTATGACCCTTCGGGCGACCCGGGCGACATCGACCGTCGCGCTGGAGGAAAACCTTGCGGCGATGAAAAGCACCGCCGTGGAAACGGCGCATTCGGCCCGCACTCTTGCCTGCGGGTCCTGGTCAAGAAAGCGGTCCACGATGGCGTCGCTTATCTGGTCGCAGAGTTTGTCGGGATGTCCCCCTGTTGCCGACTCGGAGGTGAAGATGAAATCCGTTTTCATCGGGATTGTCCTCTCAAATGAGTTCTGCCGCCTCGGACGCCGGCGGCCGGACATCTGTCAAATTCTTGGTCCCTTCGTTGATGAGCAGCGGTAAGGTGGCGGTCCCCGCGATGACCGCGCCGTCGAGCAGGCTGAGCGGAGCCAGGCCGAGAAGATCTCTTAGGCCCGGTACGAACATGGTCAGCAACTGTATGACAAAAGAGCCCCCCAAGGCCATATTGAGGTAGCGGTTGGGCGGGAGCTTTTCTCCACCGAAGATGCTGTGCTTTTCGGACCTGCAGCTTATGGAATGGAGCAACTGCCCCATGGTGAGGCTCTGGAAGGTAAGGGCGCCGGCCCTTTCTCCGAGCCCGTAGCGGGCGATCCCGTAGGCATAGGCGCCCAAGGCGCCCGCGGTGAGCGTTCCGGATTCGAAGGCGAGCCTTTTAAAATCCGAACTCTTCACTATGGGTTCCTCGCCGGAGCGTGGCGGCCGGTCTAAAACATCGGGCTCCGGAGTTTCCATGGCCAGGGCCAGACCGGGGAAGATATCCGAGATGAGATTGATCCAAAGAAGCTGCATGGCCCCCAGGGGAGCGGGCAGTCCGGCCGCGACGGTTGCCAACATCACCATGATTTCGCTGAAATTGGTGGCGAGCAGGAACCGCAGGGCTTTGCGAATATTGTTATAGATGGTGCGGCCGTCACGAACGGCTACCATGACGGTCTCGAGATCGTCTTCCGCCAGGACCACGTCGGCCACCTCCCTGGCGATATCGGTTCCAGCCTCTCCCATGGCGATCCCTATATCGGCGGCTTTGAGGGCCGGCCCGTCATTGATTCCGTCCCCGGTCATCGCGATCACCCGGCCTTTGCTCTGAAGCGCGCGAACTATTTCGAGCTTGAAGGCCGGACTTACCCTTGCAAAAACGTGAATCCTGTCCGATATGGCTTTGAGCGTCCCGGCATCCATCCGCGCAAGCTCGGTGGAATCGAGGATTTCGATTTGCTCTCCTTTTGCCAGATCGAGTTCCCTGCCAATGGCATAGGCTGTAAGACTCTGGTCGCCCGTTATCATAACGGTATCGATTCCGGCGCGGTGGAATTGGCCGACAAGGCCCGAGACTCCGGGGCGGACCGGATCGGACATCCCGATAAGACCCAGCCACACGAAACCGCTCGCGATCCCGAATTGCTCCTCTTTGTCCACAAGGGTGTAAGCAACACCCAGGACTCTCAGGGCATCGGCGGCCATGAGTTCGTTTTCGCGCTCTATCAGGGCGTGATCGTTTTCGGTGAGCGCAAGCTCCTCGCCCCCCGAGATGTGCGAATCGCACATGGCCAGAACCTCGACGGGACTGCCTTTTACGGCTATCAGGAGGCGATCCCGATTGTGGAGCTGGTGAAGGGTTCCCATGAAAAGGCGGCTCTCGGAGCGATAGTTCACCTTGCGAAGCAAGTGCCGCTCTCTCAGGCGCTGCACGTCCAGGCCCGCCTGCATGGCAACATCGACAAGAGCGATCTCCGTGGGAGAACCACGCAAGACGTATCGGCCCGGTTCTCCCTCGATTTCGGTCTCGTTGCAAAGGACCGATACTTCGAGGAGGCGGGTGATCTCTTGGGAATCGAGAGGAAAGACCGCGGAACCCTCCGATAGGAATCGGCCGTTGGATACGCTCACCTTTTTCATTGCTGAAAAAAGGCGCACGACCGACATTTTGTTCTGAGTAATCGTGCCGGTCTTATCGAAGCAAATAGTCTGGATACATCCGAGGGTCTCAACGGCGTTGAGGTGGCGAATCAGCACGCCGTGCCTTTTCATGTTTTTCAGGCCGATTGTGAGGGTGGTCGTAGCCACCGCTGGCAGCCCTTCGGGAGCGGCTGCCACGGCCAGGGCGATCGATGTTTTGAGCATGATCAAAAAGCCGCTTCCGCGAAGAAGGCCCAGGGCAAACACCAGTCCGCAGGCCAGCCCGGAGATCAACACGAGTTGGTTGCCGAGAAGATCGAGTTGTCTTTCCATGGGCGTTTGAGGGGCTGTGGCCTCACCCAGCAGCGCCTGAAGCTTTCCCACTTCGGTGAATCGGCCCGTGGCCACGGCGACGGCAAATCCCTGGCCGCCGGTCACAAGAGTCCCCATGTAGACCATGTTGAGCCTGTCGGCCAGGGGGAGTTCCTCGTACAAAAGGGGGGCTACGGTTTTTACGACCGGCATGCTCTCGCCGGTAAGAACGGACTCGTCGATGCTCAGGTGATTGGCCTCGAGCAGCCTGGCATCGGCGCCCACATAAGTGCCCGGACGCAACACCAGGATATCTCCGGGCACGACCAGTTCGGCCGGTACGCTCTCCACGGAGCCGTCCCTCAAAACATCAGCCGTGGGCTTTACGATTTCGGTAAGAGAGTTTATGGTCCTTTCGGCCTCGCTCTCAGTCTTGAAGCCTATCACGCCGTTAATGGCAACCACGCCCAAAATGACGATCGCATCGGCCAGCCCGCCCGTAAGAACGGAAATGGAGGCCGCAACCCCTAGCAAGGCAACGGGAAGCGATTTGAACTGACCCAGGAAGATGCTCCACTCCGATCTTGTGGAGGGGCGGGGCAAAGAGTTTGGTCCGAATTGGTCAAGGCGCGCTTGTGCCTCGGAGCCCAGAAGCCCCGGTCCCGCCGAACTCTTTAAAGACTCCAGCGCCGTGCCCGCCTCGAGGGTGTGCCAGGGCTTTTCCGGTTGTTCCCTCTGCCCCGACTTGCCGAACAAAGCGCTTCGCGCCCTTTCGAGAACCCCGCCAGATTTGGCCGCCGTCTCCGTGGACTCGTTCGAGGCGCCCGCACCCCTGTCGGCTGGCACGCTATGCCCGGAATTTTTGCCGTTATTGTATTGTTCGACCAGCGATTCAAGAATTTCCGCAATGGCCCTGAAGTCGTTTCCCGAGTTGAACGTTACCAGAACGCTTCCGGTCGTTGTGCTCGAAGAGACTCCAAGAACAGCCCTGCGTTTGGAGAGGCCGGTTTCAAGATATTGCTTCAGAGCCGTGCAGCCGCGAAGCTCAACGATCTTGAACCTGGCTCTTCCCGCAAGCGAGGTGTGGACAGGCCGAACCATTATTTTCTCCCGCGTGGAAAAAACAAGCCGGTGATATTGCGGTTGCAATCACCGGCTTGGGCATGGCAGGAACACCTCGCCATAACGCTGTGAAAACGTCTGTCAGCTTTGTTCATTGACACTGTTCAGGGCGGTGTCAAGGTCGATCGATATGTTTGGGAAGTGCCGTGCCGAGGACTTCTTTCATACCTCCGACAGCTCCGATGAGAATGTCCTTGGCCGCTCCCACGGCCCCAAGCGCAACAGAGCCCGCCGTATCGACCACCCCTCCAAGGGCGTCCTTCGAAGTTGTCGCAACATTAAGGGCAATGTCTCTGGTGGCATCGATCCCGCCGTGGACCGCCCTTGTGGCGACCGAGGCGACTTCGGCTCCGATGTCGGTTACTCCGCGCACGGTTGCCGAGGTGGCTTTTCGGGCTGTGGTGAAAAGTTCGCCCCCTATTTCCGTAACTCCCCGTACGGTCCCCAGAGCCGCTTTTTGAGCTATCGTCAGCACCTCGCCGCCAACCTCGCAGACGCCTTTTGCCGTGCCGGAGATGGCGCTGCGAGCAATGGACATGGTCTCACCGCCCACCTCGGATACGCCCCCCATAAGGCCCTTGGCCACATTGACCGTACTTCCCACAAGGCCAAGGCTCACATCCTCGGCCGCGCTCGCGGTCTCCTTGACCACATTTTGCACCACCCCCACCGCGTCGACCGCAACCGCTCCCGCCGCTCTTACGGTATCGCCAAGAGCATCTCGGGCCGTTCCGATGAAACTGGTGGCCAACCGCGCTCCGCTTTTTGTTGTGGCAGCGGCCCAGCCTTTGATGTCACGGCCCTCGGAACGGGCGGTTTCCTCCGGTTCCGGAGGCGATATTTCTTCTTTTGCCATGCGAGTCTCCTTTGCGGCGTGCTCTTGAGCAACCTCCGCCATTGCCTTCCTTTTCCCGCTTTTCGTACCGGACTTACCCCCCGCGGCGGCAGATTCGTCCTTGCGCTCACCAACAGCCATGCCCAAACTCCTCGCCGGCGCGAAACACAGGGCGCCCGAATGAATTTACAGACAAAAATCTATTAGGTTTGACGCATATATTCATAAATATGCTCGGTCCTATTCACTGTCAACACGATGCAACATTACCTTGCCTCATTAAACCGGGAAAAATGATGGCGGAGGAATTCAAAGCTTCCAACTTCCAATTAATGCGCAAAACCGTTCCGGTCAACTGCCGCGCGCCACAAAACATCAGCTTGGGGCGCAAATAGCCTCAAGAGCCTCCGGAAGTGTCTCGACAAAATGTCTAATCTCGTCGCGCACCCGCCTGTAGGGGGCCAGGGCTTCTTCTTCGCTCCGGGCGCCCGCGGCGATTCTGGGAGGATCGTCAAAGCCCACGTGAAGGACCCTGGTCCTTGCCGGGTGGATTGGACACGCCTCACGTGCGTTGTCGCACAGTGTTATGACATAATCGAATTCGATATCTCCCAGAGATTCGATACTCTTGGAGAGCTGAGCGGTTATATCGATTTTTGCTTCCGCCATGGCCCTTACTGCCCTGGAATCGACCCCCTTTGGCGCCACTCCGGCTGAATGAGGTTCAAGACAGTCTCCTTTTAAATGACGGGTCCAGCCTTCGGCCATTTGACTGCGGCATGAATTTCCGGTGCACAAAAAAAGAACGCGTATCACGGGATCTCCTTTCAGATCGAATTTATTGCAATTCCGGCCGTGACTGGGAACTGGGCCGACAGGGCTGCCCGCATCCTTCGAGCTATTTCTTTTAAATCAAGAACTTATCACTTGCAAAAATTTCCGTAAAAGGCCATGATGCCACCTTTTCAAGGCCAAAGCCAGGGACGATTATGCCCGAAGATTCCCGTCGGAAGTTTCAGGGGATCAAGCGGATAGGATTAAGGACGGTCGATGATCCATCGGAAAAAGCCGGTAAGCCTTTTTTCCGCCACCATTCTGGTTATCGCCAATATGATCGGGACGGGTGTGTTCACCACGCTCGGGTTTCAACTTGCCGGCGTTCATTATCCATTTGCCGCCATCATGCTGTGGGTGGTGGGGGCTATCGTCAGCTTTTGCGGAGCGCTTTGCTATGCCGAGCTGGGGGCGATGATGCCCCGCTCCGGAGGCGAGTACGCCTATCTTCGCAGGATTTATCATCCGGCCGTCGGATTTCTTAGCGGCGCGGTTTCCATTCTGGTCGGTTTCGCAGCTCCCATAGCACTGGCGGCCATGGCGCTGGGGCGCTATTCACGGATGGATTTCCCGGGGGTCAATGAGACCGCGGTTGCCGTGGGGGCCATAGTGGTCCTCACCCTGGTGCACCTTGCCGATGTGAAGTTTGGCTGCCAATTTCAGAATGTTTTCACTGTCGGCAAGATCCTTTTGATCGCGGTTTTTATCGCGGCAGGCCTTGCCATGCCGCATCCACACCGGATCTTGCCCGAATCGCTTGGCCAGGTGGGCTCCCTTTTCAATCGAGAATTCGCAGTCGGACTGGTCTACGTCTCCTTCGCCTACTCGGGCTGGAATGCCTCCGCCTATATCGGAGGGGAGATTCCATCGCCCGAGAAAAACATTCCCCTCTCGCTCTTTTTGGGAACCCTCTTTGTTTCGGTCTGCTATATTCTGCTAAATCTTGTCTTTTTGCTATCCGTTCCGGCCGCAAAGCTCGTTGGAAAAATCGAGGTCGGCTACCTTTCCGCAAAGGCGGTTTTCGGAGCGGGAGGGGCCGGGCTTATGACCTCGCTGATCTGCCTGGCTCTTGTGTCGACCCTTAGTTCCATGATCATGCTCGGCCCGCGCGTGGCCGCCGCCATGGGCGAAGATATCGATACCCTCGGATTTTTGGCCGCAAGGAATAAAAGAGATGTTCCGGTTCGGGCCATCCTCGTTCAGTCTTCGATTGCGATGCTCCTCGTAATGACTTCGGCATTCAATTTCGTTTTGACCTATGTCGGTTTCACTTTGACCCTGTTTTCCTGTATTGCCGTTTTGGGCGTGTTTGTCCTTCGCATCCGGGAGCCTGAACTCAAAAGGCCGTTCAAACTCCGGGGTTATCCCTTCGTCCCCGCGTTCTATCTTCTGGTCAACGGCTGGATGCTTTGCTATCTTGTGATCCAAAGACCCGTGCCTTCGGCATTTTGCATGATAACTGTAGGCTCTTTACTGGTCCTTTATAAATTGCTTGCCAACAGGCAATGCCAATTCAGTTCGCTCCCGGAGGAGAAGCGGTGAGAAAAGACACAAAAATACGGCCGGGCCGGGCGATGGTTGTTTCCATGTTCGCGGTGCTGATGCTTTTTTCGATCGTTGATTTTGCCGCGGCCCAGCAGCCGGAAAACACCGAGAATCAGTTTTCTTCAACCAGAAGCGGCGCAATATGTGACGATTACGCTCAACTGATGGCTGGAATGCCTGATTCGCAAAGCGCCCTGGCTCCGTTTGAAAGCAGGCCGGCATGGGTGGAGTATTCCAAGTTTTTCCACCAAAGCTGGATGAATCTGGACAAGAGGCTGCTGCTGCCCGAACGTGCCTGGTCTGAAAGGGAACTGGGGGATGCGGCCTCTTCGAAAGCGGTTTTCTATCCCTTCAGCGGTCCGGATTTCGCCAATGTGAACGCATTTTTCCCCGAGGCCAGAACATATGTGCTGGTTGCCCTGGAGCCCCTGGGAGACATCCCGCGATTTGGCGATATGAGCGGTGGGCAGTTCGAGTCCTATTTGCAGTCGATGAAAAATTCTCTTCACGATCTGCTCAGCATGGACTATTTCGTCTCCGCCCATATGGACGCCCAGATCGAGCAAACGAAGATAAAGGGCGTGCTTCCGATTCTTCTGCTCATGCTTGCGCAAAGCAATGCGAAGGTGCTCGATGTGCGCTACTGGACCATGGGGATCGACGGTCAGGTTCACGTGCTGCCCGTGCTGGGGACAACCACGCGGGAAATTCCCGCCATAAGGAGCACCAAAGAGGGTCTGGAGGATGTGGAAGGCATTCGGATAATCTTCCACCGTGAGGGTTCCGACGAGCAAAACACTCAGACTCTTTACTACTTTTATCTCAATCTAAACAATCAGACTTTCGATTATAATCGGCGGTTTCTCTATTTTCTCAAAAGCCTCGGGCCTTTCACCACGTTCATGAAGTCCGCCTCTTACGTGATGTTCGACCGCAAAACCTCGCATGCGCGGCAGTTCATGTTTGACAACAGCCGCTACATAGTTCAGGAGGACTCGGGGATTCCGCTTAAATATTTCGATCCCTCTCTTTGGAGCCTACGGTTTTACGGCCATTACAGCAAGCCCATTTCCACCTTCAAGGAGGCATACCAGCCGGATTTGGCCTCGATTTACAGAACGGATAAGAATATCAAGCCCTTGCCCTTCGGCTTCGGCTATTTTTACAACCCCGGCAAGTCGAACCTGATATTTGCTGAAAAAAAGTCCGAGAAACGAAAAAGAGATGAAGAGCCTTACAACAATCCTGATGATAAGCATTTTCTTTATAACAACGCCTTGTTCGATCGCGGGGACTTGGGATCGTGAGTCTTCCGGGGGGCTGCCCCCGATCATGGGCGCGCATCGTCCTTTTGCCGCCACCTTGGATGCGGGGTTTCAAGCCGGGCTCGAAGGCGCGCTGAATAAAAATCCGACTTGGCGCGCTCTGATTGAGAAAAATAAAATGGCTGTCGGCGTGGTGGACCTCTCGGAGCCGCGGGCGGCGCGTTTTGCGAGCGTAAACGGCTACACGATGATGTATGCCGCAAGCCTTCCCAAAATAGCGGTCCTGCTGGCCGCCTACCAAAACATTCAAGACGGCCTGCTCCAGGAGTCGCCCGCGCTCCACGCCTGGTTGGTGCGCATGATTCGCCAATCGAGCAACTCGTCGGCCTCCTATCTTATCGGCGTCATCGGCCTCAAGCGCATCGAGGACCTCCTTTTGAAGTATCAATTCTACGTCCCCGCATACGGCGGGGGAATCTGGCTGGGAGGCGCCTATCCCCCGGGGGCTCTCAGGAACCCCGACCCCGTCAAAGGTCTTTGTCATGCCGCAACGGTCATGCAATTGTGCCGCTTCTACTACTTGCTCGCCTATGGCGACCTCATCAGTCGCGAGCGCTCGAAGCAGATGCTGCGGATACTTTCAAAGCCCGGACTTGACGACAGTTTTGTAAGCGTTCTTGAACTGCGGGTACCTCCGGAAAGGCTTTTCCGCAAATCCGGAAATTGGAGCGTCTTCTTTTCGGATTCGGCTTTGGTTTGGGATCACAACTGCCGAAAATTCATATTGGCGGCCCTGGTCGATGACAAAAACGGAGAACAAATATTGCGGCAACTTGTTCCGGTGGTGGATGAACTCCTTGCGCCGGCCCAAATGGCGGCACAATCCCGGCTGATCGCCCTGAGGAAATCGCAGGCCGCCGAAGCGGCGGATTCCGCAAACTCGGGCGGCTTCTGCGCAAATTTTTTCAAGAAACTGCGTGACCTTTTCAGATCGCTTCCCTAGATACCGGGCGTGAAGGCTCCAAGGGGAAGGCTTAGGGCTCATACGTTAATAACGCCACATTTCCTGAACGCAATTATTGCCGCGGCAAGGTGCGGTAGCGCTTCGTATGATTCGATGGATTTCTCGTAGCTAACGAGTAGCTTCCTGAAGCGGTTGAACCAGGAATGAGCGGCCTCAACGACCCAGCGGCGGGCTTTGACCATTGTGCCGTCAATGCTTTGCCATAGCCAGGCTATGCCCTCCATGTCGTCGTACTCGGCGAGGCCTGCCTGCCAGAGCCGGGCAAAGAATCCGGCCCGCAACCACCGCTTAAAATGGGTGTGGACGGCGCCAGGACTGCCAAACCGTTCTTTA
>JAJYDE010000097.1 GCA_021777755.1 Deltaproteobacteria bacterium
CTTGGCCACGACTATCCCTCCACCAATTGCGTCTCATCGAAGGCGCGTGAACATGCCTTGAGGTTCTTTTCGGCGATCGGTCCAAAGCGGTGCTTGATCGGGCCCTGCAGACACTCCATGTTGATGAGGCCGGTGGCCTTGACCAACGCGCCCAGCATGGTGGTGTTGGCGATAGGAACCCGCATGGTCTCGACGGCTATCTTTGTCCCGTCCACGACGGCCAGCCTGGCCTTTATACCGCTTTCCCCGCGCACCACGTCGGCACTCTTGGGCGTATTGAGAATCACTATCCCGCCGTCCTTCAGACCGTCTTCCACATTGACGATCTTTAGTAACGTCGGATCGAGGACGATCACGATGTCGGGCTGATAGACCTTTTCCCTGGTAACGATTGGCGTATCACTCACCCGCACGAAAGCCATGACGGGAGCGCCGCGCCGTTCCGGACCAAAGCTCGGGAAAGCCTGACCGTATTTTCCTTCCTCGATGGCGGCCAGCGCGGTAAGCTCGGCCGAAGTCACAGCCCCCTGTCCGCCACGTCCATGAAATCTAATCTCAACCATAACGAATCTTTTTCCTTTCCTTACCTGTGTGAAATCAGCCGATCACAGCCAGGATGTCCCCCTTCTGAACACTGTCTCCGCCCTTGCACCTGAGCTCCTTGACGCAGCCCGAAGCATCGCACACAATCGAGTTTTCCATCTTCATGGCCTCGAGCACCAGGATCACGTCACCCTGATTTACCTTCGCTCCCGGTTCGACCTCGTAGCGAATGATCATTCCGGGCATCGGGGCAAGAACGGGTGCGCCTGCCGAAGCCGGTTGAGCTGGAGAGCTCGCGGGCGCGCGGACCTCGGCCTTGGAGACCCGCGGACTCTCGACCCGCGCGGGAGCGGCCGCGGCCGCGGGTGCGGATTGAGCAATCACCTGCGGCGCCATCACGGGCAAGATTGATACTCCGCCCGCCGGCTCGACGTCCACCTGAAAGAAATCTCCATCGACGAAGACGTTAAACGTCCGGGAGGCCGGTCCCCTCGCAGGCGACTCTTTTTTGGGTTTTTCAACCAGCAGGCCGCCTTTGGCCTTCTTCACGAGTTCGTCTTCCGCCTTGACCTGCTCCATGGTTTTAGGCCTGACTTCAGCCGGCATCTCTTCAACGCCGTATTTCCACTGCAGAAACCTTTTGCCGGTGGTCGGATAAATGGCATAGGTAATGGCGTCGTCAAGATCTTTTGCCAGACCGTTGATTTCCTTTTTGGCCTTTTCCAGTTCCGGTTCGAGAACATCGGCGGGCCGGGTGGTGATTGGCGTTTCCCCCCGCGGATAGTCCTTGAGGGCCTTTTTCTGAACTTCGGGATCGATCGGGATCGCGGTTTTGCCATATAGGCCGTAGCACAGGTCTTTGACCTGCGCGGTGCACATCTTGTAGCGTTCTTCGTCGGTATCGAAAAGAACGTTGTTTACGGTCTGGATACCAACGATCTGGCTCGTTGGTGTTACCAGGGGCACTTGACCCAGTTCGCGCCGAACGATCGGAAGCTGCCGGAAGACCTCGTCGAGCTTGTCCAGGGCGTCCATATCCCTCAGTTGATTGACCAAATTCGAGAGCATGCCGCCGGGGGTTTGGTGCAAAAGGACATTGATGTCTATGATGGACATCCTTTGATCGAGCAGGTGCTTGTACTTGGGGGAAATCGCCTCAATGTGCTCGCTGCATTTTGCGAGCAGTTTGAGATCGAGCCCGGTGTCGCGGTTGGTTCCCTGCAGGGTTACCACAAGCGGTTCCACCGCGGGGTGGGAAGTCCTGTAGGCCCAGGGCGATAGACACGTATCCACGATATCGACGTTGGCCTCGATGGCTTTCAGTAAAGACATGTCAGCCATGCCGGATGTAAAATGGCTGTGCAGATGAATGGGGATTTTGGTCGTTGCCTTGAGGGCCTTTACCAGGGTGTAGGCGTCATAGGGGGCGATCAGCCCCGCCATGTCCTTTACGCAGATCGTATCGGCGCCCATCTGTTCAAGCGCGCGGGCTTTTTCGAGATAATATTCCAGGTTGTAGACCGCGCCTCCCATGCGAGACTCGGTAAGTGAAAAGCAAATGGTTCCCTGGAAGTGCTTTCCGTTTTTCTTGACCACTTTTACCGCTGTTTCGAAATTTCGGTAATCATTCAAGGCATCGAAAATCCGGAATATGTCCATTCCGTTTTCGCAGGCCCTTTCGACGAAAGCCTCCACCAGGTCGTCGGCGTAGTTGCGATAGCCCACGAGGTTCTGACCTCGAAGGAGCATGGAGAAGGGAGTCTTTTTAATATACTTTTTAAGGGTCCTCATGCGCTCCCAGGGGTCCTCGCCAAGGAAGCGGTGCATCGTGTCGAAGGTGGCCCCGCCCCACACCTCCATCGAATAAAAGCCGACCTCGTCCATCTGCTCGGCAATGGCAATGAAGTCTTCGGTCCTGCCGCGGGTGGCGAAGAGCGACTGATGACCATCCCGGAAGGTCAGATCCTGGACTTTGAGAGGATTGGTCACCTTCACGGGCTTATCGTTACCCCTGGAGACGAGCATTCCGTGTTTTTCCTGCGTCATGCCACTATTCCTTTTAAGCTTTCAGTGAGAGAAGACCATATCCTTTACGCCCGCCTGCTCTTCGAGCAATTCCTTAAGAGTCAGGTCCATCCTTTCGCGCGAGAAGGCATCGATTTCGAGCCCCTTGACCCTTTCGTATTTGCCCGGCGTGCAGGTCACCGGAACCCCGTACATTACTCCTTCGGGGATTTGGTAGGAGCCATCGGATGGAAGCCCCATGGTCACCCATTTGCCGTCGGTGCCAAGTGCCCAGTCGCGCATGTGCATGATGGCGGCGTTGGCGGCCGAAGCGGCCGAAGAAAGCCCTCTTGCCTGGATGATCACCGCTCCGCGCTTACCCACTGTGGGGATGTATTCGTCGCGGTACCAGTTCTGATCGACGAGATCTTTTGCCGGCTTTCCATCAACGGTCGCAAAGCGTATATCGGGATACATCGTGGGGGAATGATTGCCCCAGACGGTGATCTTCTCCACCGATTCGACCGGTTTTCCCAGTTTTCGGGCAAGCATGGATTTGGCGCGGTTGTAATCGAGGCGCAGCATGCAGGTGAAATTTGCCGCAGGTAGATCGGGGGCCGATTTCATCGCTATCCAGCCATTGGTGTTGGCCGGATTTCCGACCACCAGCACCCGGATATCGCGGGAAGCCACTTCGTTCATCGCCCTGCCCTGCTCGATGAAAATTTTAGCGTTTTCAAGGAGCAGATCCTTTCGCTCCATGCCAGGTCCCCGCGGCCTTGCGCCAACCAGAAGAGCATAATCGCTGTCTTTAAATGCGACCTTGGGGTCCCCCGTTCCAACCATCCCGGCAAGCAAGGGAAACGCGCAGTCATCGAGTTCCATCATAACGCCCTTGAGGGCCTGCTGGACTTTATCTATCGGCAATTCCAGCATCTGCAAAATAACCGGCTGATCCTTCCCGAGCATCTCTCCGCTGGCGATACGGAACAGCAGTGCGTAGCCTATCTGGCCGGCGGCCCCCGTGACCGTTACGCGAACAGGACGTTTGGACATTTGTCGCTCCTTTTCAGAAATCGGGTTCAAAGACAACAGTCAATTCGGAATAAATCACTGCAAAGGGCTTATTCGAGTGGGGTCACTATAGAGGATAAAGATAAAAACTATAATTGGAGAGATACTGATTTTAATGTAGGTACTTCCCGCAATTCTTTGTAGTCATTTTGCTTACACGGGCAGTTTGCATTGCATCAACACTCCCTTGCCGGGCCGAGATTTTATCTCCAGTCCGCCCCCGGCAAGAGTTGCGCGTTCCCGCATCCCGGCGATTCCCAGCGCTTCGGACTCGCCTACCCTGCCCACCTCGAACCCCACCCCGTTATCGGCCACGGTCAAAAGCAGCACTTTGCCCTTGCGTTTGAGGGTTACGTCAACACGGGTGGCCAGAGCATGTCTGGCCACATTGGTGAGGGCTTCCTGGACGATCCGGTAGGCGGCCGTTGCCACGATGTTGTCCACCCTTTGAACGTTGACATGCCTGAAGAAACAGACGATTTCAGTGCGCTTTTCAAAATCGGCGGCAAACCATTCCAGGGCCGCAATGAGCCCCAGGTCGTCCAGAACTCCCGGCCGGAGCCGCAAAGCGATATTGCGCACATCATCAATGGTCTTATCGACCAGTCGGCACATGGCCTGCGCGCGCTCGGCGGCCGCCTCGTCAACAAGTTTGAGCCTCTTTAGCAGCCACGCCGAATCCATGCGAAGAGCGGTAAGCACCTGCCCCAGTTCGTCGTGCAACTCGCGGGCTATCGCGGTTCGCTCTTTTTCCTGGCCGTTCATTATGCTTGCCGATAAAAGCCGCAGCTTGTCCTGAACCTTCTTAAGCTCGGTTATATCGGTCGAAATGCCGCAGACCCCGGTCGGCTCGCCCTGCTCGTCGTAGAGAGGGAATTTTACGGAAAGGTAGGTGTGGAGTCCATCGCCTCGCGATACTGCCTCTTCGACCTGGCAGGGGCGGCGTTTGGAAAGGGTTTCAACGTCGGCCGCCCTCAGCCGATCGGCTATTTCGGCCGAAAAAAGATCATGATCGGTCTTGCCGCGAACATAGTCGGCGTTGATTTTATGGAGTTCCTCGAAGCGCGAGTTTACAAGCGAATAGCGGCCGTCCTTATCTTTTATATAGACGACCGAAGGGGTGTATTCGAGGATTCCGGTAATTTCCAGGGTCCTTTCCCGCACCTGGCGCTCAAGGTTTTTGGAATAGCGGCTCAGCTCATCTCTTGCGGCCTTGAGGGCCAGTTCGCTTCGTTTTCGCTCCGACAAATCCCGGGCCACACAAACGCTGCCAATGGTCTTGCCCGTCTCGTCCTTTAAAAGGCTTAGCGAAATGTCCATGGGGACCACGCTACCGTCACGTTTTTTCATCAGGATTTCAAATTCGCGCACCAGCTCGTTTCTTCGAAGCCTCCGAAGCATCCTGTCCAGCTCGACAGGGTCCTCGTAGAGGTCGAAGGCCGTCTTGCCCGCCAACTCTCCCAGTTCATAACCATAAATTTCGGCCGAGCGCCTGTTCCAAAGAATGAATTTGCCGTGCCGATCGACTATACCTATGGCGTCGGCGGAATTTTCGATGACATTTTCAAGATATTCCTTCGTGCGCTTGAGTTCGATTTCAGCCCGTTTCCGCTCCTCTATCTCCCGTTTCAAACGCTTGTTGGCCTTAAGCAACTCGGGCGGGGCGCCGCGGTTATCAATCAGATCGGA
>JAJYDE010000098.1 GCA_021777755.1 Deltaproteobacteria bacterium
TGTCCTTCGAGCGGCATGGCCGCTCATAACGATTTGCGAAACCTGGAAAAACTGAGGCGTCACGACGAACTGAAATTTGTCATCGGAAGTCGCGAAGACTACGACTTCGCGCGCAGCATCCTGTCCACTATCCCTTGTGGAAGATGCCCGATCAATTTTTCACCCGCATTTGGCGCCGTGGAGCCACGTTTTCTTGCCGGGTGGATTTTGGAAGATCGCCTTGCGGTCCGCCTCAACCTGCAGCTTCACAAGCTCATCTGGGGACCCGGGGAAAGGGGCGTCTAAGGGGCTGTGGACCGTGAACAGTAAACAGGGCCACAGTCGAGACGGGCCTTATCTGTTTACTGTCCACCGTGTGAACACTACAAAATATACCTGCTCAAATCCTCGTCCTTTATAATTTCGTTCAAACCCTTGTGGACGTAATCGGGGTCGACGCGAACGGTCTGCCCCTTGAGATCGGGCGCATTGAAGGAAATATCGCTCAGAAGCTTTTCCATGACCGTATGCAGGCGTCTGGCACCGATGTTTTCGGTCCTCGAATTGACCTGGTATGCGATTTCGGCCAGCTCGTCTATCGCTTCGGACTCGAAGACCAACTCCACCCCCTCGGTTTCGAGTAGCGCCTTGTACTGTTCTATCAGGGCGTTTTCAGGCTCTTTCAAGATGCGCACGAAGTCGTCCTTTGAAAGCGAGGTCAGTTCGACGCGGATCGGAAAACGGCCCTGAAGTTCGGGGATGAGATCGGAGGGCTTGGCGATGTGAAAGGCGCCCGAAGCGATGAAGAGGATGTGATCGGTTTTGACCATCCCGTATTTGGTGGTAACGGTCGAACCCTCGACGATGGGAAGCAGGTCCCTTTGAACGCCCTCTCTGGAGACATCCGGCCCTCTTCCGCCGCCTTCTCTGCCCGCAATCTTGTCGATTTCATCCAAAAATATGATGCCCGAATGTTCGACCCTTTCGATTGCCGATTTGACGACCTTGTCCATATCCACGAGGCGCTGGCATTCTTCGGCGATAAGCAGTTCGCGGGCTTCGGGGATCTTGACCTTCCTTCTTTTCGTCCGCTTGGGAAGCATCGAGCCGAGCATTTCCCGCAGGTTGAAGTCCATCTCCTCCATGCCTGCGCCGGCGAAGATTTCCACCATAGGCACGTTGCGATCGGGGACATCGAGGTCCACGTAGCGATCGTCGAGCGCGCCCTTCCTTAGCAGCTTCCTCAGCTTTTCCCGGGTCGAATCGGCCTGTTCGGCCTCGGCTCGGGCCTCGATCAGATCCGTGGGCTGATCCGGGAAGGGGTGCTCCCTAACCTCGAGGTTCGATTGTTTGGGCGGCAGCAAAATATCGAGCAGCTTTTCCTCGGCGATTTCCTCCGCCTTCACTTTTACGATCTCCATCTCCTCGTTTCGAACCAGGCTCACCGCCAGCTCGGTCAGGTCGCGAATCATCGACTCCACGTCGCGGCCCACGTAGCCTACCTCGGTGAACTTGCTCGCCTCGATCTTGAGAAAAGGCGACTGGGCTAGCCGCGCCAGGCGTCGAGCTATTTCGGTCTTCCCAACCCCTGTCGGCCCGATCATGATGATGTTTTTGGGTGCTATCTCGTCTCGCAGATGCTCGGGCACCTGCTGCCTTCTCCACCTGTTGCGAAGAGCAATGGCGACCATGCGCTTGGCCTCTTTCTGGCCAATGATGTATTTGTCCAGTTCTTTTACTATTTCAGCCGGTGTAAGGGGTTGTTGCATGAATCAAAGCTCCTCGATGACAAATTCCCTGTTCGTGTAGATGCAGATGGAGGCGGCGATACTCATGGCCTCCTCGGCTATCTGGCGGGCCGTAAGATCGGTGTGGCGATCAAGGGCTCGGGCGGCGGCAAGCGCGTAAGGCGCCCCGGAACCAACGGCCGCAAACCCGTCGTCGGGTTCTATAACGTCCCCGGTGCCGCTCAGTATGAAGGAATCTTTGGCGTCCGCCGCAACCAGAAGGGCTTCGAGCCTTCGAAGCGCCCTGTCCATTCGCCAGTCCTTGGCCAGTTCCACCGCGGCGCGCTTGAGGCTCCCGTTATACTGTTCGAGTTTGGCTTCGAGCCTTTCGAACAGCGTGAAAGCATCGGCCGTTGAACCGGCAAAGCCCGTTAGAATCTTGTCATGGTAGAGCCTGCGGATCTTTTTGGCCTGTTGTTTCACAACGGTCTCACCCATCGTGACCTGGCCGTCGCCGGCCATGACAACCCGGCCGTCTCTCCGGACAACTATAACTGTGGTGCTGCGCACTTTGCAACCGGGCACAAGCATTTCCTTATTCTCCGTCAAGGTGTGAATTTACTTAATATAATCACAGTGTCCATGCTTTTTCCCGCTTCTCGGATGTGCTGCGTCGTAGACCGCCATCAGCCGGTCGATTTCCACGTGAGTG
Source organism: Deltaproteobacteria bacterium (assembly GCA_021777755.1). Classification (GTDB taxonomy): domain Bacteria; phylum Desulfobacterota; class Syntrophobacteria; order Syntrophobacterales; family Syntrophobacteraceae; genus SbD1. The sequence continues at coordinate 2,419 of JAJYDE010000098.1, forward strand.
TATCGTTGCGTCGTAGACAGGCTCTCATGGCCAAGCATCTCCTGGATGGCCCTGAGATCGGCTCCGGCATTGAGAAGATGGGTGGCGAAGGTGTGCCTGAGCCCGTGGGCGCTCAGATGCTGCCACAGGCCGCATCCGATCAGTTCGGCTTTCAGAATCCTGTTGACCGATCTGGCCGTAAGCCTTCCTCCCCTGGCATTGAAAAAAAGGGGGCCGCAAGCCGAACTCCTCGATGGAGCAAACCGGGAATCCAGGGCCGAAAGGTAGCAGTTGAGGGCCTCGAGGGCTTTTCTCCCTATCGGAACGATGCGCTCCTTGCGCCCCTTGCCCCTTACCCGAACAACGCCTTCATCGAAAATGACCTCGTCCAGGTTGAGCTTCACCAGTTCGCTCACCCGAATGCCCGCCGAGTATAGGGATTCGAAAATGGCCCAGTTCCGGGCCTTTCTCCAAGAACGGTCCCGCTTCAGCGCCGCCCCCGAAAGCGAGTCGAGAAAGTGGAATACGGCGTCAACGGTCATAAAGGACGGGACCTTTTGTTCGATTTTGGGATGGGAAACCAGTTCGGCGGGATTATCGGCCAAAAGGCCCGCGCTGATGAGGTAGCGGAAAAATGAACGAAGTGCCGAGAGCTTTCGGGCACGGCTTGTCTTTTCAAGCGTCGTGTGGATCGAGGCCAGGTAGCCGCGGATAAGCTCGGGGCCAATCGATCGGGGCGCAAGGGCCGTTGAGTCCGCAACACCCCTGGCATACCCGGCGAACTGGCTCAAATCGCTCGCGTAGGCCCTCAGGGTCTCTTCGCTAAGATTTCGCTCGTAGCGAAGGTGTTGCAGAAAAAGCGCCTGTGCGCCATCCCAGTCCGGCCCGCTCATCGGTTTTTCTTCCTTTCACCCGGGCATAATCTCACAAAGGCTGTGAATAGTGAATAGCGAATAGCGCGCGCACGCCCGAAGGGCGTGGAGGTTCGAAAAGTCTTTGCGGCCGGGAGAAAGTGGAAAACCGACGAAGGCAAGATAAACTGTTTCCGCAAACTGGACCCGATGAGCTAAGATTGCTCGGGGTTGATGTCCAAGATATGCCGGACACATCGTTATTGGCGTTCCTGTCATGGAGCCGGGAGGAGCCGTCATGAAGAAGGCGCAAAGAGAGACCGCGAGAGAAATTGCTCGCAAACATCTGGACTCCGGTGATCCGCTGGGTTGGTTCGAGGAACTCTATTCGCTGGCCGGCGAAAACCCCTCCCTCATCCCGTGGGCGGATTTGACGCCGAATCCCAATCTCGTCGATTGGCTCAATCGGCATGCAATGGCCGGCGGCGCTCGAGCGCTCAAAATCGGCAGCGGCCTGGGAGATGATGCGGAGGAGCTGGCGCGCCGGGGTTTGGAGACCACCGCCTTCGACCTCTCCGTGTCGGCAATTGTCTGGAGCAGGAGACGTTTTCCGAAGTCGCCGGTAAACTATATCGTAGCGGACCTGTTTTCCTCGCCGCGGCAATGGAGAGGCCGATTCAATCTGGTGGTGGAGTCCTACACGCTCCAAGTCCTGCCGCCAAATCTGCGGCCGGATGCGGTGCGCCGCATAGCCTCCTTCGTAGCCGCCGGGGGGACGCTGCTGGTCATAGCCCGGGGCAGGGAGCCGAGTGAGGATGAAGGGAAGATGCCTTGGCCCTTGACGAGAAATGAGTTGTCGCTTTTCGAGGCTCAGGGGTTGAAGGAGATTTCCTTCGAGGATTATTGGGACGGTGAAGCGCCACCGGTGCGCCGATTCAGGGCGGCCTACAGGCGGGAAGCGCGGGAGAAGCCCGCGGGAGGACCGGGATGACGCATGAGTTCGATGGCAAAAAATACGCGAAGGCCTCGGCCCACCAAAATGAATGGGGGACAAGGCTCATTGCGGAACTTCACCTGAGAGGCAACGAACGCATTCTTGATCTCGGGTGTGGCGACGGGGCTCTCACTTCTCGGCTTGCACTACTTGTCCCGGAAGGGGAAGTTCTTGGAATTGACGCATCCCGGGGCATGATCGGGGCGGCCTCCCCCAAAGCGGGGAGCAACCTGCGGTTCCGCAGACTGGACATAAATGAGCTCGACTTCGAGGATGAGTTCGATGTGGTATTCTCAAACGCCACGCTCCACTGGGTCAAGGACCATCGCCGGCTGCTTCGCAACGTCCGCCGCGCGCTTCGTCCCGGCGGTCGGCTCCGCTTCAACTTCGCCGGCGAAGGCAACTGCTCGCGCCTCTGCTCGGCAATCAATGAGGCGATGTCGCGCGATGAGTACCGGCAGCTCTTTGAGGATTTCGAGTGGCCCTGGTACATGCCCGGTCCCGATGACTATCGGCTCCTTGCCGAGTCGAGTCGGTTCGGCATGGTGCGAGTGTGGGGCGAAAATGCCGACAGGTTCTTTCCCGACCAGGCCGCGATGATCGGATGGATCGATCAACCCGGCCTTGTCCCTTTCCTGGCGAATTTATCAGCGGAGGCGAAGAGGTCCTTTCGAAACTTCGTCGTGAGTAGAATGATCGAGGAGACAAAGCGGGAAAACGGAACCTGCTTCGAAACCTTTCGCCGGATAAACGTCTCTGCATCGGTTGGCCGATAAACGGATTTCCTCCCCACTTTATTTCGCAGACCCCGGAGTGTATAGTGAATGTGGGACGCTTCGGGGAAGGAGAGTTGAAATGGAATGGCGTGAAGTGGTCGAGCATCCAAGCCTCAAAGACCTGCCCTTCAAGATCGAAACCAACGAGTGGGGAAA
>JAJYDE010000015.1:0-72500 GCA_021777755.1 Deltaproteobacteria bacterium
AACCATCTGCACATGCAGCGGGTTACCGAGCGGTTCAAATTTATTGAAACCGGCCTGGAGATAGATTTGATGCCCCAAGAGGCCTTCGCTCGTGAAAACAGTTCCGCCGGCCGCGTTACTTCGCTCGTGGCATTCCGGTGTTATCTTCCCAAGCCGCATACGGTTTATCTGCCTCCCGTGTATGAAAACAGCCTGCGAGCCATCTATTCCCGGCTCGATGATCGGCGCACCATACGTGTTTCGGACAAGAGGCCGCCCGAGGGTTCGACCTCCGAGGCTTCCCGGCAAATTTTTGATTTCGCTCAGGTGGCGCGGCTTACCATCACGGCGACGGGAGAAGATTTCGAGTCTTTTTTCCGGGAGTTGGAAACGGATATTTTAAAGGGCACAATCAAAGTGCTCCAGGTTCATCTGAACCTTTCCCTGCCATGGGTGGGGAGCGCGGTGGAAGTGCTGCGCGCCAGGGGCTATTTTTTTGGAGCGCTTCTGCCGCGCTGGTTTGGCGAAGACGCCATAATGATGCAAAAGCTCACAGACAACCCCGTATGGGAAAACATTCTATTATTTTCCGACCAGGCCAGGGAACTCCTGGAAATAATCAGGAATGACCGGGAGGCGGTTGCCTCTTTTCAAACCAGGCCGTGAGAACGTTTGCCCCGTTCAGGTATTGGTAGGTCAGATCGCTTGTCATTTGCTTTACAAGGAAAATTCCGACCCCTCCGATTTCGCGGCTGTCGATGTCCAGGGTCAAGTCCGGGTCCGCCCGCTCCAGGGGATTGAAGGGCCTGCCCCAATCTTTTACGGTCAGGCGGAACTTTTCGGAACTTAGGATTTCACAGGCGACTTCAATTTCGCCTTCTCGATCCGGATAGGCGTAGTGAATGACATTGACAAGGATTTCCTCCAACACCAGCTCGGCCATCGGGATCAACTCCAGCAGACCCTCTTCGCGCTCCATTTCTTCGGCGACGAAAGATCGCAGAGGTCCAAACGAATCCATGCGGGCGGGCAGGCGCAAGGTCACCATGAGAGTCTCACGAATTGGCTAGAGCCGTTTCCAGGCAGTCGTGGATCTTAAACATCGAACCAAAGCCGGAAATGGAGAAAACATGTGCCACATTGGGGGTAAGCGAGCTGAAAGAAATCGTTCCTCCGGCGGCCTTAACCTTCTTGCCCACCACGAGGATGCTCCGTAGACCCGCGCTGCTCATATATTCGAGCTCCTTGAGGTCTACGATGAAGGCCGATTCCCCCTGCCCGATCCATTCCAGGCAAGACTTTTCGAATTCGGGTGCGGTGGTGGCGTCCATTCGGCCCGCCACCGTAACGATAAAGAAGCTGTCCTGCTTTCGGCCGTTTACATCCATGGCATTTCTCCCTTCTTGCGCCTTCTTTAAGAACGCGTCATTATCAAACTTTGGGTCCGGTGAACCAGATGGCGAGCAAGGTGATGTCATCGGCCTGTGGAACTCCGGATGAAAAGGTTTTAACCGATTGCAAAATCCTGCTCGCAATCCCGTCGGCGGAAAGCGAGGCGCAGGACTCGATTTGGTCAAGCAGCTTCGAATCGGAATAGAACTCGCCGGCGCTGTTAATCGCCTCGGTCACCCCGTCCGTATAGACGATGAGTTTATCTCCGGGCTGCAGCAGGGTCTCCATGGTCTCGTAAGAGGCCTCCTCGTTTACTCCCAGCAGAAAACCATCCGGAACGATGAGCCTTTCGGGCCGAGCTCCCCGCCTTAGCAGAAAAGGGTGCTCGTGGCCCGCGTTGGAATACCTGAGGCGGCCCGAGCGCAGATCGAGAATCCCGCAAAAAAGAGTCACGAACATCATCGAGTCGTTGCCGCCACACAGCTCGTGATTGCACTTGAGCAGCACCTCGGAGGGCGACATGCCCTTTTCGGCAATGCCTTTCAGCAGCGTCTTGGTCACCGCCATGAAAAGAGCCGCGGGAATGCCTTTATCCGAAACATCGCCCACGGTGAAAAACAACTGGTCCTCGTCGATAAGGAAGTAATCGTAGAGATCCCCCCCGATGTGTCTTGCCGGTTCGAGCCTTGCGGCTATATCCACCCGGGCGTTGCCCGGCAGGGGCGGGAAGACCTTGGGTAGAAAGCTCATTTGAATTCGGCTGGCGATTTTCAGTTCCGACTCCATCCTCTCCCTGGCCGCCGTGGTCTGGGTGAGGTTTTCGATGTAGTCCTTCAGAGCTACCCGCATGCCTTCGAAAGAACGCGCAAGCGCTCCGACTTCATCCCTTCTTTTGATGTCCGGAAGAGTGGCGTCGAGATTTCCGCGGGCAATCTCAAGTGTGGTGGCGGAAAGATCTATTATCGGTTTTGAAATCCGCCTGGCGATCAAAAGGACGATCAGGGCCAGGAGCAAGACCCCGCAAATCCCGATAACGATCACCATGCGGCCGAAGCGCAATACGTCCGCGAGCAGTTCATGTTCGGGCGTGACGATCCCGATGGACCATCCTATCGAAGGAAGAGGCGTGTAGTAGAGCCAGCATTTGCCAGAATAGAGGAGCCCCCGGGGTAGTTCCACGAATCCTTCGCCGCCCGCGATCATCTTCTGGCCGATCAGGCGAAGAAAATTGCTGTGTTTGGCCTCGGCAATACTGAATATGGAATTGGTCATGATCATGCCGCTTATCGGATGGGTTACGAACACCCCGTTTCGCGAGATGAGAAAGGCGTAGCCGGATTTGTAGATCCGGGTGGAGGAGACGATTTTTCTCAGCCCGTCGAGGGCCACATCGGCGGTCACAACACCCTGAAATTTCCTTTTGCCGTTCAGTTCCTTGTGGAAAGGAACTGAAAAAGTGGCCATCAGTTTGTTCCCCCCGCCTTTGTCGTAATAGGGCTCGGTCCACTGCGGGCGGTCGAGTTCCCTTGGAATCTGATACCAGTCCATGGTGAAATAGTCGTAGTGAGCGCCACCGAGCATTATGTCGGTAAGAACCCCGTTTTTCCCCCTGTAGCAATAAGGGGCGAAGTAGTGCTTCCCCGGTTCGAAAGCCTCGGGTTCAAAGGCAATGGCCGCCCCGAAAATTTCAGGATTTGTGGCAAGCATTTGCCGCGGAAGCAAGCTCAGATCCGAAGCCTTATAGTAGCCCGAGGTAAGAAGGGCCGCATAGTTTAGAGGAACTTTTTCCACGCCCCGCAACACCGACTCGATTTGATAGGCCGCCGCATGGGTTGCATTTCGCCCGTTCATCTCGACAAAATGCATCATGGAGGATTTGGATGAAAAATAGACATAGGCGAAGGCGGACACAAAAACGGCCATTGTGCCCGAGAGGGTGAAAAGGACGAGTTTGAATGCGATGCCTCTATTTTTCATGGGCGGCGGCACAATTGCGGATCAGGTTGGAAAAAGTCGGAACGCGTTGAATCATTGCGTTTCTCATAAGTTCACGACAGATAGCCATGTAGTCGCTTTTCTTCACTTGCTCGGGACAACCTCCGGGCGGGGGCAGGTCGATGACCTTGCGCATGTGGGAGAGCATCCACTTTTGATGGGGCCGGTTGGTAGCTATTTGAGCTTTCCTGACATATTTCATGACGATGTCGAGGGCCTTCCGCGGATGAGCAAAAGCGTATCTCCAGCCCTGAAGGGAGGCCTGAACGAACAGCCGGCAGGTTTGGGGGTCTTTTTTAAGCGTGGCCTCCATGCAGTAAATACCATCTTCGGGCACATTGAACCCCAGGCCGGAAAGATTGAACACCCGCAGCTGGCTGGAATCCACGCCCGCCTGCAAAAGGGTGTGATACTCGTTGTAGAGCATGGCCGAGACCACATCCACCCCGCCGCGCAGGAAAAGATTGACCGACCATGACTGGGGAACAACTTTTACGTGCACGCCATATTTTTTGAAAAGAGCCTTGGGCATGATACTGAGTTCCCCGCCCCAAAGGCCGACTCTTTTCCCGTCCATGTCATGAATGGTCTTGATACCGGAGTCCCGTCTGGCAATCAGCACTTGAGAGGAACCGGTGACAATCTGCCCTATGTTGACAAGTTTGGCCCCCTTTGCCCTCTCCACGATAGCGGTTGAAAGAAACATAGTTGCAAACTCGACCGAACCCTTTTCAAGCAGGGCGGCCGAAGGCATGGTCGGGCCGCCTTCAAGGATTTTGACATTGAGGCCTCGGGCGGCGTAGAAGCCCTTTTCAAAGGCCACGTAATAGCCGGCGAACTGCGCCTGGGGCGCCCAGTGGGGTACAAAAAGAATCGGTTTGGCATCGGGTGCGGCCGGTGGCAGCGCGGCCCAGACACGGACGGCGGCCATTAAAACCACGACCGGCAAAAAACCGGCTAGGCCGCGCAAGAGTCGCATCATTCCGTTTGCCCCCGTGTCGCCGTAATGGATGTGTCCGCGGTGGTAAAATGACCCGGTCAAGGTCGAAGTGCCACTCTACAACATGCCGGCCACTAAAGCAACAGGGGCAACCCGGCACGCGGGGCAATCGTATGAAATTGAACCTTGGGCCGGTTTCCGGACGGACTCTAGCGCGGATGTAGTGATCGAAAAAGACTTAGAAGGTTTTGCGGGAGCACTCGTATCAATCCTCCGCGCGGACAGTCGATGTCGGCAATGAGCAGGAATGCAACAGAGACCACCAGGGGGAAAATGATGAGAAACACGGCTTTTCGGGGGGACCTCGCACCATAGCCGATCATGAGGTTGGATAAGGCGGCGATGGCAAACATGAGTGCCCATGCCGCTGCGGGAATCCGGTTGATCCAGGCCGCCAGGGTGTACCCCCTGGAGTTCAAGACGTCGTTCATACCTTTTGCCGCCAGGGCGGTTACCGCCTGGGGCCGGGCCACGGCATCGGCCCGAACCACCTCCCACATCCCGGACTCCAATTTGGCAGTTCGGGCGCCTATTTGCCGAAGGCGGCGCCCATCCAGTGTTTCATAGAATTCAATACGTTTATCGAGGTATTCGAGTAGCAAGGCCCTAGCCCTCGCCGAATCCGCCGCAGACAGCAACTCAACTCCCAGGTATTCCGTGCCGATGGCGTTGGCTTCTTCCGCTTCGCAATTTCTACGCAGGTCGTAGCGACCGAGGGCCATCGAAAAGCTGAACCCGATGATCAACCCGAGCAATGTCAGGGTTGCGGCCAGGACAACATCGAAATCCTTGCGGGTTTCACTTTCCAAGGGGTGGCGGCCGGCACCGACGGCCTTTCCAACCCACACGGAAAATGACAGTGACAAATAAGAGAGGGCGAAAAGGAGCAGTGGATGATCCGTGAGTCTAAGCATGCGCATAAACCCCGCAGGTATTTACCTTGCGATTTGTAACGGCGTTTGAAACGCCCCCCCCCGTCCCGGCAGTTTTGAAAGGGGAAGGAGCAAGAGCCACAAGTCCGCACTTGAAAGTTGAATCGTATCGCACCGCATGTGAAGCCGGTGGTTCCGAGAAATTAAACATTATTTCCGCCTTCGCCCGCGGGTTTAAGCTCATCGGGCCAGGAGCGGACATGCCGCAAAGGTGCCCCGCTACGTTTCGCCCCGGCCCGAGTCTGTCAAGGCGCCCCTATTCCTTCCGGTTTTGCACGAGTTTTGCGAGAATTAGAAATCCCCCCGGCCCTCGGTTGATTGGGGACGGGGGGATGATCGCGCGCCTGCCGGGCCGATAAAACGACAGATCGTCTAAGACCTGCCGAGTTGATGTAATTTCTGCAAAGCCTGTTCGGCGGCAATCGTGATGGGTTCGGCGCTTGGTTCCGAGGAGATGTCGGGGTTGCAGGCGGAGGTGAAGGTCGTAAGCTCCGCAATGGTTTTTCCCGCGAGGATGAAGGCGGTGACGGCGTCGATCTCTCTTGCCGGGGCCACCGCATGGCTCACAATCTGGCCGCCGAGGAGCTTCTGAGTCTTTTTGTCGAAAACGAGCTTGATTTTCCAGGGTTTCATCCCGGGGATCATCGCGTGCTTGCTCCTCGAGTCAACGGTTGCGCTCACGGTCTCGAAGCCTTCCCGGGCGGCATGTTCCTCGGAAAGGCCGGTGGCGCTCACCGTCATGTCAAACATCTTGCACCCCCCGGCATCCAACACCCCCGGGAACTCTACATCATAGCCGGCAAGGCGTTTGGCAGCCAGGCGCCCCTGCATTACCGCGGGTCCGCGGAGTCTGCCGGGAGTCGGTTTTCGGGTAATGAAATTGATTTTTTCAACGCAATCGCCACCGGCCAGAATATCCGGATCGGAGGTCTCCTGATATTTGTTGACCTTTATGCCAAACCGGCCCATCTCCAGCCCGATTTGTTCGGCCAGTTCGACGTTTCCGCGAGCGCCAACGTTTACAACCACCATATCGGCATCGAGGGTTTCCCCCGATCCCAACAGGACGCCGGTGACTTTGCCATTGCGTCCGAGCAGTTTTTCGGCTTTTTGATTGGTGAGAATTCCAAGCCCCTTGTCTTCGAGGTAGGACTGAACCAGGTCGGCCATATCCTTGTCGAGCATCAGGGGAAGCGTACGGTTCATGAATTCCACCACGGTGATATTGAGCTTTCGCTCCATGTTTTCAGCCAGAAGCGAGGCGATTTCCATGCTGATGAACCCCGCGCCTATTAATACGATATTGACGACCTCTTTGTCGGCTATGCGGGATTTGATTTTCTCCGCATCCGGAAGACCTCGCAAGGTCATAACGCCATCGAGGTCTATTCCTTCAATGGGCGGCATGATGGGGCTTGCCCCGGTGGCCAGATAAAGCTTGTCGTAGCTGAATAGGTCGCCACCGGAGACAAAAACATTTTTGGCCACTGGATCGATCCTGGTCACTTCGCCTTTTACGACCCCGATTCCGGCGCCTTCGAGCATTTTGTCCGCAACAACGATGGATTGTCCTGTGGCCAGCCCGGCCACAACGTGAGGAAGAGCTCACCTTACGATAAAGAACTCTTCTTTGCGAATAACTGTAACGTCAACTTCAGGCATGAGCTTTTTTGCCAGCATGGCCGCCGGTCCGCCTGAACCGCTGCATCCAACGATCACCAATTTTTCTCCGCTTTTCACGTCAATCTCCTTCGAATCGCAGCCCCTTAAACCCATGTCCCCCCCCCCTCCCATTGTGCGCAGGGGAGCACCACACCGCTTGCAAAAACACCTTCCCGGCTAATGAACGTCCCGTTCAGCCCTGGTCCAGCTTTTGAATACGCCGCCTGATGCCGTCGAGGATTTTTTCAAAATATCCGGCCATGGCCTTCAGGGTGTCCAATCCGGTTTCAGACTCGACGTCGAGGGCCGAAGCCGCATCGGGGCCGAAGCCGAATCCGGGCGAGCGCCGCTGTCGGCCGATACCGTTACTGAAGAACCTGTTTTTCCAACCACGGCCCCCGCCACCGCCCCTACCGGGGAAACCCTCATTTGAGAAACCGTTGACCGCCCCGCGCCCGCCAAAGCCCGTGCAGGCACCTCTCATGGCGCCCGTCATGGGGCCCGCCCCCCTCGGTCCACTTCCATCAAAACCAGGCATTTCGAATTCCTCCTTTCGTAAAGATTTCCCGCCGAGGGATAAGATTTACAATCTTCGTGCCATAGGCCGCTGCATCCCGGAAAGGGAAGCCAAAGGAGTTACCACGGCCACCGAAGCCAAACTTGCCCAACACCTTTTGCAAACGGGGTCGATCGGACTTGGCCCCGCCATTTGCCCGTAAATTCGGGCGCGTTTAAAGTGGAAACAATTTGCACTCCTTACAGGGGGCGACAGGCGCCCTTCCCTGCCGCGCCGGTTTGAACAGATAAGGTTGGAGAAGGCTGCCGGCAAGTCGGGCGGCAGATGGCCCGCTTTTTGATACTTTCGGAACAACCCGGACGGGGGCTGTGGGAAATCGGAATTGAAGGAGATGCGTATGGTGGCCATCCCGGTCTTTCGCGGCCGCGTAGCGCCCGTACTCGATTGGTGCTCGAAGATTCTGATAGTCACGGAGGAAGGGCCGGACAGCACGGCAGGCCGCGAATTCGACGTGAAGGAAGACAGCCGTTTCGGCCTGATGCGAACCCTTAAACAGCAGGGCATCGATACGGTGATCTGCGGGGCGCTCAGCCCGGAGATGCTCATCTACGGCGAAGGCATGGGCATTAGAATCATCCACGGAATTGCCGGGGATGTGGGAGAAATCCTCGGGGCATATCGCCAAGGCGTACTCGACAGCCCCCGCTACTGGCTCCCTGGATGCCGGGGGGTGCGACGCTACAAGGGCGGTGGTAAATGCGCGGCGGGCCTTGAAGGTGGCGGGTCAGGATCAGGGAGGAAGGCAACCGGAGGGCCGGGGGGCCGATGTATCTGCCCGAAATGTGGCAAATCAGTTGTCCATGAACGTGGAATTCCGTGCTCCCGGCTGCGCTGCCCCGAGTGCTCGACCGCCATGGCCAGGAAGGCGGATTGGATGTCCGGCCAAACCTCATGAAGTTTCGTCGATTCCAACCAGGAGTTACATCGTTATGCCCATATTCGAGTTTGCATGCGCAACGTGCGGCAATATCTTTGAAAAGATAGTGTATGGGAAAAGCGAGGCGGTAAGCTGCGATAAGTGCGGCAGTTCGGAGCTGACCAAGCTTTTTCCCAGGCCCTCGAGCCTGTCTGGGGCAAAAACCGAAGGCGGACTCCCCGGACCGGGAGATACGGGGTGCCGCGGAGGCTCTCCGTCCTCGAAAGGATGCGTTCCCGGCAGTTGCCGCGGAAGAGCCATTTCCTGACAGACCGCCCGAGCGGGTTGGAAGATGTCCAAATGGGCGCCCCGGCGACTTCCAGCGCCCAGCCTTCATACCGTTGCTTCTTTACGCGCGCCTTCGCGGGCAACGCTCACGGGGACGCCCTCATAGGGAGTTCTGCGGGTATGTTTGAGGCTCTTGGGATCTCTGAACTGCTTTAGCACCTCGATGCTGTCTTTGAGTCCCTTGTAGAGCCTGGCCATCTCGATAGCCATACCGGCCATGGAAGCCATTGCCTGAACGAAATTGACGTCGTCGAGGGTAAACTCCCAGGGCTCGGCGGTATAGACGCGCAAAACCCCAATCGATTGTCCGCCCGAAACGACAGGAACGGAAAGAATGGACACAATCCCTTCTTTGCGGGCCTCTTCGGGGTATTGAATTCTCGGATCGTCGGTCACATCGTAGATGGCCACCGGCCCCTCTTCGAGAGATTGTTTTATGGAGCGCGAGGCGTTGAGCGGCCCTTTTTCGATGTACTGTTTACTCAACCCGAAGGAGGCCGCCAGGTCGAGCTGGTCGGTGCGCCGATCCACCAGAAACAGCGCGCAGCCTTTGACATCGAGGGCGCTTTTAATGCTTTCCACGGTCAGGAGCACGACTTCCTCCGGGTCTTTGGAATGGGAGATGGCGCCGGCGACCCTGAGCAGAGTGTCATAGTTAAGAACTTGTCTTTTCATGACTTTTCCTCCTACGAGTTTATTGCAAACCATCCGCGGGTGTCCGAAAGAGATGCTTTAACAGGGAAAAAGGCCATTTTGTTGGTGGTATTGCAAAGGAAAGCATTGTATCGAGGTCTGTAAAGGGGAAACAAATTGCATCCCCGCATTGGACATGAGGGGACTAAAAGCGCCTATTAGAATCTAAAGATAGTGGAGAACGAGCATGGATGAGTGGGAGAGCAAGGCGATCATAAGAGATACCTTCAATCTGGTTTCGAACGGCTACGATAATGATGCGCTGAGATTTTTTCGAGATAGCGCGGAATATATGGCCGCCTGCTTCGATCTAAGAGGGGACGAGTTGGTGCTCGACGTTGCAACGGGGACGGGAGGGCTCGCCCTGGAGTTGGCCGAACGACTGCCGCGCGGCCGGGTTACCGGAGTCGACTTTTCGGAGGGGATGCTGGGGCAGGCGACGAAGAAAGCCGCGGGGCGCAATGCCCGCAATGTCGATTTTATCGAGATGGACATGCAAGCGCTCGAGTTTGGCAACGATTACTTTGACGCGGCGAGTTGCGCCTTCGGGATCTTTTTTGTGGAAGATATGGCCGGCCAGCTAAACCACATCGCCGATAAGGTCAAGCCTGGCGGGAAGATCGTGGTGTCATCGTTTTACAAAAATTCTTTTCTACCTCTGCTCGAGTGTCTCTACAGTCAAATCGAAGCTTATGGGGTCCATCTGACAACGCCTGCATGGGACAAACTCTCTACGGAGGAAAAGTGTGCGACGCTTTATGAAAAGGCCGGCCTGCAAGAGGTCCGGATTGTTCGCAGGGCTGCCGGCTATTATTTGAGTAGCCCCGACGATTGGTGGAGCGTGCTCTTTGACGCCGGGTACCGCAGAGTACTCAACCGGCTCTCACCGGCGGCTCTGAATGCATTCAAGCGGGAACACCTCGATAAAATAGAAGAGTTTAGTACGAAAGACGGCATATGGCTCGATGTGACAGTGTTGTACGCGACAGGTTCGAAGCCATGAATCACGGGCACGTCCCGAATGGGTCGCATCGGCGGGGCCAATCAAGATCGGGACGATAAATCGGTCGCCTCGGTGTACGAAAAGAAAGGGCGGCGAGGACAATCCTGGAAGAACCTGGCGGCGCCGGCCGCCAGCACGCCCGGCGCCGCCCGAGAGTTCTCTTGCGCGATCAATGATAGTCGTGTGTGCCGAGAATTACCGGGATTCCGGTCTTGTCTTTCAAGATCGAGGCAAGCTCCTCCGCGGTCGCATAAGGACAGCCTGGCTTGGCGCCCGCAAGGCAGGAACTCAAATAGACGGCATCGGGTTTTATCCCGGCCAGCTTTACCGCCATACCCAGGTTGGGCGCCGCACTTCGCCCCGGACATTCGCATTTGACAAAGGCGATCACCCGGGCAGGCTCGGTAAATTTACCTTCCCCGAGGGCGGCGGCTTTCAAACACCTCCATTCCCCGGGACAGCCATACCCACTGTCCATGTAAGCCCCACAGCCCACGACAGCCACGTTCTTCATCGGTCCTTTTCTCCTTTTCCGCTCCAGCAATTATTGATTACAATGATAAGATATCTTAAATCCGGCTTGCAGTCCGAGCAATGGTCGTGCCATGGAGAGGAAACGGACTTTCGGGGGCGCATCCATCCTTTCGCCTTGCCTTTTGCATAGTGCGGTCCGCACCCGCGAAGGGGAGCCGATGGAACCGAATGTCCCCGGGCAGCCGGCCCTGGAGATTAAAAACGCCTCCCGGTCCAACGCGGGCATTCATCTCTTTTTTTGCAATCCGATGGCACGGAGGTTGCTCGAATCGAGCATTATCAATCAATAATGAAGAAAGGGGAATCATTTCATGAGTTCATCCGAAGGGGTACAGTGCGGCCACGGTCAACAGCAGACGGCGGAGGAAAACGCCCGAATCCAGGATCAGTTGAGCCGTATAGGCCACAAGCTGCTCGTCATGAGCGGCAAGGGCGGGGTTGGCAAGAGCAGCGTGGCGGCCTACCTGGCTCTTGGTTTGGCGAAGCTGGGTCGCAGGGTAGGCTTGATGGACGTCGATCTTCACGGACCGAGCATCCCGCGCATGTTCGGCTTGGAGGGGGTTTTCGGCTTCAGCCCCGACAAGCGCATGATTCCTCATGCCTACAATGAGCGGCTGCACATCGTCTCGATCGAATGCCTTCTGGAAGACAGGGATGCGGCGGTTATCTGGCGCGGCCCGATCAAGCACGGGGTGATCAAACAGTTCATTTCGGATGTGGACTGGGGGAATTTGGATTTTCTGGTCATCGATTCGCCTCCCGGAACGGGAGATGAACCGCTTAGCGTGATTCAAACCATCCCGGACGCCAAGGCTGTGATTGTCACCACCCCGCAGGAAATCGCCCTGGCGGACGTGAGAAAGTCGATAAACTTCTGCAAACAGGTCCACATGCCGATGCTGGGGCTTGTGGAAAACATGAGCGGCTTCGTCTGCCCCCACTGCAACACCGAAACACCTCTTCTGGGAAAGGGCGGAGGAGCACGAACCGCGGCGCAGATGGACATTCCCTTTCTGGGAAGCCTGCCGTTCGATCCACGCATGGTGGAGGCATCGGACAAGGGCAGGCCTCTTTTGGAAAACCCCGACGACAGCCCTCTTTTGACCGCCCTGGAGCGCTTTACGAATGAAGTGGTGAATCGCTGCGGGACGGCCGGCGCCAGGCTTAAAATGTTTTCGGGCGGAGGGTGTCCGAAGTAGGACTGGGAGCGGGGAGCAGCAGGAACCGCCCCCCGCGACCTCCATTGCCAAGCATCGAGCAAGGAGGCTTTTCAGCTCCCACCTTATAAGCCGCTCCAGGGTGTTTCCCGGCGGAACTTGCCTTCTTTTCTCCTGATTTTAGGCCGATCATCCGCGCAGGCGGGAAAAAATTGCATTGAAAGCCGGTCCGAATTGTAATAACAAGTTGCCGAACGAAGCGCTTAATCGAGTTACACAGCCAAAGAATTCGGGAGACCCAAATGAATCTATGGGCGGATTTTCTCACGAACAAGCAACGCGTGATCCATAAATGGAAACACTATTTTCCCGTGTACGAACGTCACTTTGGAGCGTGGCGAGACAGATCCCTGGTCTTCATCGAGATCGGCGCAGGCAACGGCGGTTCCCTGCAAATGTGGAAGCGCTACTTCGGACCAAACGCCACGATAATCGGGATCGATAACAGGGAAGAGTGCAAGAATTTCGAGGAGGATCAAATTGAGATACGCATCGGGTCCCAACAGGATCATTCTTTTCTAAAAAAGGTAGTCGACGAGTTTGGACAACCGGATATTGTTCTCGACGATGGAAGCCATATAATGGAGCACATCTCCGCTTCATTCGAATTTTTTTATCCTCTGGTCACCAAGAATGGCGTTTATATGGTGGAGGATCTGCACACGTGCTATTGGGATGAATTCGGAGGCGGACTGGGTAATCCGTCTACGTTTATCGAAATTTCCAAGAATCTGATTGACAAGTTGAATGCGGAGCATACGCGCGGAGTTCTTTCTCCGGATCAGTTTACCGCAACCACATTGTCCATGCATTTTTACGACAGCATGATAGTGTTTGAAAAAGGCACGCATACTAAAAAATTCGCGCCAAGAATAGGGGCATCTTCCAGTTTAGGCCAAAGACTTGAGGGGCTCTTCAAATGAGTACACCTCGCGTTGTCGCGATTCGCAATCTCCCTGGCTTCAGAGGCCGCAACCATTCCGGCCCGCGCACCGGGTCGATGGAGAACTCATTTTTTTTGACCAAAAAGACCTAACAACCGAACGACACTGTCACAGCAACGTTTTGCAAATCCATCGGGCGGAAAAGAACCGGCGGGGCAGGCTCGGTGTTGAGGGCGATTGCGCGATCGGCGAATAAATTTGGAAGATTTGGCGCCGCCATTCATCGCTTTTCTGGCTGATTGCTCGATCATTGGCATGACCTGCGGAGCAAGAGTCCCGAAATACCAAGGCCTGATAGAAGCCTGAGCAAACGGTTTGCCTCGCAAGCGAACATATTCCTTATGGAATTCTTCCCAGGGCGAGGTTTGCGAATTGGTGGCAACTCCATTGTGGACTTGATGGAAAGTCCCTTCCCCCAGCAAAATTATGAGCTGGGCATCCTGCAATGTGCAAGCGCGCACATAGGTATCCAGATTCACGAGGCCGCCCCCGGGACAGGCAAAATTTTGATCGAAGCCGCCAAGTTCGAGCCACATATCTCTATTCATAAAGAGAGCATTCGATTCAGAAATAGGCAAAAAGAACCCTTTATTCGACGAGCTTGCAAAAACCGATATATCGAAAAGCCTGTATCCATCGGCAGTCCAGTCCACGTCGTCCAACAATTTGTCCTCTATGTCCTGATTGTACCCTTTCTTGATACTAACCATCTGTTGTTCTCTGCCAAGATGAAATCCAAGCGTTGATACCACAGGTCTATGATGAAGTTTAGAGGCCAGCAGCACATTTTGTAAAAGCCCTGGAGATGCTATTCTTGCTCCATCTATCATTACACCTATTATGTTGGCTTTTGCATGTCGAATACCTTTGTTGACAGCTGCTGAAGGAGATTGGGAGGCATTATCCATGTTAATCACTATAATATTGGATTCAATAGATCGGCAGTCTTCAAGATAGGCAGTATCCAGCGATCCATTGTCTACAACTATTATCTCATACTGAGATTTATTAATTCCAACTTGCATCCTGGTTGACAGAGAGTAAAGGGTGCGTTTGAGCTCCCGTGCCATATTATAAGAAATTACAACCACGGATACAGAGGGTAAAGTCTCTTGGACCATAATGGGTAATCCTTTTTACATTCCGAGGGTAGCGAGTCAGGCGCGGAATTGTTTTTTCAGCGTCGAACCTGCTATGCCACTGTCGCGCGCTCCGCGGAGTTCTTTGAGGAGGGCTCGAATCATCCTGTCATCGGGGGCCAAGGCGCTAGTACGCTCCAATATTTCCCGCGGAGGTGCCTGGCGGTATTCATCGGTCAATCCTCGCGCGAGGTCGCTGTAACACTGGCCGAGATGTCGGTTGCCCGGATCGAGTCCGACGACCATCAACAGTCCAGTGGGATGGGTATCGACAGGCAGAAGCAGCAAGTCGGGCCGTTGAGTTTGGAGACACGGGATGATCTTCCAAATGTCGCCGGTCCAGACCCGGCTCTGACGGTGGCGTTGAGACTGCACCGGATGATTGGGGAAAATGTCGTCAAAGACGATAAGCGAAGCTGAATGTGCGTATTGCTCGATATGCAGAAAATCGCGCAGGGCAAATTCGGCGAGATGCATGCCGTCAATGAAGGCCAAATCGATGGACTCTTTCAGGGCCGAAGCTGCCTCAACTTCAAAAAACTTGTCACTGGTCATCGGATAAATCCGGGTTTTTCTTGAGAGCCGGGCGGTGATATCAGGGGCTGGATCGATGCCGATGGCCTGGCATTTGCTCAGTTTGAGGCTGGCGCCATTGCGGACACCGATTTCCACATACAAACGCGGAGAGAGCATTTTGTGCACAAACCGAAGAAACTTCAGGTAGGGCATGGCGCCTGACATCAGATCGATATCCTGAGTCGATGCACCTTGAAAAACAACATGCTCTTGTGGGGAGGGCATGGATTTTTTCCTTTCATCGGATTGAGTTTGCCCCGCCTCGAGTTCGGCAAGCGCTCTCAAAGCGATGTCATTTTCACATGGTCATTTCGAAATAGGGTTTTCTAAGACTACAGGATGTCAGAAAGATTTTCAACAAGCCGGAGTGAGGTCCTTGAGGGCCGGTGGTTCAAACGGGCGGCAAAACGCTTTCCCCGATCCGGTTGAGAGCATGGTCGAACCTGCCCGACATGGAAAGGACCTGGAAGTGGAGCCGCCTGGCTTTGGCCGACTTCCGGGCTTAAATTACAGGAAACAACATGAATGGCGGATGTAATGGCGGGCAAAACGACGGAGGCTCAGGTTTCGGGCGCGGGGCCAACCGGAGTTGCGACGGCATATTTTCAGGCCAGTGCGGGCATGGGGGTCCAGGTGTGATAGAGCGTGGGGCCGGCCCGGCCCTGGAGACCACCTGCGCCAAAGGAGGTTTGAGATCGACCTCGCATGCCGAGCCCCGGCACATCCCGGCGCGCCCCGGCAAGTGCTCGCGTGGCAGTCGTACCCGCTCAGGGGCTCAATCTTTCCTTGAGGATCCTTTCGGTGCTCTTTATGAACTCTTCGCCCGTTTCAACCGCCTTGTAGAAAAGATCGGTTTTGAGTTCTTCGACCTTTTCGGAATTGATTCCGGGAAGAACGCCCGACATCGCCACGCCCAATGCCAGAACCGAAAGGCCCAGCGCCATGGAGCCAAAAGAAGCGACCCCGGGCTTTGTTTTCCCAAAGCCCCGGGTTTCTTCCTCCACAGAACCCGTCATGGCCTCTTCTTCCATCTTTTCTTCCACATTTTCCTCCCAGCCGACTTCGCTGTCGGATTTTCTTCCGGAATAAAGGCTCAAAAGCACCAGCCCCGCCCCGGCTCCCATAATAAAGACGGGCAAGGGATCCCGGCGTACGGAATCCAATACTTTGTTCAAGGTTGCCTTCATTGTAACTCCTAACCCGCTGATTGCCGGTTTTAGCCGTTCGGTGAAAAATTCGCTCCCCCTGGCCGCCAACATCCGTGAAAGGGATTCGACGGAAAGCCCGCCTCCTATTTGACGCAGATTTTCCTCGATCTGAATTTCAGTTCGTTCGATCTCCTCCCTCAATCGGCCGATCGTATCTTCTCCGTTGAGAAAAAGTTTCTCCATCATGCCGCCTCCTCCCCGACCTCGCTCCGCGGTTGCATGGTTTCCGTGGAACGGCCAGGGGTGAAATGGCGTGTTGATTGGAAATTCCCATCCCCGTAATCAATAGGCCAACAAGCCGAAGCAAGGAGTCCTCCGCGCATTGCGGCCTTGAACTCCATTTCCATCTTTGCCGGTTCGATTTCCTGCCGAATCAGTTTGGCCTCGCTTTGCAAAAAGGTCGTGGGATAGCCTTTCCAAAGGCTTATCGATACCATTTGGCCGCATCCGCGGCCCCCGGGAAACAGTTCTCAACTGTCGGGTTCAAAATCATCCCTTATGGCGCCAAGAGCATCTTTTGCCTGTATCACGCAGGTCCTGTGAATCCCGGATAAGACAGTCGCGCAAGCGGGCAGCGTTTCTTTGCGCCTCATCGACTTCGCGCTCCAGTTGGTCCGGGGTGCCGGCTCCAGGGTTGTGGTCATAACGGCGTTTCCGGACCTTGGGGAAGGGTTGGTGGCCGCGCAAGCAACCAAGAGGCGGACAATGCCAAAAGGAATGGATATCCCGAAAACCCGATCGTGGAGGTCAGGGGCCCTTTTGTACTTCTTGCATCAAAAGATCATGAGTGTTCCGCTTGGACTTCTTCGCGTCCATGTCGAATGCTTTTCCGGCCGCCTCGAAGGTTTTGGTCGTGATGGCTTTCCCGTCGGGACTCGTGCCCGCATGGCCCTTTCCGTGATCGTCGTCCGGTTTCCCGCACCCACAGTTGTAGCACATTGATTTGACTCCTCTTCGAGCTGATTCGGTGGGAGGAACAATCTGAAAATGAGGTTAAGGAGCGCCCCGGGGATAGTCAAGTGCGGGGTCCGGAGTGTATCTCCTCAAGGCGGAAACCGAGAAGATGCAGAAATGCTCCTCCCGAATAATAGTTCAATGCGAATTGTTTGGCGGCTCGGTCCATCGAGTCGTGAGGGCTCCCCGCGTGCACGCCGCGCCACACTAATACGTCAGGCCACGGGTTTCCACGGATTAGGCGGAGCGCATTCGCATTGAAGACGAAGTGCGCTCCGTTCAGGCTATATCTGGTGTGCGGTCTTTGAGTTCAGCTTTTCAACGAAGCCATATCGATGACGAAGCGATATTTGACGTCGCTTTTAAGCATGCGCTCATAGGCTTGGTTGATATCCCGAATCTTGATCATCTCGACATCCGCGGTGATGCCATGGGCGCCGCAAAAATCCAGCATCTCTTGCGTTTCCTGAATGCCGCCGATCAGCGAGCCGGCAACGGCCTTGCGCTGAAGAACCATGGGCATGGAGTTCAAGGACGGCGTCAGTTCGCCAAGATAGCCGACGAGAACAAGCGTTCCATCCACGGCCAAAGTCGGGACATAAGGGTTCAGGTCATGGGCGTATGGAACCGTATCGACAATCAGATTGAACTTTCCGGCAACCGAGGCCATCTGATCCTCTTTGGTCGAAAGCACGATATGGTCGGCGCCCAGGCGCCGCGCGTCCGCCTCCTTGCCCGGTGAGCGGGTAAAGAGCGACACTTCCGCGCCCATGGCCTTGGCGAGTTTAAGAGCCATGTGCCCGAGCCCGCCGAGACCTACAACGGCGACCTTGTCGCCTTCGCCCACATTCCAGTGCCGCAAGGGCGAGTAAGTTGTAATCCCGGCGCAAAGAAGCGGGGCCGCTCCTTTCAAATCCATGCCCTCGGGAACTTTGAGCACGAACTTGTCGGAAACCACAATTTTTTCGGAATAACCGCCCCGGGTCGAGGAACCGTCATGACGATCCTTGCCACCATAGGTGGGGACAAAAGCGGGGCAATATTGTTCGTGTCCATGATGGCATGAATCGCATTCCTGGCACGAGTCGACCAAACATCCAACGCCGACCGTATCGCCGATTTTGAAGCGCGAAACGGCCGAACCGAGGCCGATCACGCGACCGATGATTTCATGGCCGGGAACAACAGGGTAAACCGTCCACCCCCAGTCGTTGCGAACCGTGTGCAAATCCGAGTGGCAAACGCCGCAATAGAGGATTTCGATACTGACGTCGTCCGGGCGTGGATCACGGCGGTCGAATTGAAACGGAACCAGATCATCTTTCGGTGAATGGGCCGCATAGCCATTGACGTTGGCGGGCATAATTTTTTCCTTTCACGATTTGAATTGTTCGTCTGTTACTTTTTCTTGCCAGTCGGCCAACGAGCCGTTTGACTCTTCCTGAATGGCAATATGAGACATCCCCGTGGTTTCGGATGCGCCGTGCCAGTGGCGCTCATGCGGGACAAACCGGATCGTGTCGCCCGGACGAATTTGCTCCACAGGGCCGCCTTCGCATTGAACCCGCCCGCAACCGGATGTCACAATAAGGATTTGCCCGAGGGGATGAGCATGCCAAGCCGTCCTTGCTCCCGGTTCGAAAGTGACATGGGCGCATGTCACACGGGAGGGAGCCTTCGTCTCCAAAAAAAAGGGATCGACGCGCACCGCGCCGGTGAAGTATTCTTCCGGTCCTTTGCCCGAAGGCTGGGAGCCGCAACGTTTAATTTCCATGATCAACCTCCAAGAGTGATCCGGCACCGATAACGACAATGGCGCTACCCATGATGATCTCGATTTCTTGTCGAGATTGCAGCTATCTTCCAACCCATTTCTGCAACCGTTCCGGATATCGAGCGCCATGCACCTCGACTTTGGAAAGGGCTTCGCCCATGGTTTTCAAATCATCGGCGGCCAAAACCACGGATGCCCCGCCGATGTTTTCTTCGAGCCTGCGCAGCCTGGTCGTACCGGGAATGGGGACGATCCACGGCTTCCGCGCCAAAAGCCACGCCAAAGCGATCTGCGCGGGCGTTACCTTTTTGCGTTCGGCCAATTGCTTGACCGTTTCGACGACAGCCTGATTGGCCTTCCGGTTTTTTTCCGAAAAGCGCGGCACGACGTTGCGGAAATCCTGCGCCGTGAATTGGGTATTCTCGTCGATCTTGCCCGTCAAAAATCCTTTGCCGAGCGGGCTGAAAGGAACGAATCCGATGCCGAGTTCTTCAAGGGTCGGCAGAATTTCCGCTTCCGGCTCGCGCCACCACATGGAATATTCGCTTTGCAAAGCGGCGACGGGCTGCACCGCATGCGCACGGCGGATGGTCTCCGCTCCGGCCTCGGACAAGCCGAAATGGTTGACCTTGCCTTCCTTGATAAGGTCTTTGACCGTTGCGGCCACATCCTCGATCGGCACATCCGGATCGACGCGGTGTTGGTAGAAAAGATCGATGCGATCCGTTCTCAAACGCTTCAGGGAACCTTCGAGAGCCATCCGGATGCGTTCGGGGCCGCTGTCGAATCCGGCGCCCACATCTCCGTCTTTGAAGCCGAACTTGGTCGCAATGACAACCCGATCGCGGAACGGTTCAAGAGCCTCGCCGACGAGCTCCTCGTTTGTGAAGGGGCCGTAGCATTCCGCCGTGTCGAAGAAAGTGACGCCCTTTTCAACGGCAGTGCGGATGAGCTCGATCGCCTCCCGTCTGTCTTTCGCAGGGCCATAACCGAAACTCAGTCCCATGCAGCCAAGTCCCAGGGCCGAGACTTCGAGCCCGTTTTTTCCGAGAATGCGCTTTTGCATTTTTGCTCCTTTTCAGCTTTTTGGGGGAAGCGTCTTTCTTGTCATTATAGGAATACAAAAAGATGGAACCATGCCGGATACTGGAAATTTCTTGCCTACTTCTGCAAATGCTCGCGTTTACGGTTGTTCGGGCCGCCATGTTTTGCGTACAATGAGCCCATGACCATAAAAAACGATGGACAAATACCGTACGCCGACGATGCGGGTGGCCCGACGACCGAATTGATCCGACTGATCGAACGTTGGACGAAGGAGGCTAACGCTCCCTATCAGACGGCAATAGACGGCCTTCGTTTCTCCCGCTTTACCGAACAGACCCGGCCCACTTTCTACATTCAGGAAACAGCTGTGTGCTTTGTCCTGCAGGGCCGCAAAACAGTCATGCTCGGCAAGGAATCTTATGTCTACGAAGCCGCAAGCTGCCTGGTCGCAACGGTCGAGCTCCCGGTGGCAGGATGTGTCTCACCGGAGTCTGCGGACAAGCCCTATTTGGGAATCGTTTTGAACGTAAACTCAAAGGACCTGGCCGCGCTTATAATAGAAACCGGCAAACAGTCGTCACGCCGGGATGAAAACGCATCGCAGCCATTATCGATCACCAGAATCACGTCCACATTGGCCGATCCTTTGCTTCGGCTCGTCAAACTTTTGGATGCTCCGGCCGACATTGCGGTTATGGCTCCAATGATTAAGCGCGAGATCAATTTCCGGCTTCTTCAAACCGAACAGTTCGCTCTTCTTTCTCAAGCCGTCGTAGGCGACGGCAAATTGGGCCGTGTCGCGCATGCGATTTCCTGGCTCAAGGAAAATCTGACTTTGACGTTTCGGATTGAAGAACTTGCGGGGCAAGTACATATGAGTCCGTCGAGCCTGCATCATCAGTTTAAGGAAGTGACCACCTTAAGCCCCGTGCAGTTTCAAAAGATGCTGCGTTTGCAGAAAGCGCGGCAGATGATGATGACCGATAAGACCAGCGCCGAAAAAATTGCCTACCTCGTCGGCTATGAAAGCCCATCCCAATTCAATCGCGAATATAAGAGGCTGTTTGGAGAGCCGCCCAAACGCGACGCCAACAGGATCAGAGGACAGTAGTTCGAGGTTTGCCACGGGCGAATCCTCACCGGCAAACCTCAGGCTCTCGCCTTGACCTCAGATTGAAGTATTCTCCAAATTTTAGTTTCGCTCCGATGCCTTATGTATTTGGAGCCTCCCCTCGCTCTTCAAGCCGAGCGGGCAAGAAGATTATTTTCATTATATGTCTTGACTCCGTAGTTAGGTACGGCCCTTAAAATATCAAGAAAGAGGGAAGGAGCGATGGAATCGCTGACAATCGGAAAGATCGCCCGGCGCGCCGAGGTCGGGATCGAGACTATCCGTTTTTACCAACGCGAAGGGTTGATTGACGAACCGCCCCGGCGGGAGTCGGGGTACAGGCAGTATCCCGAAGAAACCGTTTCACGGCTTCTCTTTATCAAGCGCGCCAAGGAGATCGGTTTCACCCTGAGGGAGATCAAGGAACTCTTGGAGCTGCAGATCGCTTCGCCCTCAACTTCTACTTGCGACGAGGTTCGAAAGCTGGCCGAAGAAAAAATCGCGGATATCCGCAGCAAGACAGAGATGCTTCGGCGCATGGAGGCGGCTCTCGTAGAACTGGTGGACAGCTGTCGCGGGCGTGTGGTCGCCAATAGCTGCCCCATACTGGATGTGCTCCAAGAGGAGAAACCGGATGGAGCAAAGGAAATCGAATCAAATCCATCCGATAAATAGGGCTGGAGCCGGAAAAGAGTGTTGCGCGGTGCCAGGCATGAAGGCCTTCACGATCAAAAAGCCATGCAAGGTCATGCTCCCGATCATTACCGTCTTCGTGCTCGCGTTCCTGCCGAATTACTCGGGGTTTTCACGCCAAGCTTCAGGACTTTATCGATCTGATCCATGTTTATTCGACAATGGCCGAAGCGCTAAAAATCGCCGCCATCTCGCGCTACAAGGGCCCCTGGAAGCTCTCTTGTTGCCCCGATTGAAGGAAGCGGAATAAGGAATTTGTGGGAGAAGCCAATGGAAGACCTGATTTGTTCCTGTTTCAATTACACCGCCTTGGATATCGAGAGGGATGTCCTGCAAAACGGCAGATCCACCATCATGGATAAAATTGTATCCGAAAAGAAGGCCGTGGGATGTCAGTGCGCCCTCAAAAACCTTAAAGGTCGCTGATGCCTCGCCGACGTCCGCCAGGTGGTGGAAAACACCATGAGACGCAACGGGATCGCCTCGGGGATTCTTGACCAATCTTAGGGCTGCCGGTCAGGGGGATGTTGCGCGGGTTCCCTGCCCGCCACCATGGGCGTTTGCCAATCCCAAGCGTGCCATTTTTCCCGTTTCGTGAGCTGACACCATGAATCCCGCGCCCCCGCCCCTGAGGAGATGCATCGGGAAAATCTCCTTTTCTTCAGAAGGACCTGATCACCGAAATTCGATTGTTCATGAATCCTCAACGGCCGGGGAAAAGACCATGGGCTTTGAAAAACTGTCCAGCCGGCACCGAGAGACAGCCCGCCCGAATCGCAGATGAACAGGGTATTTTCAGTATTTTCAGCAAATTAGCACCCCAACATTTTTCAATAATAAATTCGAACGGTTGACTTGGCGCAACGAAAGGATCAGCGTCTCAATAACCGGGAGGTCTCCCTGGACAGCCCGCTAAAGGAGGACACGGAGGACACCTGCCTGTCCTTTTTGCCTTCCGAGGAGCGGCCCGTCGATGATCAGTTGGCCGACCGGGAGGCCAAGGCGATCATTTACGGCAAGCTGCGCCACTTTCGAGCCCAACTGGAAGGCAAGGACGCGGTGATATTCGACAGCAGGCTTCTGGCCGAAGCACCTGTAACGCCGCGGGAGATCGGGGGCAAACTCGGGGTTAGCCGGGAGCGGGTGCGCCAGATCGAAAGCCGCCTTAAAAAAAGGCTCAAGGATTACCTGGAGGAGGAAATCGAGCAGATGGACCTTCTTCAGGAAAGCATCGTTTCGGTCTAGAAGCGAAGCAAAACAGCCGCGAAGGAGCAGTTCCCCGCGGCTGTTTTGTCTACAAGGCCGACCGAATCGGCTCAATGGCTATTCGGACGAATTTCCCGGATCGGAGTTGGAGTTGTTGGTTCCGGATGGATTGTTGGAGTTCATCCCGCCGCCCATTCCCGGATTGTCGGGGTTTTGGGTGCCCATGCCGCTGGAGCCGGGCATGTTGTTTTGTGAACCGCCATAACCGGGCGAGCCGCCGTTTACACCGGCTCCGGCACCCCCGGCGGCTCCTCCTCCGGCACCGCCCGCTCCTCCCTGAGCGTAGGAAACGATCGGAAAGACGCCAAAAAGTACGAATACCGAGAGCACTGCGAGAATTTTCCTCATTTTCAATCTCATTGGGTTCTCCTTCTGCGTTGGCTTACGGGGAAGGATTGTCTCCGGTCGATGAACCATTCGAAGAAGCTAACTACTGCGGGTGGAAAGTTCAATGTTTGCTCGAAAGGAGGCCGGGATCGGCCGGCCGGGCCCCCCCCTCTTGACAGCCCTTGCCCGAGATCATATCAAAAGCGCATAGGAAGCCGATGGATCGATCGGAGAAGCGGGAGTGGACCTCCCTTCGAGATGGCCGCCCGCATCTTGTTTTCAGTTCGACCTTCCAAGTTCGGGCGCGTCGTGCGCAGCTTTGCCTTTTTTGACACAGTCATTTCAAACATGCCAATTTCGAGAATTCACAGATCCGTGGAATCCGTGTTGGCGGAAAAGACGCTGAGAGCCGGGCCATGTCGGTTGCCATGACGGATCGGATGTACTCGTTTAGGGATTGCCTGGGTCCGATACTGGAGGACATGCGGGATGTGATCTTGTCGCAACAGTCGGAGGACGGAAGCTGGCGCTATCCGCTTGAGGGCACGGTACTGGCAAATGCTTACCTCATCATGGTGGAGGCTCTTTTCCCCCCCGGGGATAAAACCCTTGTCGAAGGTCTTGCGCGATCGATAGAGGGTCGTCAACTTCCCAATGGCGGCTTTGGTCTATTTCCCGAACATTGCGGCGATTTCAGCACGACACTGGAGGCCTATGTCGCCTTGCGGCTGGCCGGGCGCACCCCGAGCGCCGAAGCGATTGCGAGGGCGGAAAAGTTTCTTCTGGCGACCCGCCACGAGAGCAATCTATCAAATTTAACGCGGGTAACGCTGGCCATCCTGGGTGTCATCCCCTGGTCGTCCGTACCGGTTCTGCCCCCCGAAATCATGTTGCTCTCGGGCAGAGCGCCTTTGAGCATTTATGATCTGGCAAGCTTTACGCGGGTGCATATGCCTGCCATCATGCTCCTTGCGGCCATGAATGTCGGATGCGGGTTTCGCCTCGCCTCGGAAATAAAGGCTCTTCTTTCGCCACACCATTTTCGCTCAACCCGAAGCATTCACCCCGGCCTTGGCCGGTTGGAGCGGCTTGCAAGGCCCCTGGGGAAAGGTTTGGCCGTTTTCAGCCGGGCAACGGGGGCAAGAAGACGCTCCATGGAGTTGTGCCGCCTTTTCATTCTGGAGCGGATGGAAGAGGACGGCACACTCGGAAGCTACTTGTTGTCAACTATATTTTCGATGTTTGCGCTTTCCCTGCTTGGCAGGCCGGAGGATGCGCAAGCGGTGCGGTCCATGAAGGCGGGTCTTCGAGGCTTCACAGTGGAGCAAGACGGCGAGTTGCACATGCAGCCGTGTACGTCAACGGTCTGGGACACCGCGTTAAATGTCTTGGCTTTGCGGCAACTGGGAATTCCGGACACGGAGCCCTCGGTTGCCAGGGCGGGCGAGTGGCTTTTGGATCGCGAGATTACAGTCTTTCCGGACCTGAGGCAGCATTCGCCCGGAATTGGAGGCAGCGCCTGGGGATTTCAGGCCGTCAACCGCTTCTACCCCGATGTTGACGATACCTGCGCGGTCCTCTCGGCGCTAAGAGACTTCAAGGGGCGGTTGGGGCCAAGGGCGAACCAGGCTTTTTCCAGGGGAGTCGGCTGGGTCTTGGCGATGCAAAATCGTGACGGGGGCTTTAGCGCTTTCGACGTGAACAACTCCAAGCAATTTCTCGAGCGACTGCCCTTTAATGATATGGGCCGCGCGATGATAGACCCGAGTTCGGCGGACATGACGGGGCGCACGGTGATGTTTCTGAGCGATCTCGATGATGCGCGGACCGCCGTATCGGTACGAAGGGGCCTTGGCTGGCTCGACTCCCACCAGGAAAAAGACGGATCGTGGTGGGGGCGCTGGGGGATCAGCTTCATTTACGGAACTTGGGCGGCTCTTATCGGTTACGGGGCGGCCGGGGTGAATCAACATGACCGCGGGGCCGTGCGGCGAGGATGTGTGTGGCTACGTTCGGTGCAAAACGGTGACGGGGGATGGGGGGAATCCTGCGCTTCGGATCTTGCGGGGTCTTTCATAGCCCGGTCCGAGAGCACGCCTTCACAGACCGCCTGGGCGCTGGAGGGTCTTCTGGCCTCGGGGACAAGCCTGCGGGAAGGGGCGATAAGGCGCGGGATGGAGTTTTTGATCGAACGTTACCGCAGGGGAAAGGGCTGGGAGGAAAATTATCCGACGGGGGCGGGATTTGCCGGAAAACTTTACCTCATTTACCACAACTACGGAAACCTGTGGCCGACAATGGCCCTTTTACGGGCAAGCCGCATGCTGGGAATACGTTTATCGCCACCCGGGGCCGAGCAACAAACACGCATAGGTCGATGCGCAGCCCTGTAAGGACAGCTTCCCAGATAAAGGGTTTTAGAAAAGAAGCTTTTGGCAAATTTGAACTCAGGAGGGCCGGAAAATGAACCTTCGAAATTCGGCGACTTACCACCCACCCGAAAACGAGCGCCGTATCTTGTGCGTATTTCCCGAATACGGCATCTCTTTTGGGACCTTCAACCACTCGTTTCCCCTTACCCCTTCGGTCAGGGCCTTCATGCCCCCCCAGGGGCTTCTGCTGGTTGCCGCGCTGATACCGCAAAACTGGGAGGTCCGATTTATCGATGAAAACAATGAAGCTGCGGACGAAGAGGATTTTGGCTGGGCCGACGTGGTGTTCACCTCGGGGATGCACATCCAGCGGGAGGCCATTCGCGATGTGATAGACCGGGGGCACCGGGCCGGAAAACCGGTCGTATTGGGCGGCGCATCCGCCTCGGCGGCGCCCGAATGGTATCCGGAGGCCGACATTATCCATGTCGGCGAAGCCGGGGACGCGACCTTCAGGATATTCGACATGATCGATCGGGCTCCCTCGCGGCCGCCCGAGCAGGTTGTCTTTCACACCTCCGATCGGCTTCTTATGACCGAGTATCCGCCGCCAGCCTATCACCTGATCGACTTGTGCCACTATTTTCTGTGTTCGGTGCAATTTTCAAGCGGATGCCCCAATGTGTGCGAGTTTTGCGACGTGCCGGTTCTCTACGGACGCCGGCCGCGACACAAGAGCACAGCGCAGGTGATCCGGGAACTCGATATCCTGGCGGCCGGCGGAGCGCCTTCGGTGCACTTTCTCGACGACAATTTCTTCGGAGATCCCGAGGCGGCCCGCGAATTGCTCCACGCCCTGGCGGCCTGGCAGGACAAATGGGACTGCCTGGTGCGGTTGTCGTTGGAGGCGACCCTTGAAATATCTCAACACCCCGACCTTCTCGAACTTCTGAAAAAAGCCTACTTCACAAACATCTTCTGCGGGGTTGAAAGCCCCGAGGCCGAAGCGCTGCGGGCGATAAAGAAATCCTTCAACACAAAGACCCCCATCCTCGAGGCGATCGACACCTTCAACCGGTACGGAATGGAGGTGGCCGTGGGTCTTATCATGGGCTTCGATACGGACACACCGCGGACTCCGCGGGTGCTAGCCGAATTTATCCGCGCTTCGCAAACCCCCGTCCACACGCTCAACATCCTCTACGCGCTTCCCAAAACCCCGCTCTACAACCGGCTGGAAAAGGAGGGGCGGATCGTCTCCGACGAGGGCCGCGACTCCAATGTCAAATTTTTAAGACCCTATGAGGAACTGATAGGCGACTGGCTGAGACTGATCTCGGAGGTCTACGAACCCGAAGCTCTCTATGAGCGCTACGAGACACAGACGATCAGGACCTATCCCAATCGCCGGCGCCCGCGATTTCCACTGCGCCAGGTGACACCGCGAAATCTTCGCCGAGCCTTTTCCATTCTCTCCCGGCTGATCTGGCAGGTGGGAATACTCTCGAATTACCGCCGGGTTTTCTGGCGAATGTTTCGAAACCAGTTACGCCAGGGGCTGATTGAAAACATCTTTCAGATAGCGCTGGTGGGCCACCATCTCATCATGTACACCCAGGACACGGTCGCGGGCCGCATCCACGCGTGCCACTTCGCGCCCCGGCTCCGGTGGCAGGCCAGCGAGGAAAACATAAACGGCGCCGGATCAGGTCAAACGATGCCCGCCCCGACTCCGAAGTGAAGAACAAAACTCATAGATCCTGCCGACCGGGGAAGGCGCCCACCAATTCCAGCGCCCGAGCAGCCGCATGGTGGCGGGAACGAGCAGGCAGCGCACGATTGTGGCGTCAATTATGATGGCAAGCCCCATCGCCACGCCTATTTCCTTTATGACCGTAAGGGCTGCGAAGGCGAAGGCGAAGAGCACAAGGGCCATGATCGCCGCGGCACCCGTAATGACCCGCCCGGTGCGCTCCAGGCTGAGCGCCACCGCGCGGGTGTTGTCGCAAGTTTTTCGATACTCCTCGCTGGCCCTGCTCAGCAGCAGCACTTCATAGTCCATGGAAAGCCCGAAAAGCATGCAGAACATCATTATGGGGTTCATCGCCTCGATGGGGCGGGGGGTAAAATGGAGCCAGGACGCCAGGTGACCGTACTGGAATATCCACACCAGGGCGCCGAATGAGGCGCTAATGGACAAAAGGTTCATCAGCACGGCCTTTAGAGGCAGCAACAATGATCGCAGCATCAAGAAGAGCACGAGATAGGTCACGACGATCATGGAGCCGATCACATAGGGCGACCGGTCTCTTATCGCCCTGATGAAATCGACGTGGAAGGCACTTTCTCCGGTAACCATGACTTGGCCTCCCACCGGGGGGTGTGATCGGTCGATGGTTCGAACAAGGTTCAGTGCCCTCTGGCCGCCGGCGTGCAGAGAGGTTTGAGCGACCAGCATCACGATATCGGCTCCGACCATTTTTTTTACGGCAAGACGCATCCCCTTCGGAAGGCTCGTCAGGGGCCGGGAGTAGATTTTTCGATATTGGTCGAGGTTTATGGCCGGGTTCAGGTCCACTATGCTTTTTACGGAATTTACGCCCGGAAGTCGTGCGAGCCATCGGCTGAAATCGTAGAGCCGGGCGAGATGGCCGGGACCAAGGGGTGGAGAATCCGAATATCTTACTACTATTATGACAGGATTGGAATCGGGGTCCGTAAAGTAACGGTGCAACTGCTCGAAGCCTCTTCGCGACTCGGCCGATTGGGGCAGTGCGGATACGTCGGTCGCCCCGAGTTGGATATTTGCAAACGGAATTCCCAAAACAATCAAGAAAATGGCCGACGGGGCCAGAATTCGCCAGGGATGGGACATCACCGAGGAGGAAAGAGCGCGCCAAAAGCGTGTGGACTCTCCCGGCTGTCCGGCGCCGGCGAAGGGCAGCCTCCAGCTGTTTATTCCTGGCCCCAAAACCGCCAGAACGGCAGGCAGAAGAGTCAGGGCGCAGATGACGGCGATCGTGACCACGATGGTCCCCGCCATACCTATGGAGCTGACATGGCCGACGGGCAGCCACAACAAGCCGAGAAATCCGATGGCAACAGTTGCCCCCGAGAAAAGAACCGCCCGCCCGGTGGTGGAGACGGCTTTCGCCAGGGCGTCGGGGACTGGGAGGAACCTGAGTTCGGCACGAAACCGGCTGGAGATGAAAAGCGAATAATCGATGGCTACGCCCAGCCCGACCATGACGATGACATTTTTAGCATAGATCAGAACGGGGGTGAAGTGGGCCAGGACCAATACGGCGGCAATACCCGCGGTTACCGCCAGGACTCCGATCACAAGCGGTATCAGTGCCCCGACCACCGAACCGAACACGAAAACCAAAACCAGCCCCACGGCGGGAAGCACCCTGATTTCCCCCCGGCTTGCGTCCCGTTCGGCAAGCCTTGTGAGGTCGTAGTTGCGCGGGTACTCCCCGAATGCGGTAATTTGCAGTGCTTTTGAATGGATTTTGGCGCGCAACTTAGGATAGATGTCGGTTACGAGTCTGTTTTGGTTCGCCCCCTCGTCCCTCATTTCCACCCTTGCGATTACCGCCCGCCCGTCGCGGGATATGTAGCGCCCGTCAAACCCCGCACCCGATCCGTCGTAGGCGGTTTTAACCGCGGCCACATGGGGGGCGTTCCGCAATGGTTTCAGGGCACGCAGGACTTGGAGCTTGAATTCGGGGTCGGAGGCCTTGAGGGTTTTGCTTCGAAAAATGAGGCCAAAGGAGGGCAAGGTTGAGGCGGGCAGCTGCTTCTTTATAAGTTCGAGCGCCTTTCCGGATTCGGAGCTGGAAGGGATGATCACCGACCGCAGCTCCCCTCCCCGGCTCGTCATCCAGGCGGCGGGGGCCAAGAAAAGCATTGAAACGGCGATTATCCACCAGCGGAGACGGTAAACCGCGTATCCCCAGGATTTCAGCATAAATCTCTCATTGACCTCCGGCGCGAAACCGCACACCAGCCGCAACGGCTTTTTCGAAGCACCGCGCGGGAGCGGAAAACCCCGTCAGGAGAGCACGGCGTGGCTTATGCTCATCCTGCGCGAAATCAGCTCGTGGCGTAGCCCCCGGCCCCGACTAACATGGGTTCCGAATAGGCGTTAAGTATAACTTAAGGTGAAATTTGGCTCTTTTCCAGTCCGAGAAGGCCCGATGGAGGCCCATGGATATGCGGAACACCCGCTTTATCGGCCGCTGGAAAACATGACTGTTGCGAGTTCTTTTGGACGTATCGGGTGCGGATTCAACAATGTTGGTCGATAAATGTATAATCCTTGTCGATGTGTACGGATAATTCCAGATTATTCGGGCTGAAATTGGAGGTTGTTCTTTTGAGGATCGGGGGAAAAATAAGGGGAAGAAAAAAGAGGCTCAACTTATTTGCTGCGTAGCAACATTATTTTTGCATCATTCGGAACTTATCTTCTCTTTCCTGCTTTCGGGCTCGGGTCCCGTAAACGAAAACCCCCACCAACGCGGCCAAACCGGTGCTTCCCAATGCGAAGCCAGCCCATTCCTTGCCCGCATAAGCCACGATACACCCTCCAACGACTGTAGCAATCCCGATTATGAAGCCCGAGATTATTCCGAGGGTACTATTGATACTCTCCGTCTGTACTACCTTGGCTTCCAAGCGGTGACGATGGGCCTGCTGTTCTTCAGCCATCCGCAAGATACGCTCCGCAGCGCACGGGATAATGTTTTCGTAATTCCGCAATAATTCAGGAGGAGGCAACGGTCCCTGATGCACCTGGATACTGGACCGGGCATGGATTAAGGCATTCCGGTCGGGTTTATTTTTTGAGGGCTGAGGCTGCTTTTGCCTGAGAAGCCTTGAATTTACCCAGCGCGACCTCCATGTCGCGTCCAACCGCCAGCCAATCCGATTTAGTCGCCAATCGGTCGGCCTCTTCTCGGCTGGCGTTTTCATTGTAGCCAGTCGGCGTGTCGCCCAAGTCAAGGCTCCTGGCCAGACCGCCGATAAAACCGATATGTGCAAATAAATAATCGGTCATTTCGGAAACTCCCTTTCCAGGCTTTTTATGGAAAGGGCAACCTGCCCCGTAACATCAGAGCTTCCCTGTTGAAAGTACACAGGCCCCGCCATTCGTCAATTCAATTTCGGAGATCATCGCTTCGCCCACCCCGCCAGGCCACTCGCCCCACGACATATTTCCGGCCTTCGTGCGCAGGCATGTGAATCGCCGAGTCCTTTCGGGCGACAGGGTTGGAACTTCTCGGGCACAAGCACATCAACATGACCGCGCGGTATGCCCACCCGAGCCATGAGGGCAAGAAAAAAGCGGTAAACCTGCCAAAGGATTTACCGCCGGAAATGCTCCCTCGGAATCTGCCTGTCACAAAAGTGTCACAACCCTTGGTGTCACTCCCCAAGCAAACTCAATCGGGGCGATAGGATTTGAACCTACGGCCCCCTGCTCCCAAGGCAGGTGCGCTACCAGGCTGCGCTACGCCCCGATAAGAGATGAGCTTTTACCACGCGCGGCGCATTTAGACAAGTCCGGTGCGCGGTCCTCACAAGGCAAAACAAGAAAAATTCATTATGAAGAGGCGGGTCCGCGGGCAATCAATCGCTCAGAGGGCTAAGATCGAGCGGGGGCATCATTTGCAACTCCACGGCGCAATTTTATGTCGTAGAGTTCGGCACAGGCCGCATCGACCAGGTCCCCGGCCCCCGATGCGCCTTCGTCAAGAGTCCCGACCCCGATGGCCGTGGTTATGATGGTGGCCGTGTTGCCTTCCCGGTAGGGAGACTTCCTCATGGTGGATGAAATGTAGGGGATGACCTCGCGCGCTTCCTCCTCGGGCACCCCGGGAAGCACGATCAAGAATTCATCGCTTCCGTACCGGCCCAGAAAGCAGCGCTCCTCGGGAAGGATCTCTTCGAGCAGGCGGGCGGCATGCTTGAGCACTTCCATGCCGCTGCCCGATTCGTCCCAGTCCTGGACGAAGTTGAGATCGACCACCAGGACCGAAAGCGGGCCGCCCGAGCGGCGGGCCTTTCTGAATTCCTTATCGAGGATGGTGTGGATCTGGAAAAAATTGAGAACCCCGGTCAGTTGATCTTTTACCGCGAAGTCGCGCACCTTTTCATAGGTCAGGCAGTTGTCCATCGAAAGGGCAATATTTATACCCAGTTGCTCCAAAAAGTCGGCGCCGTCTTCGGGATGGTAACGGTCGGGGTCGGGGCTGCCAAGCAGAAGCGCCCCGAAAAGAAGATCGCCCATCTTCATGGGGATGAGCGCTCCCGAGGCCATCGAACCGGCGCTAAAACCGAGCATGGCGGGATAGCCGTTTCGATCGGAGACGAAAAGCAGCGGTTTTGGCGCCGGCCCCAACAGAGCCTGGGCCGAATCGGGATCAAGCGGTGAAATCCAGGCACCGGGGGCCGTTTCGCGGCTCATTGGCGGCTCGCCCTGAAAGAGCCTGTCCAAGAGCTCGGGATGCGAGAGAAACAGGACCAAAAGCCCCGTCTGGAACCGCTCCTTGATTTCGCCAAGCAGTTCTTCCACCAGACGATCCATATCGCGTGTCCTGAAAAGCACCCGCTCTATGGCCGCAAAATGCCTCCAGGTCACCTCGTTTTCCAACGCATTGGCGACCACGGCGGCAAGCTCACCACGCAGGACCCGGTTTTCCCGAATCACTTCCTCCAGGCCGGGGCCCGGCGTTTCGGGCACCTGTTCGCCCTCAACGGAGGCTTTTGGCCCCTTTTTTTTCCAACCGCGTTTCGAGATGGGTTTCAATAAAGTCACCTGTCAGTGAGCAAGTCCTCAGGCCTCGGAGATTTGCAGCAACCTGCGGCCAAGTTCGACGAGCGTGAGGGCTTCGTCGACGGCCGCTGCCGGCGAGAGGGCCAGGATCACCCCCGGGATCTGAAAGGTCGGCTGAAGGGCCACCACTCCCTTTCCCAGTTTCAGCGCCAGGGCAATCTCCGACAGGGTGCCGTAGGCGCCTCCTATGGCGATCAGGACGTCGGCCGTATGCGCGATGATCGAATTGCGGGCAGCCCCCATATTGGTCGCAATGGGAAAATCGATGAATTCATTTGCATCGGTTGTGTTTGCTCCGGGAAGAATCCCCAGGGTGGTACCGCCGATCTCCTTGGCCCCTCGGGCCGCATCGGTCATGACGCCGCCAAGGCCACCGCATACCAGGACCGCGCCCTTGCGCGCGATTTCGCGGCCGACCTCCTCGGCCACCGCTCTCAACTCCGGTTGACTGATCCCTCGTCCCACCACACCGATAATCGGAGTGCCGATCTCTATTCTTTCCATCCCCATTTCCCCACCAGGTTTACGAATCTTACCCCGCCCAAATTTGTTTTCCTGATTGCCTCAGGCGCCCGTTCGACCAGGATGAGTTCCTGGGAAGTCCGGTCGCCGACCGGAACGATCAGCCGCCCGCCCTTTGCGAGTTGATCGATGAGCGGCTGAGGAATCTTCGGAGTGCCCGCCGTGACAATGATTCCATCGAAGGGCGCATCGTCGGGCCAGCCAAGAGAACCATCTCCGACCCTTATTATGACATTGTCGTAGCCAAGACCGCGCAGAACCGAGTTCGCCCGGTAGCCCAGATCGGGATATCGCTCGATGGAGAAGACCCTGTCGGCCAGTTCGCCAAGCACCGCGGTCTGGTAACCCGAACCGGTTCCTATCTCCAGGACCTTTTCCCCGCCTCGCAGTTGCAGGCTCGCGGTCATGATTCCCACGATATAGGGCTGGGAGATGGTCTGGTTTTCCGCAATCGGCAGGGGATGATCACTGTAGGCCTGGTCCCGCAGGGCCTCGTCTACGAAAAGATGCCTCGGCACTTTCCGCATCGCCTCCAGGACCCTTTCATCGTGAACGCCACGAGCCATTACCTGAACTTCCACCATCCGTTCACGGGCCTTTTTGAAATTCACCATACGACCGTTTCCACTCCAATGCACGCCCCGAGGCCCCAATTCGACAATCTTTGCCGAACCTGTCGGCACTAAAGACTTTTCATATATTCAAAAAGATAAAGCAAGAAGAGAATTAATGCGCGCAGGAATTAGCCCGGGGTGTGGCTCCATCCTTTTCATAAAAGATTGGCCCAGGAGCAGTAGAGCCCATCGAGCCCTCCGGCCGGCTCATGGTCGCCTCCAAGCGAGAGCCGGCGAAGAACGCCTCTAAACCAGGCGCCAAAAGCCCATCGTTTCCCCCGAAGCACAACCGCGGGACAGATCGTTTCCATCTCCGCCTGGGTCCCGAGAAGAGCCATCACCCGCGTTCCCGCATAGAGAAAAGCGAGGTTGTCCTTCCAGGAGGAATCGTAGTTCAAAAAAAAGCTTTGATCGAGATCTTCGAAAATCTGTCGGAAGGCTCCGGGACAGTGGTTTTCATTTATCGGGCGAAGGGCGAAAAGCGCTTTTTGCGGATAATCCCTGCGGATGATCGAGGCGGCCCTCGCCCGCTCCGCCGCCCGCCCCTTCGAAAGGCCTGCGTTAAAAATGCCGAGGCCCCTGAAAGGCAGCCCCCCTTCGGACATGCTCGCAAGAGCCAGTGCAAGACTTGGCGCCCCGGCATGGATGGTGTCATCCCAAAAAAGGACCAGTGGACTTTCGATATTGGCCGACACGAACCGGAACAGGGCGTCCAGATAGCCGATATCCGCCCGCCTTCGAGACGAAATGAAAAACTTGTCGATCCAGGGAAGCACCAATGAGTCGATTTTGCCCGCATCGAGCAGCCGCTGCCCGAGGTTCACCAGGGAAAAAAGCAGCACCAGTCCTTCGGCCCAAGCCTTTTCGCCGCTTTGCATCCATTCGCGAAGTTGCCGGCGCGATACTCGTTGGTGAGGAGAAAGCGCGCCCGGCCATTCCCGTTTGTCCGTATCAGAACCGCGGTAGGCTTCAGGGGCGAAGAGGCGATCGACCCTCATGGACCAAAGCTCCATAGCCGCGACCCGGTCGAAAGAGCCCCGAAGCCTTGTCATCTCCC
The DNA here is from genome assembly GCA_021777755.1 of Deltaproteobacteria bacterium. Classification (GTDB taxonomy): domain Bacteria; phylum Desulfobacterota; class Syntrophobacteria; order Syntrophobacterales; family Syntrophobacteraceae; genus SbD1. The sequence continues at coordinate 34,637 of JAJYDE010000015.1, forward strand.
GCCGAAGCTCGGGGTCGAAATCCGCGGCAGCCGCGCGCAGCATGGCGCAAGGGGCTTCAAAGGCCCACCCCCCGGCGGCCCCGAGGGTGGCATTGTGCCAGCTCAGCACAACGCGACCGGTTCGCCTGCCCGCTTGCTCGGCAAGATGCCTGATTGCGCTCAGCTCCTCCGCCTGGAAGGAAACGAGCCTATCCCAGAAAACAATGGTTCGGCGCCGGGCACCTCCCCAGTAGAGGTGCTTGACAGGAGGCGGCACCCTCCCGGGATCGGCGGGGCTTGCGGCAATCGCCCTTGCGTGGATTTTCCAGGCGGATTTGCGGCGCCGGGCGGGGCTTTTCGGGTTTACCAGGGGCCGCAGGTCGCAAAGCGTCACAACAAGGGCGCTGTCAGCCTCGGCAGCACAAGGCAGCAGGTTTTTAAGAAGCCTCCATCTCTTTCTAAGAACCGGTGAAACGGCGCCTGCGCCCGGGAATATCCTCTTCGGATCGATAAAATCCACGAAGGGACGCAGAGGAAATCTCTTCTCGAAAAGCCAGGCTAAAAGGTCGCCGTCAATTCTCGATGCGAGGCGCAGGAAGAACTTTTCGGCGCAAGGATGGTCCAGGGCCGTATCGCAAGAGGCCACCAGTTCGCAGAAAAGCTTCAGGACCTCATGCGGAATATTTCGAAGAGGCCTTGGGAAAAGCTCCGGGATGAGTCCCCCGAAGACTTCTCCCTCCAGCTGAAGGTCAATACTTTTCAGGACAATTTTCCCGCTTTCCGTAACAACTTCAAGGCCTTTTCGGTATCCATCACGGGGATGATTTCCGTAACGCCCAGATCGCTCCAGCCAAAGACGGACGAAGCAAGATGCGCATCGTCTTCGGCTTCGAACAACCGAAACACCCTGTGGCCGGAAATATCGAACCACTCGCCAAACACTTTTACTCCGGCAGATTTATCCGCCCCCATTCCACGTTCTATGACCAGATTTCTATCCTCGGGAGAGTAACTGAAAATAGCCATGAAAAGCATAAAATCTCCTTATCGCGCCTGTTGGCGCGAAGTCCTGAGAGTCACCGCACAGCCAAGAGCCGAATCACTACAGATAGGGCCAAAGGCCAAACGCAAGCAATTGGGGCCGGGGGCCAAAGGTTCCTCCCGGCCTTTTTTACATCAATCATCGAGAGCCTGGCGCACAAGCTCTTCGATCCTTTCGGCCTCGATAAAATTTCCCCGCTTGAGGCAGCCGTTGCAATAAATCCGGCGCTTGCCATCCAGCGCCTTTCGAGCCGCCTGCCTCTGCGCGAAATCGAGGCGCCCGGATCGGATCGATTTGACTATAGCCTCGATTCGGAACCTGTCAAGACCGGGAGTTGAGGCCGAGAGCTGGTCGGCCCGGCCGCCGCGCTTAATCACAAGGGGCCTGTCCACGAGGCCGAAGGGAAAACGGCAGCCAATGCGCAACCACAGATCGTAGTCTTCGCAGGCGGGAAAAGATTCGTCGAAAAGGCCCACGGAGTCGAAAATACGCCGGTGGATTACCACCGCCGAAGGGCTTACGAGACACCTTTCGAGCAGCAAAGGGAAACAGTGTCCGCGAGGCTTTTCGTGATATTTTTTCGGATTTATCCGCTTTCCGTCTCTTATCCAGATCTCTTCGGTCTGGCAAAGAGACATGTCGGGATGAGCGGCAAAAAAATCCATCTGAGCCCGAAGCTTGCCCGGAAGCCAGAGATCGTCCGAATCGAGAAAGGCTATCCATTCGCCGCCGCAAACCGAGAGCCCGAGGTTTCTTGCCGCGCTCACTCCCGCATGGTCGCGCCGGATGTATTCAATCTTTGCGGCCACCGTGGCGAGAGCCTTCAGGGTATCATCTGTTGAACCGTCGTCCACCACGATGATTTCCACCCGGTCATGCACACCCTTTTGGCCCAGAACGGAGTTCACCGCCTCCAAAAGCAGCCATGCCCTGTTAAATGTTGGAATGATAACGCTTACCATGGTCTTTCAAAAGACTCCAAACCGTGCTCCGATCAAGCTTGTTGACAGCGAAGTCCAAATCCACTACTCAGACCACCGTAGCGGAAAAATGCGGCAACCGATGACGCCAGGGGGGCGGGCCCGCCCCCCTGGCGGTTCGTCCCGAAATAGTATCTCATAGTTTGCTGGAGAATCGATGTATTCCAAAGAAGTTCTTTCCAGACGCAAATTTTTCATCCTGGCCGGAGCAAGCGGCGCCGGTCTGCTGGAGGGGTGCTCCCGGTCGGCCAAGCCGGCGGGGTCCACCTACACCGCGATCGAGACGCTCGGGCGCCAGCACGCGGTCACCCGCCGGGCTTTGGCCGTAATGGAAAAGATCAAAAACAGCCTCAACGCCCAGATGGTCCGCTCCCCGGAAATCGCCGGGGGGGCCGTGGCGATCATCTCCGAGTTCATGATCAATTATCACCAGTTGATGGAGGAAAAATACATTTTTCCGGCCTTCGCATCTTCGCAAAAAACCGCCGATCTCATCGCGACCCTTCGCCGCCAGCATGGCGCGGCCTACAGGCTAACAGAAATTTTAAAGCCTCTTTGCGCCGACCTTTCTAAAAAAGATCAGGAAAACCGCCGAAAGGCGGTAAACATGATTCACCTTTTGACCCGCATGTCGCTCGCCCATGAATCGTGGGAAGATACGGCGCTTTTGCCTCTGCTGCGGGTCGTGGCCCCGGGGAAGGCCTACGAGCAGCTCGGATACACCCTGGAGAGCGCCGAGACCCAATTCCTTGGCCCGGGGGGTATCGAGCCGACGATTCAAAAAATCGCCGGCTTTGAAAACAGTCTCGGAATCGGCAATCTCGACTCCTTTACGCCACGACCGGAGGATTTCAGCTGACCCTGGCGCAAGGCTCGTTGGAGGCATACAGCAGCATGTGTTCCCGCAACTGTGCGAACCAGGGCGAGCGCTCCAGCCCGGAGAGCCGTGAAAGGCTCTGCCTGAAAAGCTTCGAGACCTCATCCATGCCGAGCCCCTCGGCGACCTCGTAGTCGTAGGCTATGGAGACGGGGTCTCTTTGAGGCCGGTCGATTATCCGGCGGATCGCGTAGCGGCCGGGGTCGAGGAAAACCCTGGAGCCTTCGAGTAAAATGAAACGGGAGCGTGACAGCGCATCGACCGCTTCCCGGCATGAGTCGAGGAAATCGAGCGTGCTCAGCCACTCGGCTTCGGTTTCCGTCGGGAAGCCAAACATGACGAAGAGCAGGTTCCATATGCCTGCGCGGTCGGCGTTGTGGAGAATGTTTTTTACCGCCCGAGGCTCGGTCCCCTTGCCCATGAGATCGAGCAGCCGGGGGCTGGCCGATTCGACCCCCCACATGAGCAGGCGCAGCCCCGCCCTGTGGGCCTTTTCGAACACTTCCGGGCAAAAGCCCGCAGGCCTTGCATAGGCGGAAAATCGCAACCCTGCGGACCTTTGGACCAGTTCCTCCGAAATTTTTTCGAGCCTTCGCGGGGTCAACATTTCATCGACCAGGCAAAAATGAGCCGCGCCGTAGCTTTTGCTCAGTTCGACCATCCTTGCCGCCGAAGCCCCCGCCCCCTCCTCCCGGTAGTGCAGGTAAGTCTTCTGATGGGTGCAAAAAGCACAACGCCTCCAGGGGCATCCCCGGGAGGAGAGGTAGGGTAAAACGGGCACGGGGGAATGGTAAGCGCCCGGAGGTGTATCGGAAAAATCTGGAACCGGGAGGCTGTCCAGGTCGAAAACGGCTTCAGGCGGGTTTGACACTATTTTGCCATCCATTTTACAGACCAGCCCCGGTATGCCGGTACCGGGGCGAAGCCCCGATTTCACAAGCGCTTCCAATCCCTTTTCCCCTTCTCCAACGAAGAGATAATCGATGAGCGCCCCGGCATCGACTCGGGCTGCCCGCTCATTACCCACGGGAACCGGGATGGGGGAAAGAATACGCCCCGGATCGGGCATCACTGAAAAAGTGGCGCCACCGAAAGCGATCCGGGTTTGCCGGTCGAGGCAATTCTGCCGGCCCTTGCAAAGCTTTGCGAGAGCCAGGGCAAAATGGAGCTGCTGGCTGAAAAGAATGGAAAAGCCCGCCAGGTCTGGTTCGAAAGCCCTTACCGGTTCCAGCAGGTCGTCGAAAAATTTGCCTGCCAGGGCCGGCGTAGGGAGGCCGTGAAGAATCTTTCGGGCAAAATTATCGAAAAGCCCGTTTAAAACGGAACCAAATCCGGTATAGACGGCCGCATGACGATTGTATGAATCGAGTTCGAAAAAGGCTTCGCCCTCTTTACCCCGGAAAAAATCCAGGGCCTCTCCGACTTCGCGGGCCGTGGTTTCAATGTCCGTTTTTCGCAGGCTCATCCGCAGGCGTCCCTCGCCGAGCCAGCGCGCAGCCTGCTCGAAGTAGGAAAGATTGAGGTCGAAGGCGCGCACCTCAAGGCCCTGGCCGCAACAGGCCGCTCCAAGCCATGCCTTGAGGCTCGCGATTCCAAGCGGAGGGCTCGTGGGCAAAACCGCGGGGGGAAATATCAAGGCGATGCGCAACGGGCTGCTGGCGTCCTCCCGCGCCTTCAAGCCGACCGAACGATCGAGCAGATGAGCATGCATGGCGTTTCCTCGGGTTGAAGCCTCTTAGAAATCTTTTAAATATATACCCGCAAGCAGTTGCTTTGCATATGCGCATTCTTAACAATTGCATTGGAGAAGAGGGCAAAATTTGGCTTCAGGAGGTGAGGAGAGCGATATTGACAGCCTCAACCAGCAGTCTTAGCTTGTGGCTGCTAACAAGGAAAACGCAAAGTCCAAAACATCAAAGAGGAGGTTGACCATGGCCATTTTTAGGTATCCCGGTTGGCGCTGGCCCGATATGCCGGGGGCGCTGGAAGACTTTGAAAAGGCCCGCAGGCAGATGGACCGTCTTCTCTCGGCTTTTACGGGAGGCTCGGAGGCGGTGACCTCTTCCGGTGTATTTCCGCCGTTAATCGTGACCGAAGAGGAGGACAAGATTTGCGTGGAGGCGGAAATCTCGGGAATCAAGGCCGAAGACCTGGACATATCGATTGTGGGCCGCACGCTCACCATAAGTGGCGAGCGAAAACCCGAGGAGGCCCAGGACGTCAACTATCACCGCAGGGAGCGTAAGTGGGGCAGTTTCCGCAAGGCGCTCACTTTACCCGAAGACGTCAGCGGTGACGGGGTACGGGCGGAATGTAGAGACGGTTTGCTGCGCCTGGTTTTGCCCAAGCCCGAGCACGTCAAGCCGCGAAAAATAACAATCCAGGGTCAATAAGGACGGTTGGAGGAGGTTTACCATGGCGGAAACCGATTTGCAGATAGAGGAAAAAAAGGCGGTGCAGGCGGCCGGGGAAAGCACCCGAGACGTTCCGGTATTTGTCCCCCCGGTGGACATTTATGAATCGGAAAATGCCCTGACTCTTCTGGCGGACATGCCGGGAGTTCCGATCGACAAAATCGACATCGATCTTGATTCCGATCAACTTACCATACGGGGTATGGTGGATCATGAGGAATCGAAGGGCAAGGTAATTTTCAAGGAATTTACCTACGGGGATTACTACAGGCAGTTCACCCTCTCAAGCGACATCGACCGGTCGAGAATTCAGGCTTCGATGAAGGACGGGGTGCTAAAACTCGTGCTTCCCAAGGCCGAGGCGGCAAAGCCGCGTAAAATCACCGTTCAGTCGATGTAAGGGGGCTGGCCGCGAGGCACCCTGGTGATTTACCCGGTCGCTAGCGGACCGGAGAGCTCGGGGCGGGTTTTTTGAGTCGAGCATCAAAACCTGGCCCGGCGGGCCTGCAAAAAACCCGCGTACGGCAAAAGTGCGCGGGTTTTTTTGCAGCAACAGGGAAAGCCTTTCAGGTGCGTTACCGAGGGCTCAGCGCATCGACTCCCTGGCTTCCACCCGGTTGTCGAGCAGAAGGTCGGGGTGGACCCCGTAGTTGTAGCTGCGCATGCGAAAATAATTGTCCAGTATGGCCACCTTCGTATCGACGTAATCGTAGATGGTCAGGCGGCTGTCGGCGGTATCTCCTTCCTGGGAGATATCCCGTATGGCATTGGAGAGGTTCTTTTGGAAATAGACTGGAACGGCCAGGAAAACAACGTGCGATTTAAGGCTTCGAAAGCACTGAAGCACGGCGCTCGGGGGCATGAGGAGCACCTTCGCCTCCGATGTCGTGCCCGGCACGGCCTTGCCTTCCGCCCCGTCGCCGCCTTCCCTGCAAGCGCCGTTAGCAGCCAAACCGGGGCCGTAAGTCACACTGATGCCCCGTCGGCTCAATTCCTCGCCCAGCGCCCGGTCATGATCTTCTCCGCCCGAAAGAATCAGGACGCGCTCCTCGCCTTTGCCCAGTTCGCATTCCACATCGTCGGCAATCTTGTGATTTCTTTCGGAGTCAAGCATGAGACCTTTTAACATGGACGCGTAGTCGGCCCTGGAGTTGTAGGGATACTCGAAATCGGTGCGGCGCGCTACCACCGTGCCGGGTATTATCCCTCGCCCCTCCCTGGCGTCCCTTTCGTCGATCGAATAGACCACATCGCCCAGGTAGAAGTGAATCAGCTTCAAGAGCCGGTCTTTGCGTTGCAGCGTGTTGGACAGACCCAGTACATAGCGGCAATCGAAATTGGGGAGCAGGTTGGTTAGAATCTTTGACGGTGAACGCTGGGACTCGTCGAAAATGATGTAGCCCACCTTATCGAAAATCTTTCTCCAATGGCGCATTATTTCGCCAATGTGGCCGATGGTAATTCTTTTTCCAACCTGCTGGGCGCCGCTTGAAAAGATTCCGATTTCCGAGGCGGGAATCTGCAGAAAACCTTCAATTTTTCGGATCCAGCCGTCGAACAGATCCGCTTTGGGGACCACGATCAGCGTGGGCTGGCGCCTTTGGGCGGCCGTGTAGAGGGCGATGACCGTCTTGCCGCTCTTGTGGCCTCCCACAAGGGTGCCGCAATCGTGTTCCAGCACCGCTTCGGCCGCCTCCTGCTGATAGTTTTTCAGCTCGCCGTGGAACTCGATGTCAATCGGATCGAAATGGCGCCTTCGATCGATCAGACGGTAGGCGACCTGATACTTTTTGCACAAATCCAAAAACTGATCGAGAAATCCCCGGGGGATGAGATAATTTCTGCCCTTCTGCTTCAAGCAACTGATCTGGGCGGGAATGTTGCCGATCCATTCCCCTCGGTTGTGGCGCATCTCATATTCGGGATTGGTAAAAACGAGGCGCTCGTGCAACTTCTTTTCGAGCAGCGGAGGCAGACCGTCAACAGGCAACTTGATCGACTCGGCAAGCAGGACATTGATATTTTTGCTGAACATCTTCAAACCTCCCCGCCCGGCGCTCATTTCCATCGACAACCCCCTCTGGGCAGAAAAAAGCTGAAACATGGGACTGAGCGCCGACCGGACACAACAACACCTCGCCCGCACAGGCCCGACCTCGCCCGCTGCCAACCGGTCGTTTCGGCCTCAATGAGCGTATCCGCTGAAATGTCGTTACCGTCCGCTGGATGCACAGTTGATAAAAATTATGCCGTTCACATTACGGAAAGTGCTATATGGATTTAAATTAATCTCCAAAGGAGTCTTCGGTGAAAGATGATCCCCCGCAACTGATTACTATAGAACAACTATCTCGCGAATACGACGAAAAATATCGAGATCTGGAAAAACTTATCTCAGAAAATGGAACGGAGGATATTGCGCCTCGGTTGATGGAACTCGCAGAACGGGCGGCCGCACGGTTTCGCTACGCCCAGGGGGCGATACTGTCGCTACCCGGGCTGTTTGAAGCCGATACGGGCAAAAAGCTCGTTCCTTTTCTTATCGAACTGTTCCGGACCTTCGACGAGATGCGGATACTTTTCCAATCTCTTTTTGAAAACCGCGCGCAATGAGCCTGGCTACATGGGGTTGATAGCTTTGGACAAGCTCCGCGGGCAAGAACTCTCAAACAAAGAGCACTCCCCGCGGGGCCTGCGGGTGTTCGCAACGATCCTGAAATGAGAGCCGCTAATCTTGCGGATTCAAAGAGCTTTCAACATTTGCACACATTGCCGTGGTTTAAACCCGCTCTTTCCCGAAGGGTATCGACCATATCGGTTTTTTCCCATGTAAAATCGGGATCGGTTCTGCCGAAATGCCCCCCGCTGGCGGTTTTTCTATAGATCGGCCTCTGGAGTTTGAGGTACTTGATCATGTTTGCGGGCTTGAAGCTGAAAAGCTCCTGGACAAGCTCCTGGATTTTTTCGTCAGGAACACGCCCCGTGCCGAAGGTATCGATCATGAGGGAAACCGGTTCGGCCACACCGATGCTGTAGGCGACCTGAACCTCGACCCGGTCGGCGAGTTCGGCGGCGACGATGTTTTTGGCCACGTAGCGGGCCATGTAAGACGCGGTCCGGTCGACCTTCGAGGGGTCTTTGCCCGAAAAACCGCCCCCGCCGTGGCTACCCTGCCCGCCGTAGGTGTCGGCGATAATTTTTCTTCCCGTAAGGCCGCAATCCCCGAGCGGACCGCCGATCACAAACCGCCCCGTGGTATTGATGTGGAATTTCGTTTTTGCATCGAGCAAATTTTCCGGTATGACCTTCTTTACGACCTCTTCGATGATCGCCTCGCGCAGTGTGGCGTGGCTGACCGAGGGGGTGTGCTGGGAGGCAACGACCACGGTGTCCACCCTCTTGGGCTTGTGGTCGCAATATTCGACCGTAACCTGGCTTTTCCCGTCGGGTCTGAGAAAATCGACCACGCCGTTTTTACGAATTTCGGCCAGCCTCCGCGAGATGCGGTGGGCATAATAGATGGGCATGGGCATGAGAACCGGGGTTTCGTTACAGGCAAACCCGAACATGAGCCCCTGGTCTCCGGCGCCCTGCTCTTCAAAAAGGCCCTCACCGGCATTGACGCCCACCGCTATATCGACAGACTGCTTGTCAATGCTGCTGATCACCGCGCAGGTTTCCCAGTCGAAGCCCATGGAGGAATCGTTGTAGCCGATATCTTTGATCGTATCTCTAACGATGTGTGGAATGTCCACATAGGTGGAAGTGGTGATTTCCCCCGCCACGAAGGCAAGTCCGGTGGTGACCAGGGTTTCGCAAGCCACACGCGCGGTTCTGTCTTCAGCGATGATGGCGTCCAGAACTGAATCCGAGATCTGGTCGGCCACCTTGTCGGGATGGCCCTCGGTCACCGATTCGGAAGTAAACAGATAACTTCTCATCGACATCTGCAAACATCTCCTTGTCGCAAAGGCAAGATTTCAAAACCCGGAGGTCAGCCGACCACCGCAAGACCCGCGGGCGCTTTTTTGTCGCACTTCCTGTTGCGGGAATCGACGAGCACCACCACGGGTTTATGCGCCACGATTTCGGCCTGATCGAAATTGGCGTAGGTGGCGATAATTATAAGATCTCCCGGAGCACCCATCCGGGCAGCCGCTCCGTTAAGGCAGATATCGCCCTTTCCCGAAGGTCCGGCGATGGCGTAGGTATCGAAGCGAGCCCCGTTATTGATATTATAGACTTTTATCTGCTCGTAGGGCAAGATATCGGCCGCCTCCATAAGATCGGAGTCTATCGTCAGGCTGCCTTCATAGTTGAGATTAGCGTCGGTTATAGACGCACGATGGATTTTGGACTTGAGCAGCGTCCTTTGCATGGCCATTCTCCCGGCAATTGTTTGTTAACTTCCAACTTGAGCAGGTGGAGACCAGGAACGGGAGTTGGCCTCAAAGCCGCACGACCCGCAATCGGCGCATTGGCACGAGGTTCGCCTCTAAAAAAGCTTTTTCCCAACTTTTTCTTCGCCTGCTGCATCTCGCCAAGCTCACTGATGATGCGCAATGTTGCTTTTTTTGGCTCTTCGAGATCCGACAAATCGCGGCAAAGGCTCCCCCCGGGAGCGCCGCGCAGGAAGACTTGCGCTTGTCCCGCTCCGCTTATGAAGCGGATACGGGCAAACCCGATCAAAGGATAACAAAAAAATCAACCGGCAGTCAATATTTTATCCTCAGCCGGCGCCCACTGGCGAGGCCCTGTTGCCGGGCGATGGATTTTTTCCTTTAAACCCCGACCGTACCTCTTTATACTCCCGCAGAATCGAGTGAAGAGCAGGAGTCGGCAGTCAAGAAAGGATTTCATTTTGCAAGGTGTCTACCAAAGGCAGCTCAGGCTGGTCCTTCCGTACCGCAACAAGGTTTTACTGGCAATGCTGTGCATGGCGGTGGCCGCCGGCTCGGCCACAGCGAGCCTCTATCTGATCAAGCCTGTTTTCAATCAATTGATCGTGGATAAAAACAAGCAGATGCTCGACCTGTTGTGCGTGGCCGTGCTTGTGGTCTACGCGGTAAAAGGCGCATGCCTTTGCGGCAACGCCTATCTTATGAACTATGTGAGCCAGCAGATCATAACCGCTCTTAGAGGCGCGGTCTACAAGCACATCCAGCACCTGCCCGTCCCGCAGCTGGACCGGTTGAAAACCGGAAATCTCATGTCGCGAATCAGCAGCGACGTGGGGGCGGTGCAAAACACGCTTTCTTCATCGGTTACCGGAGTGGTCAAGGAATCGTTCAGCTTTATCGGCTGCATCGCCATCATGTTTTACATGGATTGGCGATTGGCAGGCGTATCGATGGCCATCGTACCTCTGGCCTTTCTGCCGATCTTCAAAGTGGGCAAGATGATGCGAAAAATCAGCGCGAGGACCCAGCAGGCCATGGCCGACCTCTCGGTCATAATGCATGAAACGATTCAGGGCAATCGCATCGTCAAGGCCTTCGGCATGGAAGCCCACGAAGAGGAAAGATTTCGCATCGAAAATGAAAAACTTTTGACGTTTTCCATGAAATCGGTGCTCGTAAATTCGGTAAACAGCGCCTCGATGGAGTTTCTGGGTGGAGTGGGCATCGTGGCCATCATGCTCTACGGGGGCTATCGGATCATAGACGGCAAAATGAGCGGAGGCAGTCTATTCGCCTTTCTGGCCGCGCTTATAAGCCTCTATACTCCGGTAAAGCGGCTTGCCTCCTATTATTCTTCCATTCAGCGAGGCCTGGCCGCCGCGGACAGGGTCTATGACATTCTCGATTCGCCCGTGGAGATAGTCGAACAACCCGGCGCAAAGCAACTCGCCCCCATACGGGAATCGATCGAATTCAGGAATGTCTTTTTCAGCTACGACGAAGAGCCGATCCTTTCGGATATAAGCTTCGGGGTGGAGGCGGGCCAGGTTATGGCCCTGGTGGGCATGAGCGGGGCGGGAAAGACCACCCTCGTCAATCTCATCCCCCGGTTCTACGAAGTAACCCGAGGCGCCATCCTGATCGACGGAACCGACATCCGGGAGGTAAGCCTTTCATCGCTTCGCTCCCAAATCTCGGTTGTCACCCAGCAGTCCATTCTTTTTAACGACACTTTCAGAAACAATATCGCCTACGGCGATATCGGCAAAAGCGACGAGCAGATCATCGCCGCGGCCAGGGCCGCAAATGCTTACGATTTCATCATGAAGCTGCCAAAACGATTCGACACGATTGTGGGCGAGCAGGGAGTAAGGCTTTCGGGGGGAGAGCGCCAAAGAGTCTGCATCGCCCGCGCCCTGCTAAAGGATGCCCCGATCCTGATACTCGACGAAGCCACCTCCGCCCTTGACAGCGACTCGGAACTCGAGGTGCAAAAGGCGTTGGAAAACCTCATGGCGGGTAGAACAACACTGGTTATCGCCCACCGGCTCTCCACCATCCAGAACGCCGACCGCATCCTGGCCTTGGCTGGGGGCAGGATCGTCGAACAGGGGCGCCACTCGCAGCTTCTGGCCCTCGACGGCGAATACCGCAGGCTCTACGAACTGCAGTTCCACCAGTTTGAAAAGAGCCGCCCGGCGCGGCTACCGGCTCTTTAAAGTGTGCCCCCCGAGCGCCCTTTCCTTAAATGTCCAAAAAAGACCCCTGGCCTTGCAGACATGCCGTTCGACAAGTCTTTTCGGCCATGACAGCTTCCATTTGCGGCGATAGTAGGCGCGATTGGCGGCCTCGTAGGAGTTTTGCCGATCCAGGCCCCGAATGTGGTTCTGGGTCACCGAGCCGAAGTGGTGAATGAAGGCCCGACCGGTGATGGCAAGGCGAAAGCCGGCCATGCGAGCTCTTCGGAAAAAATCGACATCCTCGAACTGCCCGATACGGAAATTCTCATCGAATCGACCGATTTTTTCAAACACCTCTTTTTTGACCAGAAAACATATCCCGTCGGCCACCCCGTTTCTTGCGTGGCGCCCCATGGCGGCCACAAACTCTTCGGCATGGCGCTCCAAGTCATAGTCGGCCAGTCCTTCCCGGATGGCCGGGCTCACGATATCCACCCGATTTTCAGCGGCAAAGTCCAGCATTCCTTCGATCCAACCGGAAGTAACGATCACGTCGTTATTTAAAAAAAGCACCCACTGCGAAACCGAGGCCTCGTATCCCTGGTTCCATGCCGCCGCACATCCGAGGTTTTGAGGGTTTGCAATCACCCTGGCGCGCTCGAGTGAGGCCAGATACTCCGCAGTGCCGTCCGAAGAGCCGTTGTCGATGATGATCATCTCTTCGATCAAGCCACCATGGGCATGAAGACTGCCGATGCATTGCCTGGTGTAGTCGAGTTGGTTGTAGACCGGCATCACTACGGAGATCCGCGGCCCGAAGGGGCGAGGTGAGGATGCCCCATCACTTTGTTGCCGAAATGAAATCATCGACGAACCTTTCCGGGGGGGGTGGACTGGCGCATGAGGAAGAAAAGCTTGTTCAAGGGCTTGAAGAGCTTGTAGAGTGGATATCCCGACACAAAACGCCCCCAGCCATATCCGGATGCAATCTTTTCCCTGGCAAGGGAGCGCTCCAGCACGCCCTGCCTCTGCAGCCTCCAAATCTGGTAATTGTAGTCGTAGAGGAGGTAAATTTTACGCAAAGGCGACAGATCTATATAGTGCTTCACATCATTAAAAGCATACTCGGCCAGAAGCCGCTCCGTGTCCTCCATGACGAGTGGATTGAGGCTGTTGGAGACGGTCTGCTGGCCAATGTGCTTTCTGAAAGCCACAAGGGGCCGGCCAATATATGCAAGGCCGCCCTTCTCAAGCAGGCGAAACCAAAACTCCATATCCACGATCTGTCGCAACTTCGGGTTGAACCCATCGCCCGAGAAACACTTTCTGAACATCACCGCCGTGGGCTCTCCGATCAGGTTTTTCTGCCACCCGAGGCACCGGCTGATCACCCACCCGCCGTCAATAAGAGCCGAATCGCCAAAGGGAGCCATCACGGTGTTGCGCCTGCCCGCGGAATCGATGATCGACCTTGCCGAAGCGACCATCGAAGCGGCCGGCTCCTCATCGAGGGCCGTAACCATAAGCCGCAGGGCATCGGCGGAACAGAGCAAATCGTCGGCGAAAAGATATTTGACATACTCTCCCGCGGCCTCCCCGAGGCATTTGTTCCAGTTGCTTACCATGCCAAGGTTGTGCGGATTGATTTTAAACGAGATCCGGCCATCTTGCGCGGCATACCGGGCGAGGATTTCGGCGGTCTCGTCGGTGGAATGATCATCCAGGATAATCAGTTCGAAATCGGTAAAGCTCTGGGACAAAACGGACTCTATCGCTTCGGGCAGGTAGCGGGCATAGTTGTAGGTCGGGATCAATACGCTTACTTTAGGGGCCATTTTAAATCGCACATCCCCCCTCTTATCGGGGCGAGCGCACGCTCTCCCGCGGGACATTTTTCCTCGTCTTCCCTGGAAGGCGCAGGGCTTAAAATATCTACCTCATACAGCATCAAAGAGCAAAAATCAAACCCGATCGCGGCTCCAACAAGCGGCCCGCAACGGTTTTGCCCGACCCCGCCCATCGGCCCTTGCGGCCTTGACAACAAACCCGACTTTCGCCATAGTGCCCTTCACTTTCATAGCCGAGGCTTCCGCACCGCTGCCTGTTCATCCAGCAAATGGAGTCAACCGTCTTTGCAAATTAAGCGAAAAATAGTCGTAATACTGGGCGTGCACCGCAGCGGGACTTCCCTCGCAGCCAATTTTTCTCATGCCCTGGGTGTGGAATTTGGGCAAGACCTGCTTCCCGCCGATGCGAGAAATGCCAAGGGATACTGGGAATCTCGAACGATTCGTAAGATTCAGGATCAGATTCTGGCAAAATTGAACTGCCAGTGGCACAACCCCCCGCTTTTTTTTCCGTCGAACTGGCAACACCGGCCCGACATTGAGAAACTCAAGAGCGAACTGCTCGAACTGGTGCGGTCCGAATCCGGGAAGACGGAAGGTTTATGGGGCTTCAAGGACCCGAGGACTGCCATACTATTGCCGATGTGGCAGGAAATTTTCGATGAGTTGGACCTCGAACCCTGCTATCTCCTTAGCGTGCGAAACCCCGCCTCCGTGGCGGCTTCCTTGAAAAAACGCGACCGCATCGACGTCTATCAGTCCCAGGCGCTTTGGCTAAAGACCAACCTGGAAGTCTTTTCGCGGGTTGGAAGCAAACTCAAGGCCATCCTGGACTATGACCGCTGGTTCGATTCAGGGCTCGATCAGGGCAGAAGGCTCGCCAATTGCCTGGCTCTGGACCCGCCGCCCGGGGAAACCCTGCTGGGCGAGGCGGTCGCCCGACTCATCCGCCCCGAACTTCGGCACCACGCGAGCAGTCAAGAACAGCCTTGTTCGCCAATTGTGCAGAGATTCTATTCAGTGCTGCGCGATGCGGCGATCCAGGGCAAAATTGGTGAAGAATCAGGCGAAATTCTCGATAGATTTAAAAAATCCAGAGCTCTTCTCGAAATCTGGGATGCCGTCGTTTTAGAACGCGATTCAATTATCAATCAAAACAACACCGCGATGAAACGACTCAAAAAGCAAAAAAATCTGTTCTTATACGCGACCTTCACCTTGGCCGCCTTACTGTTGGGGCTTTCTTCATTCGTATTTTTTTCAGGCAAATTTTGATCGGCGTTTTCCGCTCCTCAGCGATGCAAATCCGATAAGGCCACAGGGTATGTTCGCAGGATTGTATCTTTTTCGAGGTTTGAGGAAGCTTTTCCCTTGATTACGCGCCGCGATAAGTCTTGTAAACAGGATAACTACCGCCGTCCACCTCATTCCCCCACTGCATCCATTTCGGCCTTTGCTGCCGAGCAAACAATTCCAGGTATGGACCGGGGCTGCATTTTTCTATGATCGGATAAAGTTCATCCGGCTTGCGCGAATGTTCGCGCTTTCTGGTTTGGATGATGTTGGTTTGGGTTCGCCCGGGCTGAAGAGTTCTCAGGTTTCCCAGGACGCCGAACAATATCAACTCGGTGACATTCCGATAGTAGAACCCCACGCCGCGGCCGTCCGGTCCGCCATCTTTACGGATTTTGTACCAAACGATGTTTGTTTTGTACGTAAATCCCCATGCCTCCATGGTTTCGAGCCCTTCTTTAAGCAGGGCGTTTGGAATCCAAAGGTAAAGATGGGATTGAGGCAAAACCAACTCCCGCACCGGGAGTTCTTTTATTTCATCGAAAGTCATGGTGCCGTACCGAGAAAGCCTTTTGTGTTCTGGCGCCATCTTCCCTGTGCGATTTGCGAATCGCCAAGGGGGATCCGCAAGAATGGCCCCGAACTTACCAAGGTTGGCCGACCTCAAATCTTCCGCTGCCGGCGAAATATTGAGAGCCGTTTTCATTTTAGACATCCTCCACATACAATTCAGGGGTAATTCCGAAAACCAAGATCGGGCAGCCCCCCCCCTCCGCCTTCAATCCGGGGCGGAAGCTTCTTCATCCAAGTTGTGTACCACCCATATTTTTCACAATTTTTTGGCCCAAGGCTTTTGAATGTCAAGCTCAATTCGTCGTTCTTGGTTATGATGACACCGACGCTGATCGCTCGCAAATCAAAATGGCCTTACGACGATCTCAATAGCTCGGATTTTGTCGGTCAAAAAGTGTGTAGTGGTGGGAAACTTTGATCTGGCGGTCATCTTCCCAAACTATCTGGTTTAGCCGGTCAGAAGGCTGGATCATTGTTTGAAGCGGGCTAAGTGAAATTCTCCAAATAATAGGCCTTTGCGTTTTCTTCCGCCATGTCGTACAGTTCCTTTTTGCGCTGTGTGGGATAACCGGCGATATTCGACCAGTAGGGGTGATTATAGTTTTTCTTATAATATGCGAATTTATAACCTTTGAGATGAAGACTTTTAAACCACCGTTCCCCGACATCGACCCCCGTTTGCCCGAAAAGCGGGCTGTTGCCTCTTGGACGACATTCCCTCATCACCGATTTTCGATTTATTAGACACGCCCATTCATTCAATCTACATTCAGGCAATGGTTTAGGGTGCTTTTTATCTATCATTTTTTTATGTGTTCTTACATGCGGCAGGCCAAGTTTTATTACATCGTCATAAGTCGGATTCCATTGATAAAACTTTTCTCCGCTACAAACATTTTCATGTTGTGCGGGACAATTCCAACATTGCCCTATTTGACCGATTCCGATATTTTCTCCAATTTCACTCAACATGTCTCCGACAATATCGCCAGTATACAATACATCATTGTGGGAAAGGAAAACATAATCCTTATCACTATTTTCAATTCCGTATTGATATCTGACCCGGTATCTATATTTTTTAAAAAGCCAATTGACTCGTTTGTGCCAGAAGGTGTATTTATCAGGTGTGAATATGATTAAATTGTCGAAATGATCGAAGATCCAATCAACGTTTTCTTCATAGGGTTGGCATTTTTCTTTGATCAGGAAAATTTTATCAATTCTGCCCCCGGAATGCTTCAGCAAGCTTTTCAGGGTACACACGGTTTGCCAGGGTTTGCCGAAGACGTTAATGACAACATCGGCTCTGCTCTTTTCAAAAATCTGCGAGTTCATCATTTCACCAGCGCGGAATTTACCGGATTCAGCCTCCTGATGCAAGCGCGGCTCCTTGCCAGATAAATGTTTTCACCCTGGCACCACTCATGGTCGAACCCGCCTCTGATGTTATCAAAGCTGCTGTTGCACCCCGGCTTCATTCTCTCATGAAGTTCCACTATTAAACAACCAACTTTTTCAATCCAAGAAGATGGTTCCAATAAAACCTCGCGCTCCGAACCTTCTATGTCCATCTTTAAAATATCAATGTGATCGATGGAATATTCATTCATCAGCGTATTAACAGTAATGGCACGAGTTTTATTTCGAATCTCGAAATGATCTTCACCGATACCTGAATGCGACCGGGTCATGTAAGCCCATTCTCCCCTGCCGATATCAACGACTTCAAGGATTGTATCCATATGCCATAACGCCGCGCAAACAGGTACGACATTTACGTATTCCGCAACATTTTGTTTAAGAATCCGGTAGTTATTTTCTTCCGGCTCTATCGCGATGATTTTGGTATCGGGAAATCGGTTGGCAAAATATATTGACGCAAGACCTATATTCGCCCCCGCATCCACTATTACTCGCGGAGTAGTGGACATATCGCAACGGTAGGCCCTGTTTAGAAAAACCTGTTGAAATACCCTTATATCGCTTGATGGAATCCTTAAAAAAACTGGAAATTTCAATTCCTTATAACATACCCGGCGCACAAAGGACTTTCCTGTGACTGAACCTGTCATATATTGAAGCAGGCCCCCGATACCGGTCAAACGGCCATGAGCCTTCGAGCTTCTTAGAAAATAGCTCAATTTGGACACTCTGAGCACTCTCCCTTCCCGGCCGGACAAAAAAATTCATCGCCTGATGAAAAACAGCCGGCCCGGGCATTACGCGGATCCGTCAGGATCGAGGAGTTCTTCGATCAGTCGTTCAAGACTCTTTTCCCAGGCGGGCGGCCTCACGCCGAAAACGGCCTCGATCTTACCGCAATCGAGGACCGAATATTGCGGCCTTGCCGCAGCCGTTGGATAGGCGCCGGTCGCAACCGGCAACACCTTCGCCATGCCGCCAGGACGGGGTTTCCTCCGTTGGGCCTCGGCGAGAACGGCCGAAGCGAACTCATACCAGGTCGCCACCCCTTTTCCGCAGAAATGATATGTACCCCAGCCAACGCCGCCGGAATTTCCCGAAACGCCCTCGGCCAGACGCACCAGGCAGTCGGCCAGGTCCGAAGACCAAGTGGGACAACCATGCTGATCGCAAACGACCCGCAGTTCATCTCGCTCCATGCCGAGCCCGAGGATGGTTTTCACAAAATTTCGTCCCCCCGCGCCGTAAAGCCATGAAGTCCGCACGATGATATGCCGGCCGATCCCGCGGCGAATGGCCGCCTCTCCCTGCTCCTTGCTAAGACCGTAGACGTTTACGGGATTTACCGGGTGTTCTTCCTTGTACGGCAGGCGAGACTTCCCGTCAAAAACATAATCGGTGGAGATGTGGATGAGCGGTATTCCAAGTCTCGCGCACTCGCCGGCCAGATTGGCGGCCCCGTCGCGGTTGACCGCAAAGGCCGCCCCTGGCTCGGATTCGGCTTTATCAACAGCGGTATAAGCCGCGCAGTTAATGACCAGATCGACCGCATCCATCGCCCCCAAAGCGGAGCGCACACTTTCGGGCCGGGCGATGTCCATCACGGAGCGGCTCAGCCCGACGGCTCTAAAACCGGCGCGCCGCAGCGCCCCGACAGTTTCCGCCCCGAGCATTCCGGCGCTGCCGGTGACGACGATTCTTGGATTCACGGGAGGCAAACCTTTGAGTATCAACAGCAAGAAAGGGGATGGACCCCTTTTTTGCGCCTTTGCCTAAGCGGCCTGGAATTTTCAGGCCAAATCGGCCTCGGGCAAAAAACGGCCCTCGGCGTCCTTGGGCGAGACGATCAGATCGCAGCCACCGGGCCAGTCGATGGCCAGGTCGGGATCATCCCAGCGGATGCATCTCTCATTTTCAGGGGCGTAATAATCGCTTGCCTTATAGAGCACTTCGGCCGTTTGGGAAAGAGCCAGAAATCCATGGCCAAAGCCCCGGGGAATAAAGAACTGGAGTTTGTTCGCCGCCGAAAGAACCACTGCGAACCAGCGGCCGAAGGTCGCAGAGGAGCGTCTGAGATCGACCGCGACGTCGAAAATCTCTCCGGCGCCGACCCGAATCAGCTTCGCCTGGGGAGTTCGCACCTGGTAATGAATGCCTCTCAAGGTCCCGCGCAATGAAAGTGAGTGGTTGTCCTGCACGAAAGCGGTATCGATGCCGAGAGCGGCCAGCGTTTTTCTATTATAGCTTTCGAAAAAAAATCCACGAGTATCGGCAAAGACTTGCGGCTCCAAAATGAAGAGCCCTTCAATGGGAGTGGGGGAAATTTTCATGACACCCCTTACTGGCTGCGGATAACGAAAAAAACGCCCGAACATATGAGCAGTACGCCCATGACCCTGTAAAAGTTGACATTTTCGTGAAAAAGAAAACGTCCGATAAAAAGAGCCAGCAGATATGATACGCTTACCAGGGGAAAGGCCACGCTGAAATCGAGCTTCGTAAGAACCTCGAGCCACAGGATCGCGCTTGCCCCGTAAGCCCCGAACCCCAGAAAGATGTAGGGGACCTCAAGACATTTGCGGACAACTCCCCCCAGCCCGATCTCGAGGACCGGCATGCCTCCGGAGCGAACGATGGCCAGTTTCATGAATGTTTGCCCGATCACCGCAAGCAGTATGCAAAACAGCGCCAGTCCAAGAGCCTGAAGGTGCAGCCTTGGCATTATATCTCCTTCCATATAGCTCAAAAAATTAAGCAAGCGGTCTCCACCGCGTCATCTCGTTTAGCATTTTCGCGGTTCCTTTGCAAGGCAACCGGCAAAGTGAACGGAAATATGGAATTTTATCCAAATTTATTACAATACCGTTTAGAATTAAGATTACGCTATCATCCATTTCGCCTGGCGGGAGTATAATGCGCGAAAAACACAAGATCCTTATCGTAGATGACGAAGACCACTTTCGCTCCGCGTTGCGCCGTTTTCTGGAAAAAACCCACATAGTCGTGGAGGCGGACAACGGAACGGCAGGGCTTAAGCTTGCCGAAAGCGAAGAACCCGACCTGGTACTTCTCGATATAGGGCTGCCCGACGCAAGCGGGCTCGAACTGCTGCCCCGCTTCAAAGAAATGCGCCCTTCCCCGGCCGTTGTGATGATTACAGCCTATGACCGGGTAAAGGACGTCGTTTCGGCCATAAAACATGGCGCTTTCGATTACCTGGTAAAACCCGTCGATCTCGACGAATTCGAAGTGACGGTCAAAAACGCCCTCGAACACGCCGGGATGAAAAATGAAGTCAACCGACTGCGCAATGAAGTGCAAAGACTCCAGGGCGTGGGCCAACTGATCGGAAAAGACCAGTCGTTTCTCGAAGCCCAGATGCTTGCCATAAAAAGCGCGCAAAGCCGGGATGCGGGCGTTTTGATTCAAGGCGAAACCGGGGCGGGCAAGGAACTTTTCGCAAGACTCATTCACACCAGGAGCCCCAGGGCTCAGTACCCATTCGTTGCACTCAACTGCGCCGCCTTTTCCACCGAAATCATTGAAAGCGAACTGTTCGGATATGAAAGGGGCGCTTTTACCGGCGCAAAGCTGGAAGGCAAAGAAGGGCTGCTCGAGGTGGCCCATGGCGGCACCCTGTTTTTGGACGAAATCGTCGATCTGCATCCCGAAATCCAGGCCAAACTGCTTCGGGTCCTTGAAGAAAAACAATTTTTCCCCATAGGCGGCACCCGCAAAAAAAAGGTCGATATCCGCATAGTCTCTGCCTGCAACAAGGACTTGTGGCAAGTCGCCGAGGATGGCGGCTTCCGAAAAGACCTCTATTTCAGGCTTTCCACCATCAAGATCAACCTGCCCGCCCTGCGCCAACGCCAGGAGGACATACTGCCCCTGGCCCGGATTTTCATGGAGGAGTTCAACGACAAGTACGGCAAAAAATTCCGCGGCATGAACCCCAAGGCCGAAAAGCTTCTGGTGGGCCATTCCTGGCCCGGCAACGTGCGGGAGCTGCGCAACAGCATCGAACGAGTCGTTTTGCTGGAAAATGAAGACATGCTCCTGGGGCGCCATCTCCATTTTCTCGACCACGACCCGCCGCAACACAACCCCGACGGCCCCGAAAAATTCAATATCGTTCTGCCCGAAGGGGGCATGGCCCTCGATGAGATCGAAAAACAGGTCATTATT
The DNA here is from genome assembly GCA_021777755.1 of Deltaproteobacteria bacterium. Taxonomy (GTDB): domain Bacteria; phylum Desulfobacterota; class Syntrophobacteria; order Syntrophobacterales; family Syntrophobacteraceae; genus SbD1. The sequence goes on from JAJYDE010000015.1 coordinate 55,835, forward strand.
CAAGCCCGCGAAAAATGCGGGGCCAATAAATCCAAGATGGCCAGGTTTCTTCGGCTTCCCCGACACGTGCTCTTATATCGCCTCAAAAAATATGAGATGGAGCTGTCGGGTAAATAATCTCGCCAAAACTTTGAGCCGAAAGCTGCGCAGGGGAGTATCGGTACGGACCGTTCAGCTGAAAGTCGTCCGTTTTATCGGTTTTTTAGAGCAAGGGCATAGTCGTCCATGGAGGAGTCGCAAATGAGGCTCTCCAGTCCGTAGAGCCGCACGGTTTGCTTGATGTACTCGATCTCCCCGGCGTCAAGATGAGCTCTGTCCTTTCTCCGCAGGGCGCCCGGGCGAGAGACTCTCGACGGCTTCAGGCTTTCACGTTCCAGCAGGCCGGCATCGTAGTCGGCACAGCCCAAAAACTCCATTACCCGGGCCCACTGCCGCCGATCGGCCCTCAATTTTTCATAGCGCACGGGCAACACGTTCGGCCGGTCTTTCACACCCTGCTTCAAGGGCACGAATTGCTCGATGCACCATCTGTGAGCCAACCGACGGGCAAGACTCTTCGCGGCCTCCATTTCGGGGAGGAAGGGCGCCAGCCAGTCGCCAAGAAGTTCAGGCCGAGACTTGATGCTTTCCACACTCCAATCAAAACCGTACCCCGCCTTCCGCATTGCCACCATGGATTCGACCACGTCAACAGGATTTCGCAGGATCCACAAAATTTTCAGTGAAGGCCAATTCCAGGCCACATAGCCCATGAAAAGGTTTGCCCTTATCGATTTTACCAATCGGCGTCGATAGAAGCCGTGCCGGCACATTTGATCGCACCAGGAATTCCTGTGCCGCCTGAATAAAATTTTGGCTATCTGTTCTTTAGGAATACAGTCCGAACATTGCGGTCTGAGGTAGAATTGATAATTCATGTCACGGCTTTCCAGGTCGGACTCTCCGCCACATGCATATAAAAAATGTCCGGATTTGTGCCAGATGAAAGGCTCGAATATCTGGCGAGACTTCGTAATGCTTGAAAGAACGTTTGCCACCCATGTGGTCCCGCTCCTCCCGCTTCCGACGACCAAAACAGGTTGCGCCCCAGCATCGATTTCAATAATAGGCTTGTGGGCCATCAAACGGACCCATCGAAAAGCATCTCTTATCTTTTTAAAATAACACTTTTTTTTGCATGTTGTGATTTCCTGCATTTTCGCTCCGAAACCGCTTGATGCTGATTGTTATACTGTTCGCATAATAGCGGATTTGCCAGTTTCACGCAATGGTATGTATGAGATTTGGGATGTCTAAAATTCCATTCGGGACAATAGCCCCCTTCGGGGCTTTGGAAAAGCGGTGCCCTCCGAATTAGACAAAATTCTCCAATCCAGACCGGAGCTGAACAATATCCTGCACATTTGCGTTAAATCGTTACTCAATAAGGATTTGGGACTGGTGCCACTTTACTGCAACCTCTCAAATCGCAGAATATTGTCCATACTGGTCACCTCCGCCGATCGGGTCTTCTCCCCCGATATGGCTTCCAAGCTTGGATGTGAGGCGGACCGATTCCGTGGCATGATGCTTGCTTTAAAGAAGGGCAACGGAGGCGACAGTGGGCAGTAAAAATTTGGTGCTTCTTGTCGAAGATGACGCCCCGTTAAGACGCTCTTTGGAAAAATATCTTAATACGGCCGGATACCCCTTTCGAAGCTGCTCGACCGCCGCTCAAGCTCTTACTCTCGCTCAAGAACACTTTCCCCGTGTTGTTGTACTTGAATATCATCTCCCGGATGCCAACGGATGCTCTCTTGTGAAGAAACTTAACCTGGTTGATCCTCAAATTGCCGCGATTGTTCTTTCCGAGTTCAATTTTCAAGCTGTAGCTGGTGATCTGGATCGGGTGGAGATCCAAACGTTCTTGCAGAAACCCTTTGATCTTGTTGATTTTGAAGCTGCTCTACGTTCCGCTTGTTTAGAATCCGGCAAAATTGTCAGGAGACTCGATTCTTGTTGATTCAAATTCCAGACGCAATCGAACGCTCAAAAAACTCGGCTTGGTTCCTGTTCATGTTCGCTTTCGAAATTTCTCGACTCGATTCCTTTTCATGCTGTAGCTGACTTCGACCTCTCAAGTCCAACGCGAATTTTCCGGTTCCTATTTCTGGCACGAGTCTCCACAGTTTGGAAGGCCATAAGGTAACCCCTTGTGGCCTTTCACTTTTTTAGGGCATGGCATTTTTGAATCAACTAAATAGCTGGAAATCGAACTCACTCACCCGCATTCCGGTGCGGCCAACGGGAGAAAAGATCCCTGCCACCCGCACCTCCGCTCCGCTTTCCCCTCTTGCCTTCTTTGCCTGATTAGTGCAATATTGCTCATGTTTTTGACTTGTCCACCACACAGGAGTCGCAAATGGAACGGAAGCTGGAATTGATTGAGAAAATGGAAACAAAGGGAATGAGCGTTGCGCAGGCGGCCGAAGCCATTTCCTTCGATCCGAAAATCCTTGGCCTCTATCTCGTAAAAGACGCCTATCCTGTTCCCAAAAGGATACTCGACAAGCTCGAAGGAGCTCTGGCCAACTGAGAATCGACATCGGGTGCCCGATGGCGCAATGGGCTGGCCAGGGCATCCGAAACCTACCCCACACGGCAATTCGCAAGGCAGCAGGCAAATGGCAATTATCGCGATCGTTGGAAGGCCCAATGTGGGCAAGTCTACCCTTTTCAACCGGATTAGCAAAAGTAGCCGAGCGCTTGTGGACGACTTGCCGGGGGTCACCAGGGACAGAAATTATGCCCGCTCCTCATGGGATGAAAAGAGTTTTACGCTCGTCGACACTGGCGGTTTTGTAAGCACCGATATCTCGGTTTTTGACAAAGGGGCGCGGGAGCAAATCTTCCATGCCATCGAGCAAGCCGATATTCTTCTTTTTGTCGCCGACGGCAGGGCGGGTCTTCATCCCGAGGACGCATCGATTTTCGACATTTTGCGTCGCTCTTCAAAGCCCCTTTTCTTCTCGGTAAACAAGATCGACGGGCCGGAGCAACAGGGAAAGCTGGCCGATTTTTATGCCCTGGGGGTCCAGGACCTCTATCCCGTCAGTGGGGCCCATGGTTTCGGGGTGGGAGATCTGCTCTCGGACATTGTCAAACTGATAGCCGAGCCGGTTGAGGCCGACACCGAATCCGAGGTCCGGGAAATCCGCATATCCATTCTCGGCCGTCCCAACGTGGGCAAATCCACGCTTGTGAACCGAATCCTGGGTGAGCCGCGCGTTATCGTCTCCCCCATAGCCGGGACCACGCGCGACGCGGTGGACACCCCCTTTGAGCGCGACGGCGGCAAGTATCTTCTGATAGACACCGCGGGAATAAGACGGAAGGGAAAGACTCACGAAAAACTGGAAAAAATAAGTATTGTCAAGGCACTCCAAAGCATCGACAAAAGCCACGTCTGCATTGTGCTGATCGATGCGGTCGAAGGCCCGGCCGACCAGGACCTCCACATCGCCGGCTATATCCAGGAGAGATCCCGGGCCTGCATTGTCGGGGTAAACAAATGGGACGCGTTCGACTCGACACCCAAAGCCACGAAGAACTTCCTCGAAGATCTCAAGTACCGCTTTCGCTTCATGCCCTTCGCTCCCATACTGCCCCTTTCGGCGCTCACCGGGAAAGGCGTCCGGAAAGTACTCCCCTCAGTGCGCGATGTTTTCACCCAGTACAACAGCCGAATTTCGACCGGCATCCTCAACCGGGCACTCCAGGAAGCCTTGGAAACCCATGAACCGCCATTGGTGCGCGGTAGAAGACTGAAATTTTTTTACGCCACCCAGGCCGATACCCGTCCTCCCACCTTCGTTCTCTTTTGCAATTATCCGGAAAGCATTCATTTTTCCTACGAACGTTTTCTGGTCAATCAATTCAGAGAGAGGTTCGGGCTCGATAAAACTCCCCTGAAGCTGGTATTCCGCGGCAGAACCCAGCGTGAGCCGAGGCAATAGGCTCAGGAGGCCCCCCCCCGGTGCTCAAGAAGCGATTCCACAGCCCAGCAGGCCGTAATGGTGGTCCCCGCTTCGCGGCTGGATTCGATTTCGAATTTCCCCCCCGACAGCTCGGCGCGCTCCCGCATGGACGTAAGCCCGAAGCTGGCGCCCCCCGCCCCGGCTGCCGCCGCATCCCGATCAAACCCGATTCCGTCGTCTTTTACGCACAAATGGATCGATCCATCCAGCCGGGCAAGGCTTAGAGAAATTTTCCCCGCCCTGCTGTGCTTGGCTCCATTGTTCATCGCTTCCTGGATGATACGAAATATGATTATCTTGAGGCTTTGCGGAATTTGAGCCTCATCGATGCGGATATTCTTTTCCACACCGATGGCCGAGTAGATGGCTTCAAACTCCCGGCAGAACCACCCGAGCGTGGAAACAATCCCCAGGTCATCGAGCATCGAGGGCCTTAGATCGCTCATGATGCGCCGGGTTTCGTCTATGGCCTGCTCCATTGCCCGCGACAGCATCGAGAAAGACTCCGTGATCGCCGGCTCGTTTTTGAGCCGTCCGGCCACATTGTCGATACAAAATTTGACGGCGCTAAGCGATGAGCCGATACTATCGTGAAGCTCTCTGGCTATACGTTTTCGCTCGTCTTCCTGAGCGCTCAAAAGCTGCGAGGCAAGCAGCCTCAGCTCTTCCTTGGATTCGTTGAGTTCCCCCATGATGCGCTTGTTCATAATCGAATAGCGTATCGAACGCTCAAGGATGGGGGCCGAGATTTGCCCCTTGACGAGGTAATCCGAAGCGCCAGCCTCCATGGCCTTTAAATCCAGCGCATAGTTTCCGTGGGCTGTCAGAAATATTACCGGCGCCCGGCAACCCGTCTCGGCGACCCTTTCGAGCAGTTCCAGGCCGTTACGACGCCCCATGAAGTAATCGAGCAGGCAGACATCGTGTTCCTGTCTTCTGATCGCCTCCAACCCGGCTTCGTAGGTGCGCACCCACTCGAGCTTGAACCGGGAGTTCTTGGCCTCTGCAAGCATATCGGAAACTATGAGGAAATCATCTTCGTCGTCATCGATCAGCAACACGCGAACAGGCTCCGACATAAGACTCCATCTCCCGTATCACAAATCCCGGAGCGGCCCGTGCGGCCTCCGGGCTTAAGTGCCCGTCTTAAAATCTGTAAAACTCATGAAAGTGATGCAGCGGCCCCACCCCGCCTCCCAGCGCAAGCCCCGGGGCGATTGCCGCCGAAACGTAGGCTTTCGCCCTTCCTACGGCCTCTTCCACCGCCAGACCTCGCGCCATGAAGGCCGCTATGGCCGAAGCGAAAGTACAGCCCGTCCCGTGAGTGTGGACCGTTTCACGTCGAATCCCTCCATACTCCCGAAATTTCTCGCCGTCAAAGAGCAAGTCGACGGGAGCGCCCTCGAGATGGCCGCCCTTGATAATGACGTACTTGCAACCCGAGCGCCTCAGGGCAACCGCGGCCCGCTTCATATCATCCACGCATCGGATGGACATTGCCGTAAGCGCTTCGGCCTCCCGCAGGTTCGGCGTGACCACCAGGGCCAGCGCAAACAGTCTGCCAACAAGGGCCTCCACCGCCTCTTCATCCAGAAGCCTGCGGCCGCCGGTCGAGACCATTACGGGATCGACGACCAGGTTTTTCACGCCAAGCTCCTCCAGGTCCGAAGCCACCCTGGACAGGATGGCCCCGTTGCAAAGCATGCCAGTCTTAACGACGTCAACCCCGATGTCCAGGATAACCGAGCGAATCTGGGAAGAGACGAAATCCGGGTCTATTTCGACAATTCCTCGTATCCCGAGCGTATTTTGAGAGGTAAGGGCGGTTACGGCGCACGTCCCGTAGACCCCCAGGGCCGAAAAGGTCTTGAGATCGGCCTGAATGCCGGCACCTCCGCTTGAATCCGAACCGGCTATGGTTAGCGCCCTGGGAATTTTCACACTCATCCCCCGAAATGGTCCCAGCCTTTTGCTCCCGCAACAACCCGCGCACCGGCGGCATTTCGAAGACTTACACCCGTGCCGGCGGTAATTATGCCAATTTTGGCGCACGAAGTCCCGGTTTGTTCGCTCAACATTCTTTCAATCTCGGGGAAATTTTTCTCCGCGCAGGTAAAAAGCAGCTCGTAGTCTTCTCCCCCCGCAAGGGCCCACTGCAACGGATCGGCCCCGGCCGCAAGGGCGGCTTCCGAGAGTTCCGGGCTGACGGGAAGGCTTTCGACCTCGATTTGGGCCCCCTTGCCGCTTGCTTTGCATATGTGGGAAAGATCGGCGATCAACCCGTCGCTTACGTCGATCATGGAGGACACAAGACCCGAGCCACCCAGAAGCCGCCCTTGGGCAAGCCTGGGCCGAGGGGTCAAATGCCTTTCGATAAGTTTTTGCCCGCCGGGGCAAACCAGGGCGGCCTCCGGGCGCCGAATCAGTTCAAGCCCCGCCCGGGATTCTCCCGTGGACCCCGTAAGCACGACGGCATCTCCAAGCCTGGCGGTGCTTCGACGCACCAGCCGCCGCGGCTCCACTTGCCCGAGAAGCGTAAGATCGACGACCACCAAGGATTCCATTCGGCTCAAATTCCCTCCGACAATCGAGGCGCCCGCAAGGCTCATCTCTTCCCGCAGCCCGAGATAGAACTCTTCAATATATCCGACCTCCATCTGCCCGGGAATGCAAAGACTTACGAGCCCCCAGCACGGCTCGCCTCCCACCGCGGCGATGTCGCTCAGGTTTATGGCCGCGACTTTGCGCCCCAACTGGAAGGCCGTAATGGCCTCCCGCGTGAAGTGGACGCCTTCGACCTGCGTGTCGCAGGTGGCCAGAAGATATTCGGGCCCCGAGGTGTCGAGCACGGCCACATCGTCGCCGATACCCTCGATCACCCCTCGGGGCCTTTGCGGGAGCATGGCCGCTATACGGTCTATCAGCCCGAACTCTCCGAGTTCTTTAACCAGCACCTTGTTTCTCCTGAACAGCCTGTTTCGCGCTCCCCGGGCCGGGAGAGCCAAACAATCCGCTTATAATTATGCTACGGATGCCGACCTTTTAGCATCACGCATGCCTTCTTATTGCCGAGAGCGCACGCATGGTTGAGGTCCGAGTAGGCGTTTTTCAGATCCCCCTTTCCCCAGTATGTGTGAGCCCTCTCAAAATAGGCATCGGCGTTATTTGGTTCCAGGGCCAGGAATCCGTTCAAGTTCCCAAGCATCTCATCCCACTTCCGGTCGGCTGACAACAAGTAGTCCAACATTTGATACGCTTTGAAGTCACGCGGATTGCTCTTGATGGCTTGCTCCAGATCCGCACGGGCAAGATCGGTCTTATGCAACTTGGAGTAGGCCACCCCCCTCCAGTAGTAGGCATCCCCGTAGTCCGGCTTGACCTCCAAGGCCAGGCTGAGCTTCGCCGCCGCCTGTTCGAGGTCGGTCTTGAACAGAGGGCCCGACTCGTTGACGAGCGTTCCGGCCGCCCAAGCCCGCCACTGCCCGACATTGCCATCCCCCGGGAATTGAGTCTCCATGAAGGTGATCATGTCGAGTGCTCCCTTGAGGTCACCCTTTGAAAACAGAACGTCCGCCTTGATCCTGTATAGCTCGGGAGTGTGAGGACGCAGTTGGATGCCTCGGTCCAGATCCTTTAGAGCTTTATCGTATTCCTTCAAATCGTAGTAGATATAAGCCCTTCTTTGGAAAAAATCGTAAAAATCACCGTAACTGATTGCCTTGTCCATTAGAACCAGCGCCTTACGATTCTCATGATTTTCATTCATAACATGGGCCTGGTCGGAATAGATCTCGCCAAAGAGCACATAGAACGCGGGGTTTTCATGGATATGACGGTAACCATCCATGGCAATCTTCTCAGCTTCGCGATAGCTTCCGCCCCATCTGGGCAGTTTCGATACAAGCATTCTGAAGTAGAGCAGAAAAGAGTCGGGGAAGCGGGACTTCGCTTCACGGTATATGGCGTCGATTGCCGGCTTTCCACCAAACATGTGTTCACCCGAATCGGGCTGGTCGGCCTCCGGCCCATCGGTCATGACTATGTCCAGCCTGGTGAGATATGCTGGCAATAGATTCGGGTTGATAGCCAGAGCGGCCCGAGCGTCCGTGGCGGCTTCCCTGAAATAAAAGTGCATTTGCTCGAACCGCTTTCGGGAAGTCTTGGAGGCATAGGCATACCCCCTGCCGTGCCAGGCCATACGCTCGAAGAAAAAAGCTCTTGCAAGATAGGGAGCAAAATCTGCCGGCTTCGCTTTCACCCATTCGTTTAGAAGTCGCTCGTAGTCGGCTACGGGAGCATAAAAGACATAAAAGAATTCGTCAATTTTGTACTCGTACTGCGGGTCGGTCCTGAAAGTTTTTTGAATGTCGTCGGCCATCCGGCTCAAGGTTTCAAACTGACGGTTCAAAAACAGATTGCGAATCTTCGCCATATCCGCCAGTGAGAGCGGATGCTCTTCCAAAATATTTCGAACAGGCGGTGCCACGCCGACGTTATAGATCTTCTGCGATGCATCCCCCTGTTGCCTCGCCACCCCTTTTTGCGGTGAGGGTTCATTTCGGGGTGCGACGATCCGAGGCGAGCGAACCCCGGATCGCTCGGGCCGCAATCTTTGCGGTCCCAACAAAATCGAGAAGGCAAAAGCCGCCCCTACGGCCAGCGCGATACAAACCCCGATGGTGATCTGCAGCCCTCGCCAACTGTTGGTCTCAGGGACAAGCCGATTTCCGCAAAAGGGACAAATGCCTTCGAAGCAAAAATTGGTCCGACACTTGGAACAGCGAGTTTTCACCGTCTACCTTTCCTGATAATTCGAATCGACAGCAGTTTCAAGCCCCCGGACGCCATCCCCCCTCGGATGGCGGGCAATCTGAAGGCAACTTCCAACCTGTGTTTCGAGGCATCATCCGGACGCAACGGAAGTTTTCATAACGAAAACCACCATCAGCCGAACAAGAGGATATTCAACCACAACAGGAACGGGAAACTCTAAAAGACAAGTTCGCGAAGGGGAATGCAAACAGATAGCGGACCAGCGGCGACAACACGCTCAGGATGTCGCGCAACTGGTCCGTAAAGCAAAATGGGGATGATAAAAACGTGCCTCTACAGCTTCTCCATCCTTACGGCGCAAGCCTTGTATTCAGCTGTGAAGGAGACAGGGTCGAACACGGCGTTGGTAAGCCAGTTGGCGCAGGATTCCCTGAAATGAAACGCCATCCAGACCATTCCAGCCGGCACCTCATGGGTAATACGGGCTCTTACGGAGATTTCTCCCCGCCTGGATTTGAGCCGGATCATCTCCCCGGACTCGATCCCGAGCGACTTGGCGTCTTCGCCCGATATATCGGCGGTCTCCTCACTCAGAAGATCGTTTAGTCCCCGGCATCGGCCCGTTTGTGTGCGCGTGTGGTAATGATAGAGCCTGCGGCCCGTACTGAGCACCAGGGGATATTCCTCGTCGGGGACTTCGGCCGGCGGCGTCCAGTCGGCGGGGCTGAAAACGCCCTTGCCGCAGGTAAACTTGCCGTCTTTGTGCAGAAAGCTAGTCCCCGGGTGGTCTTCTGTCGGGCAGGGCCACTGAAGGCCGTTATTTTCTATCCGGGAGTACTTTATCCCGCCATAGGCCGGCCCCAGCACGGAGACCTCGTTATCCCATATTTCCCGCGTACTGTTTGACTGCCACTCGACACCGAACCGCCTGGCCAGTTGTTTGAATATCCACCAACTGGGCCGGGCCTGTCCGGGAGGGGAGCAGACTTTTCGAACACGGCTCACGCGCCGTTCGCTGTTGGTGAAGGTGCCGTCTTCCTCGCTCCAGGCGGCCGAGGGGAAAATCACGTGTGCAAACCGGGTGGTCTCGGTCCGGAATATATCCTGGCAGACGAGAAACTCCGCCGATCCAAGTTCGTGCTCCACCTTATGGATGTCGGGCTCGCTATTGGCCAAATTTTCACCAAAGATGTAGAAAGCCCTCACCTTCCCGGAAGGAAGCCCTTCCATCATCTGCGGCATCATCAAGCCGACCTTGGAAGACATCTGCAAAGCGCCCCACGCCGTGCCGAATTTATCGCGTGAAGCATCCAGGGCCACACCCTGGTAGCCGGGAAACACATTGGGCAGGGCGCCCATATCGCATGCACCCTGGACGTTGTTTTGCCCTCTTAGCGGATTGACCCCGGCGCATTCCATGCCCATGTTGCCAAGAAGCATCTGGAGGTTGGCGGTGCTTTTAACGTTGTTAACCCCGCAGGTATGCTCGGTTATGCCCAGGGTGTAGCACAACATCGCGGGCTTTACCGTGGCAAGCCGGCGCGCGGTCTCGCGGATCATCTCCGGGGAGACCCCGCAGATGGGAGACGCATATTCGGGAGTATAGGTCGAAACCTTTTCCTTGAGTCCTTCAAAACCCGTGGTGCAGTTTTCGACAAAGCGCTTGTCGTAGAGATCCTCGGCGATCAAAACATTCATGATGGCGTTTAGCAACGCTATATCGCTTCCCACCTTGAGCTGCAGGTGCATGGAGGCTATATCGCAAAGCCTTTGTTTCCGGGGATCGACCACAATAAGTTCAGCCCCGTTGCGAACGGCATTGCGAAGAAACGAAGAAGCCACCGGATGGGCCTCGGCCATATTCGAACCGATCACCAGAAACATTTTGGCTTTATAAAATTCGCCGAACGAATTTGTCATCGCCCCAGAACCAAACGTGGCTGCCAGTCCGGCAACCGTGGGCGCGTGTCAAGTCCTAGCGCAGTGATCAATGTTGTTGGTACCGAAGACCCCGCGAAAGAGCTTTTGCATGTTGTAGGAATCTTCATTGATGCTTCGGGCGCAACTGACACCGGCAAGCGCGTCGGGGCCGCTTTCGGCGATGATCTGCTTGAACTTGTTGGCCACGAGGTCCAAAGCCTCATCCCAGCTCGCTTCCCGAAACTCTCCGTTCTCCCCCCTTATGAGCGGAGTCGTGAGGCGCTCTTTGGAATGAATGAAGTCGAAGCCGAACCTTCCCTTGACGCAGAGTCGGCCCTTGTTGGGCTCCCCGTCCTCAACGCCGGATACCTTGACGATCCTGTCGTTTTTTACATGGAGCAACAGCTGACAGCCGACGCCGCAGTAGGGGCAGGTGGTGCGAACCTTCTCAACTTCCCACGGGCGCCAGCGGAGCTCGGCTTTCTTTTCAAGAATTGCGCCCACGGGACAAACCTGAATACATTCGCCGCAGGACACGCACTTGCTTTCGTCGTAGGAAATCCGCCGCCCTTCAGCCCCGTCTACAACCTGGAGGGCGCCTATGCCCTGGATCTCATTACAGGCCGACACGCAGCGGGTGCACAGAACGCACCTCTCGGGCCAGGCCCTCAGAAACGTGTTGCTGTAGCCGGCCGTGAACTTGGAGGTTGGCGGCCGCATTGCAACATGAGTGATGCCATGTTCGAAGACCAGATCCTGGAGTTTGCATTCTCCCGCCTTGTCGCAAATCGGGCAGTCGAGCGGATGATTAACGAGCAGGGCCGTCAAAGCATCCTGGCGCGCTTTTAGAAGTTTGTCCGAACGGGTGATGACGGACATTCCTTCCTCGACGGCCGTCTCGCAGGAAGCAACCGGTTCGGATAATCCACCGACTTCGACAACACACATTCCGCATGAGCCGATCGGTTTCATCCGTTCATGAAAGCAGAGCGTTGGAATCCTGACTCCGGCGTCCTTTGCGGCCTGAAGAACCGTAGCGCCCTTCTGCGCAATAACCTCCATGCCGTCGATCTTCAATTTCACAGCACTCATTGCCATTCGAATTTTCCTCCGTTATAGCCTGACATCAGCCCGGCAGGCCGCACTCCTCCAGAGCCTGTCCGAGCACCGGGCACATTAGACAACACACCGTCCATTGTCAACAAAATTGCCGGTCGCTAAATTGACCGGATCATTATATCGTTATCCGCACGTCTTTCAATTTATCATTTGGCCACGATGGACAAAATGAGGTATTCTTTTTATTGAAAAATTCCTTTCCTCACTCGGTTGGCTCACCCTGATCCCATTTCAGCCGACCGGCGCCGCCCCCCCTTCGGGCCGGCCGCCTCAGCAGAATCAAAGGAGATAAGCATGACCGTTAGAAAAATTCTCGTCGTCGGGGCCGGAAACATGGGCGCGGGGATCGCGCAGCTCTGCGCCCAACAGGGCTTTGAAGTCGTTCTTAGCGATGTAAGCCTCGATTTTTGCACTCGGGCCAAATCCCGCATTGAAAGTGGCCTGGTCAAACGTGTGGCCCAGGGCAAAATGGCCGAAAGCGAAAAGGACTCGATTCTCTCCCGCATATCCCTGGCCGGGGACCTCAACCCGGCGCGGCAATGCGATTTCATAATCGAAAGCGTGCTCGAACAGATCGAGATCAAGCGAAAAGTCTTCGCCCAACTCGACGAGCTTGCCCCGCCCGAGGTCATATTCGCCACCAACACCACCTCGCTTCCCGTTAGCGAGATAGCCGCCGCAACCGCCCGTCCGCAAAGAGTCGTTCAGATGCACTTTTTCAACCCCCCGACGATAATGAAGCTCGTCGAAATCATGCCCGGGGCAAAAACGGCCCCCGAAACCATCAAAGCGGCCGAACAAATGGCAAAACTTCTCGGTAAAGACCCCGTGGTGTGCAAAAACGAGGCGCCCGCCGGAATAGTCAGCCGCGTGCTGGGACAATTGCTAAACGAGGCCACATGGCTTGCCGATTCCGGCGTGGCCGATCCCGCCGACATCGACAAGGCCATGAAACTGGGGGCCAATCATCCCATGGGACCCTTCGAACTTCTGGACCTCATCGGCCTGGATGTCCACCGGGCCAAGATGCAAACCCTGGCCGATTCACTCAAAGACGGGCGCTACAATCACCCGCGGATCATCGACAAGATGATCGAGGAAGGCCGCCTGGGCAAGAAGGTCGGCAAAGGCTTCTACGATTACGAATAGCCCGGTCTTTATTCCCTTTTATTCTAGTGCATCGGTTTTAACACCGCTCGCAAGGAGGCTTTAAAACGATGTCGCACCCCCGGCAACTCAAGGACGCAACCGCGTCAGGCCGGGCTGCGGGCCTCTTGGCGTCGAGGGCCATCATAACACTCAGAACGATGATGCCCAGGATGGAAAAGATGACAAGCCTTCCGGCCCAGAGCCGTTCCTTGCCCGCCTTGTTGTCCGTCAAGGCCAGCAGGAGCCAGATCGAACCCACTATTGCGGCCGTGGCCGGAAAACCGTAGCCGGTATACCCGCAGAAGGTCGGCAGCAAAGTGCTGGCCGAGAAAAGCACAATTGAGAACACAACGAGCCGGCGGGTGGCCGCAATGCCGATCCTTGCCGGCAAAACAGGCAGGGCCGCGGCTTTATAATCGTCGAGTCGCAAAACCGCGATGGCAAGTGAGTGGGGTATCTGCCATGAGGCGAAAATTGCCAGCAGGATCAAGCTCCCCGCATCGAAACGGTTGCTCGCGGCGCAGTATCCGGCAACAGCCGGCGCAGCCCCAGCCAAGCTGCCGATTGCCGCGGCGTATGCGCAACGACGTTTGAGATAAAGGCTGTAAGCCCCCGCATATATGACCAGACCGCCCAGCACGATGCCAACGCACAGCCAGTTGGTTGCCACGCTCAGCAGCGCAAACCCGCAGGCAGCCAAAATCGCTGCATAACCGACAGCCGTTTTCGGTCGCATGAGACCGCGGGCCAAAACGCGGTTGCGTGTTCTGGCCATTTTTTTGTCCAGGTCCCTGTCCGCCCAATTGTTGAACACGCAGCCCGAGGCAACGATCAGTGAAATACCAAGAGCCGCGGGGGCCAGCACGACCAGCTCCGCACTGCCGTGGGAGGCAAGCAAAAAGCCGCCGATGGCCGCAATAAGGTTTCCGCAGACAATCCCCGGCTTTGCGAGCAGCAGATATTTCCTGAACGTTACCAGCATAATCGCAGCAATCATCGAGTTTTATACACGAAAAGACCCGAAATCCCCCCACCCCTTTTTGGCCAAAGGGTGGCGATCGGGCTTCGCACTTCCGACAATTAGCACATCGCCGGCCACGGACAGCGAAAAAGTGTGGGACGGCTGTCCAAAAGTTTCATGCGATTTCCCCGAAGGCAAAGCAGATCCGGGCGGATCGACTTTTAACAACCCGCCCCCGGCGCCCTTCCCGATATGTTTCACTCGCCCCCCTGAAAAGCAAAAACCCCCCCGGACCCGAAGGCCCGAGGGGGTTTTTTATATTAAGTTGAGGCGGCGGCGTCCTACTCTCCCACGCAGTTTGCCCGCGAAGTACCATCAGCGCAGAGGAGCTTAACGACCGTGTTCGGGATGGGAACGGGTGTGGCCTCCTCGCTGTAGCCACCGCCTCAAGACGGATGACCGCAAATTTGAACCGATTAGGGGTAATCTTCGACGATTTGCACTTTTCCTGACTTTGGCCCGTTGTCCTTTCGGATGAAAAGATGGTCAAGCCTCACGGCCTATTAGTACCGGTTAGCTCAAGACATTACTGCCCTTACACACCCGGCCTATCAACCTCGTAGTCTACGAGGGGCCTTCAGTCTTGCTTACGCAAGAGGGAATTCTAATCTTGGGGCGGGTTTCCCGCTTAGATGCTTTCAGCGGTTATCCCTTCCGAACGTAGCTACCCAGCGCTGCCCCTGGCGGGACAACTGGTACACCAGAGGTCCGTCCATCCCGGTCCTCTCGTACTAGGGACAGCCCCCCTCAAAATTCCTCCGCCCACGGTAGATAGGGACCAAACTGTCTCACGACGTTTTAAACCCAGCTCACGTACCGCTTTAATCGGCGAACAGCCGAACCCTTGGGACCTGCTCCAGCCCCAGGATGCGATGAGCCGACATCGAGGTGCCAAACCTCCCCGTCGATGTGAACTCTTGGGGGAGATCAGCCTGTTATCCCCGGCGTACCTTTTATCCGTTGAGCGATGGCCCTTCCATACAGAACCACCGGATCACTAAGACCGACTTTCGTCCCTGATCGACATGTCTGTCTCACAGTCAGGCTCCCTTCTGCCTTTACACTCTACGGCTGGTTTCCAATCAGCCTGAGGGAACCTTCGCGCGCCTCCGTTACTTTTTTGGAGGCGACCGCCCCAGTCAAACTACCCACCAGGCACTGTCCCCGAGAAGGTTTCACTTCCCTGGGTTAGAATCCTAAACGCATAAGGGTGGTATTTCAAGGTTGGCTCCACAAAAGCTAGCGCCCCTGCTTCACAGCCTCCCACCTATCCTACACATACGCGCCCAAAATCCAATGCCAAGCTATAGTAAAGGTGCACGGGGTCTTTCCGTCTAGCCGCGGGTACTCGGTATCTGCACCGAGACTGCAATTTCACTGAGTCCCTGTTTGAGACAGTGCGGAAGTCGTTACGCCATTCGTGCAGGTCGGAACTTACCCGACAAGGAATTTCGCTACCTTAGGACCGTTATAGTTACGGCCGCCGTTTACTGGGGCTTCGGTTCAATGCTTCTCGCATCCGAGGATGAAATGACATCTCCCCTTAACCTTCCAGCACCGGGCAGGCGTCAGACCCTATACGTCGTCTTGCGACTTAGCAGAGTCCTGTGTTTTTAGTAAACAGTCGCTACCGCCTTTTCTCTGCAACCCCCTTCGGCTCCAGGAGCAAGTCCCTTCACCTTATGAGGGCACACCTTCTCCCTAAGTTACGGTGTTATTTTGCCGAGTTCCTTAAACAGGGTTCTCTCACGCGCCTTAGGATTCTCTCCTCGCCTACCTGTGTCGGTTTGCGGTACGGTCACCTGAGAAACTCACTAGAGGCTTTTCTTGGCAGTATGGGATAGGCCAGTTTGCGGGGTTTCCCCCTCCACATCACCTCTCGGCGTTTGAAATGGAGCGACGGATTTGCCTGTCACTCCCGCCTACGGGCTTATACCGGGACGTCCAACACCCGGATGGCTTGCCCTCCTGCGTCCCCCCATCGCTATTAACGCTTCTCTGGTGGTACAGGAATATTAACCTGTTTCCCATCACCTACGCATTTCTGCCTCGGCTTAGGGGCCGACTAACCCTGGGAAGACGACCTTTACCCAGGAAACCTTAGGCTTACGGCGAGCGGGATTCTCACCCGCTTTATCGTTACTCATGTCAGCATAATCTCTTGCGTTATCTCCAGCGCTCCTTACGGTACGCCTTCACAGATTTACGCAATGCTCCCCTACCCAATCTCCGAAGAGATTGCCGCGGCTTCGGTAAAGCGCTTCAGCCCCGTTAAATTTTTGGCGCAGGCACACTAGACCAGTGAGCTATTACGCTTTCTTTAAAGGATGGCTGCTTCTAAGCCAACCTCCTGGTTGTCTGTGCATTCCCACATCCTTTTCCACTTAGCGCCTATTTGGGGACCTTAGCCGACGGTCTGGGCTCTTTCCCTCTCGACCACGGAACTTATCTCCCGCGGTCTCACTCCCGAAGACGATATAACGGCATTCGTAGTTTGGTTGGGTTTGGTAATCCGGTAAGACCCCTAGCCCATCCAGTGCTCTACCTCCGTCATTCTTACTTCGAGGCTGCACCTCAATGCATTTCGGGGAGAACCAGCTATTTCCAGGTTTGATTAGCCTTTCACTCCTATCCACAGCTCATCCGAGAGGTTTTCAACCCTCTTCGG
>JAJYDE010000015.1:77500-84112 GCA_021777755.1 Deltaproteobacteria bacterium
CTCCATCGAATCATGGTGCTGGCCAGAAGATTCGATGAAAGGATGCTCATCCTTCAAAGGCAGGGCAAGCTGGGGACTTTTGCGCCGGTCAAGGGGCAGGAGGCCCAGATCGGGGCGGCGGCGGCTCTGGGCCCCGATGACTGGATCGTGCCCTCTTTTCGGGAAACCCCCGCGGAGATATGGCGCGGGAAAGCCATGGAGACCATACTGCTCTACTACAGCGGCTACAATGAAGGCGGGGATCCCGGGGAGGGGTTGAACCTGCTTCCTGTCTCGGTGCCCGTGGGCTCGCAGATGACGCACGCGGTGGGCATCGGCTACGGGATGAAATACCGGGACCAAAAGTCTGTGGCTCTCACCTTTTTTGGTGACGGGGCGACCTCGCAGGGTGATTTCCACGAGGCGATGAACTTTGCTTCGGTCTTCCAGGTCCCGGTCATTTTCATGTGTCAGAACAACCACTGGGCGATATCGCTGCCCAGAAGCCGGCAGACCAATTCTTCCACTTTGGCCCAGAAGGCGATAGCCTACGATATGCCGGCGATTCAAGTGGACGGAAACGACGTTCTGGCCGTCCACAGCGCGACCAAGGAGGCGGCCGACCGCGCCCGGGCGGGCGCAGGACCGACATTGATCGAAATGGTGACCTACCGGCTGGCCATGCACACAACGGCCGACGATCCCAAAAAATATCGAAGCGAGCAGGAAGTGGCGCAGTGGGAAAGCCGCGATCCCATCACACGGTTTGAAAAATACCTGATCCAAAAGAAGTTGCTCGACGAGCGGCAAATTCAGTCGATCACCCAGGAAATCAAGGCGGAAATCGCCCGGGCCGAGCAACGATGGGAAGCGATCACCCGAAAGGGGATCGATCCCCTGGAGATGTTCGCCCACACCTATGCCGAAATCCCGCCCGGGCTGCGCGACCAAAGAGAAATGCTTAAAAGGGAACTGGAAGAAAACACGAGCCCGGGAAGTGAAGAGAGGAGCTAGAGGCGGAGCCTTCTTTGCTTGCGCCGGCCTCTTTTCCCGGCTCTTTATCCGGAGATGATCGCCAATGCCAAGAATGAATATGGTCCAGGCCCTCAACATGGCCCTTCGCCAGGAAATGGAAAAAGACGACAGGGTCATCCTGCTGGGCGAAGATATCGGAGTGGACGGGGGCGTGTTCCGTGTAACAGACGGACTGCTCGACGCATTCGGAGCCCGGCGGGTGCTCGACACGCCTCTGGCCGAATCGGCGATAGCCGGTTGTTCGATCGGAATGGCCCTCTACGGGCTTCGGCCGGTTGCCGAAATGCAATTTTCCGGCTTCAGCTATTACGCCCTGCACCAGATGGAGGCTCACGCCTCCCGGATGCGCTCCAGATCCCGGGGCCGCTACTCCGTGCCGATGGTGCTAAGAGCCCCTTACGGCGGTGGAGTAAGAGCACTCGAACACCACTCGGAGAGCCGGGAGATTTACTGGGCGCACACCCCGGGGCTCAAGATGGTGATCCCCTCCACCCCCCGTCTGGCGCGGGCGCTTCTTGTGAGCGCCATCCGGGACCCCGACCCGGTTGTTTTCTACGAGCCCAAAGCCCTCTACAGGGCTTTCCGCGAAGAGGTGCCCGAGGAGGAGGAGACCTTCCCCCTTGGCAAATCCAGGGTGGCCAGGGAGGGTAAGGACATCACCCTCATCACCTACGGGGCGAGCCTCATGCCGACCATGGAAACCGCAACGCAGCTTAGCGAAAAGGACGGGGTGGAATGCGAGGTGATCGATCTTCTTTCCCTTTCGCCCCTGGACGACGAGCTTTTTGTCGAGTCGGTCAAACGAACCGGGCGGGCGGTGGTGGTCCACGAGGCTCACGCCACCTACGGCGCGGGGGCCGAGATCATTGCGAGGATAGTGGAAAAGGCCCTGCTCTACCTGGAAGCTCCCGTGCGAAGAGCGACCGGCTTCGATATAGTGATCCCCTTCTACCAGCGCGAAAGGGAGTATTTGCCCGGTCTTGACCGCATTGCCGGGGCGGTTCGCCAGACTCTGGCATTTTGATTCCCGCAAGTGTTAGCTTGGTGGCGGCGGGGAAGTTTCGAGCCATGAAACGTTAGCAAGGAGGATTGCATGCCGGTCGAATTCAAGCTTCCGGACCTCGGGGAAGGCATCCATGAGGGCGAGATAATCGAAGTCCTGGTCAAGGCGGGAGACAAAGTCGAAGACGGACAGACCGTTCTCGTCATCGAAACCGACAAGGCGGCCGCGGAGGTACCCGCGCCGGTGACCGGAACCGTCGGGGAAGTCAGGGTGGAAGCCGGGCAGACGGTAAGAGTGGGCGAAGTGCTCATCGTTTTTTTCAAAGAGGGCGAAAAAGAGCAAGCTCCGGAGCCCACCGAAAAATCGAGCAAAATCGAAAAAGTGTCCGAGGCCCGAAGTGAGGCGAGTGCCCAAGAAGGTACCGATACGGAAAAGAGAGCGGAGGTTTCCAGAGGCCCCGTGGCCGCAGCCCCATCCACCCGGCGCCTGGCGCGGGAGCTGGGAATAGATATTGGCAAAGTCACGCCTTCGGGCCCCGGCGGAAGGGTGAGCCCCGAAGATGTTCGAGCCTTTGCGGAAAAAAGCCGCGAGCCGGCAAAAGCGGTCGCCGCGCAGACGGCCGAGGAAGTCGAGATGGAAGCGCTCCCCGTTGGCCTTGGCCAAGGGCGGGAGGAGCGGATCGCGTTAAAGTCCGTACGACGCGCCACCGCAAACCGCATGGCCACCGCCTGGGCGCAAATCCCCCACGTCACCCACATGGACTCGGCCGATATCACCGCGCTCGACGACTTTCGCCGCAAGCACAAAGATCGTGTGGAGGCACAGGGGGGCGATCTGAGCCTCATGGTCTTCACCATGAAGGCGGTCGCGGCCGCGCTCAGAAAATTCCCCGCCTTTAATTCCAGCCTGGATATGGATTCCGGGGAAATCATAATTAAACATTACCGTAACATCGGTTTTGCGATCGATACCGACCGCGGGCTTCTGGTGCCGGTTATCCGGGAGGTCGATTGCAAGAGCGTCTTCGAACTGGCGGCCGAATTCCGCCAGCTTGCGGAAAAGACCCGGCAGGGCAAGGCGAGCCGCGAAGATCTGTCCGGGGGAACATTTACGATCACAAACGTCGGCCCCATGGGCGGAACGGCGATCACTCCGATCATCAACCATCCGGAGAGCGCCATCCTTGGAATGGCGCGGGCAAAGTTGCAGCCCGTTGTGCTCGGAGACCGGGAAAATTACGAAATAGTTCCTCGCCTTATGCTGCCCTTGAGCATTACGTTCGACCACCGGATTCTGGACGGGGCTGAAGCGGCGAGATTTTTAAACTTGATCAAATCGGCGCTCGAAGACCCCGAGGCACTGTTGATGATGGTCTAGGGGAGGCCGAGCACCGCGGGGGAGGAGTTTTTCGGCAATGGTAATGGGCGAGTTTACCCAGGAGACCGATCTGCTGGTGATGGGAGGCGGCCCCGGGGGGTATGCTGCGGCCTTTCGGGCCGCGGATCTGGGGTTGGACGTAACGATGGTCGAGTCGGCCCCCGAGCCGGGCGGAGTCTGCCTTTTCACGGGCTGCATTCCTTCCAAGACCCTGCTCTATGTAACCGAACTCATTCATGACGCCCGCAGATCGCGCGATATGGGGCTGACTTTTTCGGAACCCGAGATCGATCTCGATCGGCTCAGGGCCTGGAAAAACAAGGTTGTCGCACAGCTGGCCAAAGGCCTTGCCGGCCTCACCCAAAGGCGGGGAATTCTTTACATCCAGGGCCGGGCGACCTTTGAGGATTCAAACCACGTCCGGGTCCAAAACTCCTCATCGAGCCACATAAGATTCAAACACGCCATTATCGCCACGGGGTCTCATCCCCGGCCCCTGCCGGGCGTGGAGTTCAAACCCGGAGGGCGAATCATGGATTCGACGGGCGCTCTTGAACTGGCCGACATCCCCGACAGGCTGCTGGTTGTCGGGGGCGGATTCGTCGGACTGGAGCTGGGCTCCGTCTATGCCTCGCTTGGAAGCAAGGTCGTGCTCATAGAAGACAACGGACGGTTTATGCGCGGCATAGACCCGGATCTGTCCAAACCCCTTCTCGACCGGCTCAAAAATCTTTTCGAATCGATTCACTACAACACCGCCATCGAATCGGCCGAAGAGGACCAAAGCGGCGTCAATGTTCGCTTCGGCGGAGAAATCACGGAGAAAACCCAGCGGTTCGACCGTGTGCTCGTCTCCATCGGCAGGCTCCCCAGTTCGGAAGGAATCGGCCTCGAGAAAACAAAGGTTCAAACAGACCAGCGAGGCTTCATAACAGTTGATCGCCAACGGCGAACGAGCGATGAGAAAATCTTCGCGATAGGCGATGTCGCAGGCGGGGCGATGCTGGCTCACAAGGCCATGCACGAAGGGAAGGTGGCCGCCGAAGTGATCTCGGGGATGCCTTCCTCGTTCGATTTCCAGACCGTGCCGGCCGTGCTCTACACCGACCCGCAGATAGCGGTTTGCGGGCTGAGTGAAGAAGAGGCCAAAAAGCGCGGGCTCAGTGTCAAGACAACCCGTTTCCCCTGGTCGGCATCGGGGCGCGCGGTCTCGATCGGCGCGGCATCCGGGATGACCAAGATGATCATCGACACCGGAACCCAGCGGGTGCTGGGCGTCGGGATCGTCGGCAGGGACGCGGGGGAGATGATCTCCGAAGGCGTTCTGGCAATCGAGATGGGAGCGCTCGCCGAGGACGTGAGCCTGTCCATACACCCCCATCCCACCCTTTCGGAGGCCGAAGAAGAGGCCGCCGGCGCCTTTCTCGGCAGTTCCACCCACATACTTCCCCAGAAGAAATGACTTCAGATTTGCCTTTTGCGATTAATCCACTTCACCAGACCAAGGAGAAGGACATGAAGGGCAGCGACCAGGTCATTGCGAAACTCAACGATCTTCTTGCCGACGAACTGACGGCCATAAACCAGTATTTCGTTCACGCGGAGATGTGCGACAACTGGGGTTATGACAAACTTCACGATAAAATCAGGCAAAGATCGATACTGGAGATGAAACACGCCGAAAAGCTGATCGAGCGCATCATCTTTCTCGACGGCGTTCCGATCGTAAGCAGCTTGAAGACCATCGACATAGGCGGGGATGTTCCAGCCCAGCTTCAAAACGACTGGCAAGCCGAAGAGGTCGCGATCAAGGGCTACAACGACGGCATTCGATTGGCCGTGGAGCAGGGCGACAACGGCTCGCGGGAACTGATGGAGTCGATACTCAAGGAAGAGGAGGAACATATCGACTGGATCGAATCCCAAAAAGATCAGATCCGGCAGATGGGACTTCCCAATTACCTGGTGGAGCAAATCGCCTAGGACGCCACCCCTTCTCCATTGTTCAAATCCGGTTTTTCCAGGGGCCGCCACGCACCTTTATCCCCGCGTCCCCCTGTCCGGGGCGGCCCCCGAAAAATCTCCCGCCCCGCGCCGCCGGCCCCCGAGCGGGATGAAGCCGAAAAGGGCCCGCATGAAGCGCGATCAGATGAGCTCATCGAGTTGCGGCATGATGTTCATCATGGCATTGATCGCCTTGTCCTGAACATCTTTTTCCTTGAGCCGCCACTTGTTGTTTTCCCTCACGTAGCAGTAGTTGGCCGGCTCGCCGCCAACAACGGGCCGAACGGCAATGATGTCGTCCCAATCGATTCCGCCGGGAAGCGATATTTCGCTTTCTCCCGGATACTGTACGGTCTTGAATGTGCTTTCCTGATCGATTGCTCCCACGGAGCGTATGAGGTAGATATGACCCGATCCCCCGCCCATATTGATGAATCGGAGCGCCACGGCCGGGGACCTGCTAACCGAGAGGAAAGCGCTGATCGCGTCATAGTTGTGCTGGTGAAGCCAGGGGTCGAAATGAGGCATTTTGTGGGCCTGGTACTGCTTCTCGGCCCTGTCGAAAAGTTCTTTGCGATGCTCCTCGAACTTGCGCTCGCCCTCGGCGTCGGCATAGTATCTTATGGCATTGGGGTGCAGTCCCCCACTATGGAAGACCACCATGGGAGATCTGCCGTCTCCGCGAAAGCCGTATTCATGAACGATAACCGGTTCGTCGGTTTTCCCGGCAAGAAAGGAAGAGCCGAGGACCTTCTTGGGACTGACCACACCTTCCTGGCTTCGCATGGGCATATTCTGGTTTTTGGTCTGCCAGTGCTTCATCGATTCCTTTATGATCTTCAGATATTCTTCAGGAATTCCCTTGAATGTTTTTTCCACTCCATTGATCGCATAGGGAGGATCGGCCACGGGGCCGCCAAACTGGGAAGCCGATTTTTTGGTGAACCCGGAGAGCAAATCGTAGTCGATCTTGATGGTCTTGGGGTAGGCGGTGCGGTGTGATTTCACGTACTCGATCAGGTCGGCGAGCCCGAAGTTGCTGAATCGCAGACCGCCGTAGGCTTTTTGGTAGAACCCGAGCGCATCGTAGCCCAAGTTTAACATTTTGATATCCCGAAATGGTCGTTTGGCGCTTGCTGCGTTAGAAAATGCCAGTAATTTCAGGAGGAGCATAGCCAAAAATCTCAATGTAGTGCCATGTTTTTGCAAATGCT
>JAJYDE010000057.1 GCA_021777755.1 Deltaproteobacteria bacterium
TGGTTGGTAAGTGGCGTGCGCTATCAATTCCTGTTAATTCAATGACTTGCTTAAGTTAATGGCATTGGGTCGGACCAAGCCAGATGGTTGATTGGCGCGGCTTTAGGCCAAATACGATGCCATTTTTGGGCTTTAAAACGCTGTTTTTGCCCTTGGAAAGGGCCATTTAAGCCTAAAATGCGGCAGGAGCGGCAGCACCGGGAGTCGTGTTGTTTGGCCCACTCGGACCCGCCCGAGGCATCCTCCATGGTCCCGGATCATCGAATACCCCACGGCCGGATTCACCGGTCTCCACCTGAAGCACACTGTCTGAGGGACCCCACGTGGTCTCAGTCACGTAGTTGCTCAGGACACCGCTCCGGAGTCCTCTCGATATGCTTCTTAATCGTGTGCGCATTGTGAGAGTGCCTTTTCCACCCACTGATTGAGGCTCATTCCGGCCGCCTCGGCAGCGCTGACAATGTCCGCATGCTAATCCTGACATTGAATCTTCCCGAGTAATGTTTGAAAGGGGTAATCCCGCGTTCCTCACAAGCTTGCAGGCAGCTCTCAAGGGAAGTTCCGCCTTCATGCAGCAAACCCTCAACATCGGCGACGTAAAAGTCCGCGCCACCTGAAAGCCCCGGGAATTCCCCGCGAAACATACCAATATCCGGGTCAAAAGAAATGACGGCCTTCCGCCCCATAATGTTTTCATGGTTTTACTCCATGCTGTTCCAGCCATTTGCGAATAGCGACCACAGCACCTTTATCCGTGTCCGGCCCAGGATGTGGCCGATGAAACACCATGACCCGCCCGAACCCTCTCGTTCCTCGATCCGCGCCCCCAACTGAGGTAAGCACACCGCGAAATCGTTGTGATGGTAGACTGCGCGGTATGGCACAGGTAAACATGGCGCGCTTCTGGACAAGAATCCGGGAGGTATGGAAAAGAGCGGGAAAATCGAGCACCCCTTTTGCAAAGTGGGGAAAACCGTACACGGTCTTCGAATCGAACGGGTTTGCGGACGGACGCGATTTAGCAGGCCGGCCGTACCGATCTTTCGGGCAAGGGGCGCTTGCGGGAAAACTCAGGCCGCTGCGTCTATTGACCCGCCATGACCCGGTATGTTAAATGGCCAGGTGAACCCATTGTGAAACGCATCATGCGGTCTGAAAGTCCTGCCGCCAACCGGGGGGAAATCCCGTGCATGAACTCTCCATTGCTCAGAGTCTTCTCGATATCATTGTCGATGAGTCCCAAAGGCACCGTCTGGGCCGGGTCGACAAGGTCAGGCTCCGGATCGGAGAGCTTGCCGCGGTGGTCCCCGAATCGCTGAGATTTTGCTTCGACCTGGTAAGCCGAGACACAGTGGCCGGCGGGGCGGTGATTGAAATCGAAACGGTTGCGGTTGCGGCCCGATGCGACAAGTGTGATCTTTCTTTCGAAGTAAAAGAACGGGTATTCCAGTGTCCGCAGTGCGGCGAACCTGTTTTCGAGATGCTTGGCGGACGCGAACTGGAAGTGGTGAACATAGAGGGTGAAACGGGGGGAGAGGATGGCTGAGATAAAAGTGCCCGTTGTTCGCAATATTTTGCAGGCCAACGAGCGGCTGGCATCCGAGAACCGCAGACGGTTCGACGAAGCCGGAATTTTTGTGATAAACCTCATGAGTTCGCCGGGAGCGGGCAAGACCTCGCTTCTGGAAAAAACCATAGAAACCCTGGCCGGCCGGATGGGCATCGCGGTAATCGAAGGCGACCTCCAGTCCTCCCGCGATGCCGAGCGGATACAAAAAAAGGGCGTTCAGGCCGTGCAGATAAACACGGAGGGCGGTTGCCACCTCGACGGCAACATGATCCAGATCGCCATGGACTCGATCGACCTTTCCGGAGTGGATCTACTGATCATCGAAAACGTCGGCAACCTCGTCTGCCCTGCGGAATTCAACCTGGGCGAGCATGAAAAGATCACCATGCTAAGCGTTGCGGAAGGCGACGACAAACCGGTGAAATATCCCCTCATGTTCCAGATTTGTTCGGTCCTGCTGGTAAATAAGATCGACCTGCTGCCCTATACGGACTGTGACGTGGAAAAAATCAGGCAAACCTCAAGACAGCTCAATCCCGGGGGATTAGTCTTCGAAATTTCCTGCAGAACCGGGGAAGGTTTCGAGCCCTGGCTCTCCTGGATCGAAAACAAGGTGGGCGAACATCGCAAAAACCGGTCGGGCGCGGCCCCTCACGCGGACAAAAGTTGACGGTGGAATCCCCAGTCGAAAAATCACGCTCCGCCAGGGACGTTAAACGCCGTGTTCAGGTGAAGGTTCGCGGTGTGGTCCAGGGCGTGGGCTTTCGACCTTTTATCTACCAGTTGGCCGGGCGAGCGGGGTTGAACGGGTGGGTGCGCAACCAGTCCGACGGGGTGGAAATCGAGGTTGCGGGCCCGGGCGGGGCGGTGGAAACCTTCATTTCTTCGATTTCCCGTGAACATCCGCCGCTGGCAAGGATTATCGGCATCGAGACGGCCGAGCTTTCCTACCGGCAACTCGAAGGATTCACCATAGTTGGAAGCAGGGCGGCACGAACGCGCTCGACCCTTATTTCTCCCGATGTTTGCACCTGCCCGGATTGCCTGAGGGAACTCTTCGATCCAAACAACCGCAGATTTCGCTATCCTTTCATCAACTGCACCAATTGCGGGCCCCGGTACACGATCATAAAAGACATTCCCTACGACCGGGAAAAGACCACGATGGGCAGCTTCGCCATGTGCCCGGAATGTCTTTTCGAGTATCAAAACCCGCTTGATCGCCGCTTTCATGCCCAGCCCAACGCTTGCCACGAATGCGGCCCGGGGGTGTGGCTGGAAGACTCGGGGCGGAAAGTGATTGCCGCACGCGATGAAGCCGTGCTCAAGGCCACGGAACTGCTCGATTCCGGGGCGATTGTGGCCGTAAAGGGACTGGGCGGTTTTCACCTGGCGGTGAACGCTTTTGACGAAGCGGCCGTAAGACGGCTTCGGGGCCGCAAGGTACGTGAGGAAAAACCCTTCGCCGTCATGTTTTCCGGTATCGAGAAGATCGCCCGCCATTGTCATTTGAACGCCCGGGAAGAGGAGTTGCTGGCAAGCCCGGCAAGGCCCATCGCGCTTCTTTGGAAACGCGACCGTGGCGAGGGTCTTGCGGCAAGCGTTTCGCCCAAAAACGGGCGCCTTGGAGTTTTTTTACCCTACACGCCGCTTCATTTTCTCCTTTTCGACGGGGCTCCCTGCCGCGCGCTGGTGATGACCAGCGGAAATTCAAGCGACGAGCCGATCGCAACCGATAATGAAGAAGCCCGGCTAAGACTTGGCGAGATTGCCGACTACTTTCTCTTTCACGACCGCGATATCTACATTCGCTGCGACGATTCGGTGGTCGGGGTACGGGGGGATCGTTCCCGGGTTTTTCGCCGGTCGAGGGGCTACGCACCGCTTCCGGTTTTTTTCCCGGCGCCCTGCCCTTCGGTCCTCGGGGTGGGGGCGGAGCTGAAAAATACCGTCTGCCTGACACGCGGTGAGAGCGCTTTTATGAGCCAGCACACCGGGGATCTCGAAAATCTTGAAACGCTGCACTCCTTCGAGCATTCGATTCTCCACCTGGAGCGCATTCTCGAAGTCCGCCCCGAACTCATCGTCCACGACATGCATCCCGATTATTTGAATACCGGTTGGGCGCTAAAGCAGCGCGAGATCCCGGTAATGGCCGTCCAGCACCATCATGCCCATATCGCGGCCGTAATGGCCGAGCACGGTCTGGAGGAGCCGGTAATCGGCCTTGCTCTGGACGGCACCGGTTTTGGGGAGGACGGAAATCTTTGGGGCGGCGAGATCCTTCGTGTTGATAAAACCGGCTATGAAAGGCTGGGTCATTTCAAAAACGTGGGGCTTCCGGGAGGCGCAAAAGCCATAAAAGAGCCATGGCGCATGGCCCTGAGCTATCTATGGAACCTCGATCGGGAAAATGTCGAAAGTAGATATGGAGATTTTCTTGCCGCCTGGGCGCCGCAAGAGACGCGGGTAATTTTGCAAATGCTTTCCCGGCGGATCAACTCTCCCCTCACCTCTTCGTGCGGCAGACTCTTCGATGCGGCCGCGGCCCTTTGCGGAATTTGCTTGCACGCAAGCTATGAAGGACAGGCGGCAATCGAGTTCGAACAGGCGATAGAAGCCGATGCGGGATACTATGAGGGGAAGATCGAAATCGCGCCCGGACCGGGGGAGCAATCGACCCCATCCATTCTGATGGACCAGTTTCCGATAATCGAGGCCCTGGCCGAAGATGTGCGCCGGGGGGTCCCGACGGGCAGAATCGCCGCCCGGTTTCACAACTCGGTTGTGCGTATTCTGGGGAAGGCCGCTGGCGCGGCGGCGCAAAAAACAGGCATAAAACGGGTGGCCCTTGGCGGCGGGGTCTTTCAAAACGGCTACCTTTCCGATCGGCTGGAAAAAGACCTTGCCGCGATCGACCTGGAGGTCTTCACCCACGGGGAAATCCCCCCCAACGACGCGTGCATATCTCTTGGCCAGGCATGGATTGGCGCCCGAAAGCTTCTGGAGGATAATTGCCGTGAAATACCTCGATGAGTACAGAGACCCTCGATTGGCCAAAGAGCTTATCGAAAGACTTCGCCACAGGGCTTTTTCCAAAAAGGAAATCAGGCTCATGGAGATCTGCGGCACCCACACGGTGGCGATCTTCAGGTCGGGCCTGAAGGAGCTTCTGCCCCCGCAAATCCGACTCATAAGCGGTCCGGGCTGCCCGGTGTGCGTTACGGCAAACGAGGATATAGACCGGGCCATATGGCTTGCGGGAAGGCCGGGGGTGATCATCACCACCTTCGGAGATCTCGCCCGGGTGCCCGGGTCGTCGTCTTCCCTGCACATCGAACGCAGCAAGGGAGCGGATGTGCGGATCGTCTACGCGACCCTGGACGCTTTAAATATAGCCCGTGAAAATCCCGGGCGCGAAGTGATATTCATAGGCATAGGCTTCGAGACCACCTCGCCGACAATCGCCGCGGCGGTCCGGCAGGCCTCCGTGCTGGGAGTGGAGAACTTCTCGGTTTTTTCCGCCCACAAGCTGCTGCCGCCGGCCATGAGGGCGCTGCTCGACGCCGGTGACGTCAATATCGACGGGTTCATATGCCCGGGACATGTGAGCATTGTAATCGGCGCCCGGGCCTACGAGGAGGTGGTGGAAAAATACCGCACCCCCTGCGTGGTAACGGGTTTTGAGCCCCTCGACATTTTGCGGGGGGTGGGCTCGCTCATCGACCAGGTGGAAGGGGGGCGCGCGGAGGTGGAAAACCAGTACCGGCGGGCTGTCACCATGGAAGGAAATCTGGCCGCCCGCAACCTCATAGAGGAAGTTTTCGAGCCCGCCGACTGCACCTGGCGAGGCATGGGGGTTATTGCCGAAAGCGGGCTTCGCTTGCGCCCGGAGTTCGAAAAATTCGACGCAACGCGGCGCTTCGCCATGCCGGAAATAAATGTCAAGGAGCACCCCGGCTGCAAATGCGGAGAGGTGCTGCGCGGAATAATGGCACCACCCGAGTGCGGCCTTTTTCGCAAGGTTTGTTCGCCCCAGGACCCCAAGGGCCCTTGCATGGTGTCTTCGGAAGGGACCTGCGGGGCTTATTACAGATATCACATTTAACGGAGAAAAGAGGATGGACCCCGGACTTGTTCAGCTCGATCAGGGAAGCGGCGGACGGGCAATGCACGAACTGATCGACGCGCTGTTTCTTAGCGCCTTCGATAATCCGCTGCTTTCGGAAAGAAACGACTCCGCCGTTTTTGACATCCCCGGCGGACGCCTTGCGATGACGACGGATTCCTACGTTATCGACCCCATATTCTTCCCCGGGGGCGATATCGGGAGCCTTGCGGTGCACGGCACGGTAAACGATCTTGCGATGCGCGGCGCAAGACCTCTCTACCTGACAGCGGGTTTTATACTGGAAGAAGGCCTACCGGTAGGCGATCTGCAAAGGGTTGTGGCCTCCATGGCCGAGGCGGCGCGCAAGGCCGGCGTGCAGGTGGTCGCGGGTGATACCAAGGTGGTGCCCAGGGGTAAGGCCGACAAGCTCTTTATCAACACCGCCGGGATCGGAATGGTTCCCGCGGGACGCGATATCGCGGGCGATAAGGCAAGAGCGGGCGACCTGGTGCTGATAAACGGCACGATAGGCGACCACGGCATGGCGGTGTTATGCAAGCGTGAGGGGCTCGCGTTTGAAAACGATATTCAAAGCGATTGCGCGGCCCTTAACGGCCTCATTGAACGGATGCTTGAGGCTTTCGGGGGCATTCACGTTTTGCGCGACCCCACACGGGGCGGCGTGGCGACGACCCTTAACGAGATAGCCGAACAGTCCGGGGTGGGTATCCGCCTGTTCGAAGAGGCGCTGCCGCTGCGCGATGATGTGCTGGGCGCCTGTGAGGTGCTGGGGCTGGACCCTTTATATGTGGCCAACGAGGGAAAAGTTCTTGCGATTGTGCCGGCCGGGGGCGCCGAGGCCGTCCTTTCGGCCATGAAGTCCCATCCGCTCGGAAAATCTTCCTGCATCATGGGAGAAATTGTTTCCGACGACCCCGGGCGGGTCCTGCTCAGGACCCGGATCGGGGGATGCCGCATTGTGGACATGCTGCGTGGCGAGCAGCTTCCCCGCATCTGCTGAAACGGAAAACCGACCATGCTCCTGAGAGGAAAATCCCTGTCGGGCCCGAAAGACGGCCGCTGCCTTTTGTGCGGTCACCCTCTGGGCGGGGTTGCCCGGGTTTTGGGAATTTGCCCCTCGTGTGTAAAAAATCGGCCTGAAGAGTGCCGTGAACATATCAAGCGCGTTCATGCCCGGTCCCGGGAAATGTTCGGTCTTCCCGCCAGCCCGCCCGCAAAACCCGAAGGTTTGGAATGTAAACTTTGTCTCCATCGCTGCCGGCCGGGTAAAAACCAGAAAGGCTACTGCGGTGTAAGGCACGGGGAAAAGTCGAGCATGCAAAGAGACGGCAGGTCTCGCGCACTGGTTTCCTACTACCGCGACCCGCTGCCCACCAACTGTGTGGCCGACTGGGTCTGCCCGGGGGGCACCGGGGCGGGATATCCCTGTTTTTCAAACGACCGGGGCCCGGAAGTGGGGTTCTACAACCTCGCCGTCTCGCTTGAGGCCTGCAATTTGAATTGTCTTTTCTGCCAGAACTGGTCTTTCAGGAAAGCCCATCTTGCGCCCAGATGGGCCACCACGGAGACCCTGGAAAGAGAAATCGACGATTCGACGAGTTGCATCTGCTTTTTTGGCGGCGACCCTGGCCCCCAGTTGCCCTATGCCGTTGGGCTGAGCCATGAGGTGCGAAAGAAAAATCGGGGAAGGATTCTTCGCATCTGCTGGGAAACCAACGGTCTGCTCAATCCCGCGGGGCTTAAGGCGATGATGAAGCTTGCCGTTAAATCCGGCGGCTGCGTAAAAATGGATCTCAAAGCATGGAACCCGGCTGTTCACCGCGCTCTTTGCGGAGTTGAAAACTCCAGAATTCTGGACAATTTTGCCAGGGCCGCCGAGTGGGCCTCGCAGCGGCTGACGCCCCCGGCGCTTGTGGCAAGCACGCCGCTTATCCCCGACTTTATCGACGAAGAGGAAATCTACGCTCTGGCCTCATTCATAGCCCGGATCAATCCGGGCATTCCTTACGCCCTGCTCGCATGCGCCCCCCAGTTCCTGATGGACGAGTCTCCCACGACCTCCGCGGCTCAGGCCGACGCTTGCCTCCGGGCCGCAAAAGAGGCCGGCCTCACCTGTGTCCGCATAGGCAACGAGCACCTTCTGAGTTAATTTTCCAATTGGAGGCAGGCGCAAAATGCTCTTCAACGCACCGGTGATACCCGATGAAAGATTCATCGAAACCCTAAACGGCAACGCAAGCGCTTTCCATTCCTGCCACTTCGGCCTCTACAGCGCCGATGTCGATGACTGTCGCCACCGTCTCCAGCTTATCGAAACCGAACGGTGGATCGAGCTTCTCGCCTCGGTTCGAATCGAGAGGAAATTTCTGCTGATAAACAGCCGGGCTCACGCTTACGGGGCGTACTTCGATGAGGAACGGCCGAGGAAAGTCATCAAAATCCTCGGGGCAATGCTTCGGGCAAAGGTGATCGACGGAATCGTCTTTGCGGACGCCTATTACCTTCAGGCGCTCTCCGATGCGGGCGCAGATGAGGTCTCGGAGCTGGAGGCAATCCCCAGTGTAAATTTCCAAGCCGACTCCTTCGACATTATTGCCGGCCTGCTCGAATTCATCGCCTCCACCCGGTTCAAACTCCCCGAGACACTGCTGCTGGATCGGTCTCTCAACCGCCGCCCGGAAGATCTGAAGGCGGTTTCGGCCCGCTGCAGGAAGGCCTTTGCGAATATAAAGCTGGAACTTCTGGCCAACGAGGGATGTCTCTGGCACTGCCCATTCAAGCCGACCCACGATTGCCATATCAGCATGTTAAACACCGGGCAATCGATGGACATCTTCCGGGTAAACCGTGACCTGGGCTGCATGCGGACTCTTGGCCGGGAC
The DNA here is from genome assembly GCA_021777755.1 of Deltaproteobacteria bacterium. Classification (GTDB taxonomy): domain Bacteria; phylum Desulfobacterota; class Syntrophobacteria; order Syntrophobacterales; family Syntrophobacteraceae; genus SbD1. The sequence continues at coordinate 8,585 of JAJYDE010000057.1, forward strand.
CCCTCGCGCCTTTTCAAATCACCCTTCATCCGGCCCGAAGACATCGATGCCTATGAACCCTTTGTCGATGTGCTAAAACTTTGCGGCAGGACTTCCGGGGCTCCTTTTCTCACACGAGTTGTCGAGGCTTACCTGAGAGGAAAATATTCGGGCAATCTGCTGGACCTGATGGATGCCATGGATGGAACGGCCCGATGGCTGCATGTCTCCAACGACTCCCTGCCCGCGGATTTTCTCCAACATTTGCTCTCATGTTCCCGCCAATGTTCGGCATGCTCTTACTGCAAGGAGCTGATCGCAGGATGTTCAAGACAAAAACCGCTCAGCCTGGGAAGGCTCGCCCCTCGAATCCCGTAGCCTGGCCACGAACCCACCCCCCCCCGACTGTCCAACCGCACAAGGTTAACCGCCTTTTGTGCATTATCTTTAAAATATATTTGGAGGCAATCAGGACGCGGTGTTTTTCACGCCCCGCGCCAGGGTTCTGATGCACGCGATCCGTATCGAGCCATCGGGTTGTTGTGAAGCAACAAAGCCCCTGGCCGAGGGGCCAGAGAGAAGGCGTTTTCGGACATTTTCCTTGGAGTCGGAGGGAGTACCGCGATCGAACCACTCGTCAAAATCGAGCAGAAAGGATTCTTCGTGCAAATGGATATCGCCAAGACCAATGGATGCGAACAGGTCGGCCAATTCACCGGAAGTGAGGTTTCGGGTGTGGGTCTTATCACGCGCGACTTCGATTTCCTGATGAAAAGCGGCGCGCGTCCTGTCGGTATCGGTAATGTGGTCGCAGGCGACCATGACGGCTCCGGGTTTCAGCAACGCCGCCTGGCGCGCCAGGAATTCCTCCGGGGAGGCGGTATGGTGCAAGACATAGCGGGAGATGGCCGCATCGAAAGGGGGCAGGGCATCCAAACAGGGATCGAAAACGGAGGCCTGAATAAATCGTGCTCTTTCCGGATCGGCCGCACAGCGGTTGCGGGCCCGCTCGATCATTTGTCGGGAAAGGTCCACTCCAACGACCCGCAACCCCGCATCGAGCAACGCCCTGCTGATCAGTCCGGGCCCGCATCCGGCATCGAGCACAAGGGCGCCGGCGGGAAATCGCGCACCTTCGATCAGACGTCCGATCGCCTTGGCATCCGTCTGTACGGGAGAGAGTTCAAATCCGGGCGCCTGCCCGTCAAAAGCTTCGGCCAGAGCCTTATCGTGATTCATTATCATTTCTCCTTAAAGCCCTACAGGGGGCGAACCGTTTACGATTCTTGTTTTATACTTTGGCGCAGGATATCATAGGAATAATAACCACGCTGTATTTTCGACAAGGCAATTCGATGGGTTCTTTTGAAAGACTCAGAATACTTCTCATAGACGACAAGAGAGAAGATTTCGTCGCAATAAGAAATCTCCTTGCCGAATCGGACCTTGAGCAGCCAAGGCTCGACTGGGCGAATTCCTACGAGTCCGGATTGTCGGCTCTCGGGGAGCCAGGCTATGATGCCTGCCTGCTCGACTTGGCCCTGGGGAATCGGTCGGGGCTGGAGCTTTTGACCGAAGCGGGGGCAAAAGCGACTCGAACCGCAATGATTCTGCTTACGGCCGCTGAAGAACAGGGGCCGCGGTGCTCCCCCCGCGCCGCGGAGTGTCTGGTAAAGGGCGAGTTGAACGCCGCCACGCTTCGAAGGTCCATTCTGTGCGCGGTCGAAAAGAATCAATCCAAACTGGAGCTTGCAAGGTACCGCGAAGATCTGTCGGCCCTTGTCGAACTCAAGACAAGCGAACTCCACAGTATCAACGCCAAATTGAGGATGCAGATCGACGAACGGCTTGCTGCGGAACTTGCCCTGCGAAGAAGCGAGAAAAAATACCGTTCGCTCGTAAACAGCTCTCTCGATGTGACCTTTACCGTGGACGACTCCGGCATCATCACATCGCTCAATCCCGCTTTCGAGAAGGCAACCGGCTGGAAAATCGAAGAATGGGCCGGCAGAAGCTGCGATCTGCTGATTCATCCCAAGGACCGTGAACTCCAGCGGGAGTGCCGGCAAAGAATCATGGAGGGCGAAGCGCTTCCCGCCGGGGAGGTCGAGATTCTGGTAAAGTCCGGGAACTACCGCGTCTTCGAGCTCCAGAGCGCTCCATTCCAAGTGGACGAATCGATCATCGGCCTGATCGGCACCGCTCGCGACATTACGGACAGGAAAAGAGCCGAGGAAAAAATCGTTGAGCAAAACTCATTTTTAATGACCGTCCTCGAGTCCCTCTCGCACCCCTTTTACGTTGTCGATGCAAAGGACTTCAAAGTCGTGCTCGCCAACAGCGCGGCAATACCACCCGACTTATTGCGGGACGTAAAATGCCACTCCACGTTTCACGGCTCCGATATGCCCTGCTCGAGCCTCGGGCACAATTGTCCGTTGGAAGAAATCCGCAGAACGGGAAAGCCGCTCACCGTCGAGCATATCCACTACGATCACCAGGGCAGGCCCAATCACGTTGAGGTCCACGGTTATCCGATCATGGACCAGACCGGAGAGGTCTCCCAGATAATCGAATACTGCCTGGATGTATCCGACAGGAAGGAGATCGAGGAGAAGCTGCACAGGGCGCACGAAGAGCTGGAAACCAGGGTCCGGGAAAGAACGGAGGAACTGGCCGAGGCCAATCTTTCCCTCATGGTGGAAATAGCGGAGAGAAAGCGGGCCGAACAAGCCCTTCGTCTAAACGAAAAGCGGCTCGAGGCCCTTTTGAACCTCAGCCACATCAACTGGAGTTCCGAGGAGGAAATCGCCCGTTATGTACTCGAACAGCAACTCAAACTGACCCAGAGCGAAACCGGCGCAATAGGTTTTCTCGATCCGGAGGAAATGGTGGTAAACTGGAGCGCCGTAGTTCCGGCTCAGGCTGATTGCTCAAGCAGCCGCAAGGAAGATGCCGGAACCTGGGCCGATGCGGTTGAGAGCCGGCAATCGGTGGTCGTAAATGAGATTTCAGACACCGAGGCGGCCGGAAAGGGTCTGCCCTTTTCTCTCGATCCTTTGCACCGGTTCATGAGTATTCCGGTTTGCGACGGCGAGCGGGCAGTCGCCGTGGGAGTGGTCGCCAACAAGGGCGGGAGTTACGATCAGTCGGATTTGAGGCAGTTCACGCTTCTAATGGACGGCATGTGGAAGCTCATGGAACGGGAGCGCTCGATGAAGGCGCTAAAGGAGGCGGAAAACCTGGCGGGAATCGGCAGGGCGCTTTCGAGTGTGGCCCACGACATGAAAACCCCCCTGATCGCCATCGGAGGGTTTGCAAAACAGATCCAGCGCCACATCGATCCTGAAGACCCGTGCAGGATGAAAACGGGGATCATTTTGAAGGAAACCGAAAGGCTCGAGAAAATGGTCGAAGATATGCTGGACTTCTCGAAGCCGATCGAACTGCGCAAATCGCTTGAAAAATTCGATGCAATTCTTGAGGAAAGCATTGCGGTGACAAAGCCCCTGGCCGATGCCAAAGGCGTCGAACTAAGGATTGAGTCGAGCGCTTCCATACCTGAGCTGTTGATCGACCCGATGCGAATCGAGAGGGTTCTTATCAATTTGCTGACCAATGCCATCCAGGCCTCCGCGGAAGGCGGACCGGTAACAATTTCGCGGCACAAGCAGGAAAAAGAGCTTTTGATCGAAGTGAGCGATTCGGGGCCGGGCATTCCCGGCGAAATCCGAAAAGATATCTTTTTACCCTTCTTCACCACCAGAAAAGGAGGCACGGGTCTCGGGCTTCCGATAGTAAAGAAAGTGATCGAAGCCCACGACGGCCGCATAGAAGTCCTTGACTCGGAATGCGGGGCAACCTTTCGATTGAGACTTCCGGCCTGATGTCGCCCATGGCCCCCCCCCCGCACACGCCCCCCCCCGCGGACGGATTTTTTTTCCGGGACGTTCATCCGCTGGTTTTTATCGGAACCGCGAGCGATCGCTACAAAGGCTGGCTTGGCCAGATTTATAGTGAAGAACTTTACACAGGCCGCATAGCGGGCCGCGCCAAAAAGGTTGGTAAAAAGGTCTTCCGGGAAGAAGTGCTGCCGGTGGATTCGGTCAGGGAATATTTCCAACATTTCCGGACGCTCGAAATCGACTTCACCTTCTACGCCCCTTTGATGGAAAAAGGCGCGCCGACGCACTGCTTTAATACCCTGCGCCAATATTCGGCCCGCCTGGGTCCCGAAGACAGGGTATTTCTCAAGGCGCCCCGAATGTTTTTCGCTCAGAAAATCAAGCAGGGAAACGCCTACCTTGCCAACGAAAACTATCTGGCCCTGCAACCCTTTATCAGCCAATTCCACAAACCGGCAGCGGAGCTTCTGGGGCAAAATCTCAAAGGCATAATTTTCGAGCAGGAGTATCAGAGACAGTCCGAACGTATGCCCGCGCAGGAACTGGCCGAGCGGCTGGATTCCTTTCTGGGCTCGATCCCCGCCGGATGCGGGTGCCACGTTGAACTCAGAACGCAAAACTATCTGTGCCGGGCGGTCCGGGAGGTCCTCGAAAAACATGGCGCAGGCCAGGTCCTGTCCCATTGGACCTGGCTGCCCGGCCTCAAGGCCCAGTTTGCAAGAGCCGCAAACCGCTTTGTCACCGCCGGGGGCGAGGCCGTGGTGCGGTTGATGACCCCTTTGGACATTAGATACGAGGAGGCCTACGCCCGGGCTTTTCCCTTCGACCGGATCGTGGAAGGCATGATGCATCCGGCGATGGTGCGCGAGACCGCGCAACTGATGCACGAGGCGGTCGAAAAAAACGTTCGCATAAATGTCATCATAAACAACCGGGCGGCGGGAAACGCCCCGTTGCTGGCCAGACAAATCGCCATGGAGTTTGCGCGGCAAGGCGCGGGCCCGAGCGAGTTTGGGAAAAATTCATGACAACGAGTGGAAGGTCATCGACTTGCGCGCGAAATGGAAGCGGAAAAAACTCTTCCCTTGACAGGTCGCGAACGGCGGGGATATGGGTAGAGACACGATCACAGAAGGGATATTACGGTGAGCAACAAGTTCAAAGCGAAGAAAAACACGCCCGCGGCGCCCGTGGGCAAGCGACTGTGGCACTATACCGCAACACGCCGCCTCGCCAAAATCATCGAGAGCCGGAAAATAATGGCGACGTCGATGGGAATCGAACCCATGGAACACCCGGTGGTCTGGTTTTCGTCAAATCCTGATTTCGAGCAAAGTGCAAGAAACGAAATCAGGGATAAAGACAACGGTTCCGCCAGGCCCGAGGCGACAAGAGAGGAAATGTTCAGGGCGGGATTTCCTCCCGTTAGAATTGAGATCAATACTTCGAAAGTGCGTGTCTTAGACTGGGAAGGCTACAAGAAGATGAGCGGGATATCCGAAGAGGCCGCGCTCGGCCTGGAGAAGGCCGGCGTCGAGAAGGGCGCGGAGCCTTCAGAGTGGTATGTCTCCTTCGAGTCCGTTCCCCTGGCGGGCGGTTGTCGATTTCCCATAGAAATTTGGAACGGCCGGCAATGGATCGACATCGAAAGGGCCAGACCGGGCACCCATCGCGGTGTGAAGTTAGACCCCAAGTGATCGTTCAATCCGCCAAACTTCTCCGCATTGGTTCATCTCCGCTTATTTTCTCAACTTCCCCGAAGAATCATCTTCCTCTTTCTGTTGAGTATTTCCGAGGAGCATTTTATCGGGCGGACTCCATCGGACCTCTCGGGGTCTGAGATGGAAAATAAGCACAGCCGGAGGATTTGGAAGATGGGTACTAATCGGTAAATTCCGCCAGCCCGGGCTGTACATCAATGAAACCGGTTTTTCCCAGAGGGCCGGGAAGCAGGCGTATCCATGCGGCCAGCTCTGGACTCTCAGTCCAAGTTTAACATGCATGAAAAAACAAATAGCAATAACAACAAGTCAGGCCTCAAAGAATCGGCCAGTGGCACTACCCTTCAATCATTTATCAAACAACCATTTTGCGCACCCACCCGGGCGTGGCCGTCATGGTGGCCGTCTCAAAATATGGCGGAGGGTTTCCATTCAATCGCATGGAGAAGCTTCAGGAAAACTGCGGTGTTCCTCTTGCCGCGTCAACACAATGGGACCTTGTTCATGAAGCGGCCCAAACCTGCAAACCGGTTTACTCGGAAATGATTCGGCAAGGCGCCCAATCCGACATATTCTACCAGGACGACACCGCCAACAGGGTTTTGTCTCTTAACAAAGACAAAGGCGGTAAAGGTGATGAAAACACCAACCAGAGAAAAGGCGTCTTTACCACGGGAATCGTTTGTGAGTCTAAAGACAAAAAGATCGCGTGCTTTTTTACCGGGAACAAGCATGCCGGAGAAAACCTCAAGGAACTCCTGAAGCAGAGGCTCGCCGAACTTTCCGTCCCGATTCAGATGTGCGATGCGCTCGCCAGGAACATGTCCGATGAGATGCTGACCATCATTTGCAACTGCCTGGCGCACGGCCGGAGAAACTACGTCGACCAGAGCCACGCCTTTCCTGAAGAAGCCAGACATGTAATCGACGTTCTGGCCCGGGTCTACCACTACGACGACATCGCCAAAAAGCAGGGAATGTCGCCTGATGAGAGGCTTACGTTCCACCAGAAAAAGAGCGCCCCCTTGATGGATGAGCTCAAAGAGTGGATGGAGGCCCGATTCCGCGAGAAGCTTGTCGAGCCCAACTCTGGGATGGGAAAAGCCTTCGAGTATATATTGAAACGATGGGACAGGCTCACACGTTTCCTGACGGTAGCAGGCGCACCCCTCGATAACAACACGGTCGAAAGGGCACTGAAGACGGTAATACGTCATCGAAAAAACTCGCTCTACTATCGGACCGAGACGGGGGCTTGGGTTGGAGACCTTTTCATGAGCCTCATTCACACGTGCAGCCTCATGGGGATCAATGCTTTTGAATACATAACGGTCCTTTTGCTCAATGCCGATAAGCTTGCCGCGGACCCCGGCCGGTGGATGCCGTGGAATTACAAGCAATCTCTGTCGGAAATGCCTCCATAAGACCTGCCCCTGCTACCGGTCATCACAATCCGTCCGATCTTCCACCTAATCCATGCTCCGCATTATTGGGCCAACCCTGCCTCTTGTCTGCTTCACCCTCTGATATTTATCTGTCCAGGTCGAAAAATATTTTTATCTACCCAGACCTGCCGAAAACACACCTTTTTTCTTGCGCGTGCTCCTCCATTGTTCAAAAGACTCACGAACTGTCTGCAGGTCGTCCTGAATGACCAGTTCCTTCTTGGGCTTCATCGGCTCCTCCTTTCGGGCACAAGAGTTCAGCCGATCATAGCACCTACGCCAGCCCAGAAACACGCAGCCTTACCGGAAACTCACAATCAATCGATGATCCGAGTTAAGCAGTCGTGGGAGCCTTGCCAGTCTGAACGTATTCGGAATCAGTCGATAAATTCGGGAAGCTGCGGGAAAATTTGGAGAGCATGCAAGACAGGGGGAGGCAATAGTGATTTTTGACGAACGGGTCGAAATGATACCTATTCTCCTCCAGATCGGACAACTGAAGGTTGAACTGGATTGGCTTTAAAAAACTCTGGATTTACCTGCTGATAGCAAACGTCCGCTCATCGAACTGTCGTGCGTTGCTCGGACTGGCCCGCTCCATCTGCTATTGCAGCCACGAGAGGCGTCCGCTATTGATTTGCTGTTAATACGGCTGATTGACGAGCAAGCAGTACACGCTGACTCCTTTCTACGGCATCCGTAGGATGACGGTGTGCGTTAACGAGCTGGGATATTGTGTCAATCGCAAAAGGGTCCAGCGACTTATGGGGTTGCATGCTCTCCTTTACCGAAGCATCGAAAAACATCGATCACCTTGTTGTCTTGGGCTGCCTAACGGTATTCAGTTTTTGGGAAACCTGGTTTCTCGCGCCGAGGATTTGCTCTAAAACCTGTTCGTCAACGGTTTCTTCACGCAGAAGTGTTTCCGCCAGCTTGTCCAACTTGTCCCTGGTGCCGTTCAAGAGGGCGGTTACAATTTCGCATCGTTCTGAAATCAGTTTTCGGACATCGTCATCGATACGGGCTGCTGTAGCTTCGCTGTAGTCCTTGCCCCGCGACAGCTCATATCCCAGAAATGGTTGTTGCTCGTCGGATTCGAAGGCAACCAGCCCCAGACTTCCCATTCCCCAACGCGTTATCATCCGCTTGGCAAGGCGGGTGGCTCGTATCAGATCGTTTTCGGCTCCGGTGGTGACATCGCCAAAAACTATCTGTTCCGATACTCGACCGCCCAGCATGACATCGATGCGTGCAATCAGGTATGTCCGGCTATAATTATATTGTTCCTCGGAGGGCACCTGTTCCGTAACCCCGAGTGCACGGCCGTGCGGAATAATAGTGACCTTATGAACTGGATCGGTCGCCGGAGTGAGCCATGCGACCGTGGCATGGCCGCTTTCGTGATAGGCTACGATTCTCCTTGCATTGGGGTCTGTGAGCGAGGGACGCTCTCCGCCGAGTATAATCTTATCGATGGCCTCTTCGAAATCCGCCATGCTCACTTGCCTGCGATCATGCCGGGCGGCGACAAGAGCCGCTTCATTGCATATATTGGCGATATCGGCGCCGCTCATGCCCACGATCTTGCGAGATAACAGATCGAGGTTAACATCCGGTGCAATTGGTATTTTAGTAGTGTGTATGCGCAGAATACCCTCCCGGCCCTCCCGGTCGGGAAGTGGGACCGTTACCTGCCTGTCGAAGCGGCCCGGGCGCAGGAGGGCCGGGTCAAGCACATCGGGCCGATTTGTGGCGGCAAGTACGATGACTTCGTGGCTCTCGTCAAAACCGTCCATCTCTACCAGAAGCTGATTCAGGGTTTGTTCTCTTTCGTCGTTCGTAGCGCCGAGACCGGCGCCGCGCCGTCGACCCACCGCATCCAATTCATCAACGAAAACGATGGAAGGTGAGGCGGCCTTGGCCTGCTCAAAAAAGCTGCGGACCCGGCTCGCTCCTACCCCGACGAACATCTCGACAAACTCGGAGCCGTTGATGTGAAAAAAAGGCACCCCCGCTTCGCCCGCTACGGCACGAGCCAGCAGGGTCTTCCCAGTGCCGGGCGGTCCAACGAGCAGCGTGCCGTGTGGTATACGCGCCCCTATCTTGTGATACTTTTGCGGATTCTGAAGAAAATCGACCACTTCCTGCAAGTCGCCCTTGGCCTCGTTAGCGCCGGCGACGTCACTGAATGTCACCTTGGGTTGCTCACTGCTGTATCTCTTGGCCTTCGATCGTCCGAGTCCGAATAGCTTTGACTGACTGCTCATGGCCTGACGGCCCATCCATACGAAGTAAAAAACGAGCAGGAGCATCGGTCCCCAGTCCACGAGCAGGGTGAGAAACCATGGTTTGGAAGGCACTTTTGCATTGACAGTGACATGATGAGATTCCAGGAGCGGCATCAGCGCCGGGTCCCCCACGGATTCGGGAAATACTGTGGCAAAGTCGCCATATTTCTGCGGAGATGCTTGAGGCGTGCGAGTATTTTCAGCATCATTCTTGCCTGCCTGAGTTCCAGAAAGATGCTTAGAGCCGGGACTTGTGGCTGTCTTTGCCATCCCGGGCCGCGAAGGCGCGCCCGCTGCCGGGGATACCGGCCAGAGGATCGGTTTAACAAAAGTACCGCTCAGTTGCGGACCGGTTATGAGTAATTCGGAGACATTGTCGGCGCGAACCTGCCCAAGAAAAGTTGAATACGGTATATGGGCTTCAGGCTTCGAGTGTGGCCATAAGAACATCGCATTCCAAATGAGCAGTATCAGTAAGACCGCCCACCAGAACGTTGGCCCCAACCCATGCGGCCGTTGGGTACTCAATCCTTTTTGCTGTTTTTCCGGTATCGTTGGCTGCTTGTCGGTCATTGCCGTTAGAATCCAAAAATATAAATTATACAGTTATTACCAGTGGCTGGAAGCTTTTTTGAAGATTCATTGATCGGCTATGTATATAATCACTCACCGTGTAACTGTAAACTTTATCGTTGTCGCCTCAGAATTTGAGTTCTCAGCTATGTGTTCTTTTCCCTTTTTGTCTCGGCTCGAACTCTTGCGGGGACCGCATCACCTTCTCCTCTGAGAACCCACTCGTCAATACGGAGCAACCAGCCATTGAAAACTACAATAACGATTGTCCCATTTTACTCTGGCTGATGCCACCTGAAACGTGTCGGCGGGCATAACCCCGGCCCCGCTTCCATGCCGCAAGTATTTGTCGCCGGGTGGTTGTCGGGCGACTCGGTGTCACCAAAAGGTTTTGCCGCGTCGATCTTGTCCTGCGATTCGGCGGTCGCTGTCTTCGCGCGTGCTCTCGGTTTGTGGTGGAAGGGGCTTCCGTCTGGTCAAACGCGGCGCAAACAGTCGAATCATCGTAGGGTCAACCATTTGAAAAGCCAAATCTTCAGCCAGTCGAGGCAGACGAAATAGACTACCCCGGCTGTTACGGTGGCGAGCAAGACCGAAGGACTGATCGCAGGCATAAAAATACCACCCAGTGTGAGGAGCGCGGTAGCACCCATGCCAAAAACCGAACTGCCGATGAGGAAAAGGCTCGGCCGCGACTTCCAGAAATGTCCTCGCTCACGCAGAAAAAAGACGGCGGCCTGTGTGCTGAAGATCAAAGTGGCGAAGGTCAGGGTCTGCAGATTGCGTGTCGGTAACCTGAGTACATAGTAGCCGTATGTGAAGACACCAAACGAGAAAGCCAGTTTGCACACAGCGATCACGATAGAGGCGAGCAGAATGCTGCGCGTGTTCCATCGGTTCGGCCTGCGAGAAAATTCCATCCGGTCCGTCGAAATTGACATGGTGAGGAAATCACTGAGAAACAGGATCAGCACCATCAGCAGGGGCGTGAGCGGGTTTTCCCCCGTAAGCAGGAACCCAATGACCAGCAGCGCCATTATCTCAATTTTTTTGATCAGCATGCTGAGCGTGTAGGTGATAATGCGTTGGAAAACGCGCCGACTCGTTTCGATCGCAGGCACCACGGCGCTCAACCCCGGACGAGTCAGCACCATGGCTGCGGCGCCCTTGGCTACATCCGTCGCATTGGCCACAGCCAGACCTGCTTCCGCCTGACGAAGCGCGGGAGCATCGTTTACGCCGTCCCCGCTCATGCCGACCACTTCACCGCGACGCTGGAATGCACGCACCAGCTTGATCTTGTCTTCCGGAAACACACCGGCGAAAACGCTACAGTCCAGCACATCGTCCCCGGGGATTCCGTGCAGTTTCTCGGACGAGCACACCCTGGTCGGGATACCCACCTGCTCAGCCACGCTCCGCGCCGTGAGCGCGTTATCGCCCGTCACCATCACCGTGCGCACGCCTAAGCCGCGGATCGCGCTCACGACGGTCTTCGAATCGTCCCTCACTGCATCCTCGAAGCCCAGCAGACCCACCAAACGCAATTCGCGCTCCTTTCCTGCGGCCACGGCGAGCACTCGTTGTCCGCGAGTGACAATGACTTCCTCCTGTGGCTGCCAGACGGATTCGGCGACGCCGGTCAACTTTGCTACAACAGCGGGCGCTCCCTTGACATAGCGTCTTAAGCCGCTTTCACTGCGATACACTGTCTCAGACCGCTTCGTGGCCGGGTCGAAAGGCTTGAAGTCGATCCGCTCCATTTCGCCATCGTGACAGCCGCGATCGGTGGCAGCCTTGATGGCAGCTCGATCCACCGGGTCTTGCCCGGCAGGATCGCTGGCAAGTGCTGCTGCGCGCAAAAGCTCGTTCTCGGAAAACCCTGGAGCGGCCCAGATCGCATTCACCGTGGCTTCGTTGCGAGTCAAGGTCCCGGTTTTGTCGCTGCACAACACCGTCATCGAGGCGATGTCGTGCAAGGCGCTGAGTCGCGTGATGAGCACGTCGTGCCTTGACAGCTCCACCGAGCCAAGTGCGGCAGCAAATGAGAAGGTAGCGGGCAAAGCTACTGGAATTGAGGCGAGCAGAATGGTCAGCAGCAGGGGCAAAATATGTCCGAGCGACATCCCGGCATAGTACGCGTAGCCCGCTACAATCGCCATCATCGCCCCATTCACCACGAAAAGATTCTTTGCCACGCCCGCAATCTCGTGTTCCTGCCGGTTGACCGATCCCGCAGTGCGGACGAGTTCGGCGGTCTTTCCGAAAAAAGTGCGCGCGCCGGTGGCCGTGACTTCGCCGGTTCCCTCGCTGCCGCGCACCATCGATCCTGCGTAGGCTGCCATGCCGGGCTCAACAGACACGCTAGTCGACTCGCCTGTGAGAGCGGATTGGTCCACAAGAAGTGAGCCTTCCTCAATCTTCACGTCAGCCGGCACAATGCTGCCCTGGCGCAGATGAATGATATCTCCGGGTACCAGTTCCTCGGCCGGCAGTGTGGTCCAGGCTCCATCGCGACGTACCCGCGCCTCCACTCGCAGTTGCTGACGCAAGAGCGACAGGGCCTTCTGCGCACGACCTTCCTGCAAAAAACTCAACACCGCGTTTAAAACGAGTAACCCGGCGATCAAAGACGCTTCCACGTCCTCACCAAGGAAGAGCTGGATGATGATCGTGGCTTCCAGAAGCCACGGAATGGGCGCCCAAAAACGCTTGATGAACTGTCGCACCGGATGAGCTTTGTCCTCAACGACCGCGTTGGGGCCAAATTGAATCAGCCGCGCCTGCGCCTCGGCAGTGGTCAGACCACTGAGGTTGTTGGCGGCAATGGTCGAAGTCATAGTCTGATCCCCCATGAGATGATGCCTTTCCTATTCCTCACCAACGCCATCCATTGCATCCCCGACATCCCTCCTTCTCCCATCATTTAAACGTAAGTGACCTTTGGGAGACTCAGAGTAGTTGCAAGCAGGAGAAAGAGGATGCGAGGCGACCGCAGGACTGCCATTTTCATGGGAGATCCTTTCAATGATTACGATGCGGCCCCGGGACTGGTTGATCGTGAAAGGAGTGCCATCCGGCTTACATTTCGCGTTGCCGTCGGCGTCGTGTTTCAGAAACTCAAGAAGAGAAAACCTATCGCCTGGTTACTGCTGGTGCACCACGAGATCGTCCTTCGCCGTGGACTCCAGGATGGATTTGGCTTTGGCGACGTCGTCGGTCGAGCCGTGGGCCATGACCAGGAACTTATCCGACTTCAGGGCGGTCTCGTACTTAACGATGCTGTCCTTAGGGATTCCGAGGCTGTAGAGTCCAGCGCCCAGAGCGCTCAGCCCTCCAGTCACAACGGCGCCTTCCAGGGCGCCCACAATTATCATGGCCAAGGGACCCAGCACCACCAGTTGGCCCAATCCGGGAATGACAAAGAAGGCCGAGCCGAAGAGAATTCCCCACAAGCTTCCCCAGAATGCCCCGAGTTTTCCCCAGAATTTCATCCGATCCCCTGCGTTGTAGAACCCGACAACATTTTCCTCGGTGTGGTAGTCCTTCCCCACCACTGAGAGCTTTTTCATGTCAAAACCCGATTTCTGGAGCTCTTTGACCGCGTCTTCGGCCTCGGTGTGGGTATTGTAGATTCCAACGACTGAGTTCTGGTTGCTCATTTCATTTCTCCTTTTATATTTTCAGACGGTTTTGACTTTACTACCGCTGGGCGTATTGGCCAGATGAATATAAAACTGATAATAGATAATCGCAAGGTCTATCAAGTCCATGTGTAGGGAGCAAATAAAATGTCCGCACTTGTAGCACGTGAATTGTCCGGTTTAGATAGTGTCCATCCGGAAACCCTTATTTGACTGAATTATTTGGCAAAATAGCGATTTTGGTGTTGTATTTTTGCTGGTTTTCTGGCATTCTATTTTGGATAACACCTGGATTTATATACCAAAA
>JAJYDE010000058.1 GCA_021777755.1 Deltaproteobacteria bacterium
AACATGGCACTACAATAAGGCTTTTGGCTATGACCCTCTTGAAATTACAGGCATTTTTCTGACGAAACAAGCACTAACCGGCCATTTTGGATCTCAAAATGTTAAACTTGGGCTAGCGTTGCGCTCCTCGACGGATCAGCTCTTTACCACGCTCAATAAAATGAAAAAATAACTAAACAGGTTAACTTTTTCTTGGTTTGTGTTACCTTATGGACATCACCTTTAAGAACAAGAAGCTCCAGAAGGACTTCAACGAAGGGGCGCGGCTCGAAAAGGTCCATGGAGCTTTGAGGGCGAAGAAGATCCGCATCCGCATGAAAGAACTCCGCGCAGCGAGGACCCTGATGGATTTCTGGCCTCCCGAAAGTCCGCCGGCCCGATGTCATGAATTGCCGTATGGGCAAAGAGCCGGGCAGTTGTCGGTGGACCTGGACCATCCCTATCGCCTGATCTTTGTGCCGGACCATGATCCCTTACCCGAGCGTGAAGAAGGCGGGCTGGACTGGTCAAAAGTCACGGCCATCAAGCTCCTGGGAGTGGAGGACACCCATGGCTAACTCAAATCGCAACCAATACATCCCCGATTATCTGGTGACGCCGGGTGAAGTCCTCGAGGAATATCTGGACGTCCACGGTATGAGTCAGGCCGAGCTTGCGGCTCGTACCGGAATGGCCAAAAAGACCATCAATGAAATCATCAAGGGCAAGGCCTCCCTCACCCCTGACACGGCGCTCAAGCTGGAACGCGCTCTCGGTCGGCCCGCTCATTTCTGGAGCAATCTGGAACGGCAGGTTCAGGAAGATCGCACCCGGCTTGCCGAAAAAGAGCGTCTCGAGGCCCACCTCGGTTGGTTGAAGAAGATTCCCGTCAATGCGATGGTCAAGCTTGGATGGTTGCCGAAGCAAAGGGACAAACTGGCGCAGCTCGAAGAAGTTCTTCGTTTTTTCGGCATCGCATCCCCGGATCAATGGGAAACGGTCTGGCGGGAGCACCAGGTGGCCTATCGACAAACTCAGCGGTTTGAAACCTGTGCTGAGATCGTTTCCGCCTGGCTAAGACAAGGCGCGATCCAGGCCCTGCAAATCCAGTGTGAGCCGTTCGACAGGAAGAAATTTCAGCAGGCGCTGGAATCCATTCGCTCCCTGACCCGCGAAGAGCCGAAGGTTTTTGTGGACCGGTTGACCGAATTTTGCGCCGTAGCGGGCGTGGCGGTTGTATTTGTGCCGGAGTTGCCCAAAACGGGCGTATCCGGCACCACCCGATGGATCGGGGATAAAGCGGTGATACAATTGAGCTTGCGATACAAGAGCAACGATCAGCTTTGGTTTACCTTTTTCCATGAAGCAGGACACATTCTAAAGCACGGTCGGAAGGAGATTTTCATCGAGGGCAACGGCCTGGACGGCGAAAAAGAAGAAGAGGCCGACACTTTCGCCCGCGACAAACTCATTCCGCCCGAGGAACTGCATCGCTTTCTCCAGCTCTGGAATCGATCCGATGAGGAAATCATTGCTTTTGCCGAACGGATTGGCATTGCTCCTGGAATCGTTGTGGGACGGCTCCAGCATGACGGGCATTTGCCCAACTCTCACGGCAACAGGCTCAAAGTCTATTATTCCTGGACGAGCGAGGAAGCCGCGTGACAAATGCGCGTCTGAAGGCTGGCTGGAGGCAAGTAAAGTTCGGTGATATGGCGGAAAACATAAGCTGTTCGCGGATCGCCCAATGCTGCGTTCAGGACGCCGCTTTGCGCCTCCAACCGCCTTTGTGATATGAGACCCCGTGGGTTCCACCGTTATCGGCCGGCCGTGCCTTCCTCCCGTAGCCCCGACAGCAGTGTTCTTTGGCAACCGAACAGTCGTTCTACTCATCCCGCCATTCACGCCACGCGGGGATGGACCATTCCAGGGGGGCAATGTACCCGGATATCGATCGGGTTGCGAAGGGCTTCCTTCCCCTGTTTTTCAGGAAGGAAGCCCGAGTAGTGAGGCGGCGGCACTCGCCCCCGGTCCATACGGGGATGATTGCGGGCGCAAAGGCCGGTCCGCCTTTGCGCGGGATCGTTGGACCGCCAAATCGCCGCCTTTAGCGTGCGCGACAGCTCCCCAGGCTCCAGTTGCAGGGATTGAGCCAGCCCAGGTTCAAACTACAGCCGCAGGCCTGCGCGGGGGGGGGAGGAGGCGGCGCCGCGGGGGTCTCCACGGCCGCCGGTACTGCCGCCGCGCAGCTGGAAAACCAGCCGCAGGGGTTTAGCCAGCTCAAGCTCAGACCACAGCCACAGGCCTGTGGAGGAGGGGGCTGCGGGGCGGGGGTCTCCACGGCCGCCGGTACTTCCGCCGCGCAGCTGGAAAACCAGCCGCAGGGGTTTAGCCAGCTCAAACTAAGACCGCAGCCGCAGGCGGGCTGCGCCCGGGCGCTCACAAACGCACCGCCGACAAGAACCAGCGTCAACGCGATCGCCACAACCAGGATTTTTCTCATTTCGTCTCTCCTTTCCGAGCCCGCCACTCAGCGACTGCGGAGCGGGGTGAAAGGCCAATACAGGGGAAAACCGGGTGCGTCACTCGCGGCGCCGGTCTCCGCATTCCCCCGGCAATTTCGTTCGAGACTCTTCCTCGTGAACGCTCCCCCCTAGCCTTCGGCCACGATACACCATCCTTTCCGGCTCAGATTGCGGGGACCGGCCCTCCCGCCTCCTTCCGGCGAGGAGGAGCGGAGAGCCCAACGAAAAGATACGGCGTTAAGCGTAGATTTAAATGAGTGTATTGCCTTATTTAGGCTGGGTATTCGGCACTATTTTTTGGTGAAAACATTAGGTACATCATTTGCGACTACACCGGGGGAGCAAAACAATACCCGCTCTCAGACTTGAACGGGTTTGCGGATGGACCCGAGGCAAAAGGAGCTTTCGTCAGCCATCTTAACGCAACGGGAACCGGTCGGGATGAAAAGCGCGATATGCTGTTCCAGTTGGCGGCTTTTCAGGGCAACCCGGGTGCCGGCACATGTTGCTATGTTCTATAAGAGGCGTTGATTTTGATGTAATCGAAAGAAAGATCGCAAGTCCAGGCGGTAAAGGAGCCGCTTCCGAGGCCAAGATCGAGGCGAAGGTGAATTTCTTTTTGGCCGAATATGCGGGTGGCTTCCTCTTCGATTTGCTCACCGGGAAGCGGGACCCCGTTTTGGAATACGCAAAGGTCGGCAAAAAAAAGGCTGACCCGCTCGGGCTCAAGGGGTACGCCTGCTCTTCCAGCAGCCGCGACGATTCTTCCCCAGTTTGCGTCGGCGCCGAAAAAAGCGGTTTTGACCAGGGCAGAGTTGGCGATGGTGAAGGCTACTTGCCTGGCGCTTTCACGATCCCGCGCGCCGCTCACCTCGATTTCGATCAGCCGGGTGGCCCCTTCGGCATCCATGACGATCTGGATGGCCAGATCGCGCAGGACCTTTGTGAGCGCACGGCCGAATGCCTCGCTTTCAGGGCTTCGGATATCGCTTATGGTTTTATTTCCGGCCGCCCCGCCGGCAAGGACCATGAGCGAATCGTTGGTGCTCGTATCGCCGTCGACCGTTATGCAGTTAAAAGACTCTTCAGCCCCGGCGCGGGTCCAGTGGCGCAAAACTTCAGGCGTGACGGAGGCATCCGTGCAGACAAAGACGAGCAGGGTGGCCATGTTCGGAGCAATCATTCCCGAACCTTTGGCTATTCCGCCCACAGTTACTTCAATGCCCGGTTCCAATTCGATACGCAGGCCGGCCATCTTTTCGACCGTATCGGTGGTCATTATGGCTCTTGCGGCATCCCCCCATCCATCAGGGCGAAGCGAGGCGACAAGGGCGGGCATGCAGCGGGCCGCCGGTTGCACGTCGAGTTGGCGTCCGATGACCCCGGTCGAGGCCACCAGCACCGACTCGGCGGGACATCCCAGAGCCTCGGAGGCCAGCCGGGCCATTTGAGCCGCCTTGGCTTTGCCTTCTTCTCCCGTGCAGGCGTTGGCGATGCCCGCATTGGCCAAAATCGCCTTCGCCTTTCCGGCCTTGAGACGATCCCGGCAGAGTTCGACCGGGGCGGCGCAAAACATGTTCCGGGTAAAGACGCCAGCCGCGGGGCACCCGTTGGCATCAAGGGCGCAGATCAGCGCGAGGTCTGGCCGGCCGCTGTAGCGCATGCCCGATTCGGCCGCGCCCGCAACAAAACCCGGCACCACAAAGGGGCCTCTATTTACCGTGACATTTCTTGAATTTTTTTCCACTTCCGCAGGGACAGGGGTCATTTCTTCCAACCTTTGCGTTTTTCCGAACAGCCTGTTGTTGGGCGGGTTCTTCGGGCGGCCCGAAAAACATGGGCTGGTCTTCCTGTTCGGCCCTCATCGCCTGCAATTGGTCTTCTCGTTGAATCTGGACGTGATAAAGCTTCTGGAGCGTTTCTTCCTTTATGCGATCGATCATCTCCTGGAACATCTCGTGGCCCTCCCGTTTGTAGGCCACAACGGGATCCTGCTGACCGTAGCTGCGAAGGCCGATGCCCTCCTTGAGGTAGTCCATGTTAAGCAGGTGGTCCTTCCAGAGCATATCCACGGTCTGCAGGAGGAAAAAATTCTCGATATCGCGCATGACGGGTTCGCTGAATTCGCTTTCCCTTTGATTGTAGCGCTCCTCGACGATCTCGAACAGATATTGTCTGAGTTCCTCGGAGTTCATGTCTCCCAGGGTTTCAGCGGAAAGATCGGGTTGGACTCCAAAAATGCGGACCAGCTCGTTTTTGATCGCTTCCAGGTTCCAGTCTTCGGCGTAAGTTTTCTCCGCCGTATTTTCCCGCACGATCAGATCGAGGCAGTCTTCAATCATGTCGAAGATTTCGGGCCTCAGATTATCGCCCTGGAGGGCTTCGCGCCTTTGCCGGTAAATTATCTCCCGCTGCTGGTTCATAACATCGTCGAATTCGATGATGTTTTTGCGGATGCTGAAGTTGTGATCTTCGACACGGCTTTGAGCATTTTCGATCGCTTTGCTTATAAGGCCGTGTTCGATGGGTTCGTCTTCAGCCATGCCGATGCGCTGCATGAGACCGGAGAGTCGGTCGGCGGCAAAAATACGCATCAGGTCGTCTTCGAGCGAGAGGTAAAACCGCGACGATCCGGGATCGCCCTGACGGCCCGAACGGCCTCGCAACTGGTTGTCTATCCGCCGGGACTCGTGGCGCTCGGTGCCTATGATGTGCAGTCCGCCAAGATCGACAACCCCCGGCCCGAGGACGATGTCGGTGCCCCGGCCGGCCATGTTGGTCGAGATGGTGACCGAACCGGGCTGGCCGGCCTGGGCCACGATTTCGGCTTCCTTTTCGTGCTGTTTGGCGTTTAACACCTGGTGGGGAACCCCGGAGCGCTTGAGCATATCGCTCAATTTTTCCGATTTGCTGATGCTGATGGTTCCAACCAGGACCGGCCTTTTGATTTGGTACAGCTGCTTTATTTCCCGGGCAACAGCCTTGAATTTTTCGGACTCGGTCCGGAAAATGGAGTCGGGATAGTCCTTGCGGATCATATTCATGTGGGTGGGAACCACCACCACGTCGAGCTTGTAAATCTTTGCAAACTCGGAGGCTTCAGTCTCGGCGGTGCCCGTCATGCCCGAGAGTTTGTGGTACATTCGGAAATAGTTTTGGAAGGTTATGGAGGCAAGGGTCTGGTTTTCATTTTCGACCTTCACGCCCTCCTTGGCCTCCAGCGCCTGATGAAGCCCCTCGCTGTAGCGCCGGCCGGGCATGAGTCGGCCGGTGAATTCGTCAACTATAATGACCTCGCCGTCCTTTACGATATAATCGACATCTCGCGTGAAAAGCACATGGGCCTTCAGAGCCTGCTGGACGTGATGGTTTATGGTCATATTGGCCGGGTCGTAGAGATTTTCGACCTCCAGAAGACGCTCCACCCTGGCGACACCTTCCTCGGTAAGAGCCACCGTGCGGCTTTTTTCTTCCTTCGTGTAGTGTTGCTCTTCGCGAAGAGGGGGGATGATGCGATTTACCCGGTAGTAGAGTTCTGTCGATTTTTCGGCCGGCCCCGAAATGATGAGCGGGGTTCTCGCCTCGTCGATCAGAATCGAGTCCACTTCGTCAACGATGGCATAATTGAGTTCGCGCTGAACAAGGTCCTCTTTTCGGAACTTCATGTTGTCGCGAAGGTAGTCGAAGCCGAATTCGTTATTGGTCCCGTAGGTTATGTCGGCGTGGTACTGTTGCTGCCTTTCGGCGTCGTCGAGGCCGTGAACGATACACCCCACGGTAAGCCCGAGGAATTTGTAGAGCTTTCCCATCCATTCGCTGTCGCGTTTGGCAAGATAATCGTTTACGGTTACGAGATGGACCCCCTTGCCGCCAAGAGCGTTCAGATAGACGGGCAAGGTGGCCACCAGGGTCTTGCCTTCACCGGTTTTCATTTCGGCGATTTTGCCCTGGTGCAAAACGATGCCTCCCAGCAACTGCACGTCGAAGGGGCGCATGCCCAGGGCGCGAACGGAACCCTCCCGCGCGACCGCAAAAGCTTCGGGCAAAATGTCGTCGAGTTGCTCACCCTTTTCGAGCCGTTCGCGAAATTCGATGCTCTTTGCCCGCAGTTGTTCGTCATCAAGCTTTTTGATGTCGGGCTCGAGTTCGTTAATCTGGCTCACGATGGGCGCAAGTTTTTTAAGGGTGCGCTCGTTCTGGCTTCCGAATATTTTTTTTAGAACGTCAACCATTCCCATTTAGAAATTCCTTTTCCGAAACGGGCGGCCGTGCCGCCGCTCTCAATTGGCCCGCCTGCAAAATCACCGCGGGCATAAAGCGGGGCAAAAGCTTGTCTGCCAGGATAGCATATTTTCAGGAAATATCCAACAGCAGCGCGGATTCGTCACAATTGGGAAATTTGGGACAGTGAACGCAGTCGGCCCACACTTTTTGAGGAAACAGGTTCTTATCGACAAGCTTGAATCCCAGGTGCCCGAAAAACTCCACAGCGTAGGTAAGGGCAAAGAGTTTGGAGATGCCCAGGGCTTTGGCTTCCGCTATGCACTCCTGCACCAGTTTGCCTCCTATGCCGTGGCGCCGGGCGGATTTTCGAACGGCCAGGGAGCGAATCTCGGCCAGATCCGACCAGATGATGTGCAGGCCGCAACAGCCCGCGACCCGCCCGGTTTCATCCTCATAGACGACCATGTCCCGCAGGGTGGTGTAGAGCTCGCTAAGCGAGCGGGGCAGAAGAGCGCCTTCGGCCGCAAAGTCCCGCAGCATGCTTTGAATCTCGACCACGTCGGCAATTTTTGCCTTGCGAATCATAACCTGTGTTTCCACCTCTTTCAAACTAGACCCTGGATTGCAGGTATTGCGACAAGATCAGGGAATGATCGAAGGCCAGGTTTTCGGGAAGAGAGTCCCAAGAGAAGAGGCTCAGGTTTTTGGCATCGTCCCCGGCTTTTGGAAGACCTTTTCCAAGGGCCGTGAAAACAACGCTGACCGTATGCCCCCTGGGGTCCCTTCGGGGGTCCGAGTAGGCGTGAAACTGCCTCAAATCGACCAAATCCATGCCCGTTTCTTCCCTGGCTTCCCGGATGGCCGCCGCCTCCAGGCTTTCTCCATAGTCAACGAAGCCACCCGGAATGGCCCAGCCCAAAGGCGGGTTTTGGCGCTCTATCAAAACGATGCGCTCTTCGGGCATCTCGATGATTATATCCACTGTCAAAAGCGGATTGCGGTACAATCGCACGAGGTTTCCGCATCGGGAACACCGCACGCCCGCCTGCGCGGCATCGCTCATGAAAAGGCCTCACGGCAGTAGTTCATGTCGCCTGGCAACGGCCCGATCAATGCAAAATCTCGAAAAGAGTACTGATCGAGTCTTCGTTGTGGATGCTGCGGATCGCCTGGGCGAAAAGCCTGGCAGCCGATACGCGTCTTATCTTGCCGTTTCCGGCAAGTTCTTCCTTTACAGGGAGTGTATCGGTCACGATGAGACTCTTAAGGGGGCTATTGTTGATGCGGTCCACCGCGGGTCCCGAGAGCACCGCGTGGGTGGCGCAGGCATAGACTTCTTTCGCCCCTCTTTCCAGCAGCACCTTGGTTGCCTCCACCAGGGTTCCGGCAGTATCGACCATGTCGTCCAGAATTATGGCCGTCCTTTCTTCCACCTCGCCAATGATATTGAGGGCTTCGGCCCTGTTGGGTTCGGTGCGGCGTTTATCGATCATGGCAAGGCCGGCTTTGAGCAATTTCGCATAGGCCCTTGCCCGGGGCACCCCGCCCGCATCCGGCGAGACGATCACAAGGTTTTCGTGAAAGTTTTCTTTGATGTAAGGCAACAATATGGGCGAGGCATATAAATTATCGACCGGGACGTTGAAGAAGCCCTGAATTTGTCCGGCATGAAGATCCATCGTGACGATGCGGTCGGCACCCACCCGGGTGATGAGATCGGCCACCAGGCGAGCGGTGATCGGAACCCGGGGCTTGTTCTTTCTATCCTGGCGCGCGTAGCAATAGTAGGGCATGACGGCCGTTACCCGGTGAGCCGAAGAGCGTTTGCAGGCATCGATCATCACCAGCAGTTCCATCAGGTTGTCGTTGACCGGGGCCGCACCGGTTTGAATTACGAAAACATCGGCGCCGCGCACATTTTCGCCGATTTCAAGACGGATTTCTCCATCGCTGAACTTTCCGGAAAGGGATTTGCCAAGAGGTATTTCCAGGATTTCGCATATGCTCTTGACCAGCTCGGGGTTGCTGTTGCCCGCAAAAACTTTCATTCCGTAAACTGCCATGCTTACCACCTTATGTCTTTATCATGAG
Organism: Deltaproteobacteria bacterium; assembly: GCA_021777755.1. GTDB lineage: Bacteria > Desulfobacterota > Syntrophobacteria > Syntrophobacterales > Syntrophobacteraceae > SbD1. The sequence continues at coordinate 8,820 of JAJYDE010000058.1, forward strand.
TCAGAGAAGAAAACCCGAGCCTTTGGTATCAAATGCTGTCTATGTCCTCCCGGGATATGCAATAGCCTTCATGACCCGGCCAGAAAAGAAAACGGTGACAATGAGGGCACTGGAGGATGTCCTCGTCACGCTGAAGTTCAATGAATTTTTGAGGAGGAATATTCATGTGGCAAACGTTGCAAACACCGTTTTCGACCGAGGAGACGGCGATTCCGGCCTGTTTGGTGAAAAGAAAATCGGTTTTTTTCAACAGATCGGGATTAACGCGTTCGCGCACCTTCTGGCGGATGTTTTCGAGTCGATCGAGGCGAGCCTGAAATTGGCCGCCTTCCCGCTCCAGGACGGCCCTTTGCTTTTCAAGAACAGCGCGCTTCTCAGCCAGGTCCGTGTCGAGTTCGGCGACCTCTCTGACGAGCAGTTCGAGTTTTTCGATCAATTCGAGGGCGCCGTCTTCATTTTTGGATACTTCCTTTTTTGTGTCCTCGATTTCCTTTTGGATCGCCTGGTATTCCTTGTTGGTCTTCACCTCGCCAAGGCGGGTTTTCTGGCGTACCATACGGGCCCGCAAATCTTCCAGCTGCGCTTCGATGCCCCGGTGAGTTTCCTTGGCGGTGTCGCACTCCTCCTTTTTGGCAAGAAACTGCACTTCGAAATACTCGAATTCCTTTTCCAATTCGGCGATGCGGCGCGGGCCCTCCTCGTAGCTTCGCATCAACTGGTTTCTTTTGTCTTCGATCTTCTGGTATTCGATGAGACACTTGAGTTGGTCAAGCAATTCCATACCTCCCGACACGGCTCAAAAGCCGTTCCTATTTGCATTCCATCCGCTCAGATTACGGAGCTGAACGGATCAGTCTCCGATTTGGAGACAAAAACCTCGAGTTCCATGGCCTCGGATTGTGCCCGGGAGCGCAGAAAATCGCCAAGCGGCCCCAGGACAGGCTTTTCCGAAGCAAAATGTCCTATATCCATGACAACGAGACCATGTTCTTCGGCCAATCTGGCCTCGTGGTATTTGAGATCTCCCGTGATATAGAGCTCGGCACCCGCTGCCAGGGCCTTTTCCACGAGGCCTCCACCGGAGCCGGAACAAAGGGCCACCTTTTTCACCTTCTTTTGCACATCTCCCGCGATGCGAACCAAAGCCCCGCCAAGGGAGACTTTCAGGCAGGCCGCAAGCGCCGCGGAGGTGGTTTCTCCGGGCAGCATCCCGACAAGTCCCATCCCCCCGTAGTCCGGGTCATCGCACAAGGCGGACCGGGCCTCGAGGGGACCTGTGGGAGTAAGGCCGAGCAGTTCCACGAGTTGAGCGTTCGTGCCGATTCGGGCCGCATCGAGGTTGGTGTGAGCCGCGATGAGACTGATGCCCGAAATTAGCGCCCGCCCTATAATCGAGCCGGGCCAGGAATCGGTGCGAATGGATTTGAGCGGATGGAGCAGCAGGGGATGATGGGTTACCACGCACTGACAGCCGAGGTCGCACGCCTCGGCCAAAACGGTGGTCGAGGGGTCCAGGGCCACCAGGAGCCGAGCGACCTCGGAGCCGGGATTTCCCACCTGAAGCCCGCAATTATCCCATGACTCGGCAAAACGAAAAGGCGCCCAAGAATCGATCCACCCTAGAATGTCCTTTACCCGAACCATGCCAAACGCTCCAAAAATAAAGGAAGAGGGGTGTTCCGGCCGGAACACCCCTCTTCCTTTATTTTTCTTTGCCCCTATCCTGCCAGCCCCGTATTGCGGCGCAGGACGCGACCTTATTTGCGACAAATCCTCCGAATAAGAGATACCCCATCTCCTGAGCGACCTGCCTGATACCAGTAACCATTAGGGAATACCTATGGTGGGCCCACCTGGCCTCGAACCAGGGACCATCCGGTTATGAGCCGGGAGCTCTACCAAACTGAGCTATGGGCCCGCACTAAAAGGATCAATACGTAAGTATAATTTCGCAAGCGGGCGACTGTCAAGAAAAACATGTTTCCCGCTAAGTTTCGATAAAGCTCTTGAGTTCCTTGCGCCGACTCGGGTGGCGCAGCTTTCGAAGGGCCTTGGCTTCGATCTGCCTGATGCGCTCCCGGGTGACCGTAAAATCCTGGCCGACCTCCTCGAGGGTATGATCGGCCTTCTCGCCGATCCCGAAGCGCATGCGCAGGACCTTTTCTTCTCTGGGAGTCAGGGTGGCCAGGGCCTTCCGGGTCTGCTCGCTGAGGTTGAGGTTTATGACGGCGTCCACGGGGGAAGCCACGCGCTTATCCTCTATGAAGTCGCCCAAATGGCTGTCTTCTTCTTCGCCTATCGGTGTTTCCAGACTGATGGGTTCCTTTGCGATTTTTAGCACCTTGCGCACCTTATCGACGGGAAACTCCATCTTTTCAGCTATTTCCTCGGGCACGGGCTCCCGCCCAAGTTCCTGGACCAGGTAGCGGGAAGTGCGTATGAGCTTGTTGATCGTCTCGATCATATGGACCGGAATGCGGATGGTCCTGGCCTGGTCGGCAATGGCGCGGGTAATGGCCTGGCGAATCCACCAGGTGGCGTAGGTGCTGAACTTGTAGCCGCGCTGATACTCGAATTTGTCCACGGCCTTCATGAGCCCGATATTTCCCTCCTGGATGAGGTCCAGGAACTGCAGGCCGCGGTTGGTGTACTTTTTGGCGATACTTACGACCAGCCGCAGGTTGGCCTCGATGAGTTCGCTTTTGGCCATTTTGGAGCGCAGCGTCCCGTCTTTTACCCTATGGAGCAATTGGCGCAAAGTGGTCGAATCCATCTTGGCTTCGGCTTCGAGCCGGGCGATGCGTTCCGCGGCTTCCACCGCCAGTTCGAAAAGCCTTTGGCAATCTTGTCTTGGAAGACCGCAGGCGGCCATCACGGCATCCCTGTTTTCCTCCCGGACAATATGGGCCAGGTTGTGGCCATGACGATCGCACTTGACCCCCAGCCGATCCATGCATTTTTTCAGCCCCCTTTCGGTATTTTCGATTGCCGCAAGGTGGCCGTTCAATTTTTCGATAACCTCGTCGATATGACGGCGTCCGAGCTGCATCCCTTTAAGAAGGGCTATTATCTGCTCCTTATTTTGCTGGACCAGGGCGCAGAGTTGCGACCTTCTTTCAGGTTCCGGGCCGGGGGCCGAAAGAGAGGCCTGCATGGATTTGTTTTCCTCATCGAGGCGCTCGACTTCATCGAGAACGGCTATAATGCGATTTTTATGAGCGAATTCTTCTTCCTCGTTGACTTCCTCCTCCAATTCAGAGCCCGCCTCCCCGAGGCCGGCCAATTCCCTTTTGAGCCTGTCCCTGAGGTGCATCATCTGTTTTATGCCGATGGAAGACTCCATGATGGCGTTGAAGATCTCGCGTTCTCCGGCCTCGATGCGTTTGGCTATTTCGACCTCTCCGTCCCTGGTAAGCAGTGAGACCTGCCCCATTTCCCGCAGGTACATCTTGACCGGATCGGTCACCCGGGTAGCCGAATCGGCTTCGAGCTGCAGTTCGTCCTCTTCCTCCTCACTAAGCCCTTCGGAATCGGAAACCGAATCGCGCACAACCCGCACCTGCTGGTCGGAATCGACGATGGCAATATCCATCTCATCGAAAATCATCATCATCTCGTCGAGTTTGTCGGGCGAGACGATTTCTTCCGGGAGGGCTTCGTTAACTTCGTCCAGCGTGAGAAAGCCCTTCTCCTTGCCGGTCGCAATCAAGCGGTTAAGATCATCCAGTTCGGGTTTGCCCATGGCTGGATCGCGCCTCTGCTTGGCGTCCTTTTCGGTCATCATGCGACTCCTAAACGTTTAAAGATCACCTGATATTGGTTTTGACTCCGAGATTTCTGATCTCCAACAGAAGGCTTGCCACCCGATCTCGGTCTCCGGTTCGCTCGGCCTCCCGTAAAGACCCCTCCAATTGCTTTTTTTCCTTTTTAGCCGTTCTTTTGGCCAGTGCCTCGAGCCAGTCGCGCAATTGCATCTCGGGGGCCTCGAGGTCAAAGGGCTCAAGAAGATAGCGCGTATAGAGCTCGTGCAGGTCGGATTCCCGCAGCAAGTCGAAAATCGAGGCTCCGCCATTTTGTTCCGGGTCGCAAAAGCCCGCCTCGCAAATAAGGCCGGCCATGGCGGCAAGTCCGGGTTCTTCGAAACAGCCGAGAACTCCGAACTCGCGAACACACCCGACCAGGTCGGGATGCTTGATTATGAGCCTCAGCACCTTTTCTTCCAGGGAGTCGATCGGCGCCTGTTTCCGATAGCCGCAGGACTTTACGGGAACGCGCGCCGGTTCCGGCCCGGGCCGTTTATCATGCATGAGCTGGTCTTCAGCCACCTTTTCGGTAATCTGAAAGCGGTCGGCAATCATTCGAAGATATTCCGACCTCGGAAGCGGCTGCCGCACGCTTTGGAAAATGGGCTGAAGCTCCGAAAAAATACGCATTTTTGCGGCCGAACTGCCGTCCCAGGAGGACAGAGCTTTTCGAACGGCGTAAGCCCCCAGCTCCTCCCTTTGCACGATGAGACGATCGAGTTCGGGCAAACCGAATTTTTTCAGGAAATCGTCCGGATCCAGTCCATCGGGGAACCGGATGCAGCTTGCCGCGAGTTCCTCGGCTAAAAACAGGGGCAGAGCCCGCAACATGGCCCTTTGGCCCGCGTCGTCGCCGTCGTAGGCAAGGACGACTTCATCGCTCATCCGGCCAAGGAGGCGGACCTGCTGGGCGGTGAGCGCGGTCCCCAGGGTGGCTGCAACCCGGTAGAACCCCCTGGCATGGAAGGACAAAAGGTCCATGTAGCCTTCCACCAGCAGGGTCTGCCTGAGCTTGCCGCAGGCCTGCCGCGCAACCGCGTATTGATAAAGCATCCTCCCTTTGTGATAGACGGGAGTCTCGGGGCTGTTGAGATATTTGGGCTCTTTTTCGTCCCCTCCGGGCAAAATCCTGCCCCCGAAGGCGACAACCGTATCATGTTCATCCCTTATCGGAAAAATCAGTCTGTTTCTGAAGCGGTCGTAAAATTTTGAAGAACCGTTGGCGCTGTGCCCCAGAAGTCCCGCTTTCACTGCCAGATCAGGTTCGATACCGCTTTTTTTGAGGTGCTCGAAAAGCCTATCCCTCCCGGCGGGAGCATATCCCAGCTTTTGCGATTCGACAAGCTCGCGCGGCAATTGCCGTGAGGCAATATAGTCGCGCGCGGCCCGCCCCTCGGGGGTTTGAAGGCGACGATAAAAGAAGTCGGCCGCGCATTCAACGGCTGCAAGGATTCGTCCGCGCTCCTCCCTGGATTGCCGCAAAAGATTATCCTGCTCCTGATCTTTTCGGGGCAGTTCGATATTATATTTGTTCGCCAGATAATCAACCGCATCGACAAACGAGAGGTTTCCGTGCTTCATCACGAAGCTGAGAACATCGCCTCCAGTTTGACAGCCGAAGCAGTAGTAGAGCTGATTGTCCGCATCCACCTGGAAAGAAGGGGTCTTTTCCTTGTGAAACGGACACAGGCCTACGTGACGATTGCCCGAACGGCGCAGATGGACCGCCCGGCCTATTTCTTCGACGATGTCCACCGACTGTTTGAGCAAAGAGGCGATTTCGGAACCCGTCATTCGGCAAGCCCTCCCTCAGGTAAAAAACCGCTGCCGACAAGCCCCATGACGACGTGCCGCACCGACCGGCAAGCTCGCTTATGGAACGGACCATGAGCAAAAGAACTGAAAATCTCGGATTTTTAGCCTTCGGCACTCTCGAAATCAAGTATTTTTTATGGCGGCGCGCTAAGAAGCGCGACCCGCCAATATAAATCCTGACGGCATTTGCCTGGATGAAATTTGATAGCGGGTGAGGTCAGGTCCGGATAATCGCGGGGGCCGGAGCATAGCTCCAAGGCCAGGGCAGGCCGCACCGCGGGCAACCCTCCGCCCCTCTAACCCGGCTGCGGCGCCGCCCCGCCGAGTTTGCGGCGCACCAGTTCGTTTACCACTTTCCCGTCGGCCCGGCCGCTCACTTCGGGCATGAGCAGCTTCATGACCCGCCCGATCTCCTTCATGGAGGAGGCTCCCGAGTCGGAAACGGCTTTTTCGACTATTTTTTCCAGTTCTTCCATCGCGAGCTGAGGGGGCAGAAAATCTTCGAGAACTCCGATTTCACTTTCCTCTTTTGCGGCCAGCTCTTCGCGCCCGCCGGCTCTGAACTGCTCGGCGGAATCGCGCCGCTGCTTCACAAGATTTGATATCACTTGCTGAATTTCGGCATCGACCGGCTGCCGCTTTATTTCTTTTTCTTTTACCTTTAGCGAAGTGAGCAGCATTCGCAAGGCATCTTTTGCGGTTTCGTTTCTATCGCGGATAGCCGCCCTGAGAGCTTGTTCCACTTTTGCCAAGAGTTCCATGGCCTCCGCCTCACTTTCCGTCCGCGTCCGGAGTCTTCCGGGCGCACGCAATAGCCTGCTTCAAATCCAGGGTCCCTTCGTAGACGGCCCTTCCGGTAATTACCCCGAGAAGCCCCGGGGGACCCAGATCAAGCAGGGCTTCGATATCCCGCAGACTCGAGACCCCCCCCGAGGCGATCACGGGCATGCCGGTCAATTCCATCAGCCTGCGGGTCGCCTCGATATTGACTCCGGTCTGCATGCCGTCCCTGTGGATGTCGGTATAAATGACCGCGGCCAGCTCCAGACCCTTGAAGCGCATCACCAGATCGACGGCGTTGGTGCGGGTCGATTCCTTCCAGCCTTCCACCGCGACAAGACCGTCTCTTGCGTCCAGCCCGAGTGCGATTCGTCCGGGGTAGAGCCCGCAGGCCTCTTCGAGCATCTCGGGCCGGCGCAACGCGGCGGTGCCGATGATCACCCGGGCCACTCCCCCCGACAGGTATCGATCGATGCTTTCAAGATTTCTTATGCCACCTCCCACTTCGACAGGAATCGAGAGGGAACGGGCGATTTGGAGTACTATGGCATCATTTACCGGCTGTTTGGTAAACGCGCCGTCAAGATCGACGAGGTGCAGCCACTCGGCGCCTTCCTCTTCCCAGTGCCTTGCCATCGCAACCGGGTCTTTGCCGTAGACGGTGGCCCGCTCGGGGTCTCCCTGCATGAGCCGCACACAAAGTCCATCCTTCAAATCGATAGCCGGAAAAATTATCATGGGTTTTATCGCTTCACACCAATAAAGATTTTAAACAGCTCCTCGCCGCAGGAAATCCGCAGACCCGCCGCCGCTTCTCTTTCGCAGTATCTCCCGGTTTTGCCCGAACCGGGGGCATCAAGGTCTTCGACCAGCAGGAAAGGGGCCGGATCGTTCGTATGGGTTCGCAGGCTCACCGGGGTATAGTGGTCCGTGGCAATGAGCAGGCGGACTTTGGCAAATTTTTTCACTCCCTCCAGGACAGGTCCGACGATGCGCTCATCGAAATATTCTATGGCCTTCACTTTGAGTTCGAGGTCTCCGGTATGCGAGACTTCATCGGGGGCCTCAAGGTGGAGGAAGACGAAATTGCCTTTTTCAAGCGCGCAGAGCGCCGCTGCCACCTTGCCTTCGAAATTGGTGTCGATATAGCCGGTCGCGCCTTCCACCATGACAGGGTCGAGGCCGGCATAGACGCCGATGCCTTTAAGAAGATCGACCGCGGAAACCATTGCACCGCCAAGTCCGAACCGGTCAAGGCGAGGCATGAGAGGGGCCTTTCCCTGCCCCCAGAGCCACACGGCGTTTGCGGGCGGCTTGCCCTCGCTTTTTCTTCGCAGATTTACCGGGTGGTCTTCCAGGATTGCCCCGGCCTTTTTGCAAAAATCCCCCAGCACCGGTTCTTCGCGCAGGATATCGTATTTGGCGACGGGTCTGCCCGAGATGTCATGGGGAGGGACGGTGGCGAGCGCGCTCTTGCCTGCTTTCCAGACCAGAAGCTGCCGGAAGCCAACGCCGGGGTAGAGTCTGAGGGCCGGGCCGCAGGCCGGCTGAAGGGAGGCCACAATCTCGCGGGCTTCAGCCGAACCGATGTGCCCGGCGGAATAATCGCCCATGATCAATTCTCCTGCTTCATCCCTTTGGAGATAAACCAGGTTACACCTGAAGGCAACCTCATCGGGCTCAAGTTTGATGCCGATGCTGGCCGCTTCAAGGGGGGCTCTTCCCGTGTGGTAGACGGCCGGGTCATAGCCGAGAAGGCTCATATTGGCAACGTCGCTGCCGGGTTCCATCCCTTCGGGAATGGTCCGCACGGTCCCGAGCTTTCCGATCCGCGCCAGCCGGTCGATATTGGGGGTGCGGGCGGCCTCGAGGGCAGTGAGCCCTCCGAGCTTTTCGCAAGGATAATCTCCCATCCCGTCGCCGACAAGAATGACAAATTTGTCGTCCATTTCAATCAGCCCCAAGGATCAGACCCGGCTTGCGTTGTCTTCGATGCGTATGAGCGTGGTTGGCGCAAGCACCAGGTCCAGTTTGTCGATTTCGGCCAGGGCCTCCCGCACGCTGCTCTCCAGTGCCTCGTGGGTCACCATGACGATGGGGACCGAGTCCGCATGGCGGCCCTTCTGAATCACCGCGGCTATGCTTATGCCCCGGCTTCCAAGTACCCCCGAGATCTTGGAAAGAACTCCGGGTTTATCGAGGGCCAGGAATCGGAAGTAGTAGGAGGTGGAGATATCGCTGACGGGCTTGATCTCGATTTTCTGCCCCCGGTCGGGCAAAAAGGCAAGAGCGGGAATTCGTCCGGGCGTGCCCTGGAGAATGTCTCTTGCCGCGTCGATAAGGTCGCTGACAACCGCCGATCCGGTGGGCATCATCCCGGCGCCCATGCCATAGAGCATCACATCGCCAACGGCATTGCCCTCCAGGTGGATGGCGTTATAGGCGCCTTTTACCCCTGCCAGGACATGGTTTTCAGGAATAAGAGTGGGGTGGACCCGCATTTCAAGGCGGCCGTCCACATTGCGGGCGATGGCGAGCAGTTTGATTGCGTAGCCGAACTCCTCGGCGAATTGAATATCGACGGGATCGATTTTCGATATTCCCTCGGTATGGACCCGGTCGAACTGAACGGGGGTCCCGAAGGCTATCGCGCCGGCGATGGCGAGCTTGTGCGCCGTGTCGATTCCCTCCACATCAAGGGTCGGATCGGCTTCGGCGTAACCTAGCGACTGCGCCTCTTTCAAGGCATCGGCAAAGGAGAGCCCGTTATCGCTCATGCGGGTGAGTATGTAATTGGCGGTCCCGTTCAAAATGCCGAAAATAGTGGTGATGCGGTTTCCCGCGAGCCCTTCGCGCAGGGACTTGACGATCGGGATTCCACCGCCTACGGAGGCTTCAAAACTCAGGGAAAGCCCCTTTTGCCGCGCGAGGGCGAAAAGCTCATTGCCATGATGTGCCAGCAGGGCCTTGTTTGCCGTAACGACGTGTTTGCCGTTTTCAAGGGCCGAGACTATGAGGGTCCTGGCCGCTTTCAAACCGCCCATGAGTTCGATCACGATTTGAATTTCGGGGTCCCCCAGAATGTCTTCCATTCTTGTTGTGAGCATCTGCCGGGGCACGGATACCGGCCTTTGGCGCTCCAGGTCGAGGTCGGCCACCCGCAAAAGTTCCAGCCGAGCCCCCAGCCTGCTTTCGATCACATCAGCGTTTTCCCGCAGCGTTTGGATGACCCCGCAACCCACGGTCCCCCAGCCTACCAGACCCACACCAATTTTGCCCATGCCGCCCTCTTGGAAATAATTTCCGCCGGCCCGCCCCTAAAAGCACAAGGGCAACGCCGGCAGGCACCCTGACGGGAATAAATTATCCGCTCTTCCCCGCTCTTTTCTCTAACCGGCTTTTGAAGCCTCCGCGGGGCAGACCTGTTTTTGCAGTGCCTTGCGAAGCCCCCGTATGGCCTGCCTGGTGCGCATTTCATTTTCGACCAGGGCAAAGCGCACGAACTCATCGCCGTATTCGCCGAAGCCAAGCCCAGGGGATACGGCCACCTTGGCCTCTTCGATCAGAAACTTTGAAAAATCAACCGAGCCCATCGACCTGAATGCCTCGGGAATTTTCGCCCACACGAACATGGTTCCCTTGGGTCTATCGGTCTTCCACCCTATGCGGTCGAGGCCGTCAATGAGAATATCGCGCCGTGACTTATAGGTTTCAACGATTTCCCTGACGCAGGACTGATCGCTTTTGAGGGCCACGGTGGCCGCAATCTGAATGGGCTGGAACATCCCGTAATCAAGATAGCTTTTGATGCGGGTCAAAGCGCCCACCATTTCGTGGTTGCCCACACAGAAGCCTACGCGCCACCCGGCCATGCTGTAGCTTTTGGACATGGAGAAAAATTCCACGCCAACTTCCTTGGCGCCCGGAGCCTGGAGGAAACTGGGGGCTTTATAGCCATCGAAGGTCAGGTCGGCATAGGCCAGGTCGTGGACCACCATGATCTTGTTTTCATGAGCGAAATCCACTATTTTATTAAAAAAATCCAGATCAACGACGGTAGTCGTCGGATTATGGGGAAAAGAGATGATCAGCAGCTTGGGTTTGGGCCAGGTCTGCTTGATGGCGATCTGCAGATCATCCATAAAATTACGGTCGGGTCCAACGGGCACCGATCTCACATCGCCCCCGGCGATTATGGCCGAATAGGGATGGATGGGATAGGTGGGATTCGGGGCGAAGACGACATCGCCCGGACTGATCAACACCAGCACCAGGTGGGACAAGCCCTCCTTGACCCCGATCGTAACGACGGCTTCCTTGTCCGGATCGATATCGACGTCATAATGATTTTTATACCACTCCGCAACCGCTTCACGCAGGCGGGTGATTCCCCGGGAGGCCGAATAGCGATGGTTGTGTTTCTTTCGGGCCGCCTCGACAAGCTTTTCGATGACGTGTTCGGGCGCCGGAAGATCGGGGTTGCCCATCCCAAGGTCTATGATATCCTCCCCCGCCCATCTTTTCTGCATCTTGAGGGCGTTAACCTCGGCGAATACGTAGGGAGGCAATCGCTTCATTCGGCTCTGCTCGGCAATATTGAAATTCATGGTAGATCTCCACTCAAGGCTTTGAATAAAGAGAAGGATAATATTCTTCGTCACCGAAAAGTCAAACAAGTTTTAATCGAAGCCGCCGCCTTGAGACTTGTGCGCAAGGACGCGGTTCTGCTAAATTAATCGTTGATTTTTCCATTTTATAGACGCCGGAGCGCAAAGACAAGCCTATGAAACAGGTCATCCTGGGAACAGCCGGACATATCGATCACGGCAAGACCTCTCTTATACGGGCCCTTACCGGAATCGACACGGACCGTCTGAAGGAAGAAAAACTGCGGGGTATAACGATTGAACTCGGTTTTGCCCACATGGACCTGCCCGGGGGAGAGCGCCTCGGAATAGTCGATGTGCCGGGCCACGAAAAGTTTGTCAAACACATGGTGGCGGGGGCCACGGGCATCGATCTGGTGGCCCTGGTGATAGCGGCCGACGAAGGCGTCATGCCCCAAACCCGCGAACATATGGAGATCTGCGAACTGCTTCGAGTCAAAAAGGGACTCGTGGTCCTCACCAAGACCGACCTCGTCGAAGACCAGGACTGGATCGAAATGGTGCGGGAAGACATAGTCGAATTCCTTAAGGGGACCTTTTTGGAGGGAAGCCAGATCATCCCGGTTTCGGCGGCAACCGGCGAAGGAATCGAAGGGCTTAAACAAGCCCTTGCCGGGCTTTTTGCCCAAGTCGAACCCAAAAGCGCCGACGGGCCCTTCAGGCTGCCCGTCGATCGGGTATTTACGATGCGCGGATTCGGGACCGTGATTACGGGGACCAGTATTTCCGGACGGCTGCGGCTAGGAGATCCCGTGGTCATTTACCCCGAGGGACTAAAAAGCAAGGTGCGCGGCATCCAGGTGCATGGAAGCGATGTCGAGGAAGTCCTGCCGGGCCAAAGAACGGCCGTGAACCTCCAGGGGATGGAACGGGCGCTGATCGAGCGCGGAAACGTGCTGGCCTCGGCCGCGGCGCTCCATCCCTCGCACATGGTGGACGTGGAGCTCGGGCTTTTGCAAAGCGCTCCAAGACCTCTCAAGCACAGGGCAAAAATACGCTTCCACACGGGCACCGCCGAGCATCTGGCAACAATCATCCTGCTCGACCGGGAGGAATTAAAAGCCGGCGAGAGGACTTTCGCGCAGGTAAGACTCGATCAGCCCACCGCGGTCTTGCGCTCGGACCGCTTTGTGCTCAGATCCTATTCGCCGGTCCAAACCATCGGCGGGGGCTCGATCCTAAACCCCATTCCCCGAAAACACAAAGGAGCGGCCAAACGGGAAGCCGCAAAGGCGCTCGAAGAGCTTTTCAACAGCGCAGATCCCGATATCGTCCGGTGGCACCTTCGCGACGCCGGCTGGGCCGGATTGGATGAAGCCGAACTGCGAATCAGGGCCAACCTGCCTATGAAAGCCCTGGACAAGATCCTCCAACAGTTTATGAGCACGGGCAAAGTGGTGATCTACGACAAGGACAACCGGAGGCTGATCGATCCCGATGCCCTGCGGGAGATGAAATCGGCGGTCGCCGATATCCTGGCCGACTATCACGGCCGTTTTCCCCTCAAGGCCGGAATGGCCAAGGAGGAGATCCCCGCCCTTCTGGCCAAACCGGTGGAACCAAGACTCTATAATTTCGTGTTGCGCCACCTTGCCGAAGAAGGAAAAATCGTCCTGGAGATGGAATGGGTACGTCTTTCAACGCATAAAACGGCTCTCAGTAAGGACGAGGAGTCCATACGGGAAAAAATCGAGAAGATTTTTCGCGCGGCCGGCCTCCAGCCCCCATTTTTCCGAGAGGTCGAAGCCACACTTCCGGGGACTGCCAAACAACGCCAGGAAGTCCTTCAGTGGATGCTCGCAAAGGGGACTCTGGTTAAGACCAAAGAAGAGATCTACTTTCACGCCGCCGTCATGGCCGAACTGCAGGAACGCCTCACGGCCTGGTTGAAGGAAAACGGCGAAATCACCACCCCGCAATTCAAGGAGATGACCGGGGCAAGCCGCAAATACACCATCCCGCTGATCGAATACTTCGACGCCCAAAAAGTTACCATCAGGATAGGCGAGGTGAGAAAGCTCCGGGGGGGGTGAAAAGAACGGCCGACAGAATCGACGTTCCCGATATCCATCTGTTCGGTCCGGGACTCCGTCGCAAGGGGGGCGTAAAACGCAAATGAAAACACTGCATTTATGATGGAATACTCGCCTTTGCCCCTTTGATAGATATCATGCCAAACTCCCTTAAGCCCGGCGCTGGCGGCGCAAAAGCCGCACAATTATTTTCCCGTTGCGGCAAAAGCCGGAATTGTTCCCCCCCCCCCGCCCCGCGATGGGCCAAAACATGTCAGGGGGCGCCCGGCTCTTTTTATTGACCATGAACCGGTCATTTGTTATCGTTTTCGATGCTGGAAAATCGATACGATGACTTCAATATCAAAACCGGGAACAAAATGGACGTCTCAAATCGAAAACCGAAGGAACTC
>JAJYDE010000059.1 GCA_021777755.1 Deltaproteobacteria bacterium
CGGGACCATGACGCCGAAGGCGCGACCGGCGAGCAGCAGCAGGTAGGCTGACGCCGAAACGACAAATGCCGACAATTTGTTCATTTCGCTTCCTCCTTGGGGACCAAGCAAGCAGAAACTGGTTTTAAACACCACCAAAAACTATATAATAGGACCTTGAAGGTGAAAAAGCCGCAAAATTTTTCCAACCCAGCTCCCGGGAAGCAAAAGTGAACTGTAAAAACGTATTCTCAAATGTTTTGGAATGTGTCGGCAATACTCCCCTTGTCCGAATAAACCGGATGAACCCGAACCCTGCCGTTACCTTCTACGTCAAGCTCGAGGCGAGAAACCCGGCAGGTTCGATAAAGGACAGGACGGCCCTTTCGATGATCGAGGCCGCGGAGCGGGACGGGCAGCTCACCCCCGGCAAAATAATCGTGGAGGCAACGAGCGGAAACACCGGAATCGGGTTGGCGATGGTTGCCGCGGTCAAAGGCTATCGGGTGCTTTTCACCATGCCCGAGACCGCGAGCCTCGAAAGGCAAAAGATATTGAAGGCTTTCGGCGCGGAGTTGCTGTTGACACCGGGTTCGTTGGCCACCGACGGTGCGATCGAAGAAGCCTACAACTTGGTGAGGGAAAATCCCGATCGCTACTTCATCTCCGATCAATTTAACAACCCGGCCAATCCCGCGGCTCATTACCGCGGTACAGGGCCGGAGATTTACGAGCAGACCGAAGGCAAGGTGAACGCCGTTGTGGCCACTCTCGGCACGACCGGCACGGCGATGGGAATTCTTCGGGCTATGAAAGAGAGGAATCCGGCCATAAAGGTTATTGCCGTGGAACCCTTGCCAGGGCACAAGGTCCAGGGACTGAAGAACATGAAGGAATCCTATGTCCCGGGGATTTTCGATCGCTATTCCCTTGACGAGATCGTCAATGTCAAGGACGAGGATGCTTTCGAGGCTGCCCGCAGACTGGCCAAAGAGGAAGGCATCTTTGCCGGTATGAGTTCGGGGGCGGCCATGGCCGCGGCAATGCAAGCCGCATCCAAAATGGAGGCGGGCGTATTGGTTGCCATTTTGCCCGACGGAGGAGACCGCTATCTTAGTACAAATCTTTTTACGAAAACACTCGAGCCCGATTTCAGGTTCTATGATTTGCTCGAGCGGCGCAAAACCGAATTCAAGCCTCTAAAGGATGGCAAGGCGCGTATTTGCGTCACCGGACCTCCCCTTGACCAACCCCTTTCCATATCCGATGCTCGAAGATTCCTGCTCGCCGATCTGCTGTCCAGATTTTTCCAGGCGAAAAATTTTCTGGTCGACGAAGTTGTTCTGATCCCCGATTTTGACAGCCGCACGATCAACAGTTCGGTTGCCGCGGGGATGTGTCTCGGGCCCTACACCAAATGGCGTTTCGACTCCTTCCTGTGCGATCTTGATTCCCTTGGCATCAGCAGGGCCTATCGATATCCGCGTACGACCGAACACCTGGATACCATAACCGAGTTCACCCGGGTGCTCATCTCGCGGGAGTTCGCCTACGACAAGCTGCGTTCGGTCTATTTCGACCTGTCGAGAAGCACCTCCTACGGCAGCCTTTCGGGGATCGACCCGAAGAAGGTTCGGGCCGGAAAGACCGTCGATCTCAACGCCTATGAAAAGCTCAACCCGAGTGATTTCGCGCTGCTTAAAAGAGCTACGCTTTCCGAGCTGAAAATGGGCGCATACGTCAAAACCGACTGGGGCAACGTTATCCCGACCTGGCACATATCGGCGGCTTCGGCCGCCATCCACGACCTGGGGCCGCAGATCGACATCGTGGTGAGCAGCATGGATTTTCTTTTCCCTCACCTCGAAAACATGAGGGTGATCGGGGAAGCCCTGACAGGCAAGCCTTTTGCCAATATATGGATGATCGCCGAACGCGTCTGGTCGGCCAAGAAGGGCAAACAGAGCGATCCCGTCGATGAGAACAAACCCGTGCGGGAGTTGCTCGAAATGGGCTTTTCGGCGCGCGAGGTGAGATACTGGCTTCTTGGCGCCCATTACAGAAAGCCCATTCATGCGACTTCCAACAACTTGGCCAATACTGTTCGAGGCCTTCGCCGGATCGACGAGTTTATCGTCAAGGTACGCTCCTGCAACGGCCATGGAGCGGAAAACGATCAGTTATCGAAGATGATCTGTTCTTTCGAACAGGAATTTCTCGACTCGCTTGCCGACGATTTGAACATTCCGCGCGCCCTGGCGGTAATTTTCAGCTTCATTCGCCGTGCAAACCCCGCGATCGACCAGGCGGGCATCGGCGGTTCACAGCAGCTGCAGGTGATCGAAATATTCCACAGGGCCAATTCCATCCTGGGTTTTTTCGACTTGAGTTCACGCCTTCTCGGGCCTGTCGAGGAAAAATTGATTGGCGACCGCGAAATTGCCCGTAAACAGAAGAACTGGTCCGAATCGGACAGGATCAGAAGTGAGCTTTTGAAATGCGGGATTCGTGTTATCGATACTCCGGCGGGGAGCAGGTGGGAGCAGAGCGAGCCGCAAGGAAAGGAAGCGGCAAGCATGGAGCGCGGAGTGGGGAGCGGGGAGTAGTTGCAACAGCCTGCCGAATTTAAAATTATTCCGGTCCAGAAAAAATAAATCATTAAAAAGATTATTAAAGATGTCGATTATATAAGTTGAAGGCTTCTTTTGTGCTCTTACGCAGAGCTTTGCGCGTCGGCGGGGTCGATTGTTTTTTCGAAGGCGGGGTCCCTTCGGGGTGAGCGATGGATATGGAAAGGGTAAAGGTCTATCTTGATGAAACCCACATCGCCGGCATTGTCTGCGGGAGTTGCGGGAAACATAAGGAGATGGATTTTTCCGGAAAGGAGCCTCCTCGCTCGGCCGTGGTAAAATGTAGCTGCGGTAACGCCTTCGTCGTTTCGTTTGAAAAAAGACAAAATTACCGCAAACCGGTCGACTTTTGGGGAATATCCTTTGCGAGCGCCGACCCGAAAAAAGGTGAACCGGTCAAGATATTGGACATTTCGCTTGGCGGGCTGAAATTTCAAAGAACAGGAAAGACTGAGCTTCAGTCCAACCAAAAGCTCAAAATCGGTTTCAAACTTAAAGATCAAACCGTAAACATGGTTGTTCGCGTCTGTCACATTTTGGACGACTGCATAGGGGCTGAAATCGTCGATATAGACGCGCACAGCAGGAAAATACTCGGTTTTTATCTAATGCCCTGACACATCGCACCTGATTTCGACCCGCGGGAACCTCAACGGGACAGGACATAGCCCAATTGAGAGTTCTTCTGTTCGGGACTGCCGCCCGCAACTTCAGCTTTTCCGATTTGTTTCCAGGAGTTGCAGGGTTGTCGAATGTTGCAGGTGGCGACCAAAGACCCGCTGTATGCCCGAAAGACTTTAACGGCCCCTTCCGTATCGGCTACCCAGATGTTTGCGCCATCGAAGGCTACCCCCTCGGGATAGCCGCCTACATCCCATGTTCCCATCAGACATCCCGTGGTTGTAAGCTTGACAAGAACGCCATCGGTTCTGGCAACCCATACGAAATTACCCTCGGAGAAGATTCCAAAAGGGTCGATGCCGACAAGGAATTTTCCTGTCCTGGCTCCATCGACTACGCTCAGCCTCGTGATGTTCGCGCCGCCGTTGTTGGCCACCCACATGGAGATGCCGTCGAAAGCAATGCCCATGGGATGCTTGCCCACTTTGTAGACCCCGACAATGCATCCGCCGGAATTGAGCCTTGTTACTCTATTGGCCCTGTTATCGGTTACCCAGACGGTCGTGCCGTCACAGGCCATCCCCCAGGGATCCTCCACCGGTCGGGTCCACATCTGTGCCCCGTCCGATCTGAGTTTGGTGACCGAACCCGAAATTCCTCCACTTGCGACCCAGATATATGTGCCATCGAACAGAACAGCCCTTGGATTGACACCGACCGGATAGACCCCCATCAAAGCCCCGTCCCTTGCCCTTAGTTTTGTGACCGTATCGTCCGAATAGTTTGCCACCCACATGTTTTTCCCGTCAAAAGCCATCCCCCAGGGACCGGGGATTTTATAGACGGCAACAAGGCGACCATTGGCGGCCGAAAGCTTCGTTATCGAATTGCGGGTGAAGTTCGCCACCCAGATATTTGCCCCGTCATAGGCAACGCCATAATGGGCGATTCCCGTGCCGACGGGATTGGCGCGGGAAGATGCCGCCGGGATTTGAAACATCAGAAAGGCCGCGGTCAGCAGAAAAACACTTCTTCGAGCATTTTTCATTTCATTTCTCCCTGGTGGGATTGTTTCGGGGATGAACCGCCGTCAAGGAAACGAGCGGACTCTTAGTGTGCAAAACGCGCCGTTTGGCCCGGGCACTGCGAGAGGCGAGAAACGACCATAAGCTGGAAGAAAATACCTGGGTGCGGTTTCCACAAGGGGGAAAATCGTCGGTGAGGCAGATAATTGTCGAAGGACAAGATGGAATCGGGACGAAAATAACACACGACAGGCCGCGCGTTTCCATCCCGAAAATATGGAACGGGAAAACTCCGTGGGCGCGGCTACATCAACGAACGGGTAAAGTCGATAAAGGTATTGACCTCCAGGGTCATTTTACTCATCGCCTCCCCGACCGTCCTGTTTGCATCCTCGGCCGGGAGCGCGCTGGCGCCGCGCGCTACAATTTCATCGAGGTCCATGATCTTTTCGAGGGCAAGGAGGGCCATCTGGACCCCACCCTCTGTTTCGAAGATTTTTTTTTTGTCGATCATCGGCATTTCATCGATAAGCGTTCTGATCTCCTGCTGCCAGGCGTAAATCTTCTTTGCGTCGACCTTGCCGGTCAGTTGGAGTAAGTCATCGATGAGCCTGGCGAGAAGTTTTTCGCACCGGGCCGCAGGGCAGCTTCCGTTCTTTAGATCTTCTTCGGCCATTTTGACGCCTCCGTGTACCGATGGGACCTCAAGGGAGCCCGGCAATAGACTGAGCAAACTTCATTCCATGAAGTCGAATTCAAGCCGGACAAGGGTTTGATATAATCGCGGCGGACAAAAGGATGGATTTGCACTCGGTTTCGAACATCTCCAATGACACTGAATGTAACCGGAAGGTTTCAGGTGTGGGCAAGCGATGATAAACCTTGGAAAAGGAGACGAATTTGTTGTAAGCTGCATGGAAAATGACCGAAAAAATCACGCCAAATGCAGAATCCGCTTTCAGGGTTTCGGAGGAACAAAGCGGGCAAAGGCTCGACCTGTTTTTGAGCACGAAGATCCCGGATATTTCGCGCAGCCATTTGAAAAGGATGATCAAAGAAAACCGGGTCGTGGTGAACGGGGCGCCCGCAAAGCCCAGCCACGAGGTTCGAGCGGGCGATCGGATTCGGGTGCGAATGGAGGAGGGGCCAGGACCCGATGAGGCGCTAAAACCCGTGCAAATGCCGCTGGATATCCTCTTGGAAGACCAGGAACTGATCGTAGTGAATAAGCCCCCCGGCCTCGTGGTACATCCGGGGGCGGGCAATATGGAGGGGACCCTGGTGCACGGCCTGCTTGCTCATTCGAAGCTCGCGCTCCAGGGGGCGCCTCTTCGGCCCGGCATAGTTCACCGTCTCGATAAGGACACCTCCGGAGTGCTTGTGGTCGCCAAAAGCGAGCGGGCCTATTTGAATCTGATCCGGCAATTCAAGGACAGGGAAGTAAAGAAAGAATATCTGGCCATAGTTTACGGGCGTCCTGAAAAACGCGAGGGCGAAATTTCGTGCCTGTTGGGCAGGCATCCAACGGATCGGAAGAAAATGGCCGTGCTTAGCGGCAGGGGCCGCCAGGCGCTGTCGCGATGGCGGGTGATAAAAGAGTGGGGGGAAGCCTCACTTTTTAGCGTGCGCATTGAAACGGGCAGAACCCACCAGATAAGGGTGCATCTGAGCCACATAGGCCATCCGGTTGTAGGCGACGAAGTTTACGGGGGGGGGAAAAAACGTGCTAAAAACATCAAGTGCGGCCCCGTTCGGGATGCGCTGCTTTGCGCCAACAGGCAGATGCTGCACGCCGCACGGCTTGAATTCAACCATCCTGTAACCGGCGACCCGATTTTGGCCATGGCTCCGCCGCCGCCGGATTTCAAACAACTCGAAGAACAACTCGATTTCCTGTCCCATTGCAGCCCCGATCCGTAACGCGAAGCATTCTAAGCCCGTTGAAGATATCGAAGGACAGGTTAGCCGCGCCTCCCACAAGAGAGGCTATCGATCGTGATGAGGGAATCGGGGAATTGGCCTTCTCAATTCTTGCCATTCCGGATCAGAGGCTGGAAAACGGTAAACGGAAATTTGACCAATCTTTGCATCACCCCTACAAGTTCGTGGCCAATAGCCCGAGGAGAGAGCAAAACCACGGAAGGGGCGCCGATATTGCCGCTTATGCGCACCGGAACGGTTACAAAAGCATCGCCCAGGACTTTGCCAATGATGGGCGTCGCGTTCACCACCCTTTCGACGGTGCGCTGGGGGGCCACAAGCGCAATCACGTTCAACTTGCGCCCTGTGAGGTCGATTTGCCCGGTAAAGACCATCTTTATGGACGGGCCGTCGAGAATGGAATCCGAAAGATGCAGTGCCCCGTTTTTCATTGTTGCATGAACCTGCAGGGTTTTATAGGGGCAGCCTTTGTCGATGAGATCCGGCAGAACGCCCCGATAGATTTCGGAGATGCTGAGAAGGGAAATTATCTTCGTGAAAGCATCGAAGCGCAGAATCCGCCCATCTTTTGCCTCGAACTCGACTTTGCCCTGAAGCGAGCGTACAAAGGTTGCCGGATCGATCGGTTTTTCCCCCGCGATGCGGGGAACCGTGCCCTGGATATGCCCGCTCAAACGGTAGTTTCCCGAAATGAGCTGCTCCTTGTTGATAAGGCAGATTAGAGAGGATTGCAGGTGTTTTCCAGTCGCGGAAAGATCAAGGGAAATGTTGGCGCCGGCGGGAGTGACTTCGATTTTGCCGGGCGTGGAGATGCCGCATATGGTTGCGCGGGTAAGATCAATATCCACCCCCCCCGGCTTCAGGAGCATATCGGCTTCCACGGGCGCCCAGTTAAGCGAGCCATAGGAAAGCCGGCTGCTGTTGACCCGCAGAACACCCCTCAGGGGCTTGTCCCAGGCGCCCGGCTTTTGTCCCTCTTTTCGGGTCCAATCGGATTTGAGGATGCGGTCAAGGGCCAAGCTATCGGTGGTGGCGTTCATATCCAGGATGTAGGCCGAGTTGGTGAGGGAGATATTGCCCGTAAGGTTGATTTTACCCCCTTTCCAGTCGGCTATCGCTGATTTTATATCGAACTTGTCTCCACTGGCCACGATGGTGGCCTTTTCCATGGAAATCGAGGCAGGCAGAATGTCTGGCAGGTGAAAGCCCGACAGGGTGATTTCGCCCTCGGCGGTCGATTTGTCCGGACTTCCCGGATAGAACACGGCCTGCAACCGTCCGCTCACAGGCCCTTCGAAGGGCCAAGAGGTGCTCGAAAGATCGCCAACCGTTTTGTTGCTCAATGTTCCGGAAAAACCGATTTTGAACCCGCCCTGCAAAGTGCTGAGCGAAAGCCTGGCATCAGAGGTCGCGTCCTTCAGGGCAAGACGCCGGATGGAAAGCTCCCCCGGGGTCTTTACAATGTCGGCATCGATCATCTGCCCGCCGGAAAGACGAATTTTCCCCTTCAGAGTGGTTTTGCCTCCATTTTCCCAAGTGAGTGTGGAGGAGAGCAAATCCAGGTGCGGTACAGGTTTGATCCAGGCGGGAAGTTTTGCGAGTGTGGCGGCAATTTTATTGCCCTCGGGTCCCAGGCGGCCCCTTAATTGCAAATCCAAAGAGGCACGGGGGCCAAATGAAACGTCTCCCGAGACCCACAGGTTCGAATCCGGCATGAGGGCGTGAACCTCATTCAACCCGATTTTATCGCCGTCCATCGTGAAGGCCGCGCCTTCGACAGAAACCTGCCCGGGAAGGCGGCCATAGCGGCACGAAAGGCTGAAAGGCTCCGCCTGTACCTTTACGGCGAGCGCGCCAAGTTTGTCGCCAATCACAAGCCTGCCTTGAGTTTTTCCTTTTATGTCTCTTATTTGTGCCAGTTCCCGTTTGAACGCCTTATTTTTTATGACCCGGTCGAGGATGGCCGGCAATTCCGACAAGTTGGCCTGCAGAGGCAGGTCGAGGTGAAAGAGTTTGTTTTCATGGGGCAGTCCCACGGTCAACTCACCACCCCGCGTCGATGAACCGCTGGTTTGACCCGATATGCGGGTTGCGCTCAGAACGGAATCCTTGATCAGTATGTCGCCGGAAACGTTCGAGACGAGCAGTTCGACTTTGGGCGCCATGACAACGCCCTTTTCGACCGAGCATGTCATGGTCGTGTTTTTCAGTTTCAGCAGTCCGGTGGGGTCATTTGCCAGTGCGCTGAAATGGATTTCCGGTAGTTGGCCTTCCCGCAGGATGTCGAAAAAGTGGCGGACGCCCTTGGTCTTTCTGTTGACCGCGAAAAGGATCTTGTGCAGGGTCGCGATATCGGTGTTGTGGCCGTCGATGGTCAAAAAATAACTTCCATCAGAATATTTTGCCCCGAGAGTTGCGGTCAGGCTGACCCGGGGCTGGCGGAAGCGCAAATGTGAAATGTAAAGTTCAACGCCTTTGGCATCTGTTAGCAATTGGCCGGCGACAACGCCGTCCTGGATGGTCATATTTCGGGTGCCGACGCCAAAGACAAAGGAAGGTACCGAAGCGGTGAAGTCGGTGCGAATTCCGCTGCCTGTGAAGGAGAGTGCGGCCGAAATACGGCCGACAGAGCCGTCGATGTGACCGGCCGCGGCAGGGTTGAGGAAACAGGCCAGTTTGCTGGGGTATGCCCCGGTAACGTTCAAAACGCATGAACCCTTGAGGTCGCCTGTGTTCAGGCTACCTTTCAAGTCAAGGTTTTGCCAGAAACAACATTGGCCGGTGGACAGTTGGAATTGGAGGTTGCCGTTATGGACCGCGCTGTTAAACCCGATATGGGTAAAGAACAAAGAGAGGCCGCCGGGGCCAAAGATATGAATAGTGCCGTTTCGGACAAGGACGATTGCGTCTTCTATCCGGTCCGCCAGTCCCGCCTGGAGGGCGGCGGCATTTATGATGTCTTGGAAGCTTCTCGACGGGGCGATCGCGGTGGGCGGGCCGGGCAGCGTGAGGCACACCACCGGATTTAGAAGCTCGATTCTGGAAGGGGCCAATTTTCCGGCAAAAAGAGGCAAAATCTTCAGATGGATCAATGCGGTTTCCACCGAAGCGTCGAGCCTGCCGGGGATGGCCGCCCTGACCGAGCGCACGGCCACGAGGGGAAAGGGGCTGAAAGTGATTCTGATGCGATCGGCCCGAACATGGTAGCGGGTTTCGAGCCGGTTTTTAAAATCGCGGCCGATTACGCCGGTATTGAACAGGTGGGACAAAACCAGGACGGAGGCTACTGCCACGACGAGAAGAAGCCCGGTAGCGAAAGCTCCCCACACAAATATTTTTCGGGATTTGCTCATAAACTCTCTAACGATGAAAACCGGCCGAGGGAAGTTTGAGCGCTCCGGTCAGCGGTTAGCGAATAGCGGCAAGCTTAGCAAGTCGGAAAGCCTAGGGCAAGGGGTAAAATCCATCTCTAAAAGCGCAGTTTGACCTTTCTGCGTACGACCACGTTTAAGGGAGCGTATCCGAAAACGGCGTTCAAGTGATGCAGGAATGCGTGACCGCCTTCATTTCGCCAGGTGGTGTCCACTTTTTGGCCTATCTTCCGATAGAAGGCGACCATGTCGGTCATTGAGCCCGGCTTTTGCCCGGCACTTTCGACATACTGGGTAATCAGCTCCAGCCACGTTTGGCTGACCCCCATTATGAAGCTGGGCCAGGCCTTCTGAAGGGGCACCGACCAGGAGCGGTCGCTCGTATCCTCTATATCGGGCCGCGAGATTTTGTTCGTATCGTCTGTGATGACCCGCTCGACAAGGCCTTTGGCCTGCAACCGCTGAAGAACGGGATTCGATGCGAGGGCCGCATAAATTTTGCGGGCCTCGGGCGCAGTGGTGTAGAAGATGAAACTGAACTGGTGGCCCAGATTGTCGCGAACCGCTCTCCTGTGAAATCGCCACAGGAGAATGTCTTTGCGGTAGCGGTTCAATACGGGCAAAACTACCTGGTGGGCGATCAGCAAATCCATGGACCACGCGGGGTCTTTGCCTTGGGGCCATGCGATTTTGAAGCTCTCATACCACCATCCGTGGGCGCCGTCAGGACGGGCCGAGGATGCCGGAGCCCCCGGCCGGACGGGGCCCGTAGAGCCACACCCGGTCATGGCCGGAAGTGAAATGAATGCCAGGGCACCCAATAAAAAAGCAACCATCCGCAGTGGTTTCGATCGGTTCATATCTTCACCCTCAAGACCAAATCGTGCGGGAAGCACAGATGCCTGATTCCCGCGATTTCAATACTTTTGAGGCGCTTTTTCCAGGGTTTCTCCCTCGGACTTCATCTTTTCGAGGTATTTTTCCGGATTTTTCTTGAACTGATCCACACAGCCCTTGCAGCAAAAATAAATGCGCTCCCCTTTGTAATCGACAAAGATTTTCTTGTCGATCTTGCCGCCCAGAACCGGGCACGTTGTTTGGGCCGCCTGCACGATTGCCGGCACTCCGGGGCCGAAGGTCAGAAATCCGAAAATTACCCCCAAGAGTAGAAGTGTCCTGAATCTTTGCATTTCCATTCTCCTTTCGACACCATTCAGATACCCGTCCCGCCTTCCTTGGGTCCGTAGGCCATGAAGTAGACAACGGGTACGACAATCAGTGTGAAAAAGGTCGAGACCGCAATACCGAAGATCAAGGCCCAGGCGAGGCCGGAGAAGACCGGATCCAGGCTTATCGGCCAGGCGGCGAGCATCGCGGCCAGGGAGGTGAGCAAAATGGGCCTGGTTCTAAGGGCGCCCGCTTCGATAAGAGATCTCTCCAGGGGTTTGCCTTCCTTTTTACGCTCTTCGACGAACTCGATGAGAAGTATGGCGTTTCGGGTGGCTATGCCGGAAAGGGCGATCATGCCAATCATGGCCGTGGCGGTGAAAAAGACCGGGTTGGCCCAGCCGCCCACAGGATGGGCGGTAAACAGATTGAGCAGCCAGAAGCCGGGCAGGATTCCTATCACCGACAGGGGCAGGGCGATGAGCTGAATGGCCGGCAGCAGGTAGCTCCCGGTCTGGTAGAGAAGCAGGATGTAGATTCCCAGCACCGCAACGCCGAAGGCTATTCCCAGGTCGCGAAAAACATTTACCGTAACGTGCCACTCGCCTTCGCCCGACCAAACGATGTTGACATCTTTCAAGGCCGGCGTATGTGCGATTTTCTTTTCCAGCTCGAGCACGGCGTTTGGCGGAGGCAGTCCCGCGGTATCGCCGAACATGTAGACGACGGGCTTCAAGTTCTTGTGATAGATGGGCTGGTCGATGGTGGTGTCCACGAATGTTCCCAGATCGGAGAGAAACACCTTCTGCCCGGCCGCACCTGTGAGCATCAGTTGCATCAGGTCGGCCTTCAGCGCCCGCTCCTGCCGGGGAAAGCGAAGCTCGATATCCACGGGGCGGACCTCGTTATCGATCATGAGCGCGCCCGGATCGGCCCCGAAGACCGCTGCATGGAGCGCCCGGGCGATTTGCACGGAGGATATGCCGTTTAGCGCCGCCTTTACACGGTCGATCTTGAAAATGGTCTTCTTTTGAGGCGCTACGAGAAAATCGTCCACATCCACCACCCCGCGGGTCTTTTCCATGATGGAGCGGACCCTTTTGGCGGCTTTAACGAGCCCGCCGTAGGGCTCGCCAAGTCTTCCATAGACTTCGGCGACCAGGGTGTCGAGCACCGGTGGACCGGGAGGGTTTTCGACTATCTGTATCCGCGCTCCATCTTTTCGAGCCAGTGCCGTTAGCGCGTTTCTTATCCTGAGCGCTATGGCGTGGCTTTGGTCCCGCCTGTATTCCTTGCTTATGAAATTTGCCCTGACGTCGGCATAGCGGGCCCCCTGTCGCAGATAGTAGTGACGCACCAGGCCGTTAAAGTCCATCGGGCTGGCCGTGCCCGAGTAAGTCGTGACATCGGTGGTTTCGGGGAGGCCCATAAAATAACGGCCAATATCGGCGGCCGCGGCCTGGGTGGTCTCCAGAGTCGTTCCTTCCGGCATGTCGATAACGACATCGAGTTCGTTTTTATTGTCGAAAGGCAGCATTTTGAGGGGCACGCCTCCGACCAGCACGAGCAACACGGCGAAGGCCATGAGAACCCCGATCAGCGCCAGGAGCCCCTTTCGAAGTTTGGAGCTTTTGAACATGGGGCCGAGAACCCGGCTGTAGATTTTGAAATAGCGGTCCTCTTCGATGCTGTAGGTTTTGTGGACGGGATGTTCATAGCTGCCCTTGAGCATGTGCAAAGAGAGCCATGGTGTTATGGTGAAGGCGACAAGAAGACTCGAGAGCATGGCGACCGGAACGTTAAGAGCCATGGGGGCCATGTAGGGTCCCATCATGCCGGTAATGAAGAACATGGGCAGAAAGGAGATAATAACGGCCAGAGTGGCCAGGATTATGGGCGGGCGGACTTCGTTTACCGCCGTAACGACGGCGTCGAAAGGGCTTTCGTTTCGCATCGCAAAATGACGATGGATGTTTTCAACATCCACTATGGGGTCGTCTACGACCAGCCCCAGTGCGAGTATCAGGGCAAAAAGTGTGACACGGTTTATGGTGTAGTGGCACAGAAGGTTCACCATCAGGGTAATGCTGAAGGTGACCGGAACGGCCAGAGCGATGATGATGCCTTCGCGCCAACCCAGGGTGTAGGCAAGGAGAATGACGACAATGATGATGGCCACGTAGAGGTCTTCCATCAGGTCGTTTACCTTCGCATCCGCGGTCTGGCCGTAGTCTCTGGTAACACGAAGATAGACCCCGGCGGGCAGGGCGGCGCGGGCGAATTTTCGGGCTTCCTTTCGCACCTCTTCGGAAACCGTGACGGCGTTTGTTCCCCGTCTTTTGGCGACGGCAACCGTAACGGCCGGGTAGTCGGCGCCCCGTGCAAGGCCGGGAGGCTTTTTGCCGCCCCGGGCGGCCGGGTCCATTTTGGTGAAGGCCCTTTTGGCAAATGCGATTCGGACGTAGTTGTCAGGTTCTTGGGGGCCGTCGCTTACTGCGGCCACATCTTTTAGAAAAACCGGCTTCGAGTCCCCAACGCCCACGACCAGGTTTTTCACCTCGGCGGCAGTGGTGAGGAAACGGCCGGCATGGAAATCGATCACGCTATCGCCATGGATGAGGCCGCCTGCGGGAAGGCAACCATTGGCGCCCTTTATGGCCTGCTCGACCGCATCGATTCCAATCCCTCTTCCGGCCATGCGCTGGGGTGAAAGATTAACCCTGACCTGCCTGCGCCTGCCGCCCACAATATAGGTCTTGCCGGCGTTTTCGACCCCCTGAAGCCTTATTTCCAGTTCTTCGGCCAGGCGGTGGAGGACGTAATCGCTGTAATGCGGACTGTAGAGTGTGAGATTAATGATGGGAACATCGTCTATTTCAACCGGTTTTATGGCCCAGCCGGTAACTCCGGGGGGAACGATATCCAGGTTGGAGTTGATTTTGTTGTAGAGCTTTACCCAACTGCGCTCCCGGTCCTGCCCGACGTAGAAACGGACGGTGACAACGGCCCTGGAAGGGTAGCTGGTGGAGTAGACGTATTCGACCCCGTCGATCTGGTAGAGCAGTTTTTCAAGGGGGGTGGAAACCTGGCGCTCGACCTCGCGGGCCGAGGCTCCCGGCATATTGACCATTATGTCGGCGATGGGCACGACGATCTGCGGGTCTTCCTCGCGGGGCGTGACGCTGATGGCCACCGCGCCGACGATGAGACTTATAAGGATGAGTATGACCGAAAGATTGCCCTGGAGGAAAGCGGTGACAATCTTGGTCAAGCCTTTGTGCTGCTTTACCTCCGTCACGGGACCGCGACCTCCTCGCCGGCCTTGAGGCCCGAGAGCACCTCGATCAGACCGCCCCTGGTCTTGCCCGGTCTTATGAACCTTCTTTCCACTCGGCCCTTGGCATCGACTGTGTCGGCAAAGTAGAGTTCGCCGATTTCACCGACTGCGGCCGCGGGGATAACGAGGGCGTGGTAGGAGCCGCACGCTACCTCTATCCTGGCAAACAGACCATTTACCAGGTCGGCCGAGGCCGGCATGGTGATTTTTACCACAACCGTGCGGGTGGAAGTGTCGGCCGAGGGGACGATTTCTCGAATTTTTCCCGTGACTCTACGATGAAGGGCGTCGATTACGACCTCGATGGCAGAGCCTACCTTGAGATAATGGAGGATGGATTCGGAGACCACCGCGTGCACTTCGGCCTGTGAGGGTGAATCCAGGAAAAAAAGGGGCCGGCCGGGGGCGGCCATATCACCGACATCGAGGAGCTTTTCGACGACTCGGCCCGAAAAGGGCGCATCTATCACGGTGTAGCTGAGCATCACCCGGGCTTCTTTCAAAGCGGCCTCGGACTGTTTTTTCTGTGATTGGAGCCGCGCCACCTCGGCCGCGGCCACATCGCGCTGGGCTCTCGCGTACTGGGCCCGCTGGGCGGTGGTGGCCCCGTTTTTCAAAAGATTGTCGTAGCGGCGGAAATCCGAGTCGGCCTTTTGCATGTTGGCTTTGGCCGCAAGAATCGCATCCCCCAGGGCGGCAACCCGGGAGCGGGCCTGGTGGAGCTTGGCCTTAACGGCCCTATCGTCCAGCGTGGCAAGAACTGTGGGAGAGGCGCCGCTTTCCGGGCCCTGAACCAGGTCGCCGGGTTTTACCCGAATCTCGCGAATCTGTGCCATGAGATGGCTGCATACCTTCGCTTCGCTTCTCGACCGGATGGTCCCTACCTGCTCGACTATAAGGGGAAATGTTTTGCGCTCGACTCCGGCGGTCGAAACAGCGGGCTTTGCGCGAGAGCCGGCACTTTTGGAGCCGGCGGCTCCGGGTTCGACCTTTCTTACGAAAGCCCCGGAAAGCCAAAGCATAATGATGATAAGAGCGGCAAGGGCCGCTCCCCCTTTGAGGATTTGGGCACGGACGGCCCTTTTCCTCCCCTCCGCAGGATCATTTTCACTCATTTTCCCACTCCGGTAGCATCAATGGCCGACCTGTATTCCTAATCCAAACCGGACGTATAATCAACAGGTATCGGCGTCGGTTTCCCCCGATCGGCTTGAGAGCACATCGGTTATGATTATACAATACAGCGGGAGCCTCGGAAGAAACACTTCTGGAGTGCGGTGAGCTTATAAGCTATTCTAGCCGGAACCTGCGCGAAAAAGGAGACTGTCCATGATGCGAAAGGCACTTGCCTGTCTGGGGTTGGCGGTTTTGGCTCTCAGCCCGGGTGTTGGCCCTGTGGCGAGGGGAGAAACGAACCGTGGTATCAACAAGGCCGGAAAACAAATTTTTGTCGTCTCCTGCGCCGGATGCCACCCCGGCGGAGGTAATGTCATCCAGCACAACCTCCCGGTAATCGCTTCCCCGAAATTGTCCGACTTCGACACTTTTGACCGGTTTATTCGCAAGCCGACGGAGCGTGACGGCTCACGGGGACTAATGCCCGCCTTCCCGACATCCAGATTGACCGAGGCTCAAAGCAGGGAGCTTTACGACTATGTCGCCGGGAAATTTAAAAAACATTAACGGCGCAACTTCCAAGAGACGGGGCCGGCCCGGGTCGGCCCCGAGCGGCTAGAGGCGTGCTGAGCAGCGTACAAGCCGGGTCTCAACCGGCATAATCACCCAGCCGGAGTGGGGATTGGTAAAAACCGGCTGATAGGTTGCAAGGGAAGCGACCCGCTGGCTTTGTCCGCAGGTGCAAATCGGGCTCGCCGCATAGGCGGTGACCGAAAATAGCAACAACGCAAAAAATAGAGTAGCGATGATTATTTTTTTCATCGGATTTGCCCTCCTTTCATCTCACTACCTTTGTTATTCACTGTTCTTGCTTTTTGCAAGCCGGTAGCGGTGAGGGCAATGACAGGCCGAGAGGTTCAGGGCATTATATAAACGGGAGTTCCGACCCGAGCCACTTTGAACAATTCATCAATGTCTTGATTGTCCACCGCGATGCAGCCAAGGGTCCAGTCCGGATTGCATCCGCCCCCGTGGATGAATACCTGCCCGCCCAGTGCCGTGTTGGAGGGGGGGAGTCTCACAGCCTCGTCGGCATCTTTTATCGAACGGTACTGAGCGGGAGAAATAAGGCCTCGCGACAGGGCCTCTTTGGCTCCCCGGATGGTCGGATAGCTTATGGCCAAGGATTTGTGATAGCTGCTGCAAGGGTTTTTGTAGCAGATCTCGAATTTTCCCTCCGGGGTCCTGCCGTCGCCCCGAAAGTATTTGTTCCCTTTGGGGTGGGGGCCAAGCGCACAAGGATATTCGCGGACCAGCGTCTTGTCTTGAATCAGAAAAACCCTGTGCCGGGCCTTGAATACGTATATGGTCGGGCTGGTTATTCGAGACAGCGGGATGCTGAAGTCCACATTGGTATAAGGCTCGTTGTTCCGGGGAGGGGCCGGGGGCCGGGGCTGTACCGCGGTTGCCGCAGGAGGGGGACAAGAAGGTTGGTTGACCGAACATGAGCACAAGGAAGAGCATAAAAGAGCCGCGAAAAGAATATATGAACCCCCGTGCTTGACCACTCGCCCCGAACGCCGCATTGTACATTCCTTTTGCCGGATCCCCGGCAAGCCTTTGCGAACACGTCCCCCGGAAATATCGCCGGTGGCTTTCGCAAACTTTTGAAGAATTGTCGAAATTTGAAGTGCGCGAAGGTAGTCCCCGCCGGTGGTTTAAATACGTTATGTTCAAATCGTTTGCAAGAAAAGAAAGGCGATGCGGGGGGAGTTCCCCGGCGGCGATCAAGGCCACTCGCAGTGATGGAGCAATCCATGGGATTTTGGTGATTGCCCAGTCATGGCGGCTCATTGTGGCGTAAAGTCAAATGATTATTATCTTTTCCATAAATTATCGCGCGCATGGCGACTGCCTTGTGTCGTGCCAAGGAGGATTTGAAATGAACAGGGAAGAGGTGCTTTTCCTTAAAAATATGTTGGTTGACAGGCGCAACAATATTCTGGAGCGAGTCGAGAGGCTTGCCGCGGCATGGCAGGAGTTGGAAGAGCCGGCCATAGAGATGGAAGAGGAAGCTCAGAAGGCCAGCATCCTCAAGCCTTACGACAAGCTCGATGAAAGCCGCAAAATCGAAATCGAACAGATAGACCTTGCGCTTATCAAACTGTCGGTGGGGGATTACGGTACCTGCGAGTCATGCGGTGACGAGATCGCGACCGGGCGGCTTGCGGCGATCCCCTGGGCCAGGCTTTGCGTGGAGTGCGCCCGCGATCTGGAAAGGCGGCATACAACTTTGCCGGATACCTCCGATGTGGAGGTGTCCGGAAAAATTCCCCCGGAGTACCAGGAACTTAACAATCAGCAGATCGTCGCCCTGATCTATGAAAGTCTGCAAAACGACGAAAGAATCGAGACCGAAGAGCTGAAGATTACCGTAAGGAAGGGAGTTGTCTTGCTGGACGGCAGGCTTGACAGCGAGGGGGAGCGCAAGCTGGTGCTCCAATTGTTGAGCGATTCGATGGGGTTTCAGACAATTGTGGATCGAATCGAAACGGGAGGGGCCGGCCTTGAAGCCGATGAGGATTCGGAGGCTGCCCGGGAAGAGGATGGGCCGGGGGGACTTTTCTACGATCAGGGGATGGGCGAGGGGGCCTATGATGCGCGATGAGCCTCGCCCTCGGCAAGCTTTCTAAACAATTGATCCGCCCGGCTCCGATTGGTTTTTGCCTGGCGCGAAAATGATTCGAGGGCCGCGGGGGGACGCGGCCCTCGAACTTTTTGGCCATGGGATGGCCGATGGGGGGCATGGAGGAGCATGTGCGGCGGCGGTCTGAAGCGCGGGGAAGTAAGGAAGGCGCCCCCCGTTGCATGCCTTCAAGCAAATTGTGTGCCGAAAAGTGATCGGTTTGAATTCCACCTGTGGAATCAGGCGGATGGATAATTTTGCGTGCGGTGTGAATCGGGGCGGTGGCGACCAGTTGTCTTATCGGGTTGACAGTGAGGAGTACTCTGGCGGTTTCACCCGCGGTTACAACCTCAGTTGACGGGCGCACGTCTTGTAGGCAACGCCGAGATGTTCATAGGCCAGGCGGGTGGCCAGGCGGCCGCGGGGAGTCTTGGTGAGGAAGCCTTCCTTGATGAGATAGGGTTCATAGACGTCCTCTATGGTATCTTTTTCTTCGGATACCGAGGCGGCCAGGGTTTCGATGCCGACCGGTCCCCCGTCATATTTGTCTATGATGGCGCCAAGGATTTTGCGGTCCATGGCGTCAAAGCCCTTTTGATCGACGTCGAGCATTTTGAGGGCGTCATCGGCGACCGCGGCCGAGATGATCCCGTCGGCTCGAACCTGCGCATAGTCACGGACCCTTCGCAGGAGGCGGTTTGCCACACGGGGGGTTCCGCGCGAGCGGCGGGCGATCTCCAGAGCGCCTTCCTGCTCGATGGCTATTCCCAAGATTTTTGCCGAGCGGAAAATGATGCTTTTCAGTTCGTCCGGGCTGTAGAATTCGAGTCGAAGGGAGACGCCGAAACGGTCCCTGAGGGGTGGTGAGAGCATGCCCGCCCTGGTGGTGGCCCCGATGAGTGTAAAGGGCGGAAGGTCGAGTTTTATGGTTCTGGCCGAGGGCCCCTGGCCGATGATGATGTCGAGCTTGAAGTCTTCCATGGCCGGGTAGAGGATCTCCTCGACGACGTGATTGAGGCGATGGATTTCGTCTATGAACAGTACATCGCCGCCTTCGAGGTTTGTTAGAATTGCGGCCAGATCTCCGGGTCTTTCTATGACAGGCCCCGAGGTGCTCCGCAGGTTGACCCCCATCTCGAAGCTTATGACCGAGGCAAGGGACGTCTTGCCAAGTCCGGGAAAGCCGTGGAAAAGGACGTGGTCCAGGGGCTCGCTTCGTCCCTTGGCTGCGGCGATAAAAATGGAGAGGTTTTCCTTGACCTTCTCCTGGCCTATGTAGTCGGCAAGGCTTCGGGGGCGCAGGCTGCCTTCGACGGGCAGATCTTCTTCCTTTTTTTGCGGCGTGATCACTCGGTCCGACATCTTATCCGAATCTTTCTACCCGATCACCTGTTTACAAGCGTCTTTAGCGCCCCTCGCAGGAGAGCCTCGATCGAGCGGGTTTCCCCCAGTGTCTGCTGAGCCTGATTGAGGGCTTTTTCGGCTTCGGCCGGGCGATAGCCGAGGTTTACCAGGGCCGAAAAGGCATCGGGGAAGCAATTGCCCGAATCCGCCAGGGGCTGGGGCGGGGCGCCTTTCTGTTTGCTTTTGCCCTGCACCTTGTCCCGGAGTTCGAGGACGATCCTGTCGGCGATTTTTTTCCCGACGCCCGGGACGTTTTGGAGTCTCAGGTAGTCCTGCCGCACAATCGCCTCTTTCAGCTCCCCGGGGCTTATCCCCGAGAGTATGCCCAGGGCAAGCCGGGGGCCGACACCGTTTACGCCGGTCAGCAGCAGAAAGGTTTCCTTTTCGGCGAGCGTGCGAAAGCCGAAGAGCTGGATGGCGTCCTCGCGCACGTGGGTGTGGATGTTAAGAGCCGCGGGCCGCCCGAGATCGGGCAGGTCGTAAAACGTACTGAGCGGGACCTGGACATGATAGCCCACGCCGTTGACGTCTATAATGACGTATTCGGGGCTCTTGGCCCGCAAATTGCCTTCGAGAAAAGCGATCATGAAAGCCCCGGGGTGTTCCACCTGAGATTGGACGACCAGGTGCTGATATGGCAAACCGCAACGGCAAGAGCATCGGCGGCATCGGGCTCAAGAGCCGAGTCGATGTGGAAGAGCCGCTGCACCATGGCGGCAACCTGTTCCTTGGGTGCCCTGCCGTAGCCGGCCACCGACTGTTTTATGCGAAGGGCGCTATACTCGTGAATGGAGAGCCCCGAGAGACTTCCGGCCAGTAGAACGGCGCCCCGGGCCTGCCCCAGGCTAAGCGCGCTTTTGACGTTTTTGGCGAAGAAGACCTCTTCGACCGCCATGAATTGCGGGCAGTGTGTGCCGATGGATTCGTTGAGCTGTTCGAAAATGATCTTGAGGCGCTCGCAGAGGGGGCGTGAGGATGGAAGCTTCACGGTCCCATGATGGATGTGCTTGAGATGGAAGCCGTCCCCCTCAACGATGGCGAATCCGGTGTAGCGAGACCCGGGGTCCACTCCGATAGTGCGGATCATCATCTATTCCAGTGATTCCATTATCTGGTCGGGGATGTCAAAATTTGCATACACATTCTGAACATCATCGCAGTCCTCGAGCGCGTCCATGAGTTTCAGGAGTTGCTGGGCGGTCTTTGCGTCTTCAATGGCAACGGTGGTCTGTGGTGCCATTGTGACTTCAGCAAGTTCGTAGGCAATCGATTTTTCATCGAAGACCGATTTTACGTTCAGGAATTCCTCGGGGGCGGTGATGACCTCGAACTGGTCTTCCTGGTCTTTGACATCTTCGGCGCCGGCATCGAGGGCCAGTTCCATCAGTTCTTCCTCGGGCATGGTTTTTTTGTCCAAAATGATGCTGCCCTTCTTGCTGAACATCCAGGCGACGCAGCCGGCTTCGCCGAGGTTGCCGTTGTTTCGGCTGAAGATGTGGCGCACTTCGCTCGCAGCACGGTTGCGGTTGTCGGTCATTATGTCGACCAGAACGGCAACACCGGCCGGGCCGTAACCCTCGTAGGAAAATTCTTCGTAGTTTACCCCTTCGAGCTCGCCGGCCCCCTTCTTGATTGCCCTGTCGATATTGTCTTTGGGCATGTTTTCGGCTTTTGCGGCAAGCACCGCGGCCCGCAGGCGGGGATTGCCGTCCTGATTTGCGCCGCCCATGCGGGCCGCCACCATCAGTTCCTTAATCAACCGCGTAAACATTTTTCCCCGTTTGGCATCCGCCGCCCCCTTCTTGTGGCGGATGGTTGCCCATTTGGAATGACCCGACATAAACTCCTCCTGATTATGTTTTCTTTTTCATGGCAAGAATGTAAATTTCCTTGCTCTGTTTTCTCGTGGCCTCGGGTCTTACGACCCTTGTCTGCGCAAACTTTTTTTTGACTTCGGCCAGCAGCCGGTGAAAATCCGATCCATGAAACAGCTTGGCAACAAAGGCGCCTCCGGGCGCGAGCGCCCACAGGGCGACTTCGAAGGCCCGTTCGAAAAGAAGTGCGGATCTGGCGCTGTCGGCGACTTTATTGCCTGATGTGGACGGCGCCATGTCGCTTAGCACGACATTAAACGGAACATGGTCGCCCAAGGCGGTTTGAACAAAATCCGGATCGAAAATGTCCCCCTCAAGAGTAATCACGTATTTGGGGAAATCATGTTGAATCGGTTTCAGATCAATGCCCACAACGAGGCCGGCGCCTCCCACGATCCCGCCCGCAAGCTGTATCCATGAACCCGGGGCCGCACCCAGATCCAGGACGCGGTCTCCGGCCTTCAATACTTTAAACCTCTTCTGGATCTCTTCGAGCTTATAAATAGCCCTCGCAAGGTAATGCTCTTTTTTTGCCTTGCGAAAATAGTAGTCCTGGACTGTAAAAGCCATCGTCTCGACCCTAAAGATATGAATTGTTTCCTATATCGGAAAAACACCGGTTTGTAAACCGGGGCTTTGCGAAAAGGTGCTAACCTGGCCTCGCTTGCTATTTTAGATGGAGGAGGACACAAATGGAAAAAATAATCAACGGAAAAACACTTTTGCTCGTGCGGGGCGATATTACGGACTTGGCGGTGGAAGGAATCGTCAATGCGGCAAACTCGGGGCTCCGGTTGGGCGGCGGGGTGGCCGGGGCGATCAGGGTAAAGGGGGGGCCGACCATCCAGCAGGAGTGCGACCGG
>JAJYDE010000016.1 GCA_021777755.1 Deltaproteobacteria bacterium
ACGCCGGGGGGGGTGCGCAAAATGGTTGTTTGATAAAAGATTAAGATGTAGTGCCACTGGCGGAATCTTTAAAGCCTAACTTATTGTTATTGTTTTTTGTTTTTTCATGCGTGTTAAACTTGGGCTACGAGGGTTCGAAGCCGGGGCTTATCGTCCAGGGGCTGATCAAAATGGGGGTGATGAACGGCATGTTCATTATGGACGAAGCGGACAAGACCGAAAAGTTCGCCATCGCCACCTTGCTTGAGATACTCGACCCGGAGCAAAACCACCTGTTTCACGATAAATACACTCAGAGCACCGTGGACATAGATCTTTCCAACTGCCATTTCATCCTTACGGCCAACACGGTGGAAAGCGTCCCGGAGGCCATCTTGAACCGATGCGAGGTGATCTTTCTGGACCGCTACTCCGTGGACGAAAAAATCGCCATTGCCAGGGAATTTCTCATGGAGCGCATTCGCGAACGCTACATGATCGGCCGGGAGGAAATCGTATTCGACCCGCGGGAGGAAACGGAAATTTTGAGGAGCCTCATCCGCGATTACACTTCCGAGGCCGGAGTGCGGGACCTTGAGCGCATCATGCGCACCCTTTTCCTGAGGACCCAGCGTAAGGAGATAATGGTCAAAGGGAGGGTCTCGGTAACCCTGGATCTGACGAAGGTGGGCAAATATCTCGATGCTCCCAATCGGCAGCGCCTCATAAATGAAGACGACCGCATCGGCGAGATGATGGCCCTCGGGGTAAACCTGGAAATGGGAGTGGGCGCCCTCATCCCCATCCAGGCAACACCGGTGGGCTACGGGATGGACAGGAAAAACGGCGGTCAATCCTTCCTGAGTATGCTCCATACCACGGGAAACATCGAACGGGTGATGGATGAGAGCCGCAAAGTGGCCTCAACGGCCATCCTCCATCTGTCAAGGGAACTGGGCATCGATTCGGCGGATACTTCGGTTCCGGTCCACCTGCACTTCATGGGCGGTTCGACCAAAAAGGACGGCCCTTCGGCGGGGGCGGCCATCGCCCTTGCGCTCGCCTCGCTTTTTTCGGGGCGCAAAGTGCGCCGGGACGTGGCGGCAACCGGTGAAATCGATACCCAGGGCCGGGTAACGGGCATAGGCGGAATGGCCGTGAAGTTGGAAACCGCTTACGCCGCAGGCTGCAGGACCCTGATCATTCCCAAGGAGAATTTGACCGGAAACGAAGGGCTGGACAGGCTCCCGGACGCCCTCAAAAAGGAACTCCAGATTCTTACGTTCCAGCAGTGGGAAAGCGCCCATCAGCCCTACGACTACTCCAACCACATGCTCCAGGTGATAGCCGTGGACGATATCGTCCAGGCCGCGAAGGTCGCCTTCATCGAGCAGGAAGAAATCGATTCGCTCGACCGCTTCTTCGAAGATCACGCGCAAAAGGCTTTCGCCGAATCGGCCTCGGTTGGAGCCCGAACGCTGCGCGTTGTCTTTGCCGATAACTTCGGTGTCCCCGGTCCTGAACTTCCCGGCTCCCATCTATGCTCGGGGGAGCACGAATGTGTCATTTTGGTGCGACCCGACTTCAAAGATGAGATTAACAGCAGGTTTGGCGATGGGGCCGGAAAACGGCACATCAGGGAATTCGACCCCGGCAGGGAGCGGCTCCGCGACGTGCTGTTGGAAATCAAGTCCCGTCATGCGAAAGTTTCGACCCGGCGGCGAAGACTTTCTCTTATCGCCCCCCTGGCCTTTCTCAAAAGAGAAGGAATTCGTCCCGAGCAGATGGTGAGCGAGGACGCTTTCGCCGGGATTCGGATTTTTGCCGACTCCTGCATGGCGGGAAATGTACCCGTTCGGGACTGCAGTGTGATCCTTGCCAGATCGCTTTCCCGCCTGATCGATCTGTCCGACGAGTTGCTCGAAAGCTGCCCGTTTCTATCCAAATCCGACGGGATCTACGCCCCGACGGTCGCCTTCATCCCTGAAAAATACCGGATCGATGTGCGCCGGGCCCAGGAGATCCTCGACCGTTGTCTTTCCAAGTGGCTCGACATCGTTGAGGGAAAATCCGGCGACCAGGAGCCGGCTGTGCGCACGGGAACCAAGCCCTGATCTTACGGCCCTGAAACCGTGCGGGCGTGCCGTGCGGAAAGGGAACCGGAAAAAATGGCGGGCCCGATTACCGACGGCTAACAGAATTTAAACGCGGCTTTGAGGCAATCCGATCCAGCCTTATCCCGGTATCGGCGCACCGGGAAAAAAGATGGTTCGCCGAACGTGCGGGAGCTGGTGGGGGAGTGTTGGGGTTCGCCTTGGCTCACCCCAGGAGAACCAAGTTGGTGTTTCAAATCATAAACCGCGGAGTCCGGAGGTGAAAATCGGTGGCCTGCTCGAACTGGTGGGCTACGCGCAGGACCATCTCCTCGCGGAAATGAGGTCCGAGGATCTGGAGGCCGATCGGCAGGTTTTGCGAAGTAAATCCGCAAGGCACCGAGATTCCCGGAATTCCGGCAAGACTTGCCGGAAGGGTGAACACGTCGCTCAAATACATCTGGAGCGGGTCGGATTTCTCCCCGATTTTAAAGGCCGGTACGGGGGAGACGGGGGCAAGGATGGCGTCACATTTTTCGAAGGCGTCGAGAAAATCGCGCTTGATGAGCGTTCTTACCTGGGAGGCCTTTTTGTAGTAGGCATCGAAGTAGCCTGCCGACAAGACGTAAGTGCCGAGCATGATACGGCGTTTTACCTCCGATCCGAACCCCTCGGAGCGGCTCTTTCGGTACATTTCCATAAGATCGGGGCTGTTTTGCGCCCGGTGGCCGTATTTGACGCCGTCGTAGCGGGCCAGGTTGGACGAGGCTTCCGCCGGGGCTATTATGTAATAGGCCGCGATGCCGTATTCGGTATGTGGAAGCGTGATATCGACAATCTTGGCGCCAAGGCCGCGGCAGGTGTCTATGGCCTCGCGAACGGCCCTGTCGACTTCCGGGTCTGTGCCCTCGATGAAATACTGGCGGGGAATCCCCAGACGAAGACCCTGGAGCGAATGATCGAGCGCCGCCCGGTAATCGGGGACCGGTAGATCGACCGAAGTCGAATCCGCCGGATCGTAGCCCGCGATCGCCTGGAGCAAAATGGCCGCGTCTTCGACGTCACGCGTGATGGGGCCTATCTGGTCGAGCGAGGAGGCAAAAGCGACGAGTCCGAAGCGTGAAACCCGGCCGTAAGTGGGTTTTAGGCCCACAACGCCGCAAAAAGAGGAGGGTTGGCGAATGGAGCCCCCGGTGTCGGTCCCGAGTGCCCCGGCGCAAAGACCGGCTGCAACCGCGGCCGCCGACCCGCCGCTCGATCCTCCCGGCACCCGTTCGGTGTCCCACGGGTTGCGGGTCTTGAGGAAAGCCGAATTCTCCGTCGATGATCCCATCGCGAATTCATCGAGGTTGGTCTTGCCGATGAAAATCGCCCCGGCCTTCCGCAGCTTTGCGGTTACAGTGGCGTCGTAGGGAGAAACAAACCCTGCCAGAATTCGGGAGGCGCAGGTCGTAAGAGCCC
This sequence comes from Deltaproteobacteria bacterium, assembly GCA_021777755.1. Taxonomy (GTDB): domain Bacteria; phylum Desulfobacterota; class Syntrophobacteria; order Syntrophobacterales; family Syntrophobacteraceae; genus SbD1. The sequence continues at coordinate 3,534 of JAJYDE010000016.1, forward strand.
CCTTCATGCATATGACGTCTTTTATGGCTATCGGCGTTCCGGCGATGGGTGAAGCCGCGTAATCCAGGGCCCCGGAATCGAAGAGCCGGGCTTGCTCGACGGCTTTTTCCGAAAAGGCGGCAAGGTAGGAATTGAGTTTGGGATCGATGGCGCTGATTCGTTCCAGGAATGCCGAGACGATTTCGAGGGCGCCGAGCTTGCGGCTTTCCAGCAGATCGTGTATCCGGTGAAGGGGAAGAGAGTGGATTTCCATAACAAATTGCCTTTTCTCCAGCTAAAGTACCCTTGGCACGACAAAGTTTACGCCGTCGGTTCCCGGCGCGTTTGCAAGCGAGTCCTTGCGGTCCAAAGAGGGCTCGACGCAGTCGGGGCGAAATACGTTTCGCAGCTCCACGGCATGCGTGGTCGGTTCGACCTCGCCGGTATCGAGTTCGTTGAGTTTGTCCATGTATCCCAGAATGGCATTCATCTGGCCGGTCATCTGTTGCTCTTCGGCCTCGGTAAGTTCGAGCCGGGCCAGTAGGGCCACATGGCGAACCTCTTGCCTGGTGATCTTGGAGTCCATTTCGTTTCCTCTCTTGGAATAATCAGTCCGACAGGAAGTTTTCCATCGTCCGGCAGTCTTTGAAGGCAGCCAGCACTTCTGGCAAACCCTGCATGCGAGTTTTTTGCAGCAGATCGAAAGTCAGCGCATGCACATGTTTTTCCTCGGCTTCCTGTTCGGCCGTGGTGGAATCGAACCTCTGCAGAAACTTTGCGAACCTCACCACGTGAATCAGTTCGTGCGTGACGATGTAAGCCGTAAGGGGAAAAAGCCGTATGCCCTCATCGCGCTCGACGGCCCGGCGGATCACATGGTCCTGAATGCAGATCTTGAAAAAGTCCCCGGGCTCGCTTCCCCGCGTTTTTTCCACCAGGCGTCTCACATAGCGCCTGATTTGGGCGAAAGCAAGGTCGGTTATCTCTTCCTCGTCGAGGCCGGAAAGGCTTTGAATATCGTAGCGATATCTTTTCCACTCGGAAGTCGAGATCTTGTAATAGTCGCTTATGAGATCTTCCGAGACTTCAATGGCCTGGGCAAGGACGGCGATTTTTTCAGTCTCGAAAGCCAGTCGTATCATCTTCTTTCCCCGAATCCCCCCGCCTGCGGATGTTCGAATCTACCGATTCTCTCTATGTACAAGACTTCCATCGCCAATTCAACTGGTTCGAAGAATTTTGAAAGAATCCTGGTCTGCCGCCGCGGGCCCAAAACGGGTTTTGAATTCATTTGACAACCTCTTTGCACTTTGATTAAGTGAGCCGATGGGCGTTGTTGTGCGATCTTTCTCATGCCGGTTTCCCGCCGCGTTGGACCCTGGAGCACCGGCTTTCGCATCGATGCGCAGTCGCAATTGGTCCGGCAAATCTGCTGGCAAGGTGCCGGGGATTGGAGCTATTCCCCGTCTCGGGTTTGTCATTACAATTAAATAAAATTTTCTCAATTCGAAGAACTTTCCAAACCGGCCCCTTTTGCGCCCGGGTTGGAAAGGCGCCCGGGTTGAAGGGCTTCAACTCGCCGGCCGACTTCGAGGAGGTGAGGCAATGGGAAAACAAAATCTTTCCGAATCGGCGCTCGATCGTATCGAGAAGGAACACGCGGAGTGGCTGGAGGAGTACCGCAAGGCCCAGAAAAAGGTCCCCGAGAGGCTAAGCAGGTTCTCAACGGTTTCCGACCTCGAAGTCAAGCAGCTCTATACGCCGCTTGATATCCGGGACAAGGACTTTTCAGAAGAAATCGGATTTCCGGGAAAATACCCCTATACCCGGGGCGTGCAGAGCACGATGTACAGGGCCCGCCACTGGACCATGCGAATGTTTGCCGGGTTGGGAAACGCCGATGATACGAACCAGCGTTTTCACTATCTGATCAGTCACGGGGAAACGGGCCTTAGCACCGCTTTCGATTTTCCGACACTCATGGGCTACGATACCTGCTCGCCTCTTGCCCGGGGCGAGTGCGGCAAATGCGGGGTAGCCATCGACACCCTCGAAGACATGGGCCGGCTCTTTGCCAATATCAACCTGGAGGAGGTCACCACTTCGATGACCATCAATCCGCCGGCTTCCGTCATGTGGGCGATGTATATCGCCAACGCCGAAAAACAGGGCTATTCGCGAAAAAAACTTGGCGGTACGATTCAAAACGATTGCCTGAAGGAGTTCATCGCCCAGAAGACGCTCATGCTCCCGCCCGTGCCCAGTTTGAGGTTGGTGACCGATACGGTGGAATTCGGCACCAGGGAGGTCCCCCGCTGGAACACCATCAGCATCAGCGGCTATCACATAAGAGAGGCGGGTGCCACCGCCGTCCAGGAACTGGCCTTCACCATCCATGACGGCATCACCTACGTTGAGGAAGCCATGAAAAGAGGGCTCAAGGTCGATGACTTCGCCTGCAGGCTCTCCTTTTTCTGGAACTCGCACATAGATTTTTTCGAGGAAATAGCCAAGATGCGCGCAAGCAGGCGGATTTGGGCAAGGCTTATGAAAGAGCGCTTCGGGGCCAAGGACCCGAGGTCCATGCTGATGCGCTTCCACACCCAGACGGCCGGCTGTTCTCTTACCGCCCAGGAACCCTACAACAACGTCGTTCGCACCACCATGGAAGGCCTTGCCGCCGTCCTTGGAGGCACCCAGTCGCTGCACACCAATTCCCTGGATGAAGTCTACATGATTCCAAGCGAGCAGGCCGCGCTCATAGCTTTGCGCACCCAGCAGATAATCGCCGAGGAAACCGGGGTCACAAACGTCATCGATCCTCTCGGGGGCTCCTATTTCATCGAGGCCTTGACCGACAAGATGGAGGAGGAAGCCATGGCCTATATCCGCAAGATCGATGAACTGGGCGGAATGGTCGCGGCCATCGAGCGGGATTATCCGCAGATGGAGATCGCCGATGCGGCTTTCCATTTCCAGAGGCAGATCGAGGCGGGCGAGAAAACGGTGATCGGGGTGAACAAGTATGTGTCCGAGCGTCCGGACTTGGAATTCGTCCTGAAAATAGACGACGAGATCGAGCGCAATCAGATCGAGCGGACCGAGCGCTTCAAGCAAAACCGCGACAAGGCCGGGTTCCAAAAGGCGATGGACGCTCTGCGGCGCAGGTGCGAAGGGGCTGCGTGCTGGGAAAACAACGTCATGCCCGCCCTTGTCGATGCTGTGCGCGCAGGCGCCACGGAGCAGGAATGCTGCGATCTCTACAGAGAGGTTTTCGGAACCTACACGGACCCGGGGACGTTTTGAGGGAAAAAAGAGCGTGGCGGGGAGCGGGAAGAGCTCTTCCCGCCGCCGGCTACTTCCAGGAAAGGACAGTTTCCATGGCAAATGGCAGAAAAATTCGTATCTTGGTTGCCAAACCCGGGCTCGACGGCCACGACCGTGGTGCGCGGGTAGTGGCCCGCGCATTTCGCGACGCGGGTTTCGAGGTCATCTACACGGGATGTCATCAAACGCCCGAGCAGATCGTGAGCACGGCTCTCCAGGAAGACGTCGATCTGATCGGTTTGAGCATTCTTTCCGGTGCTCACAGATACTCGTTTCCCCGGATCATGGAGCTTTTGAGGGAAAACAATGCCGCAGACATAGCGGTTGTGGGGGGAGGCATATTTCCTCTGGAGGATATCCCGATGCTCAAGGAGTGCGGCATAAAGGAAATTTTCGAGCCGGGAGCAAAACTTGGCGACATTATCGAATGGGTGGGCAAAAACATCTCCGCCCATGGCGATGCGGCGCCTCTTTCGAGCTGAAACCGGGTTATTTTTCTCACGCGTGGCGGAGACCTTTTTTTCGGCTCCGACGAAGGAACTGATTCATGGATATCATCCAGCAGATAGTTGCCGGCGATGTCAGGACCATCGCTCGTGTCCTGCGGGACATCGACGATGAGTTGCCGTCCTCCCGGGAGGTCCTTCAGAGGCTTTATCCTCACACGGGCAAGGCTCACGTCATCGGCTTCACCGGTTCTCCGGGTGTGGGGAAAAGTTCGCTCGTAGACCAGGTGGCGACCCATTACCGCAAGGACTCGAAGACGGTTGGCATTCTGGCCGTCGATCCGACAAGCCCCTTTACGGGCGGCGCCATACTTGGCGACCGCATTCGGATGCAACGCCATTTTCTCGATCCGGGCGTTTTCATTCGCAGCCTGGCCACGCGTGGCCAGTTCGGCGGCCTTACCCGGTCGACAAACGACATGGTAAACGTGCTCGATGCGGCGGGCAAGGACGTGGTACTGGTTGAAACCGTCGGAGTGGGCCAGGATGAAGTCGAAGTGGCGAACAGCGCCCACACGACCGTTTTGGTCATGATCCCGGGAATGGGCGACGACATACAGGCCATAAAGGCGGGGATCATGGAGATCGGCAACATATTCGTGGTGAACAAGGCCGACCGCGAAGGTTCGCGCAAGACCGTGCGCGAGTTGATGAACCTGATCGAGATCGGCGTTCGAAGGCGAAACGGCGAGGAGTGGGAGCCGCGGATAATTGAAACCGAAGCCGTAAAGGGCCGGGGCATCGACAAGCTCTACGAGACGATCGAACAGCACAAGGCCTACCTTCTTGCAACCGGTTCGCAGAGGTGGCGCGAGGCCGTCGAAAAGCGCACCAGGCTCCAACTGCTCGGGGTGCTCAAAGACCTGGCCTTCCGGGCCGCCCTGGAAAGAATCGAGGCCCGGGGAGATTCCATCGATGAGATGGTGAGAAGAATCGTTGACAGGCAATCGGACCCCTACAGCGTTGCCCGGCAAATTCTCGAAAAATAGTTGAAACGGAAATCGCGGGGAGCCGAGAAGAAATCTTCTTTTTTGCTCCCCGTTGCCTTTTTTACCACTTTGCCCGCCACAGCCCTTTCCGCGTGATAAGCAGAAGTCACGACTTTAATATCCGACAGCGCGGCTGATAAGCCGATTCCGGGTATCTGTCAATTGATGGAGAGTGCAAATGAGCGAGTTGTTAATAGGCCTGTGCATCGGTTTGTTTATTGGCGCCTCATTGGGTGTTGTGATCATGGGGCTGTTGTGCTCTCGCAGTTTGGAGCTGGCCCGGTCGGATGCGGATTATTGGCGCTCAAGTTGCGCGGTATCGAAGACCACGGCGTAGCGCGAGGGGATGGAAGGGAGATGAAAAAACCGGCGATCCGTGAGGACCGCCGGTTCTTTTTTGCTCAAGCGGGCTTGAGCCCGCTGGGCGTTCTTACTTGGTCAAAAGAGGCACGATAAGCAGTGCGACAATGTTGATGACCTTGATCATCGGGTTGATTGCCGGGCCCGCGGTATCCTTGTACGGGTCGCCAACGGTGTCGCCGGTGACCGCGGCTTTGTGGGCGTCGGAGCCCTTGCCGCCGTACATGCCGTCTTCGATGAACTTTTTGGCGTTATCCCAGGCGCCGCCGCCGCTGGTCATCGCGATGGCCTGGAAAAGACCGGTGACGATTGCGCCGATCAGAAGGCCGCCGAGGGCTTCCTTGCCGATCAGGAAACCGACCAGGATGGGAGCCGCGACCGGAATGAGGGCCGGAACCATCATTTCCTTGATCGCGCTCTTGGTGACGATGTCAACGCACTTGCCGTATTCGGGCTTGGCGGTGTATTCCATGATGCCGGGGATTTCACGGAACTGACGGCGAACTTCCTCGACAACCCCGCCTGCCGCCTTACCAACGGCTTCCATCAGGAGCGAACCGAAGAAGTAGGGCAGCAGACCGCCGATGAAAAGACCGATGATGACCTTGGGGCTCGACAGGTCGAACGTCATGCCCGGAACCGACCGGGAGTATTCCGCAAAAAGCACCAGGGCCGCAAGAGCGGCCGAGCCGATCGCATAACCCTTGGTAACGGCCTTGGTGGTGTTTCCAACCGCATCCAGGGGATCGGTGATCGCGCGCACGCTTTCGGGAAGCTCGGCCATTTCGGCGATGCCGCCCGCGTTGTCGGTAATCGGGCCGTAGGAGTCGATGGCAACGACGATACCCGTCATCGACAGCATGGCGACCGCGGAAAGAGCGATTGCGAAAAGACCCGCGCCGGTATTGCCGGCAAAGCCGCCGCCCAGCTGATAAGCCCAGACGATAGCGCCGCAGATGACAAGGGCCGGGGCCGCGGTGGACTTCATGCTGACCGCCAGACCGGCGATAACGTTGGTTCCGTGGCCGGTGACGCTGGCCGCGGCGATGTGTTTAACCGGGTTGAAGCTTTTGGAAGTAAAGTACTCGGTGATCATAACGATGGCGCCGGTCAAGACCAGACCGATGACTGCCGTTGTGAAAACACTCATCGCCGTGAAGCCCTGGGTTTTAAGACCGGGAATGGCCAGGAACCACTTCGATGCGAAATAGAAGGCGCCAGCGGCCAGAATGCCGGAGACCGCCAGTCCTTTGTAGAGAGCGCCCATGATGTATTCGTTCTTGCCAAGGCGCACGAAGTAGGTGCCGATGATCGAGGCGATGATGGAGATGCCGCCGATAAGCAGCGGAAATTCCACCCAGGGGCTGTTCGCGCCAAAAACCGTTTTGGCCAGAAGCATAGCGGCCACCAGCGTAACCGTGTAGGTTTCGTAGAGGTCGGCGGCCATACCGGCGCAGTCACCCACGTTGTCACCGACGTTGTCGGCGATAACGGCGGCGTTTCTCGGATCGTCTTCAGGAATGCCCGCTTCGACTTTACCGACCAGGTCGGCGCCGACGTCGGCAGCCTTGGTGTAGATACCACCGGCGATACGAGCGAAAACGCTGACCAGCGAACAACCGAACCCGAGGCCGATCAGTGCGTGGAAAACCTGCTCGACGGGAGCATAGCTTTTGGCGACCTCATAGTAGCCGGTGATGCCCAGAAGGCCCAGGCCAACGACCATGATGCCGGTTACCGAACCGCCCTTGAATGCCACCGAGAGGGCATTCTGCAGGCCGCCCTTGGCGGCTTCGGTCGTGCGTACGTTTGCCTTGACCGATACCATCATGCCGATGTAGCCGGCAAACGCCGAACCGATCGCACCGATAACGAAGCCGATTGCGGTCCAGATCCCGAGGTAGGTAAGAAGTCCCGCGATTACAACGCCAACAACCGCGACGGTTTTGTACTCTCTGCTCAAGAATGCTGCCGACCCTTCGCGGATGGCCTCCGAGATTGCCTGCATTTTTTCGGAACCCGCGCTTTGCTTGGATACCCACGCTGCGGTCACCAGCGCATAGGCTACGCCGAGACCACCACATGCGAGGGCAAACATTACGATTGCACTAGCTTTCATTTAGACCTCCTTAGTAAGTTTTAATGCATTGGAACGTGAAATGACGACTCCTGAGAGGCAAGACGCCCCTCGAACTTCAACCTGATTGTCTTGGGTCCTCCTTCCAGCAAGATTATCTCAACGGACGCCGAACTCCAGTCCGTAACCGGAAAAGATTGGAATTGAATAAACGATTCATGTCACGCGGGGTCGTTCGTTTCGTTCCGGCAGGCTGTTGAAGATCGAACCGGACCTGCACCGGTCAGTCTGGTGGGTGCACAGATGAGCCGGATGCGGGCTCATCTTCATGCAATCGCATCAATTCAAAAACTTATATGATTTCGCCTGCTTACAATAAGGACCACGAAATACATTAGACCTTCCACGCGGGCGACAAACCTAATGGAAGCAGGCCTTATTGTCAAGCAAAAGTCAACATCCTGGTGAAAAGAAATACTTTTAGATACGGATCTTGTCGCCGGGTTCGGGCAAAAATACTTCAAGCTCCGAGACTGCCCGGATCATCGGAAATATTTGCTCACGCCTTCGCCTTTCGTTACGCTCCAGGTGGACGAGGGCCAGGCGTTTGACTTGAGCACTTCGGGCGAAGTCGATGCACTTTGAAACCGTCGAATGGCCGGGGCTCGGCTCGCTCATGCGAAAGGCTTCATGAACGGCGAGATCGGCTCCTCGGGCGAGCAAAACGCTATCTTCGGTTGGAGCCCCGTCGCCGGAGTAGAAAAGCGATTTGCCGCCGCAATCGATTCGAACCGCCAGGTCGCTTCGGGAGTGGGCGTTTGGCGCGCTTCGCCATACAAAGCCGGCCCGCATCAAGACCTTGCCCGGTTGCATTTCGATGAAGCGCAGTTCATAGCCGAGCTTGGCCAAAACGGAAGGATAGGCAAGCCCGATCGTTTGGGTAACTATTTGCTCAACCCCTGGCAGGCCGATAACGAGCAGGGGTTTTTGCCGCCCCAGTTGCCAAAACCTTGCAATCAGAGCGGGAAGCCCGAAAAAATGATCCCCGTGGAAATGGGATATCCAGACGGCGTCGAGACGCTCACCATCCGGACAGCTTTTCCAAAACAAAGGGGGGACGGTAAAGCCGCAGTCAAGGAGGATGCAATGCTCGATCCCGCCCTCTTCGGCCTCCACCTGAATGGAGGTGTTTGGATACTCTTCGTCGAACGCTTCCCCGACGCCAATGAATTTGACTTCCATTTCGAAAAGTCCTTTGAAACTGATTTGTATTAAATTACATCATGTCTTACTTTATTGCATTCATTACCCGGCAAAACGGCGGTTGAGATATCGCGGGGCCGGGGGCGGCCGCCCCTCGCCCATGTTCCGTTACTGGTTCGCAACGTAAATGCAAATTGTGGAGAATACCCAATGTCGGCAAAAGAAAGATTTGAACTGGTTTTTGAACGGGAAGTCCCCGAAATTAAGAGTCTGGTGCGGTTTTACCGGCACGCTTCGACCGGCGCCGAAGTGCTTTCCGTCATAAACGATAATGAAAACAAGGTGTTCGGCGTCAGTTTCCGCACGCCGCCATCAGACTCCACCGGTGTGGCCCATATCCTCGAACACTCGGTCCTTTGCGGCTCGCGCAAGTATCCGGTAAAAGAACCGTTCGTCCAACTGATCAAAGGGTCGCTCAAGACCTTCCTCAATGCCTTCACCTACCCCGACAAGACCTGCTACCCGGTGGCCAGCCAGAACGTCCAGGATTTCTACAACCTTATCGATGTTTACCTGGACGCGGTTTTCCATCCGCGCCTGACCCCCTTTGTCCTGCAGCAGGAGGGCTGGCATTACGACTTGAGCGGACCCGAGGCCCCTCTTGGAATCAAGGGCGTGGTCTACAATGAGATGAAGGGGGTCTATTCTTCCCCCGACAGCCTGCTGCTCGAGGCTTCCCAGCAGTCTCTTTTTCCCGACATCACCTACGGCCTGGACTCCGGGGGCGACCCCGAAGCGATCCCCACTCTCACCTTCGAGCAGTTCAAAGCCTTCTACGAAAGCCACTATCATCCTTCAAACGCGAGGATCTATTTTTTCGGAAATGACGATCCCGACAGAAGGCTGGAGATACTCGAAGAGTATCTGAAGGATTTTAGCCGGGCCGTGGTCGAATCGTCGGTGCCCGTGCAAAGGCCCCTGTCCATGCCGCGCAGGATCGTGCGCTCTTTCGGGGTCGGGGGCGATGAGGCTTCGCAGGCAAGCCTCAAGGGCATGATCACCCTCAACTGGCTCCTTCCCGAGGCGAGCGACGCGGACCGCAACCTCGCCTTTCAGCTCCTCGAATATGCCCTTATCGGCATGCCGGGTTCGCCTTTGAGAAGAGCGCTGATCGAATCGCGGCTGGGCGAAGATCTGGCCGGGGGGGGGCTTGAGACCGAACTGCGCCAGCTCTACTTCTCCACGGGTCTTAAAGGAATCCTGGTCGAAGACGCTCCGAAGGTCGAAAGCCTCATCTTCGATACTCTTTCGGCCCTGGCGCGCGAGGGCATCGAGCCGGAGGCGGTCGAAGCCGCGGTCAATACGATCGAGTTCCGGCTTCGCGAGAACAACTACGGCAGCTTCCCCCAGGGGCTGGCCGTGATGCTGCACTCCCTTGCCGCCTGGCTCCATGACGCCGATCCGCTTTCGCTCACGGCTTTCGAAGCCCCCCTTGGCCGCGTGAAGGAAAATCTGAAATCGAAAGGTTTCCTCGAAGATCTCTTGCGCGTCCATTTTCTTGAAAATCCCCACCGCACGGTCGTCTTGTTAAAACCCGAGTCGGGATTGGTCGAGCGTCAAAATGAAGAGGAAAGCCGAAGGCTCGAGTCGATCAAGAATTCCTTTGCCGCCGATGAGGTCCGCCGAGTGATCGAAAACGCCAAAATCCTCGAAGATCTCCAGTCCGCCCCCGATTCGGCTGAAGGCCTTGCGACCATCCCCGTCCTGAGAGTTTCAGATCTGGACAAAAAGAGCGGGACCATTCCGATCGAAGACTTGCCTCTGGACGGCGTGCGCGGCTTCTATCACGATCTTTTCACAAGCTCCATAACCTACCTTGAACTCGGCTTCAATCTGCGGGTGCTGCCCGGCGAGTATCTTCCCTATGCGCCGATCTTCGGACGTCTTCTGCTGGAGATGGGCACCAGGTTGCAGGATTTCGCCTCCCTGTCGCAAAAGATCAGCCGAAAGACGGGTGGCATCCACCCCGAGCTTTTCACCTCTACGGTAATGGGCGATACCGCGCCTGCGACCTGGCTTTTCCTGCGGGGCAAATGCATGAGCGCGCGGACAGGCGAGATGGCCGACATCCTGGCCGAAGTGCTGGGAGAACTTAAACTGGACAACCGGGAGCGGTTCCGCCAGATCGTGCTCGAAGAAAAGGCCAGGCAGGAAAGAAAATTTGTGCCGAACGGCCACCAGGTGATCAACCAGCGTATCCGGGCACACTTCGGCCTGGCCGGCTGGGCGAAGGAGCTGACCGACGGGATAAGCTATTTCCATTTTCTGGAAAATCTGGCCGAAAGAATCGATAAAGACTGGGAAGGGGTGCTCTTCGAACTGGAGAAGGTGCGAGGACTGCTCCTGAACCGAGGCGCGGCGGTGTTCAATATCACCGCCGACAGGAAAGATATGGCGTCGATCGAGCGCTCGGTGCGCGGCGTTCTCGATTGCCTCCCGAACCGAAAGATGGAGCTTGCCGAATGGCAGCCTTCTCTTTTTCCACGATTTGAAGGCATAATGGTCCCCTCGCAGGTAAACTATGTGGGCAAGGGCGCCAACCTCTACGATGCGGGCTACGAAGCCCATGGATCGAGCAAGGTAATATCGGGCTATCTGAGAACCACCTGGCTTTGGGAAAAGGTGCGGGTCCAGGGAGGGGCCTACGGCGGTTTCTGCCTTTTCGACCGCCTTTCCGGGGTCTTTACCTTCCTGTCATATCGAGATCCCAACCTGCTGAAAACCGTTGAAAACTTCGACGGCGCGGCCCGGTTCCTGCGCGATGCGGAGATCTCCGAAGATGAACTGGGCAAGGCCATCGTCGGGGCCATCGGGGAGATCGATTCCTACATGCTGCCGGATATGAAGGGCTATGTTTCCCTGTTGCGCGGCCTTACCGGCGAAACCGATGAAATGCGCCAGAAGATGCGCGAACAGGTCCTGGCCACGACCGCCAAGGATTTCAGATCGTTTGCCGAAGTCCTTGAAAGGGTGAATCGGGAGGGGATCGTAAAGGTGCTGGGTTCGCAGAACGCCATCGAATCGGCACTGGCCGAACGTCCGGGCTGGCTGGATACTTTCCGGTTGCTTTAAAGGAAATCGGCGGGAAGCGGGGAAGCCGGAAGGCCCTGCTTCCCGTTTGAGCCGGTTTTTACAACTTTTCCGGCTTGCAGAGGTTTTTTTCCAGGGCGGCGGCCCGCCCGCAGTTGGCGCAGACGTATCCGGGGTTTCTCACCAGGTTCTTGTACTCGTCGGAATGCGACTGATTGTATCCGATGTTTTGCAGATAGCAGAGGTGCTCGTCGTGGTGCGGATGGGGCATTTGCTTTTCGGCCATTTCGTTGTTCCTTTGCAAGGGGAGTTCCCGATGCCGGGCGTTCAAAAACGCTTTGGCGAGCGAACTTGCTGCAAAGTAAACATCGCGATGCCGGGGGGCAATAGGTTGGCAAAACAGGGGACGCCGGTTCCTCAGAGGTCTTCGCCCCGGTCCTCGCAGCCTATGATGCCGTTCAGCCTGTTTATGAGGACATCCTGGGATTTGGAGCATTTTTCACAGGAACGCAGGTGGTCCAAAAATACTGTGATATTCCATCCTTCGCAACTCTTCATCCCTAATTCCATGGGGTCTTTCCCACAAAGGAGAACCAGCATATTCGACTCCTGGCGGTAAGGTTTCCTATGGTCTATACAGCATATGCGCCCGATATGAAATAGAAAAGAGCGGGGAGTGGGATGGAGCGGGCGGCAAGGAGGAGTTTTCTCCACGCCATCTTTTTTTTCAACCCTCTCCCCGCCGCTCTTATTCCTTAGGTGGCCTCCACGACGAAGCATTTCAAATACCTGGTTTCGGGCATGGCCAGAAGGACGGGGTGATCGAGCGACTGGCCGCTGGAACTGAGCAGGCGAAGTCTTTTTCCGCTTGCCTGACCGGCCGAGACGAGCGCGTCGTGGAACAGTTCTTCGCTCATGTGATACGAGCACGAGGAAGTGATGAGGATTCCGCCGGGTTTTAAGGCCAGAAGCGCCCTGCGGTTTATATCCGTATATCCCTTCTTCGCCTCCGCTATGGAAGACCGTGTTTTGGCGAATGCGGGCGGGTCGAGCACGATGAGGTCGAAAGAGGCCTTGGGGACCCGTTTGAGATAATCGAAGACGTTGGCGGAAGCAAAAACGGCGCGGTCAGCGTAGCCGTTAAGTTCCGCGTTTCTTTTCGCCTGTTGGACCGCGTCGGCGGACTGATCGATTCCAACTGTCTCCAAGGCCCCCGCGGCGAGGGCCGAAAGACTCCAGGCGCCGTTGTAGCAGAAAAGGTCGAGGACTTTTTTGCCCTCTACCCAGCGCCCCGAAGCTTTTCTGTTGTCTCTTTGGTCCAGGTACATTCCTGTTTTCTGCCCTCCGAGAACGTCAACGACATAGTCCAGTCCGTCAATTTGCACCTGGATTTCGGCGGGCGCCTTCCCGGCGGCCACCCCTTTTTCGAGGTCGAGACCCTCCATGGCCCGCGACGGGGAGTCATTTCGGAAAACCAGCGCCGAAGGCTTGAACAAGTCGCACAGGAGCTCCCGGATGAGCCCCTCCATCTTTGCCATGCCAAAGGTTGTGGCCTGGTAGACCAACACATCCCCGTAGCGATCGACCACCAGGCCGGGCAGACCGTCGGATTCGCCGAAAACGAGGCGGCAGGTTGAGGCGCCGGGATAGACCCGGTCGCGAAAGTTGGCCGCATCCCGGAAAGCCTGCCGGAAGAAATCTTCGTCGGGTTTTTTCCCGGGCGGGCAGACGATGCGCGCGGCGATAAGCGATGTGGGATTGACATAGCCCGCGCCCAGGGGCACGCCCTTGGCCGAGACGACCTCCACCCAGCTTCCGGGCTCGAAATCGTGGAGCGGGTCGGCCACTTCGTTGCCAAATACCCAGCGATGGCCTCTTAAGATACGCCTCTCGCGGCCCGGATGCAGGGTCAGGGTTCTCATGATTTTTGCTCCAATGCTTTTTGCAATAAAAAAAGCGCTCCGAAAAAGAGCGCTCCCTGGTCGGGCGTGGCCGATTTTTGGCCTCACACCTCGGCTTTAAGAGATTCCAGAAGAATGTGGTAATCCTCATGGGTGTCCGCCGAACTTTCGATCAGTTCATAGAGATCGTCGAGGTCCATGTTTACCACCGCGTCCTTGTCGGGGGATTCTTCCTTCAATTCGATCCACACCCAGTCGAGAAGCATTTCCTCCTGATCGCTGTAACCCTGTTCGTGTTTATCCAGGATGCCGTCCCTGAGTTTTTGTCCGACCTTTTTAAGGGCCGCTCTGACGAACTCTTTCATCTCCATCGAATACCCTCCTTTATACAAACGGCTTTTCCCCGAGAGAAAAGCAACCGTTTGAAAAGCCAGTAAAAACTAGTTGAAGTCGGACAAAATAGCTCATTAGCCTCATGCGTTCAACTTTATAATTCATTTTCCCGAGGTTGTTCATAAACTGCCTTTCAACTCTTTCCTTGTTGAAATTACAAGGCTTCAATATAATTATCAACAAGGCTCGAAACAGGCATTTTCCATAAAACTTTTCGAAATGTTCAACTCCAGAGGATAGGGGAAGATTTTTGTATGTCCGATAAGCAACAGTATGTCGTCGATTCCATAAGCGCCGGAAATTCCTGGCGTCTGTTCAAGATCCTGGCCGAGTTTGTGGAGGGGTTTGAAACGCTTGACAGTCTATACCCGGCTGTTTCCATTTTCGGCTCCGCGAGGTCGAAGCCAGGCGATGAGACCTACGAGTTGACCTACGAAATCGCAAAAAAACTTGCCACCCACGGCTATCACATCATAACGGGCGGAGGGCCGGGAGTCATGGAGGCGGGAAACAAAGGCGCCAAGGAGGGCGGGGCCAAATCGGTGGGGCTCAATATCGAGCTGCCTTTCGAGCAAACACCCAACCCGTTTTCCACCCTGAAATTGGATTTTCAATATTTTTTCGTCCGTAAGGTTATGTTCGTCAAATACGCTCAGGCTTATATTGGAATGCCGGGGGGGTTCGGCACCCTGGACGAAATCACCGAGGCCCTTACCCTCATCCAGACCAGGCGCATAAAGCCCTTTCCCGTCATCCTGGTTGGAACCAGTTACTGGGGGGGGCTGATGGAATGGATTCGAACCACTCTTGTGGACCGAAAATTCATCTCGCCCGACGATCTGGAAATAGTGACGGTTCTGGACGATCCCGACGAGGTGGTGCACATGATCAAAAAGTATGTGATCCTTTAACCCCGCGCTTTCGCCCGGATTCGGCTTTCAACTCCGCTACCGGGCATGAGCGGGCGCGGCGGACATTGGACGGGAGGTTTTGCCGAATGCCTATCTACGAGTACCTGTGCGGGAAGTGCAAGCGAAAGTCTGAAATCATAACCTTCAGCGTCTCGGAAACCGTTGCCCTCCAGTGCCGCCACTGCGGCGGCTCGGACCTCCACCGTGTCCCCTCCAGGGTGAGGGTGAGAATGTCGGAGGAAACTCGAATGGAGCGCCTGGCCGATCCGGCCCGCCTCTCGGGGCTCGATGAAACCGACCCCAAGAGCATGGCCAGATGGATGAAGTCCATGAGCAAGGAAATGGGCGAAGAGATGGGCGATGATTTCGACGTGGACCAGGCGATGGACGAGGCGATGGCGGAAAAGGACTCCATGGGGGGCCGCGGAGGCGATATGAGCCCCGGCGGCTTTGATGAATGAAAAGGATCGAGGCCCCGCACTCCCCTCGGCACTCCGGGCCGGGGAGCGGCGGGGGGATGTCCGAATTCAGGTGGCGCGCCGGCGAAAAAGAAAAGGGGCTGGAACTGGTTGAGGCCGTTTCGGGCTATCTCGCGATTACAGAAAAGGAAGCCTCGGATCTCATAGACTTCGGCTCCGTATATGTTTGCGACCGGATGGAGCGCAATCGCTCAGCCAAGCTTTCCGGAGGCGAGCAGATCGTCGCCGATTTGGGCGCTCGGGGCGCCGGCAGGTTCTATGAAATCGATCCCTCCCGGGTGATTTTTCGTGACCGCTTTCTGCTTGCCTACGACAAGGAAGCAGGCATTGCGAGCCAGCAAGTCCCTTTCGACGCTTACAATAACGTCTATGCGGCCATTGTTCGCCATCTGGGGGCACGCAGGAGCGGGGAGGGCTACGCCGCCCTCCACCACAGGCTCGACCGGGAAACGAGCGGTCTGCTGCTCTTCTGCCTTGCCCGCAAAGCCAACGAGCCGTTGGCCGCGGCATTCCGGGAAAGAAAAGTAAAGAAGGATTATCTGGCCTGGGTGGAGGGCTTTGTCCAAAACGATTCCTGGTCCTGCGAGGCCCCCATCGGCAAAGCGGGTGGAAAATATAAGGCGGTAAGCCGCGGCCAGGGCAAAAGCGCCGCGACCTCCTTTACAGTGTTGTGCCGCCAGGAGGGCCGCTCTTTGGTCATTGCCTCCCCGCATACCGGCAGAACCCACCAGATAAGAATTCACCTGGCCCTAGCCGGCCATCCGGTTGCAGGCGACCGGGCCCACGGCGCAAACCCCGCCGGACGTCTCTACCTGCACGCCTGGAGACTGAGGCTGAAACACCCGGTTTCCGGTGAGCTCCTTTCCCTGGAAGCCCCGGTCCCGGCCGGCTGGCCGGATGCGTCCGAAATGGATTCCTTGCCGCCCTGTTCGGGTGATCAGGAAAAATGATCATTACCTGACAAGGCCGAAATAGGCGGGCGGATAGCGGAGCGGAGTCGGAAGGGGGGGCATGGCGGGCGAAAAGTCTTGCTCTTTTGCGCCCGCCATGACGGTTGTGGATGGGGATATTCCGTTAATTAATTCATTTTTGTCATATTTCCGGCAGAGCCCTTGGCCTCATCCCTTGATCAGGCGACCGACAGCCTGCATTTCGTTTTTGAAGGCCGGAATCTGCAAATCTCCAACGTCGAAAACTTCCCCGCTCATATTGCCGATGCCGTCGACGATCGGATTGCTCGGATTCAGCCTGACATTGAGGTCATGAGCCTGAACACCGGGCAGGTGAAATTCGGCAACCATTTCGACAAACGGCCACGGGTCCAGCTCCAAACCCCACCAGGTCAGTCCGAGAGCGTAATTTTGCAGCGCCGTCTGGTCGGAGGTCGAGCCGAGGAAGGCCATCGAGCCGAAATGAGGGGCCCGGCCTCCTCCGGCCACGTAGGGCGGGGCGCAGGGCTGCTCGGCATGAATATCGGAGGCGAAATTGGGGACCGGGTCGCCATCGGTGACGGTGCAAACGAAATTGGCGCCAGTGACTCCGGGTGCCGGTTGAAACACTATGCCCGGGGGCTCGAAGGCGATCCCTGAAAGGCCCGTTTGAGAAGCCACATACTCGGCTTCGGCGCCGCCAAGAGAATGCCCGGTAACGAAGATGTCGGAGACGCCGTATCCCTTCGCTCGGGCAAGGGCTATGACCTGCCAGGCAAAATTGAGGGAAGTCCCGAAAACCGATGGTTGTGTGCCGTTGTCGTCATCATTTAGAACGATTTTCACATCGGTAAACAACTGCATTGCGCCGCCAATCGGGTCCCACAGGAAGTTGAGGCCGCCGGTTGTGCCCTGGAAAGCGATAACGACCTGGTGTTCGGCTGTGACATACACGTAGGAAACCGCCCCGTTGGCCTCGTCCACCAGGGTGACGGGCTCACCGTTGTTTGTAAAATAAGTCATTCCGGCCGGCACGGTATTTATAAGATAGACGCAGTTGATTGCATTCAAAAACTCCGAAACGGTTGGCGTGCCCGCGGCCCGGGCGGTCGCCGCCCCCCCGAGAGTAAAAGACAAAATAGCCAAAGTTGTAACGAAGACGCCATGAAGATTTGGTATTTTCATGCAATTCTCCCCCTGTTAAATGATGATTGACCTGAACGCGGCTTTTTTCTTGCCGCATCTTTGAATGCCGGGCAGACCTTGCGAGAGGTCGCACCGGCTGCCGTCGAGCTGAACATGGCGGGCGCAAAGGCCCGCCGGCCAGCTTTTCGCCGTTGTTTTGCAGGGGCTGTCGGGGAGAGGGAAAGCTTGCTCTTCGTAAGATTGATCATTGGTGCCCCCGTCTGGTCTTCATCCAGTCCACACCGGGTGTTAACGGTGGCCATGCCCCGCCAAGGCCGGTGCAATGGAACTCGAAAGCGGAAGAATGGCGTGAGAGTGAAAATCGAGAACAGGGGAGAGCGGGTATAGAAAACGAAGTCGAACGGGAACTGTTAAGTATGCGTTACGTTCCTGTTTCGGTTCGACGATAGCAAAGTCCCCTGGAGCTTGCAAGAGATTTGTGGGGTATTTGCGGCAATCGTCTTTGGTGTCTTGTTGGGAAGGAGCTTCGGGCAGCTCTTCGCTAGAGGTCGTCGGGCTGGCCGGAGGATTTTTCGGCAAGCGCCAGATCATAGTTTGCGTTTCCGAGGAGCCGGTCGAAATCGAACAACAGCTTCACTGTCTGGTTAATCTTGACCATGCCCAGGAGGCAATCGAGGTAGGGGGTGAAAAAAGGCGGGGGCTCTTCAATCATCTCGTAATCCAGAAGGATGACTTCAGAGACGGAATCCACCAGAATCCCGACGATGCCGATACCCTCCTTGCGCTTCACTTCCACGTTGATGATGCATGCGCGGTCGGAGCAATCCGATCCTTCCAGGCCCAATTTTCGCTTCAAATCTATTACTGGAATGACTTTCCCCCTGAGATTCATGATTCCCAGGACATAATCGGCGGCATTGGGCACCGGAGTGATGGGTAATAATTGTATGATTTCACGAATTTTAAGAATTGCGAGTCCATATTCCTGGTTGGCAATGGAAAAGAACTGGTACTTTCCGGTCATGGACTGCCGTTTCTGCCTGAGTATTTTTTCCTGTTTTTCCCTGGTAATGTCCAGTGTGGAGCCGATTACGAAAGCGATCTTTCCGTCGTCTTCCATTATGATCTGGCTGTACTCCATCAGCCAATGGATCCGGTTGTGTTTGTCGATGATGCGGTACTCGCGGGCATAGGTCTTGTTGCTTTTGAGCGCCTTAATGAAGATGGCCTTGTTTTTTTCCTTGTCTTCGGGGTGGATCAGGGACGGCCAAAGGCCCCTGTCGGCGGAAAAATCCTGCCAAGTATACCCGGTAACTCTTTCAACGGCGGCTCCGTAGAAATCAACCGAGCCGTCCGCATGACCTTTGTAAGTAACCACGATGGTTTCTTCTTCCTGCATGGAACAAATTCCTCCAAGAGGGATGATGGAAGTCGGTTGTTTCCGACAATGGGAAAATCGGCAAATTCCCTGAGAATCTACAACAATTTTTTAGGAGGGGGCGAAGGAGCGGTCAAAAAAAGGGCCGATGGAAACCTCTTTCAAAGCCGGGCCATTTCGACCTTCAGTTCTTCAGCCTCTCCGCGGAGCAGCGGATAGGCGCAAGAGTGGCCGGTGTAATTGCGTACAATCATCTGCCGGTCGTTTATTTCGCGGATCATGTTCGGCAGAAGCGGGAGTTTACCTCGGCCTCCGGGCAAGTCGACGACGAATTGGGGCATCGCCAGCCCGGAAATCCGGTTGCGAAGCATCCGAAGGATCTTTAAACCGGTGCCGAGCGGGGTTCGAAAGTGCGCCGTGCCGGCGGTAAGATCCATCTGCATCAGGTAGTATGGCCGTACGCGGATGGCCAGCAGCCTGTGAAAGAGTTCCGCGAGGATCTCTTGGGAATCGTTTACGCCGCGAAGCAGCACGGTCTGGCTTCCAAGGGGGATACCGGCCTTCGCCAGGGTGGAACAGGCCCGGGCGGATGCCTCCGTAATTTCGGCCGGATGGTTGAAATGAATATTGATGTAGAGCGGGTGAAACTTGGAAAGCATCCTCGCGAGCCGCTGGGAAACGGCGCCGGGCATGGCGCAGGGGACACGGCTTCCGATTCTGATAACTTGCACATGCCTGATCTCGCGCAGCTTTCTTAAAATCTCGTCGAGAAGTTCCTCGGGAAGAAGCAGCGGGTCGCCCCCCGACAACAGAACATCGACGATCTGCTCTCGGCGCGCTATGTAGTCCAGGGCCGGTTTGAGGTCGGGCGGGGTTTGAGGCGACCCGTCGTCGTCAGGCCACCTCCGCTTGCGGGTGCAGAACCTGCAATGTAGCGCGCAACGGTCGTTTACCAGCCACAAGACCCGGTTCGGGTATCTGTGCACCAGGTTGGGCGCAACCGACAGCTCTTCCTCGGCCAAAGGGTCCTCGAAGCCGGAAAGGTCGGATATTTCCCTGGTATCGGGGACGACCTGTTTCCAGATGGGGTCTTCCCGGGTTGTAATGAGTCCTTCGAAGTAGCCGTTCAGCCTGAACGGGTAGCGGGCGGCAACAGGTTCAAGAGGAGCGGAATCGATTGACCACTTTTGTGCGAAATCGTCGAACGAAAGCATGGATTCTCCAGGGCAAGATCATGGAAGGGGTAAATTAAACACGACTCTGCTTTGAGGTAAACTGATATTTATTGAGGGGAAGACATGGCGGGAGTTTTTTGCTAGATTGACTTGTTCGGCAGAGTTTTTTTCAACAAGAAGTCGGAGTGGATTCATCCCATGCGCGCAATGATTCTGGCCGCGGGCCTCGGCACACGGCTTTTGCCTCTTACCCGTTCCCGCCCCAAGGCCCTGACGCCCCTTCGAAATGTCACAATGGTCGAATTCTGGATCGAAAGGCTTGCCAGGTGCGGATTCGACGGTGTATTTGTCAATGCCTTTCATCAGAAGGAACGCCTTGGCGCCGAGATTTTGGCGGGAAGATGGCCTGTTTGCGTTGAAGTGCTGAATGAGCCTTTTCTTTTGGGGACCGGAGGAGGAATCCTTGCCGCGGCCGAACATGCCGGTGAGGCGCCCTTTGCCGTGGTGAATGTTGATGTTTTGAGCAATGCCGATCTGGGAGCCCTGTACAGGATGCACCGGCTTTCGGGGGCCGGTGTGAGCCTGCTTTTTCACGACTGCCCCCGAT
Organism: Deltaproteobacteria bacterium; assembly: GCA_021777755.1. Taxonomy (GTDB): domain Bacteria; phylum Desulfobacterota; class Syntrophobacteria; order Syntrophobacterales; family Syntrophobacteraceae; genus SbD1. The sequence continues at coordinate 23,984 of JAJYDE010000016.1, forward strand.
TTAACAACGTGGCGGTAAGCCAAGACCGATTCGTTTTGGGTTTTGGAGGCGAAGCCAAAGAGATTGTAAAAAAAACTGAAGGCGCCCGGATGCTGACCTTTACGGGAATTCATTTCGTAACGCCTTCGGTTCTGTGCGGCCTTGCCTCGGGGGCTGCGTACGACATTATCGGGATCTACCGGGACTTGATCGCCAAAGGAGAGCCTCCCGGGGCGCTTTTCCAAAAGGGTCTTTTCTGGCGGGAGATGGGTTCGGTTGAAAGCTACGCCAACCTCACCGGGGAGATCGCCGGGTTGGCGCCGGCTCTTTTCGACCCGATTCCAACGGGTGAGCTTGTAACGATCGATCCTCAAGCGCGCATCGACCCGGGCTGTCGCCTGGAGGGGTCGATTGCGATCGGCCGGGGCACGATTGTCCGTGAAGAGGTGAGCCTGGAAAACGTGATACTTTGGGAAAATGTGGTGATAGAGAAGGGCAGCCGCTTGAAGGACTGCATTGTCGCCGACGGGATGCGGGTTTGCGGTGTACACAGCGGGAAAATATTTGCGCCGGAGCCTGCGTGAAATCGACTATCGTTATTAGCCCGGAGTTGGAGGAGTTGCTCGAAACGGCCGCCGGTCTGCCGCGGTCCTCTGAGAATATCAGGGTCGAGCCTCTTTGCGGCGACGGGTCGGACAGGAAATTTTTCCGGATTTTCCTTGGTCGCCGCTCTCTTATCGGGTTGATTTCGCCTCGGCGGGCAGAAGCGCCTCTTATCGACGAAAACGACTCCTACCTGATGATAGGAAATCACCTGTGCTCCAGGGGACTGCCCGCGCCCCGCATTCTTCATGCGGACACCTCCGGGGGGAAATTTCTTCTCGAAGACGCGGGCGACCTGCATTTGCAGGCATATGTACTTTCGCACCCGCCACGTCTTGAGCCGATCTACGGCCATGTGATCAGGATGCTCGGAGCCCTTCACACCAGGGCCCACCAGGGCTTTGAACCGCGGTTTTGCTTCGATTCGGCTCTATATGACCCCGCTTTCGTCTACGAGCGGGAGTTGGAGTATTTTCGCAAATCCTTTGTAAATGTCTGCATGGGGTTTGAAACCCGCGCAGAGGAACTCCGGGAAGATTTCGAGGCCATAGCCGAAGAGGCGGGGATGCGGGAGAGTTCTTTCGTGTTTCACCGCGACTTTCAGAGCCGCAACATCATGGTCCGCGGCGCCGGACTCCGGCTGATCGATTTTCAGGGCATGAGGTTCGGGCCCGCGGTCTATGACCTTGCCTCGCTTCTTATCGACCCTTATGTTAAGCTCCCCGAGCGCTCGCAGGAAAGGCTCCGCGAGGCGTACTGGTCTTCGGTCGGGCGCCGATTCTTCTTTTCCAGGACCGAGTTCATGAAAAAATACGAATCGGTACGGTTGGCCCGAAACCTCCAGATCCTCGGGGCTTTCGGTTTTTTGGGGGTAACGAAGAAAAAAAGGCAGTTCTTACAACATGTTCCCTTTGCTTTCCGGCAACTTTCGCTGCATTTGTCCCGGGCGCAAAGAGCGCGGTTTCCCCGGTTGGCCGGCCTTGTGGAGGCCATCGGCAGGCGTGGTTTCGGCTTCCTTGCGTCCAAGGGTGCATAAAATCTGGTGACATGATCGCTGTTATCTGTTATATGGCCTGCACTGCATTTTGATGGTCCGGCATAGCCCCGGATCTTTTTATTTTTGCCGCCATGGAGATTGAGATGGGTTCCAAAACTCAAAAGACTGAAAAAATCAGATACCGGAAACGCACTTCGAATAAGATCAACATGAAAACCGCTCAGAAGCAGGTTCGTCAAAATCTCGATACCGTTGCCAAATTGGAAAAAGAAAACCGGGCCGAGGCTTGAGAAGTTGAGCGCGGGCGAAATCCCGTACTTCGGCCCTGCGGCGCTTGCACGCCCGGCAGGGTCGATGCGGGGCGGCTCGCGTGCGAAGATGTTTGAAAAGTGGCTCGTATCAATACAGGCCCCTCCTTTCGCCATACCTCCCGCGACCCGCCGTTCATTCATGATATGGAAACGACTTCCAGGGTATGAATACTCCTTTCCAAAGTATCTATAAATTGAATTTTCAAGTATACTTTTCATCCTAATACCAATTTTTGTCGATTTAAGGAAAATAGAAGGCTACTTGTGCTCGGTGCCTCCGGGACCGACGAGTGTTACGACGATTTGTGGAGCGTCGAATGCAGCCTAATTCCGGTCTTCCGACAGGGAAGCGCAAAGAGAGGCTTTCGCTCAAAATCAGCCTGATCTATGCCCTCCTGGGGTCGAGTTGGATCTTTATTTCCGATAAATTGATGGAGATGTTCACAACCGATTCCGAATCCGCCGCTCGCATCTCCATGATCAAAGGGGTGGCGTTCATCCTGCTAACGGCCATCGTTATCTACATCATCACCCGTCGGGACATGCTTCGGCTGCTGGAAACCGAGACGGCGCTACGAAAGAGCGAAGCCCAATACCGGGAGCTGGTCGAAAATGCCAACTCCATCATCCTGCGGTTGGACACCATGGGCGACCTCACTTTCATCAATGAATACGGACGACGGTTTTTCGGCTGTGAAGAAGAGGAATTAATCGGAAGGAACCTGACGGGGCTGATCGTCCCGGAAGATGGTTCGGTTGCCGACGCCCTGTGGGGAAAGCCGCTGGAGGGTTGTAAGGGTGACGGCCGCCCCGGAAAGATTGTTTGCGAGACCGTGCTGGGCTGTGGTGAAAGGGTCTGGATCGCATGGACCAGTAAACCTGTGGGGAAAAAGGGGCAAGTTGAGGAATACCTTTGCGTCGGGCTTGACATCACGGAACAAAAGCAGGCCGAGGATGCCCTGAAGCGAGCCTATCTTCTTTTGCGCACGCAGCAGGAGGCTTCGATCAATGCTGTGCTCTCCGTGGATGAAAAGGGGCGGGTTATTTCGTCAAACCGGCTGTTTTCCGCCATGTGGGGTCTTCCCGCCGAACTGACGGCCGAGGGGGGGGACTTCCGGCCGGTGCTTGAAGCTATTGCCCAAAAGGTTATCGGAGCGGGGGAGTTTTTTCAAACCATGCTTCGCGTGCATTCGGGCGGGGGCGAAACCGGCATCAAGGAGATCCGTCTTCTGGATGGGAGAGTTTTCGAAGGCTACTCCGCCCCCCTGAATGGCGAGGATGGAAAATTCTATGGGCGGGTCTGCCATTTCCGGGACATTACGGAGCGAAAGCTCATGGAGGGAAAAGTTGCCGAGGCGGAGGCGAAATACAGGGACATATTCGAAAATTCCGTGGTCGGCATTTATCAGGTGGCCCCTGACGGACGCATTATGACGGTGAATATGACCATCGCCAACATTCTCGGGTATGCTTCGCCCGAAGAAATGTACCAGAATATCAACCATGACGCCTTCAAGCTTTATCTAAATCCCGAGCGCCGTTCCGAATTGATCCGGTTGATTGAAGAGCGGGGGATAGCCCGGGAATTTTTGACCGAGTTCTTGAGGAAAGACAAAAGCGTTGTGTGGGTCAGTCTGGATACCCGGGCGGTGCGAGACGAAAACGGTGCGATCCGGTATTTCGAGGGGGTCCTGCGGGACGTGACCCGCCAAAAAGCAATGGAGGAGGCGGTTGCAAGGGCCGAGGAAAAATACAGGAACATCTTTGAAAATTCCTTGATGGGGATCTTTCAGCTCGGCATGGATGGTCGTTTCCTGAGCCTCAATAAGGCTCTGGCGTGCGCACTTGGGTATGAGTCGCCCGAGGATGCCGCGGCGGGAATTGGCCGGGTCGAACGGCTTTTCGCAAGGCCTGAAAGGCTCGCGGAATTAATTGAGCTGATAAGCCACCAGGGGCTCGTCGAACAGTTCGAAGTGGAGCTGTTCAGGAAAGACGGCAGCGTTATGTGGGGCAGCCTCAATATCAATGTGGTAAGAGGAGGCGACGGGAAAATCTCCTTTTTCGAGGGGGCGCTGCAGGACATTACCGACAGCAAGCGTCTGCGGGCCCAACTGGACCAGGCGCAGAAGATGGAGGCGATCGGCACGCTGGCTGGAGGAATCGCTCACGATTTCAATAATATCCTTACCCCGATAATCGGCTACGCGGAACTGTCCCTGATTTCCGCCGGCGAAGACAGCCGACTTGAGCGCAACATGAAACAGATTCTGCTTTCCGCCAACCGGGCAAAAGAGCTGGTGAAGCGGATTCTGGCCTTCAGCCGCAAGTCCGGGCATGAGCGGGAGCCTGTGCGGGTGGGTCTTATCATAGGTGAAGTCCTCGATTTGCTTAGGTCTTCGCTGCCCGCGACCATTGAAATCCGCAAGGCTGTCGAAGAAGACGCGGTCCAAAGCACCATCATGGCCGAACCCGCCCAAGTTCATCAAGTGCTCATGAACCTGTGTACAAATGCGGCCCAGGCCATGCGGGCAAAAGGCGGGGTGCTCACCGCGGGCCTGGCCAACACGAGGATCGATCGGCCGGAGGAAATAGGAGCTCCCGACATCAGCCCCGGAGTTTACCTCAGGCTGACGGTCTCGGACACCGGGCATGGAATGGAGGAGGCGGTAAAGGAGAGGATTTTCGATCCCTATTTTACCACAAAGGGGCCCGATGAAGGGACCGGACTGGGTTTGGCGGTTGTCTACGGGATCGTAAAGAACCTCTGCGGGGCGATCACGGTTTCGAGTGTTCCGGGGCAAGGCGCAACCTTTTGCGTCTACCTGCCCGCCACGAGGACAACTCCGCTCCCCTCGGCGCCCATGGCTGCGCCTTTGCGCGCCGGATCGGGCCTGGTGCTCCTGGTCGATGACGAAATACCCATAGTCGATATGAACCGGGAGATGCTCGAAAACCTGGGCTACCGGGTGGTTGGGACCCATAACGGGGCGGAGGCTCTGGATGCCTTCATGCGCAATCCCCTAGGCTTCGACGCGGTCATCACGGACATGACCATGCCCGGGTTGACCGGCGCCGAACTTGCCGTCGAAATCCTTTCGATTCGAGCCGACATTCCCATAATTTTGTGCACCGGGTTCAGCGAAAGCCTCGACCAGGAAAAAGCCAAGGCCATGGGGGTGAGGGCCTTTCTCATGAAGCCTGTCTCCATGCTCGATCTGACCTCCGTTCTGGGCAGCGTTTTAAAGAAAGTAGCAGGCAGCCGTGAAGAAAGTGGCGGGTAGCGAAAGGATGGGCGCGGGCACTTGTTTCACAAATCCGGCGCCGTGCCGTTCCAGTTGATTCTGCCCGCGTTTGGAAGACGTCCGGGCAGTTGCCTGCCGGTGATCCTTGCGGCATAGCGTGCACACTCGATAAGCGCGTCCAGATCGATCCCGGTATCGATTCCCATCTCGTGCAGCATTCCCACCAGGTCTTCGGTTGCGATATTTCCCGAAGACGTTCGGGATGCGGGGCAGCCCCCAAGACCTCCGATGGAGCAGTCGAAGATTTGCGCACCCTCCTCGATTGCCGCCAGCACATTGGCTATTCCCGTCCCCCGGGTGTCGTGGAAATGAAGCGCGAGCGCGGTTTGGCCCAAAACGGGCTTGAGGCTGCGGATCATCTCCCGCACGGCCAGCGGGTTGGCCATCCCGGTCGTATCCCCCAGCGAGACTTCACTGATGCCCATCGCGATATATTCGGTCACGATCCTTTCGACCTGTTTCGGCAAGACCCGGCCTTCGTACTCACAGCCAAAGGCGGTGGCCACATAGCCTCGCATGCGCAACCCGCCGTTTAGCGCCTTTCGGGCCATTTGGCGAAAAGCCCTTAAAGACTCTTCGATCGACATGCGGACGTTTTTTTGATTGTGAGTTTCCGATGCCGACACAAAAAGCGCAATGTCGGCCATTCCGGCCCGGATTGCCCTCTCCAGTCCGCGCAAATTGGGCGTAAGAGCCGAATAGCTCGTGCCCGGCTTTTTGGGCAGGCGTGCTGCGACCAGCTCGGAATCGCTCAATTGGGGAACGGCTTCGGGGCTTACAAAAGATGTGATTTCGATGCGCTTCACCCCTGCCTCGGAAAGACGTTCTATCAATTCCACCTTCTTGTCGGTGGCAACGAAGAGCGGTTCGCTCTGAAAGCCGTCCCTGGGCCCAACCTCGACGATGGTGACCGATTTCGGAAAATTCATTCTCCCCCCCCCGCGGTTAATTCCCCGGATTAAGATCTTAGTAATAAGAGGCGCGGTTTGAGTCAACCGAATTGAGCCTTGTCCGGTGCGCTGTCCAATGGCTTTTTCGGGATGTCGAAATGGCGAAAGGACGCTCGTTTCCGGCGGTATCTACCGAATAACCCTAATAAATGGGACTTTCGCGCCTGTTCTGCCTCAAACCCTCAGCCTTGTTGCCGCTATCGATTTCAAGGGATTTGCGGGGCTGGGAAACGGGCCGGAAGTGATTTTTTCCCATAAGTGACGGGCTGTTGCAAAATACTGTCCTCACCTGATTTCAAAACGGGCTTGATTTGTATAATCTTTTTCACAGATTAACCCTCCTTTTTAATTCTTCGTTTCATTTCTCACCTACCTGCCCCGGAAAGCCAGGTCCCCCCGCCCTGGCTTTCTTTTTTTTTTTTGCCTTCCCGGCCCAAATTCAAAAGAGTCCGGTTGCTGGTCGAGCCGAAAAGCTTTATATAGTGCCCTCATTTCCATGCAGAAAAGGGAGCCGAATGAAAATTGTCTGTCCGTCATGCAGCTATGTTGGAGAAAGCAAGGCGATTGCCAGGGGATCGAGGAAAATAGAGCTTGCCCTCTGGTGCTGCTGCCTTTTGCCGGGTATGGTCTATACCATGTGGCGTCAGTCACGGGAAGGCCAGTATGAGGGGTGTCCGAACTGTCGCGAGGCAAACGTTAGAACGCTGAAAAGGAAAGACTGGAAAATCTATGAGCGTCACGGCCGGTTGCCGGCGTCTTAAGCGGGGAAAAAGTCGGGTTCAGGTTGATTTCCAAAGGAGTCTTTAACCATGGACGGCGATCTCAGCAAAGGCAGGGTTGCTCCCCTGGAACTCTACAAATGCACGCCGAGGACAAATTGCGGGCAGTGCGGGAACCCGACTTGTTTTGCTTTCGCAACCCTGGTGGTTACCGGGAGGGAAAAAATCGCGGCTTGTCCCTTCCTTGACAGTGAGCGGGTCCGCCCGCTGCTGGGCAGGCTGGAAGAGCAGTTCCGGAGTGGAATCGGACTCAGCCGGGAGGGGTTCGAAAAAACCATGGAATTTCTTCTCGGTGAAATCCAAAAGTGCGATTTGCGTGTGAAGGCTGGCTCCATTGGCGCTAAACTTGTGGAAGGGGCAGGCGGGGCGGGACTCAATTTGCCCTATTTTAACGAGGTCGTCCTGGTTACCGGCTCCGATGTGGAAAAGCTGTCGGGGGGCGCACTTTCGGCCTGGGAGAAAATTTTTATTTTCAACTACGTGATCGCCGGGGGGGCTGAGCCTTCCGGGATTTGGGTGGGGATGGAAAGCCTGCCGAACTCGGTTTCCAAGATAAAGAGTTTGAAAGCCCACTGCGAAGATGTGCTGGCCGCGCGCTTTGGCGGCGCATTGGAATCTTTTTCCAAAGCCGTGTCCGGCTGGGGGCGGGAGGTTCGCCTCGAAGACCAGGGGGTTGATTATGCCGCCGAATTCGCCGTTTTCCCGCGACTTGCCATCCGGGTGCTCTTCTGGGATGAAGAAAAAGAGGAGGGCTATGCGGCTCGGGTTAAATTTCTTTTCGATAGCAGGGTCTTGCAGGTTCTCGATATCGAGTCGCTCCTTTTTGCCTGCGAGCAGATTGTAGACCGGCTTGGCCGAAATGTTTAGCCGACTCATGGTCTGGATTGGATCGGGATCGCCCGCTTAAATCTCGCGGTGATTATTTCGCCCGCGTCATGTATGTTGCAAGAAATTGCAAACATACAAGGGAGTGCCCCGACCATGACAAAAGGACTAAAACGCGAGCTGAACCTGCTCGATATGATTATGTTGGGCCTTGGGGCCATAATCGGCTCCGGCTGGCTTTTCGCTTCCCAGAAGGCGGCCAACCTGGCCGGCCCGGCGGCAATAGTCTCCTGGATTATCGGCGGTGCGGCGATCACTTTTATCGCCCTTGTTTATGCCGAAATGGGAGCCATGCTTCCGGTGGCGGGCGGACTGGTGCGCTATCCCCAGTATTCTCACGGCAATTTTGTGGGATACATCATGGGGTTTTCGTGCATAACCGCCTATTCCACGGTGATAGCCATCGAGGCCGAGGCGGTGGTCCAGTACATGAGCGCCTATGCCCCCTCGCTCTACGTGCACCACTTCATGACCCTTTCCGGCTGGCTTGTCACCCTGCTGTTCATCTTCCTTTTTTTTCTGCTCAATTATTTTAGCGTCAGGATTTTCGCCCGAATCAACAATATCATCACAGTGCTCAAATTCATCACTCCGCTCCTCGTAATAGTCGTCTTTCTGACACGGTTTCATCCTGGCAATCTGCATCTTGGAGGGGGGTTTGCGCCCTTCGGGATGGCGGGCATTTTTTCGGCGGTCTCCTCGGGCGGGGTGGTGTTTGCTTTTCTTGGCTTCCGAGCAGCGGTGATTCTTGGTGGAGAGGCAAAAAACCCGGGGCGCGACGTCCCGCTGGCAATAATCATTGCCATCATCCTCAGCGTGGCGCTCTACGCCCTTCTTCAGACCTGTTTCGTGGGCGCTGTTCCCGCGGCCGCCTTGAGCAAAGGCTGGGGGAATCTTGTATTTAGGGCCCCGTTCGCCGATCTGGCCCTGCTGCTTGGCCTTACCTGGCTCGCCCCCGTTCTTTTCGCCGATGCTTTGATTTCACCCGCTGGCACCGGCAACATCTACACCGCCTCGACCTCCCGGCTCATCCTGGCGCAGGCCAATAACGGCCTGTGGTGGAGTATCTTTGCCGGCATAGACGAAAAATCGGGTGTGCCTCGGCCCGCCCTGTGGCTGACGCTTGTGTTGTCCATTGTCTGGACCGCGCCTTTTCCAAGTTGGAATCAACTGGTCGGGGTGGTCTCGGGGGCGGTCCTCTTTACCTATATGGTCGGACCGGTGTCCGCCCTGGCTTTTCGCAAGACCGCACCCGAAATGCACAGGCCGCTGCCCTTGAAGGGACTGCCGGCGATCGCTCTCGTGGCTTTTATCGTCGGAACCCTTCTTATTTACTGGAACGGCTGGCGTACCGACATGGTGGTTGTAACCGTCGATCTGTGCAGCCTGACGCTTTACGCCTATTTTATGATCACCAACGAGGGGCTGCGAAAAGATCTTGGCAAAAACGTGAGGGCCGGCATCTGGCTGGTGGCCTACATGCTGTTTTTATTGGCGGCTTCCTACGCCGGCTCCGAAAGATTCGGCGGCCATAACATTATCGGATATCCCGAAGACCTGCTGGTGGTGGTCGGGGGAGCCATAGGCTTTTTTTGCTGGGGCTGCGCTTCGGCCTTCGTAACCCCGGACATAGAGGCGGCCATTCTTGCGCAGGAAAAGAGCGAAAAGACATTGTCCGAGAGACTGCACGAGGAGCAGGGGAGCGTCCAGCCGGTAGGGGGGCTGTGAGGTGAGTTGGGGCAGGGCGTGCCGGGGTTGGCCGCCTGCTCGCCGCTACACGCTTTTTGCTCCCTGCTTTTCCAGGGCGGCCACTCGTTGCACAACCGGCGGATGGGAGTAGTGGAACCGCACGTAAAGCGGGTGGGGATTGAGATTGGAAAGGTTGTCGGCGGCAACTCTTTTGAGCGCTTTTGCCATGGCCTCGCCGCTTCCAAGCATTTGGGCCGCGAACAGGTCGGCTTGTCTTTCGTAGCGCCTCGATATAGCCATGTAGAGCGGCTGAAGGAAAAACCCCGCCTTGCCCCACAAGAGCCACGCGAGATAGAGCCCGACGTAGACCGGGGCTGTGTTGAATCCGAAGGTGGAAAAAAGAAGAGGCCACTTGATGAAAAGCCAGGTGGCGTAGAAGCTTGCGAGAGAAAAACCGGCAAATAGAAGGAGTTGCTTGGGGACGTGTTTTTTCTTCAAATGGCCGGCTTCGTGCGCAAGCACGGCAAGGATTTCTTCATGGGTGTGGGATTCGAGCAAAGTGTCGAAGAGCACGATGCGCTTGGTTTTGCCGATCCCTGTGAAATAGGCGTTGGTGTGCCGGCTTCGCAGTGCGGCGTTCATCTGAAGGATTTTGCCCACCCGTATGGAGTTCTTTTCCATTTCAGCCAGGATCTTGGCTGCAAGTTCCTCGTCGCGCACCGGTTCGAACTTGTTGAAAAGCGGGGCGAGAAGCACCGGATAGAGAATGGCCATGACGAGTTGAACGGTTGTGAGGAGCAAAAAGCCCCATAGCCACCAATGGAGCGGAGACCATCGGATAAACAGCAGAAGGAGGGAAAATATCGCGGCGAAAAGCACGATCCCGATAACGCCGCCCTTTATGTGGTCCAGAATCCAGAGCTTCAGGGTGGATTTGTTGAAGCCGAATTTTTCCTCGACAACGAAGGTATTGTAGTAGTCGAAGGGAAGGTCGGCCAGAAATTGGATGAGGCCGGGGATGAAAAAGAAGAGAAGCCCCGCTGGAACCAGCGACAGCCCACGCGACCATCGGACCAGAAGGGGCAAAAAGCCCGAGAGCAGTATTGCCAGAAGGACGGCCTCCGAGACGATTTGCTCCGTTATGCCCGCACTGGTTTTTGCTTGTTCGTACCTTGTGGTTTGCGCGAGCTTCGAGTCGTCGATAAACCCTTCGAATCCCGCCGGGACTCTACCGGTCCGCGCCTTGGAGTAGGCCAGATTCAACCGTTCGAGCCACAGATTGAAGCCTGTCTGCGCCAGATAGACCACGAGAAAACAAAGCAAAAACCAGTTGAGTTGGACCATGAGGCCGCTACTTTCTGTTTTCCTTTTCCTTCTTTATGATCTCGTCGGCCAAAGCTTTGGGGACCACGGCGTAGCGTGAAAATTCCATGGTGAATTCGGCCTTGCCCTGGGTCGAGGACCGGAGGATGGTCGAATAGCCGAACATTTCCGAAAGGGGTACCTCTGCTTCGACAGTCGAGAAGGCACCGTCTTCGGAAGTGGACAGGATGAGCCCGCGCCTTTGGTTGAGGCTTCCGAGCACCGCGCCCTGAAACTCCGAAGGGGTTTCGACCGCCACCCGCATGATAGGCTCCAGGAGAACGGGCTTGGCTCTTTCATAGGCCTCGCGGAAAGCCCCGATGGCAGCCTGCTGGAAGGCAATGTCGGAGGAGTCCACCGAGTGGGACGAGCCGTCATTTATGGTCATGCGCACGCCAACGACCGGACAACCCGCAAAGCCGCCTTTTGCCAGGCAAGCCTTGAAACCCTTCTCGCAGGAAGAAATGAATTCGGTCGGAATGGCGCCGCCGACGACTTTGTTTACGAACTCGAATTCTCCTTCCGGATTTGGCTCCATGAATCCGGCCACTCGGCCGAATTGCCCGGCGCCGCCCGTCTGCTTTTTGTGCGTGTAGTTGAAATCGGCCCGGGTGGTGGGAGATTCGCGATAGGCGACCTTGGGCATCCCGGTTTCTATATCGGCGCCGTATTCACGTTTCATTCGCTCCACGTAGACATCGAGGTGAAGCTCTCCCATCCCGCAGATAATGGTCTCGGAGGTTTCCGGATCGAGATAGACCTTGAAGGTGGGGTCTTCCTTGGTAAATCGGGCAAGGGCCTTTCCCAGGTTCATCTCCGCCTTCTTGTCCTTGGGCTTTACCGCAAGGGAGATAACGGGAGCCGGAACGTGCATGGAGGTCATGGCGTAGCGAACTTTGCCGTCGGTGAAGGTGTCGCCCGACGCACAGTCGATTCCGAAAAGGGCCACGATGTCGCCCGCGGTGGCGGAATCGATTTCCTCCATTTCGTCGGCGTGCATGCGGACAAGACGTCCCGCCTTGACATCCTTGCCTGTTCTGGTGTTGACGATGGTGTCGCCCTTATTGAGGCGCCCCTGGTAGACGCGAACGTAGGTAAGTTGGCCGTAGCGGCTCACCTCCAGCTTGAAGGCCAGCATCACAAGGGGCAACTCCGATTCGCTCGCCAAAACGATGCGTTCTTCGTCCTTGTCCAGATCGAGCGCTTCGTTGGTGATGTCCAGGGGGCTCGGCAGATATTTCACCACGGAATCGAGAAGCGGTTGAACGCCTTTGTTCTTATAGGCCGATCCCATGAGAACGGGGGTGAGTTCCAGGGCCAGGGTCCCCTTGCGGATAGCCTCCTCCACCAGTTCGATACCAATGGATTCCTCGGAAAGTATGGCTTCGGTCAAATCATCGGAAAAAAGGGATATGGCATCGAGCATCTCCTCACGCTTTTGCCGCGCAAGCTCGGCAAATTCGGCCGGAATGTCAATTTCCATCAACTCTTCGCCGTGCTCGCCGTCAAAGCTAAGGGCCTTCATCGACACCAGATCGATTACTCCGCGATGGTCCTTTTCGAGTCCCATGGGAATCTGGAGCATGACGGCATTGTGATTGAGCTTTTCCTTGAGCTGGCGCACAACGCGAAAAGGATCGGCCCCCGTTCTGTCGCATTTGTTTATGAAGGCGATCCGCGGCACCCGGTAGCGAACCATTTGCCGGTCCACGGTCACCGACTGGGACTGCACGCCGCCAACCGCACAGAGGACGAGGATAGCCCCGTCAAGGACCCTGAGAGCGCGTTCCACCTCGATGGTAAAATCCACGTGGCCCGGGGTGTCGATAATATTGACGGGATGGTCGCCCCACGAGCAATGGGTGGCGGCCGACTGAATGGTAATGCCGCGTTCCTTTTCAAGTTCCATGAAGTCCATGGTGGCTCCGACGCCGTCTTTGCCCTTCACGTCGTGGATGGCATGAATGCGCCGGGTGTAGAAAAGGATTCTCTCCGTAAGCGTCGTCTTGCCCGAATCTATGTGTGCGCTGATGCCGATGTTTCTCAGCCCTTCGATCTTCTCCGAGGTTTTGGTGGCCATTGTGAACTCAAACTCCAGGTAAGTGAAATGGGGTGTATCCTTGACACCTGTTCGACAAGAAAAAAAAGAACGGGCACCTGAAAGTGCCCGCTTGAGCCCCGCTTTATAACTCAAGATGCAAAAAAAGAAAAGAACTTACACCGATGTTTGCTCAAATTTCCTGGAAACGAATCCTGGAGTTACCTCCGTGCAAGTTTGGAACAAGTCCTTCGCCTCGTGGTCGCCGATTTCGTCTTCGCCTTGGAATGCAAGGCCTGTTTGTGATCGAACTTCGCTGGCCGGCCGGCGGCCCGGTGACCGGTTTTTACGGAAGCTTTGCTGCTTGCCGCCCGTGAGGCCGAGGTCGGCTTGGATGCGGTCGCGTGATGAGGCCGCGGGGTTTTTTTCGCTACGACCTGTTTGCGCGTCGTTTCGGCCCGGGTCGATTTAACAGCTTTGCCATGGCTTTTTACCGCGGAACTCTTCCGGGTTTGGTGCTTGAACTTGATGGCGCACGAGGAGCCGCCGAGCGAAGGCCTTACGGGAAGATCGGCCTGGGCCAATTTTATCATTTGCCCCCGCTTCAGTTTGGCGCTTTGATGGAGCCTGTTAAGCCGGCAAAGCGATGCCAGGGGAATGCCCGTCTTCATGGCCACATCTTTTAACGTGCCGCCATGAGTGACGCGATAATAGGCGGCGGTCATGCCGTTTTTCCCCGATTCGGCGGCAAAACAGATGGGTGAAGAAGAGTGGCGACCTCTGGAAAGGTTTCGAGCCGTGGGGGTCACGGTGGCATCGGCGAGCGTGATTTTAGCTCCGCGATGGAGACGCGAGTTTGCCGAAAGGCCATTGAGCCTGGCAAGCAAATTGAGCGGAATGCCCGTTTGTCTGGCGATATCCTTAAGAGTTCCGCCGTGCTTCACAGTGTAATAGACGGCGGCTTTACGGACGCGGCCCTCTTCACGGCCCTTTTCACGGGCGTGATGGAAATGAGCCGGTTCACCCGAGGGCCGGGGCGCCGCAAGGGTTGCAGCCTGATCGACGTCGATCGAATCCGACAGGACTTGCGGAGCGCCCTGGGGTTGTGCCGAGGCAACCCTCACGGGAGGCGCGGCCGCCTGGGCTATGTAGCCCGGCTGCAAAGAGTTGGCGAGCAGCACCGGACCGCTTTCGAAGCTTCTCTTGTAAAAAACCAGACAACTGCCGGGTACAAGGACGCTGGAAGGTGCGAGGCGGTTCCACGCGCAAAGCTCGGTCTCGGATACCCCGAAGCTTTTGGCCAGTTGGGGTATCCCGTTTTCCTTGCCCGTGACATAGTAGTCGACCTTTTTGGGCAGGTAGGATGCCTGGGCAACGGCGATAATGGACCTCATGTTGGCCTCCTCGCCGCCGATATGGGAGGCAAGAGTCGACCACGGGGTGAAAAACCGGATGTGCATGTGCGAAACATGGCCGGGAATGTCCTGCACCAGGGCGCCCGGAACGCCGCCGAAAAGGCGGTTCAGGTAGGCCTGGGTGCAGCCGTGCGCGATCCCGTAGTCATAGAGGACCTTCTGTATGCTCCTGTCCAAAAAGATGTATTGCACGCGCTGGGAGGCCGCCAAATTTTCAATCATGAAAAGAGTTTTGGCCGGATCCAGGTTGTTGCCGTTCATCGGGATGAGATTATGAAGCGGGCTGTTGTCTCTGGCATAAAGACCCACATCGACGTCCCTGCCGTTTTGGTGGGAAAGATGACCGCCGAACCGGCCGCCCCCGTTTTTGGAAAAATCTCCTATGAAAACGTCGCAAGTCCCCGGAAACTGCGTTCTGACCGCCTCTATGGCGTCCAGCAAAGCTCCGGCGAGCTCCGGGGTCGTATAGGCCCTCTCATAGTCCCGGACATGGTAGCCGGGGAACATATTCGGAAAGACAACACCGTTTACCAGATTGCCGTTGTAAGGTTCTCCGTAAGAAGCCGTAAGAGCGTGACATGTCTTGAGAAAAAGCGAAGATGAGATGGTAAGCGCAGCCGGCAGAATCAGGGTATAACACAATACTTGCCGAAGCCTGACTCCCTTCATAATCCCCCCCAATTTTTTACTTAAACGATTTTCCCATTTTTGCCGAAGTACTACAATGGCAACGAAAAGATAGGTTTCCCTACCAAAATATCGGCATTCATGTCAAACGCTTTTTTTGATCAAACGCTCTATTATTTCTCGATAAATCCATAACAAGTGGAAATCGTGAATAAAAATGAAGGCCGAGAAATGTCGGCGGCCCTTTTATAAATCACAAGCGTGAATATTTATCATATAAGTGGCAAGAATTGCGGAATAAAACATTGTTGAAGATTTTACTGAAAGAGTGATGAATAATATGGGCAAACGGCATCTATCTCATGAAAAATTAATATCTTGAAACGAATTGATTTACCTCGGGCCAAGCAGAATGCCTCTTGGAAAGCCGAACCGGCTGTGATGGGCCACATGGCGTGGGGAGCCGGGGATTTCCCCGACAGTAAGGCCGGCTCCGGCGGGGTCCTGGTGAAGAATGGGGGAGGCGCGACGTTTGAAAAAGTTGGCATGGGCGGCAATTTTCAGTTTGATGAGGAGACCTTGCCAACAGTCTGGAATATCACATGCCGGGAGGCGGTTTTCAAAAAGAAGGTTGTCAGGATTTTGCCGCCTCCCCCGGTCAGGTGAACATGGTCTTTGGCTCGTATTCGAACCAACTCGCCCCCCGGGCCGCGAAGGTAGGATGCGTATTTGCCCTTCGAGTTGGTTAGCGCCGACCAGGTATCCATGTAGAAACAGCCCGGGACTTTGTCGCATTCCTGCCGGAACATGGAATTTAGCACCTTGATCTTCTCGCAGTAAGCCGGGGAGCCCATTATCGGAAGTCCCACCCAGAAGGTCATGATCTTTTTTTCCGACACGGCCTTGAGGAAGTCGGCCAGCCTCGATCCATACACCTCTTTCCACTGGTCGTTTCCGAAATACATGCGCCTGCCGGTCTTGGGGACTATGTCGATGGGGTCGTTGGCGCCCAAGTGTACGATGATCAGGTCGGGATGGAATTGGTTGATCAATGCTCTCAAAGTCCTGGCCCAGTTCAAGTTTTCCTGGTGAATAAATCCAGTCGAATAAATGCCCTTCCTCAAAACTTTAACCGAGGGGTATTTGTCAAGTTCGCGTTGCAGAGCGGGTCCAAAGCCTTCAGCTATCTCCGAATCGCCAACGATCAGCACCTTGTGAGCCACGATCGGCCCGGCATTTGATGAAGCGGGTTTATTCGTTTTCAAAGAAAGGAGGCTTGGTGCTGCCGGGAACCACGGATCATTTTTCGCCGGCCCGAATCCGTAACCATTGGTCACAAGGGCGACCGGATCGAGTAACGGCCAGGAAACACTCGGAGGGGGGGGGATTTTTCCCGTCACGCCCGGTTGCGCGCCCTCAGTGGCTGAAATGTGCAGGGCAAAGACCGGCGGACTTTCCATCGCGGTGATATTCGACCATGCATCCCGTGCCCAGGAGCTCACCCGCTGGAATTCGCACACCATGACCAGGGCCATGGCCACAGTGTACAAGAGTATTGCCCGTAGTGGAGTCAGTTCCTTGTGGGTGCTCATCTACCGTCCCTTCGACTCTGTTTAGAACTGAAAATATATAAACGGGGGTATCCCCGAAGGGCCAAGCCTGATGATGACAGTACAAATCAGGGCTGCCGCGGCCGCTTGCAGGTGCAGAGGCAATCGCTCCTGGAGTCTTGTATAGAATTGGGAGAGTTTTGGCCCCGCGAACTGAATGGCAAGCCCCGCGGCCATGGCCGGCAAGACCGGGAACTCAAAACCCGCCCCCCCGAATTTGCAGGCAAAAATCGCCCGGAAAATCTCGAAAGCCCTTGCGCTGTTTTCGGCTCGAAAGAAAACCCACAGAAATGAAACCAGGGTGAAGACCAAAAGACATTGTCCGAAATTGCAAAATCGGGCCAGGCCGGGTGTTGAGAGCCGCCAGGGGGCCTTCTTCACTGTTTTGTCCGCCGACAGGCTTTGACGAAGATCCCGCCACATGTGCTTCAGGGCCAGAAATGCTCCATGGAGCAGGCCCCAGAGGAGGAAACGGCTGTCGGGCCCATGCCATAGTCCCCCAAGCCCCATGGTGATCAGGAGGTTGAGGTATTTGCGGACTTTGCCCTTCTTCGAGCCGCCGAGCGGAATATAGAGGTAATCTCTGAGCCATGTGGAAAGGGATATATGCCAGTGACGCCAGAATTCCTGGACATTGCTCACGGCGTAAGGCATGCCGAAATTTGGTGGCAACCGGTAGCCCATCAGTTGGGCGATGCCTATGGCGATATCGGAGTAGCCGGAAAAATCGCAGTAAATTTGGATGGAATAGGCGAAGACGGCCAAAAGAACGGTGGGGGAAGAATATCCGGCGGGCGCCTGGAAGACGTCCCGCACGATATGTTCGGACAGGTAGCTCGAAATCACCAGCTTTTTGAACAATCCGGACAAAATGAGGGCGAAGCCTTCCTGGAAGGAACGGGAATCAAATTCGGGATGATCTATTTGGGGTATGAAGGTTCGCGCCCTCATGATTGGCCCGGCCAGGATCGTGGGGAAAAAGGATACGAAAAGCAGAATGTCCACCGGGTTTTTAATGACCTGATCTCGATCGCGGTAGACGTCGATGCAGTAGGAGATGCCCTGAAAAGTGAAGAACGAAATTCCGATGGGGAAAAAGATGTCGAAAAAGGGTGGAGGTAGTTGAATATGGAGCGGAACGAGCACTGAATCCAGGCAGTGGTAAAGGAAGTCGAAGTATTTGTAAAAAGCGAGCAAACCCAGGTTGAGGACCATATCGATCCAGAGCAGCGCCTTCCTTGTGCCTTGACGGGTCGAGCGGGAGATCAGGAGGGCGAAAACATAATTTGAAATTCCCACTCCGAGGGGCAGCAGGATGAGGCCGGTTTTCTGAGTCGCGTAAAAGAAGAAATTGGCCGCGAGCAAAAAGAAGCGGTAATAGACCCCCTTGCCTCGAAGCGTCCAGTTGAGCCAGAGAACGACAAGCAGAAAGAGCGAAAACTCAAAACTTATCAGAAACATCTCTCATGGTCCGGGCCGGGAGTCAATATTTCGTTTGAGGCCGGCCTTTTGCAGTTGCCGTGCGTGAAAAGCCACATGCCTCGGCAACTGGGAGACCCAATAGGTCCAGTCGTGTTCTCCAGGAGCCTCATCATAGTGGTGCGGGATTTGCAATTTTTCCAGTTCTCTGTGAACGATTCTGTTATCGTCCAACGAATAGGGGTCGCCCGTGGAAACTGTTATCAACATGGGCAGGCAACGAATATATTCGCGATTCTTGCTTTCTTCGAGGAGCTTTAATACCGAATGCCGGTTCCAAACCGGGGCATTGCCGCCGTAAGGGCCGAAAACCTTCGCCAGCCCCCATTGATTTTTGTGACGGGTAATATCGAGAATGCCGCTCATGGAACTTACCGAAACAAATTGTCCGGGATGTCTCAGGCACAACTCGAATGCCCCATGGCCCCCCATCGAAAGACCCGCAATACTTAGAAGCCCGTTAACCGGAAGGTTTTGCTCCACATCCGGTATCAGCTCTTCGATAAAAAAGCTCTCGATCCGGTTGTTCTTCAAAAATCGGCTGTCCGCGTACCACCCCAGGCTACCGCCCTCCGGAGTTATAATGATTATTTCGTACTTTGCCGCAAGGTCGCAAATCTGCTTTTCCGCATGGGCCTTCCAGTCCCGATAGCTGCCGAAGGCGCCGTGGAGCAAGAAGAGCACCGGATAGCGCTCGCCTGTTCGAGCCCCTCGGGGAATGAACGCGTAGTAGTCCATGCGTTTCGAACAGGCCTAGGACATGAATTGTCTCAGCTCGATGCGACAGTTGCCCGCCGTTTGAGTATGAGTTGCTCCCAACCTGGCGGCGGCATGCGTGGCCGGCAGGAAACCGATCGAAAACAACGCCCAAAAAAAAGGGGCATGCCAGGTCATAAGTTGAAATCCGGACCCTGATGGGTTTTTGCCAGGCAATCTCCGGGTTTGTAAACCGGAGGACCCGGAAGTAATGATGTATTCCTCGCCGCTTGAATTAAGGAAACCTATAATATTTCTTCGGATGTTTGTCTATTTTTCTCTGATCGAAACTCTTTTTCTCCCTGTCGGGAGCAGGGTTTTCATCACCAGGGCAAGCGGTTCAAGAGGCCACAGGTGAAATTCAGCAAAATGCCGCGTTTTCAGCATCCGCCTGGAAAGCAGGATTTTTTTCGCAAGGCCGGTTCGAGGCTCCGATGGCGGCATGGCAAGGTTATGGGTCGTGGGCGTCGGTTCGGACGCTCAGGGGGAGGAAGCTTGTGTGCGAATTAATCCTATTTGAGGCGAAAACCGGGTCTTGGACGGAAATCAGGTCGCATTCGGCCAAATCCCATCGAATCCGTGCTTTTTCATGTTTGACGGAGGGTCCGTTTTTTCGGTATGTAGCCTTTAAGCGGGGACTTGTTTTCCTTCCTTTTAAAGAATATCAAAAACGCTAAAAAAAGGATAAAATTATGGAGAACCTGGAGGCTGGCGCAGTGTCCTCCTACGGCGGCGATGATTACAGCGACGCGGAATCCATGCAATCGGCGAGGGCGGGGCAGATGGTTGCGGCACTCACACCCAACGCACAAATCGTTTTAAAGAAGCGTTACCTGATCAAGGACAATTCCGGGAAACCGGTGGAAGGGGCGGAGGATCTTTTCAGAAGGGTGGCTTTGGCCATTGCCCAGCCCGATGCCCTTTACGAGGGGCCCGAAAAGGTCCAGGAGACGGCCCGAAAATTCTACGATCTTATGACTTCGCTTGATTTCATGCCCAATTCCCCCACCCTGATGAACGCCGGCCGCCAGTTGGGGCAGCTTTCCGCCTGTTTTGTTCTCCCCGTGGAAGATTCCATCGACAGTATTTTTGAGGCCATCAAGCATGCGGCGATGATCCACAAGAGCGGGGGGGGGACCGGGTTTTCCTTCTCACGGATCCGGCCTGAAAGCGATAAGGTTCTCTCCACCCAGGGGGTGGCAAGCGGTCCGGTTTCGTTCATGTCGGTCTTCGATGTGGCAACCGAGACCATAAAGCAGGGCGGAACGCGCCGGGGCGCAAACATGGGGATTTTGCGCGTCGATCACCCCGATATCCTGAAGTTCATATCCTGCAAGACCGACAACCAGCGAATGACCAACTTCAACATCTCGGTGGCCGTTACCGATGAGTTCATGCGGGCCGTGGAGAGCGGGTCGCACTATGCGCTGCGAAATCCTCGCACGGGCGAAGAGGTCGAGAAGTTGTCCGCGCGGGAGGTTTTCGATCATATTGTCAAGTCGGCGTGGAGAAACGGGGAGCCCGGCATCATTTTCATCGACGGCATGAACCGGGACAATCCGACGCCGAAGGTCGGACTCATCGAGAGCACCAATCCGTGCGGCGAACAACCTCTGCTTCCCTACGAATCGTGTAATCTTGGGTCGATCAATCTGGCCGGGATGCACTTTGGCGGACAGATCGACTACAACCGGCTGAAGGCCGTGATATGGGACGCGGTCCATTTCCTGGATAACGTCATCGAGGCCAACAAGTACCCGCTCCCAAAAATTGAGGAACTGACCAAGGCGAACCGTAAAATCGGTCTTGGGGTCATGGGCTTTGCCGATCTTCTCATCGCTCTTGGCATCCCGTATAATTCCGAGCAAGCCGTGGAGAGCGCTGAAGCCTTGATGGGTTTTGTCCAAAAGGAGTCCAAGGCGGCCTCGGCCGACCTTGGAAGGACGAGGGGCAATTTTCCGAACTACGCGGGTTCGGTCTACGATCGCTCCGAGACCCCTTTCATGAGGCACGCCACGACCACAACCATAGCTCCGACGGGCACCATAAGCATTATCGCAGGGTGTTCGAGCGGCATCGAACCGCTTTTCGCCATCAGTTTCGTGCGAAAGGTGCTCGACGGCGAAGAACTTGTGGAAACTCATCCGCTCTTTCGGAAAGTGGCCCAGGAGCGCGGATTTTATTCCGAAGACCTCATGAAGCGAATTGCCCAGAAGGGCAGCGTGCAAGATTTTGCCGAGCTCCCCGAAGAGGTGCGCCGTGTCTTCGTCGTTTCCCACGACGTGGTTCCGTCCTGGCATATTCGCATCCAGGCCGCTTTCCAGAAGCATACCGACAACGCGGTGAGCAAAACCATCAATTTCCCGTTTTCCGCCACACAGGAAGAGGTCTGCCAGGCTTATATTTCAGCCTTCGAACTGGGATGCAAGGGCCTTACAATTTACCGCGACGGAAGCCGCGAGACGCAGGTGCTAAACATTCAGCGCAAGCCCCAGTATCCGCAGGTCGAACCAAGGCCGCGACCAGATGAAACCCAAGGGGTCACGGAACGTGTCAATACCGGCTGCGGAAAGCTCTACGTGACCATAAACTCCGATGAATACGGGTTCTGCGAGGTTTTCGCCCAGATGGGCAAGGCGGGTGGGTGCGCCTACTCGCAGATCGAGGCCACCAGCAGGCTCATATCCCTTGCCCTGCGCTCGGGGGTAAAGGCCGAGGCGATAATCAAGCAGCTTGTGGGCATCCGGTGCCCGTCGCCCGCCTGGGGAAACGGCGAGCAGGTCGTCTCCTGTTCCGACGGAATAGCCAAGGTGCTCAACCATCAATCCCATGCCGAGATAAGTTCGGCTCTGGCGGACCAGATGGGCGCCTGTCCCGACTGCGGCGGCGCGGTCGAACATGAGGGCGGTTGCATCGTTTGCCGCTCGTGCGGTTTTTCGAGGTGTGCATAGGTTTTGAATGATCCGCGGCATAGCTGGTCGCTTTCGCCCGAAGAAGCCGTCGGCCTCCAAAAGAGCCTGGCCGAGCGGGTGGTGATCCGGCCTCTTCCCGCACGGCTGAAAATTGTTGGCGCCGAGGATATATCCTATTCGAAGCGCAGCGACCTTTTGATCGCGGTGGTTCTCACATTCGGCTGGCCCGCGCTCGATCCGATGGAAGCCGTGCACCATGTGGCCAGAGCTTCTTTCCCCTATGTGCCCGGCCTCCTGTCATTTCGGGAGGTTCCGCCTCTTATCGAAGCTTTCGGCAAGCTCGGGCAAAAGCCGGACGTGCTTCTTTGCGATGCCCAGGGAATCGCTCATCCGCGAAGGTTCGGGTTGGCCGCTCATGTGGGACTTTACCTGGGGCTGCCAACCGTTGGGTGCGCAAAAAGCAGGTTGTGCGGGACTCACGACGATCCGCCTCTCAAAAAGGGATCGAGCAGACCGCTTTTGCTGAACGGTGAGCAGGTGGGGATAGTGTATCGATCGAGGGACTCGGTCAAGCCCGTCTACATATCCCCGGGTCATCTTGCGGACCTTCGGTCTTCAAAAAGGCTCGTAGAGCGTTGCGTTGGCCGCTTCAGGATACCCGAGCCGCTAAGACTCGCCCATATCGAGGCCAACAGGGTGAGGATGGAAATCGAAGCGGCGGGGGCGCCCACGGGGGAAACCCTGAAGCTGTTGTGATATTTCGCGCCGGGAGTTGCGCGCAAACCTTTCCGGAAGGGGTATGTATGGCGGATTCAGCCGAGAGTATGAAAAAGTTTCGGGAGATTCTCGAACTGGACCCCGGATCGCGGGTATTCGCCTCCCTGGCTGAAGAACTGGCCGCGGCCGGCCAATGGGATGAAGCCGCCAGGGTCTGCAAAAAAGGCCTTGTTTTTCATCCCGGACATCTTGTCGCACGGCTGCTTCTCGGGCGGGCGCTCATGGAAACGGGGGATCCCGAGGAGGCCGAGCGGGTTCTTTCCGATGTGACCGATGAGATCAGAATGAACTCCGTTGTGTTCAAGCAGCTCTCGGAACTTGCCGCTATTTCGGGCAAAACGCGGAGTTCAGCCGAATTTGCCCGGATGTACGAGGTGTTTGGCTCCTCTGAATCCGTCGAGTCGCCAGCTACCGTAGTCCCGGAAGCGCCGGTTTTTTCGGCCCCGCGGGAAGAGCAAGTGAATCTTTTCCGGCCTGAGGCGGTGCAAACGCTGGAGCCTGAGGCGCCCGGTGAAGAGGGTGCGAAATTTGATCGGTTCATATCGGAGCCCGCTGAAACGATGGAGGCCGTGGAGCCTCTTGAAGAGCCGGTGGAATCGAGTCGGCCGGAGGCCGGGGCGGACGAGCTTGCCGAGCCGCGGGAGACGGTCGAAGAGCTTATGGCCGAGGCGGTCGAAAGCCTCACGCCCGAAACAGGTGTCGGGCGGGACGCCGAGTGGACTGATTTAGACTCGGAGGCGTTTGGCGCGCTGGAGGCCGTGGAGCCTCTTGAAGAGCCGGTGGAATCGAGTCGGCCGGAGGCCGGGGCGGATGAGCTTGCCGAGCCGCGGGAGTCGGTCGAAGAGCTTATGGCCGAGGCGGTCGAAAGCCTCACGCCCGAAACAGGTGTCGGGCGGGACGCCGGGTCGAATGATTTCGAGTCGGAGGCGGTTAGCGCGATAGAGGCCGTGGAGCCCGTCGAACAGGGTTCCGAGTGGAATCAGTTCAAAGCGGAGGCGATCTCGAGCCTCGATCCCGGTGAGCTCTTGATGCAGCCGGAGGTTACGGCCGGCCGGAAAATCGGGTTGGAAGAGATTCTCGATAATTTGATTCACCGGTTCGCGGAGCGCCCCGCCAGTTTTTCTGAACCCGCGACTGTGTTGTCCGATAGCGAGAAGAATATGATCAAGGAAAGAATTATGGCGCTTTTGGGCGCCTGAGACAGCTGACCTGGTTCGACGCGACCAGTTGATTCGGGGTGGGCACAGGCTCAAGCGTGCCCGCTGGAGGTTTCCGGACCGACGCCGGCCAAGGATGAATACGCCTTCCTATAAGGTTTGCCAAGCCCCGCGGCTGCCGCAAACAGAGGGGGAACCCACCACTTCTCCCCGGTTTTCTCTCACTCCGCCTCTTGACCTCACCTTTACAATTATGCGATTTCCATCTCAAAATGGTTCATGCGCCCGTCGCGTTCATTGGAAAGGAATAATGTGACAGAGAGAAGAACCGTTGCCGCGTGTATCCTTGCCGCCTTGTTGTGGGTGGGGCTTTCAAGTGCAGCCTTTTCGTTCGAATGTTTGCAGGCCCCGGCCATTTCATCTCAAAGCTCGCCGCTTGTGGATCGAACGCTTGACTCCAAACCGGGCGATCTTTTCGTGGTGCTAAAAAACGGTCTCACACTTCTGATTCACCCGATGCCGGGGTCCGGGGTGGTGTCCGAGCAGGTTTTCGTTCACACCGGCTCGGTCATGGAAGGCAAATATTTGAGGGCCGGTCTTTCCCACTATCTCGAACACCTGGTAGTGTCGGGTTCGACCCGCTCGATGAGCGAAGAAGAGGCCAAGGAGAGGATCGAAGCGATAGGCGGTTCGATGAACGCCTACACGACCTATGACCGGACGGTTTTTCACATAAACACCGGGGCGGATCATTGGAGGCAGGGGCTGGATATCCTACTTTCCAAGGTTACCGAAAATCTTATTGCTCAAAGAGATATCGCCAGGGAGAAAAACGTTATCCAGCAGGAAATGAGGATGCGTGAGAGCAACCCCGGCAACATCCTGTGGAATCTTTTTTCGCAAACGGCGTATCGGGAAAATCCAGTTCGCTATCCTGTAATCGGGTATGCGAACGTCTTCGTCGAGCAGGACCGAAAAGAGCTGTTGGATTACTACCACCGGCGCTACCAGCCGCAAAACATGATCGTGGCCGTGGCGGGCAATGTCGCGCCCTCTGAAGTCCTTGGCTTTGTGGCCGAAAAGACAAAAGATTTTGTTCCTTCAAACTCGGCTCCCGCGGTCGTTGCGCCCGAGCCCGCGCAGGTGGGCCCGAGGTGGGCGGAAAAAGTCGTTCCCCTGACCAGGCTTGTGGAGGCGATGATCGGTTTCCCATCGGTTACCGCATACGGCAAGGACCTCTACGCTCTTGATGTTCTTGCCCGGGTGATGGGCGAGGGGCAAACCTGCCGCCTCTATTGCAGCCTGAAGCAAAAGCGGGACAAGGTTTTTAGCATAGGCGCCACAAATTGGACTCCAGCCTTTGTGCGCGGGCAGTTCATCATCTCCGCTTCCATGACCGCTTCTCAGTGGCCTTCGGCCCTCAAATACATCGAAAATGAAATCGAGTGTCTAAGAGACGGTCCAATCAGCGCGCAGGAGTTGGACAAGGCCAAAAATACGGCCATCGCGCAACATATCTACGAGAATGAATCTGCCGAGGCCATTGCTTCCTCGCTTGCTTCCTCCTGTTTGCTCTACGGCGACCCCTACTTTGAGGAGGATTACGTGGAGAGGATTCGCGCGGTGAGCGCTCGCGAGGTGCAGGCGGCGGCGAAGCGGTATCTGGTTGAGAACCGGATGAACGTGGCGGTGATAAAGCCCGCGTCGGTGTCGGCCGGGGCGCCGCCGGCGCGATGCCGGCCGCCCGAAGCTCATCGGGTGAAAGAGGTCCGAATGAAAAACGGACTGAAGTTGCTTATCAAGCGGGATGCAAACTTGCCGGTCGTAGCCCTGCAACTGTGGGGGGCGGGGGGGCTTTCGCTTGAAACCCGTAAAAACCCCGGAATTTCGGCCTTTACGGCCGAGTTGCTGACCGCGGGGACCAAGACCGAAAAAAGACTCGATCTAATGAAGGCTGTCGAGGACGTGGGAGGACAAATCAGCTCCGATTCGGACTGCAACAGTTACCATGTCTGCATAAAAGTCTTGAAGGATGACTTTCCGACCGCTTTGCGGCTCCTTGCCGACATAGCCCGAAATGCTAGTTTTCCGCCCGATCAGATTGAAAAACAAAAACAGGATACGCTCACTGCAATCAAGGTGCGGGATGAAAACTGGCGAAGCGAGGTGATGCGGCTTTTCATGAAGAATTATTTTCACAACTCCCCCTATGCCAGCTACAAGCTGGGGACGCTGCTTTCGGTCAAATCTTTCACTCGAAGTCAAGTTGTAGAGTTCTATCATAAAATGGTAAATCCAACTCATTCGGTCCTGGCCATCTACGGCGATGTGGACCCGGGGGAAGCCGGCCGAATGGCGAACCGGGAATTCGGAAAATGGACCGGTAAGCCGGTGAAACTGCGATTGCCTGATGAGACTCATCCGATATTGGCCAACCGTATCGTTTCGGTAAAGGATGAAAAGAGCAGTTCGGCTCTTCTTGTTGGCACCAACGGGCTGGCTGTTGACGACCCCGAGCGGCCCGTACTGGATGTTCTAACCGAGGTACTCTCGGGGGGCGGTTCTTTATCCGGGAGGATGTTCGATTCGCTTCGAGGCGGCGACAAGGACCTGGTCTACACCGTGAGCACATTTCCGTTTTACGGCCTGAAGGCGGGATTTTTCGGCGTACTCACTCAGACCACCATGGCCAACCTGCCCGAGGTGCAAAGGATTATCGAACAAAACCTGGAGCGTCTCAAGGATCAACTCGTTTCGGAAAGCGAACTGGAAAGAGCCAAGGAGGCGCTGCTCACGGGATTCAAGTTCGACCGGGAAACGATAGAGAGCCGGGCCGAGGACGCGGCGTTAAACGAGGTGCTGGGACTGGGTTTGAACTACAGCCGGGACTATCCCGCCCGTATCAGGGCCGTAAGTGCCCAACAGGTCAGGGAACTCGCCCGCGGTCTTTTTACGAATACTCTTGTGGCAAACACCCTGCCCGCGCATCCGGCCAAAATACTTGCCTCGCCTTTGGCCGCCGGAGGCGACCTGCGAAATTAATGCATGGTTTTTTGCGCAGCGCGGCTTGTCAGCCTTCCGGGACTATCAGCCGGGGTGGAGAAAGGATTTTCCGCCAAATGAGACCCTGGTGAGTCTTCGCTTTTCCTGGAGCTTTCCCGCTTCCTGTTCCACCAGTTCGAGTCGGACCCCGAGAGAGGCGGCCAGTTCTTCGGCCGTGCAGGGCCTTCTGACCACGGTGTCCAAGATCCTTTGATCGAGGTTTTCCGGGCTGCCGCCGATTGCGGGTGCCTGGAAGACGCCGATTATTTCAACATCGAGCGGGCTGAAAAATGCGGCGGCCCGGACCATTGCTCCTCTGCCAAGGCCCCTTGTTCCAGCGTAAGCGGGCGGGCGAACCACCGTGTTCAGCTCGACCTTGTCGGGCTTGATTGACTTCACGGCCTCGGCGATTGCGAAAAGTTCATCGGGACTGTCGTTTACGCCTTCGACAAGGAGCGTTTCAATAGCAAGCCGCCCTTTGTAATCTTTTCGAAAGGCCCGGAGCCCGTCTATGATTTGCACGGGTTCGAGGGAAGGGTGGGGCCTGTTGATTTTCCGGAAAACCTCCGCGGTTACCGCATCCAGGGAAGGCGCCACGCGGTCCGCTTTTAGAAGAGCGCGCCTCACCTCCGGCTTCCACAAAAGAGAACCGTTTGTGAGAACTATCAGGGGAATGTCCGGATAGGCCTTCTTTATCGCCTCGACCAGTTCTCCCATTGGTTCATAGAGGGTCGGCTCGCCGGCGCTGGAAAAGGTGAAGACCTCGGCTCCCCGGGGATTTGCGCGGACATAGGCCCGCAGTTCTTCCAGAACCTCGGCGCAGTCGATAAAAGGGCGCGGCGTGAGGCTCAAGGATGTGGTCGGGCCGGATTCGCAATAAATGCAATCCAGGGAACAGCTCTTCGCCGGGATGACGTCTATCCCCAGGGACCTTCCGAAACGTCTCGACGGGACCGGGCCGAATATGGATTTCATCAAAAAATTATATTGGTCTGAGAGGTGCCGGTCAATAGCCGGAAGATGGAAAAATAGCTCCCCGAGCGCTCGCGTTCACAAATCTTCGGTTTGGATTCACTTCCCATCTTACGATTGAGCCGCACTCACACGGCGCGCCTCGCTTCGCAGCAGCGCGAACATGAAGCACAGCCCCAGGATGAAAAGCCCTTCAAGCGAGAGCACCGATATCCGGGGGTTGTTCGTCAAATCCGATATGGTGCCGTAGAGCAGGGGGCCAAAAATCGCCGCGGCCCTGGTGCTGAAAGTCATGAAGCCGAAAAACTCCGCCTTTTTCTCCGCGGGCGCTTCGATAGCCATATAGGCCCGCGCCGTTGCCTGTGTGCCGCCGAGCACCGATCCCGCGCAGACCGAAAGGGCGTAGAAGGCGTGTATGGTTTGGAAGACAATGATGCCCAGGAGGGCCAGAATCCAGATCACAATCGTTATGAAGATCGTCTTGAGGGCGCCGATGCGCTTGGCGACCAGGCCGCTTGCAACCGCCCCGGCCGCGGCGGAAAGCTGGATCAGCATGAGCAAAATCACATTCTGCGTCACTGTGAACCGGAGGGTATAGACCGTATAGGAGGAAAAAAAGACGATGACCGTCGTTATGGCGTCGGCGACGAAAAAGTAGCCGACAAGAAAAATGAAGATATGCCTCAGGGAGCGGATTTCTTTGAAGGTTGCGCCAAGCCTTGCGAAGCCTTCTTGAATTGCCGTTCCGCCTTTTCGACCTTCTTTGGGGGTATCTTTTATAAAGAAAAAGGAGGGGAGGGCGAAAATCGCGTAGGCGGCTCCGGTGAGCAGCAGGATGGCTTTGCCCCCGGCAACGTTTGGAACGAGAAAAATCATGCTGACCAGGGCCGTGAAGCCGGCAATGTAGCCCAACGCCCATGCGAAGCCCGATAGCTTTTCGACACAACCAGCGGGGGCTATTTCGGGAAGAAAGGCGTTGTAGAAGGTCATCGAGAGCGCATACCCCACATAGCCCGTTCCCACCAGGAACATGGCCCACAGCTTATCGCCAGGCCCCGTGAAGTAGAGAGCGAAAACGCTCGCTATCGAGAGGCAGGCAAAGGCGGCCATAAAGCTCTTTTTACGGCCTTGGGCGTCGGCGATCGCGCCTAGTACGGGCGCCAGAAGAACGGAAACGGCCATGGCCGAGGAGTCGGTCAGCCCCCAAAGAAAATCCGAATAGCCTTTTGATCCGACGATGACCTGTTTGAAATATAAAATGAAATAGGCGGTCAGGACGACCATGGAAAACCATGCGCTCGCAAAATCATACAAAAGCCACGAGACGGTCCGCGCGGTGTTTTTGGCGGTGTGGCCGGTGAGCGAATCAGGCCCGCGAGCGCCCAGCGTGTTGGAAAAATTTTTCATATCTCGTCCGGCCTCACCCGGCTATCCAGCCCTTTGTGATCGCATCTTCGATCATTTGCCTGGCGTAGTCCCACAGCGCGGGGGCGCCATCGGCCATAAACCGGTTTCGGGAAAACACCTGCTCTTTTCGTATCCCGTGTTTTTGCCAGGCGACCCCGTTGGACCGGAAATTGTTGAGCAGGGGCTGAAGCCTGTCGAGCGAGGCGGCAAAAAGGGCGTCGGGGGTTTTAGCCTCTTCGAATTCCCCCCAGAGGGCGCGAAACTGAGCGGCCTGCTCGGCTGGCAGAAGACTGAAAATCCTTTCCGCGGCCCTGTTTTCCCGCTCCGCTTTGTCCCTGTTTCCCTCTTCGTCATAGCAGTAGGTGTCCCCGGCGTCGATTTCCACAACATCGTGGACCAGGATCATCTTGAGGACCCGAAGGATGTCGATGGGGCCGGCGGCGTGTTCGGCAAGCACCATGGCGAAGATCGCCAGATGCCATGAATGCTCGGCGGAGTTTTCCCGCCTCGAGCCGTCAACCAGAAGCGACTGGCGCAATACGGTCTTCAATTTGTCGATTTCGACCAAAAATTCAATCTGCCGGGCAAGACTTTGTATATCCATGGCGACCTTTCGTAGCGTAATGTGTTTTTCACAAACCTTCATGCCAAACTCTGAAAAATTTATCCACCTCTTTTCTTCAAACCGAAGCGGGAATGGCGGAAAAGGTGAAGTTGAGTGAAAAGCGGGCGCGATTGTGCCAATAAAATGCATTGGACCAGGGGCAGAGGAAGCGATGCGTGCAAAACCCTGGGAGGTCCGGAGGGTGGATTTTTCAACTCTTGAAGGCTGCGGGGGGCCAGGTGCGGGCACGGGACTTGCAAGCCTTTGTCGTGGCGCATCGCGAAGACCACTGAGTCGGCGATATCTCCTGGACGATTTATCCGAGGTGAGCTAAGGAAATGAAGCAAAAAACCTGGGATACCCTCTCCTCGCGGACTATTTTGGATCTTTCCCCATGGTTTTCCGTCATCCGGGACTCCATAAGGCTTCCGAGCGGCAGGACCGTCGATGATTTCTACCGGATCGAAGCTCCGGATTACGTGCTTGTGTCAGCGCAAAATCTCGAAGGAAACGTTCTTTTCGAGCGACAATTCAAACAGTGCCTAGGTCGAGTGATTTTAACCTCTCCCGCGGGAGGGGTCGAGCCGGGCGAGACCCCTCTTGAGGCTGCGCGCCGCGAGCTGATGGAGGAGACGGGATACTCGGCGAAAACATGGAAATATCTCGGCGGGTTTATGGTCGACGGGACGCGCGGAATCTGTCGTGCCCATATGTTGCTGGCAACGGGGATCGAGAAATCGGGCGAAGCGCGTCAAGACGAGATGGAACAATGCGAGATCATTTTTCTCGGCCGCGGTCAAATAAATGAAGCCATTCGAAAAGGGGAAATAGCCCTGTTGCCAGACCTGGCGTTATTGGCAATGACTGCGAGCGATCTGTTCGCCGACCGTTTCCCGGGGGGAGTCCCCGGCAACGACGGGGCGTTGTGAGGAGAAGCCCTCCTGGATGCCAAAGCAGAAAGAATCAGTCCCTCCATGAATGCAATTCCGCAATTAATTCGGGCTATCATGGGACTAGAGGGTCAAGCCGGCAATTCACTTACAGGTGGCCGCATAAAACAGGCAGCCCAAAAGGAGAGTGTTCATGCTGTCCGCTTTAGCTGAAAACCCGTTGGTCTCGATAATGATAAATTGCAAGAACGGAAAACCATCGATTCGCCGGAGTATTGAAGGTGTGCTGGCCCAGAGCTACCCCCGGGTGGAGTTGGTGTTCCAGGACGGGGGATCAACGGATGGAACCATCGATATCGTGCTCGAATACATGGAGAGCCATCCCGGGCGTATCCGACTCAATCGCGAACCGGATTCCTGTGCGGAAGAAGGTTTCTTTCGTGGTTTGAAGGCCTGCCGGGGAGATATTATAGCGGTTTCCTGCTCGGATGAAGAACTACTGCCCCATGCCGCGGCCCTGGCGGTCGAGCGGTTTGGGGCCCATCCCGGAATCGGAGCAACTTATGGTGATGTGTATGTGACCGATCTTGAAGGAAGAATTACTGATACATGGACAGCTCGGCCCTTTTCCCTGGATGCCTTTCTTCGGCGAGAGTGTGATCCTCCCTTCGCTTCAAGCTTCTTTCGAAAAGAGGCAATGATAGAAGCCGGACTGTTCGAACGAAAATGGGATTGGTCCATCGGAGAGTTTGAACTTTGGCTAAGGATAGGGATGAAATATCCGATTGACTATATCCCCGGAGTTTTAGCCAAATACGCATGGCATAGCAACTCCTGTAGTTATAAAGGGTTCTTGGATGACGAAACATTCGTAGCACGCCGAAAAGCTTTCTTCGAACGTTTTTTCGATGAACCCGATCTCCCGGAATCAATACGGGCGTTGAAGCAACAGGCGTTTGCCGGGCTTCACCTGTTTATAGCAAAGGTGCTCAGCTCATTGAATGAAGACTCGAAAGCACATGCGCAACTTGTGAAATCATTGGAATATATACCGAATGGCCAACAGATGTATGAACTGATGCGGAGGCTGCCGGCATGGAACATCGAAATGCTCCGCAAGCATATAGCTTCTCATCTTGCCGACCTGCCGCCCAGAAGAATTGTTTGCTATGGGGCCGGCAACGATTTCACACGATTGCTTGCTTCAGGTGTTTTTTCCGACCATACAGTGGTCGCCGTTATCGACAACTTCCGTCCGGAGGGTGATCTCGTGGAAGACGTGCCAGTGGTGCGAGAACACGACCTCGCTAAAATCGAACACAATCTCATAGTAGTCACCTCCTCGAAGTGGGCTCGCGAATTGCGAACAGCCGCCACCAACTGGTCCATGAACCACACGCGCTACATTCCGGTGATATGATTTCGAGGCGACTATTTTGCGTAGCGGTAAAAAGGCGCCCCGGGGCCGGCGCGGAAGGTCCGAAGCGACAGAATCGGACGGAGCGTCCAGGTTTAACGTCAAACTGATGACCCGCGAAGGTTTATGGCATGGTCAAGACGGTGACACGCTCTGGCGCAAGACTTTGGCGTCCACACAGATGAAGAACCGCCGCGGGGCCGGGGAGCGAAGTGGGGTGCATGGAGCCAACCCTTATCTGACGACGGTCGAAGGGGTGGCATAAATGTTGCTTTTTTAGCCCACAGCTTTCGGCCACGGCAATCAGTCAATAATCAAACTGCGTTGGACGAGGGAAACAATTCTTATGAAGATTTTTATCACCGGCATCACGGGATTTGTCGGCAGCCACCTGGCGGAATTTCTCCTGAATCTGGAAGAGGGCCACGAAATATATGGTTTGTGCCGATGGCGAAGCCCAAGGGAAAACATCGAACATATCGGAAATAGAGTAGGTCTGGTCGAAGGCGATCTGTGCGATCTGGGCAGTCTTATCCGCCATCTCAAGGCCATAAAGCCCGACATTATCTTCCACCTTGCCGCGCAAAGTTATGTGCTGACCAGCTTTAATTCACCCATCCATACCCTGTGGAATAACGTGATAGGGACGGGCAATCTTCTCGAAGCGGTGAGAATTTTGGAGATCGACCCTGTTATCCATGTTTGCTCATCCTCCGAGGTGTACGGGCAAGTCACTCAGGCCGACGTTCCCATCAGGGAATCATGCCCCTTCAAGCCGGCATCCCCTTATGCCGTGAGCAAAGTGGGGGAGGACATGGTGGCCTATCAGTACTTTGTTTCCTACGGCCTCAGAACCATTCGCACCAGGATGTTCACCCACACGGGGCCAAGGCGAGGAGACGTTTTTGCCATGTCGGCTTTCGCCAAGCAGGTGGCGGCCGCCGAATTGGGGCTCGCTCCACCCGTCATTCATGTCGGAAACCTGCGGTCGGTGAGGACCTTTTGCGACGTGCGGGATGCTGTGCGCGCCTATTGGCTGCTTGTGAACAAATGCAAGGCCGGAGAGGTGTATAACATCGGCGGCGACAGGACATTTACCATCGGTGAAGCACTCGATCTGCTGCTCTCATTCGCCAGGCTCAAATGTGAAATCAAAGTCGAGCCCAAACTGTTGAGACCCTCAGATGTGACATTGCAAATCCCCTGCATCGACAAATTCCGCGATGAAACGGGCTGGAAACCCGAAATACCTTTCGAAAAGACTCTGAGGGACATTCTCGACTATTGGAGAAACGATCTGTCACGCCGTCCGGGAAACGTACTGAGCGTTACGCAATGAATGTTTTAGACGGGATAACCGCCGCGGTCGGAGGAATTCGAGCATGCTGATCAAGGAACTGGAACGAAAAGCCGCCGCCGTCCGACGACAGGTGTTGGAAATGGTTGTCTCGGCCAATAAAGGCCATATCGGCGGGGCCTTTTCATGCACCGATATTCTCGTTGCGCTCTACTACGGGGGGGGGCTTCGCTGTGACGCCCTGAGGCCGGACCGGCAGGACAGGGACCGGTTCATTTTGAGCAAGGGACATTCGGGCATAGCTCAATACGTCATCCTGGCAGACCTGGGGTTTTTCCCGGCCTCCGAGCTGGAAACCTATGGAGCAAACCGGAGCATGCTTGGCGGTCACCCGGACAGGAACATCCCGGGGATAGAAGCCGATACCGGCTCACTGGGCCACGGACTGGCGATAGGGGCGGGGATCGCGCTCGGGGCAAAACTCGATGGCAAACATCATCTTTCGATTGTATTGCTCGGAGACGGCGAGTGTTACGAGGGATCGGTATGGGAGGCGGCAATGTTTGCAAGTCACCACCGGCTCGGCAACCTGATCGCCATAGTGGATCGAAACCGTCAGTGCGCGACGGACTTCACGGAAAGTTGCTGCGAGATGGAGCCTTTCGCGGAGAAGTGGCGGGCTTTCAACTGGGAAACGGTGGAGGTGAACGGCCATTGTCTTGAAGAGTTGCTTGAAGTCTTCAGCACGCTAGGGCACAGAGAGTCGAATAAGCCGCTGGCCATAGTGGCTCACACCATTAAAGGCAAAGGCGCCACCTGCATGGAAAAAACGGTTGAATGCCACCACATGGTCCCCGAAGGGGAGCAGTTGTCGGCCGCGCTGGAAGAACTCGCGAGAGGATGCCGATAGATGGCCTCTGAGATCCACAATCCCCGTACCGATATCCGGGACGCTTTTTTTGACCGGTTATACGACCTTGCGGCCCAAGACAGGGACACTCTCTTCCTTACCGCCGACATGGGCGCGCTCAGCCTCGATAGATTCAAGCGCGACCTTCCGCGACAATTCATAAACGTTGGCATTTGCGAGCAGTCGCTTGTAAGCATTGCAGCCGGCTTGAGCCTCAGCGGCAAAAAAGTGTTCATCTATGCCATAACCTCATTCATAACGCAGCGGTGTTATGAACAAATCAGGATCGATCTTTGCGGCATGCGACTCCCCGTTGTCATCGTGGGCTCCGGTCCGGGAATCTGCTATGGCAGCGACGGGGGCACTCATCACGCAGTCGAGGATATTGCCCTGATGCGGGCGCTGCCAAATCTTTCCATACTCAATCCGTCGGATCCGTTATCGGCATCAGCCGCCGCGCTCATGGCCCACAAGAGCGCCAACCCCGTTTATGTGCGCCTGGATAAAGGAAAACTGCCGGCCCTGCACCGGGAAGAAGAGGACTTCTCAGAGGGACTCCGCGTACTGAAAAAAGGGCGAGATGTGATGCTCATCAGCACCGGGGTGATGGTTCATAAAGTTTTCGAACTGGCCGACGAACTCGCAAAGCACAATATCGACGCGGGTATTATAGATTTATACAGGATAAAACCGATCAACACGGAACTGCTCCTGTCTTATTTAAACGAGTATAAGAAACTGGTGACAATCGAGGAACACATCCTCGCGGGCGGTATTGGAAGCGCGATTTGCGAAATAGTCGCCGATCACGGAATCGCAAAACCGGTCAAAAGGATTGCCATCCCAGACATTCCATGCTCTCAATATGGCGACCGGGAGTGGATGCATCGGTACTATGGTTTGGATGTACAGACCATGGTTGGATTAATACTTCAAGATTGCCTGTAACATAAAAGCGCGGATATAAAATGCATAAGATCCTGATAATAGTCTTGAGGTACACCCCGTACAAGGAAAAATCGTATTACGAATTTCCTCTGGGATTGGCATACGTTTCCGCATCTTTGAAAAAAGCCGGCCATTTTATCCGGGTGCTGAATTTGAACCATCACGACGGCACTCAATTCGATCTGATAAAATCGGCGCTAGCCGACGGGGACATTAAATATGTTCTATTGGGCGGCCTGTCCGCGCACTACAGACAACTTAAAAGCATTGTGAACGATGTCAGGAGCGTCCGCGATGATGTGGTGGTGATTGTGGGCGGCGGGGTCGTTACATCCACTCCCGAGCTTATGTACGATCACCTCGGCCCCGATTGCATTGTGCTTGGCGAAGGCGAATCAACAATTGTGGAATTGGTGAACGAACTCGACAATGGCGGGAGGCACTTGGGAGACGTTAGGGGAATAGGCTATCGGAACGGTTCCGGAAATTTCGTAACAACCCCGCCCCGCGCTCCGATAATGGATCTCGACGCTTTGCCATGGCCCGACCTGGAAGGCTTCGAGTTTGAAACATACCTCGACATGCAAAGGCCAAACGACAGCCTTTATCTCTACATTAACGACAAACCTCGTTTCTACCCGATAATTTCGAGCCGAGGATGCCCCTATAATTGCACTTTCTGCTATCACCCCCTGGGCCAAAAGTACAGGAGCCGCTCGGTCGACAA
Source organism: Deltaproteobacteria bacterium (assembly GCA_021777755.1). Lineage (GTDB taxonomy): Bacteria > Desulfobacterota > Syntrophobacteria > Syntrophobacterales > Syntrophobacteraceae > SbD1. Next base: position 59,826 of record JAJYDE010000016.1, read on the forward strand.
TTTCATCGGTGAAGTGGAATATGTCTGCGAAAAGTACAACGTGAACAACCTGGCCATCTTTGACGAGCTTATATCCGCGGACAGGAATCGGCTCTTCGAAATTTGCGAGCGCTTGAGCGCCATGCCCCGCAAGCTGAACTGGATGTGTCAACTGCGCGTGGACAAAGTCGACGAGGAAATGCTCGAAACAATGAAGGCTGCGGGCTGTTTTATTATCAGCTACGGTTTTGAAAGCGCCAATGACGATGTGCTCAAAAGCATGAACAAACACATCACAAAAGCGCAGATTCAAAGGGCGATGGAACTTACCAGAAAAGCGGGGATAGGAATTCAGGGCTACTTCATTTTTGGAGATCCTTGCGAGACTCGCGAAACGGCCCGTGAGACCCTCGATTTTTGGAAACAGCACCAAAGCTACCACATTACCATGGGCTACATCCGGCCATATCCTGGTTCCGTGCTTTGGAAGAGCGCAATATCGTCGGGAAATATGAGGACGGCTTCCCAACAGCTCGAATTTCTCGATAGTTGCATATCGGCGCCCCCGAATTTGACCAAGATGAATGAGGCGGAGTGGTTCGAGTTGCAAAAAGATGTACAGAAGGCAATAATAACAAATGATCATTTCGGAGAATTGGTGGCTTCGAAGAAGAACGCTCCCAATGACTACTCCATAACAATTCGGTGCCCGCATTGCATGGAGACCGTAACCTATAATAATTTTCATCAGAGAATCCTGGGTCCATTCAAAATAGCGTGCAGGAAGTGCCACCAGGCGATGAATATGACGCCGCGCGCGTTTGAAGATTCCTCCGCCGACTTTTCGAAAAACTATGAAGCCTTTCGAACTATTACTTCCGGTCGTGTGCCTGTTAGCGTAACTCCTTGCATGAATGAAGCCGAATTCGCCGCCATGGCCGACTTGTTCCTTAATGGCGCGCGTATAGTAAATTTTATGGACGCAAGCGAGGCCAAGGCGAATCGAACATATTTCGGAAAACCCGTACTAAAACGCAATATCGAAAACATTCAGTCATTGTGCGGCGGCCACTACTTTCTCATACCGCTCACTCGCTTTGCAAACAGGATACTGGATCATCTTCAAGCTTCAGGAGTGCCGAGAGACCATATCTGCCGTCTCGACGAAATCCCGCTCTGTCACCTGGAGCTGGGGCCAAAAGAGTTTGCCGATCTTTTTGATCTAAGCGTGGACGAGTTGCCGCGGCTCTGCAAGAAGGTCATAGAGGATTCGGACTTCCGCTACAGGATATTGTCCGGAGCCGAAAGAGAGAATACGATCCTGAGGGTTGTAAAGACACTCATGTCCGAAACTCTCAAAGTATCGGGACCTCACAGGCGAGACGACTGGGAAAGGGGTTGGACGGAGAATCTTGAAAGCTTTGTTTCCCATGGGCTTGATGTGAATGAATTGATTCCGAAATTTGTTAGAAAAAAAGAAGTGGTGAGGTACAAAGGCAATTTCATACTTCCTGCCGACTCGAATTTTGAAACCAATTTCGTAAGAGTGCTGCGAAATTATCTTTTCTCCAAATATTTTAAAGATGCCACGAAGGTTTTCGAATTCGGTTGCGGCACAGGTTTAAATCTTATTGCAATTTCCAAGCTTTATCCCGAGAAAAAACTGTATGGCCTTGATTGGTCCGAAGCTTCGTGTGAAATCGTCGATAAATTGTCAAGTAAATTGGGCTTGGACTTATCCGCCGTGAGATTCGACATGTTTTCGCCCGATTATGGTATCGAACTCGATAGTCGAAGCGCCGTGCTGACGGTGGGAGCAATGGAACAGCTCGGGACGAATTTCATGCCATTCGCCAGGTTTTTGCTCAAGAAACAACCTTCCGTTGTCATTAACATTGAAGTCAATTATGAGGCGCATGATCGGCAATCTCTTTTCGGGTTTCTGGCCGCGGCATACATTGAGAAACGCAATTATTTGCGCGGATTCTTCGCCTATCTGCACGACCTGGCGAATCAAGGCCTGGTTTCAGTACTGGAATCGCGACAGACATTCGGCGGGCTATATCATGACGGGTATGCTTATACGGTCTGGAAGCCCGGGAAATCGTGAAATGAGACCATTTGCTCGATCCAAGTATAAAATAGCCAGAAATATGTATAGCAGGACCAATGCTTACATCGAGATCGTATAGGCTGAATATGATAATGGATGATTTCTTGGGAGCATCGTTTGCCGGCAAAAAAATCCTGGTAGCCGGAGGTACCGGAACGATTGGAATTCAGGTGGTAAGGTTACTGGTGGATTTGGAAGCCAAGGTCGAAGTGGTATCTGTCGATCCCCCGGAATATGCAAAAAGACTTTTCGACGAACGGGTTTCATTTACCAGGAGCGACCTGACAATTCTCGAAAACTGCATCGAGGCCACGCGCGGCAAGGATTACGTATTTAATCTCGTAGGCATAAAGGGTTCGACGGGAATCGGGGAAGCAAAGGTTGCAAGTTACCTGGTGCCAATGCTCTGGTTTCAAACAAACCTGATGGAGGCGGCTTTCAGGAACAAAGTCGAAAGGTACCTGTTTGTAAGCAGTATTTGCGCCTATCCGCAGTCTGCAATCGCAAAGAGCGAAGAAACCGTATGGGACGGAATGCCCAAGCAAAACGACCGGATCCCGGGGTTGGCGAAAAGAATGGGCGAAATTCAGGCGGAGGCTTATTTGCTCGAGCACGGATGGGACGCGGTACGGTTGGTTCGGCCTTCGAATGTGTACGGGCCTTACGATGATTTCAATCCTGCAACAGCGCAGGTCATTCCCGCGCTCATAGCGCGCATGTGCGGCGGTGAGAACCCGCTGAAGGTCTGGGGGGACGGTTCGGCGATAAGAGATTTTATCTATTCCGAAGACGTGGCGCATTGGATGCTTGTGGCCTTACTCACAGCCCCAGCGTGCTTTCCGATAAATATCGGCGGCGGCCAGGGGGTTACGATCCGCCGGCTGGCGGAAATGATCGCACAATACATTCCCGATCCCCCCGTCATCGAATGGGATGCCACGAAGCCCGCGGGCGACCCGAAAAGGCTTCTTTCGACCAAAAGAGCCGAGGAGTATCTGGGGTACCACGTGATAACCGACCTGGCGGAGGGGATTCGGAAAACGATCGAATGGCACCTCGAAAACCGGCAAAGTCCGAGCAGGGGAAGGGAGACGCTTCGTGACAACTAGTGGCCGCCAATTCACTCTGCCATTGGCAGAGCTTGCAGACAGGCTGACCGTGGATCAAATCAAGGAGGTGCTGGTTCCGGAGCACAGGGAAAGTTTTTCCCTGGAGATGGAGAAAATCTCCCACGACATCGATTTGATCATAGCCGAAAAGGACCTCCGATTGTCGTCGCGACTCATTCGAATCATTATCGCCCTGGCTCAGTTGAATCTCCACATCTGGCACAACAAGGACCTGATGCAGAAGGATGCCGGCAGGTATATGGAATTGCTGAAACTGTCTCATCAGCTAAACGGGATCAGAAATCAGTTGAAGAACCTGCTCCTGGAGGAAACGGGCGAACGGGAAAAATCCGCGGAAAGATCGAACTTCAATACCGACGGACTTGAAAACTGGACCGTAAGCATAAGATAGAGCCTATGATCTATAAATATTTGGCAAATACGGGGATAAAGGTCCCCTCGATAGCTCAGGGGACCACGGGTTTGGGCAGTCGCCAGAATTTCGATCCCGACAGGCTCAAGGCGAGAATCTCCGTTATGAAGTGTGGAATAGAGGCTGGCCTTACGTTTATCGATACCGCGGAGCTCTACGGTGGAGGGTTTTCCGAGGAAATAACAGGGGGTGTGATTGCCGGGGTCAGAGACAAGATATTTTTGGCATCGAAGTTCAATCCCGACGACTTCGGCGGAGACTCGGTTTTTACCTCCCTCGAAAACAGCCTGAGAAGGCTCAAAACCGATTATCTCGACCTGTATCAAGTTCATTGGCCCAACCCCTCCATCCCCATAGATAACATAATGAGGGCGCTCGACAAATTGATCCAGTCCGGCAAAATACGGTTTGCGGGTCTTAGCAACTTTTCTTTGAATGGTTTCAAGGCGGCCGAATCGCATCTGAATGGAAAAATAGTTTCAAATCAAAGAGAATACAACCTTCTCGACCGCTCGGTCGAAACTGACTTTCTGCCCTACGCCATTATCAATAATGTGACACTGCTTGCCTATAGTCCTTTGAACCAGGGCAGGCTTTTTTCGGACTTGAAACAGGGTGTCGTACTGGCCGGGCTTGCCCGCAAGTACGAAAAATCCATCGCTCAGGTCGTGTTGAGGTGGTTGATCGACCATGAACCCGTCATTGCAGTGATAAAGACCGGCAGCATCGATCATATGAAAGAAATAGCGGCCAGTACGGATTTTAATCTCGAGGCGCAAGATTTTGCCAGTATAGACAATCTTTGCCGGACGGAATTGGCGCAGGTGCCAACTGACAGGATCCGCCTTTGCGGGATAAGCGATAGACCCGTCTACGCAACAGTTGCCGAGGCCTTGGAAAACAAGCTCGACCTGATCCCGAGCCCCGCCAATCTGGCGAAGTTATTCGAGCGGGGCGATTTCGTTAGACCAATCAGGCTGCAGCCGACCAAAGATACCTCCGGCAGATTCCTCTACGACATCGATACCTATGACATATGGGACCATGTGAAGAAATACTGGGCGTGGATCATGGCGTTCGGAAACGAGTTGCCGATTCCCGCGTTTATCCTGGGGGGAAAGGACGAGGAGATCGGCCATGACGGTTCGCTGTAAAAAACTGGGCGGCGGTACGACCGAAGTCCCCGTTGTCGGTCAGGGAACCATGGGAATGGGCGGGTATCTGTCAGCCGAGGCCGAAAACGACCGGCGGTTCATAGACGCTCTGAGGTCGGGCATCGATCTGGGCATGACATTTATCGACACTGCGGAAGGCTACGGGGGCGGTCATTGCGAGGAACTGGTCGGCCGGGCGTTGCGGGGTGTAAGAGACAAGGTCTTCATTGCAACAAAGGTTTCTCCCGAAAATCTGTCCGAACAAAGCCTTGTCCGTGCCGCCGAGAAGAGCCTCAAAAGACTGCAAACCGATCACATCGATTTGTACCAAATCCACTGGCCCAATCCGGCCATTCCGATTTGCGAGACTATGAACGCTTTGGAGCGACTCGTCGCCGAGGGTAAGGTCATAAACATCGGAGTATCCAATTTTTCTTTGCGGGAGATACGCAAAGCGGTCGGGGCACTGTCTTCAACCAGTATGGCCGCCGTTCAGGTCGAATACAACCTCTTCGACCGCTCCATAGAAAAGGACATCCTGCCTTTCTGCGAAAAGGAGGGCCTTACGACCATTGCCTACAGCCCTTTGGACCAGGGCCGCGCCGGTGGGGCGGGCGATGAGGCGGGCGAACTGGAATCTATTGCCGCAAAATACGGCAAAACAAAGGCCCAGATAACCCTCAACTGGCTTGTTTCCCACCCGAGCGTGATAGCGATCCCCAAGGCGACCACGCGGCGGCATATAAGAGAAAATGCGGAGGCGGCGGATTTTGAGCTGAGCGATGAGGATTTTAGCAGGATCGCTCTTCTGTTTGCGTGTGAGCCTGTAGCGATCCCCGTTGACAGGATCAGGGTCAGCAGGGAAGGAGAAGGCAACCGGCGAGTCTATCAAACCGTTTCCGATGCGGTGGAAAATGCGCTGAAATTTGTCCCCAGCCCCGTGGAACTGGCGCAGAGCCTTACCGAGGGAGATTTCCTCAAACCGGTCCGGTTGATACCAACAACCGATCCTTCGGGCAGATACCACTACGATTTAATCGAGGGGCGGGTCCGCTACTGGGCATGGGTCATCGCCCATAACGGCAAGGCCTCAATCCCCGCGCTTATCCGGCCGGGTAAATAACTCAGGGACCTGTCCACCGGGAGAAGACGATGGAGCACAAGGATTACGGGATCAAAAACTATGGCAGCGCAGGTGAAGAAGCCGTCAGAAAAGAGTTCTTCGATCACTTCAAGGAGTGTCCCATACCCGGGGAACAGGTTCTTTCCAACCTGGGGTTGTTTCTAAATTCCAAGAACATGTCCCGACTTTTATTTTTAGACCATGTCTATCGGCAGATAATCGATGTTCAGGGGGTCGTGATGGAGTTCGGGACCAGGTGGGGACAGAACCTGGCCGTCTTCTCGGCGCTTAGAGGCATTTACGAACCCTTCAACCGTCACAGGAAAATCATTGGATTCGACACCTTCGAGGGGTTTCCAGCCGTTTCGGCCAAAGACGGCGGCTCGGACATGATGCGGCCGGGCAACCTGGCGGTAACCGAGCACTATGAGCGCTATCTGTCCAAAACACTCGAACTTCTTGAAAAAGACAATCCCTTGGACCACATCAAAAAATTCGAATTACGGGCCGGAGATGCCACAAAGCAAATCGAACACTATTTGAACGACCACCCCGAGACCATCGTTTCCCTGGCCTACTTCGACTTCGATCTTTATGAACCGACACGAAAATGCCTTGAGGCCATCAGGCCCCGGCTGGTCAAAGGGAGCGTGGTGGGTTTCGATGAATTGAACGATATCGATTCCCCGGGAGAAACCGTGGCGGTCATGGAGACCTTCGGACTCAACAACGTAAGGCTCAAGCGCTATCGCCATGCTTCCAGGGTTTCATATTTCGTGGTGGAGTGATCCATCGAGGCGGAGCATTGTCAATGATAAAAGATGAGGTGTCGGGAAGCTTTTCAAATAGTGACGTCGTTGTAACCGGGGGCACCGGCCTTATCGGAAGGCAGGTGGTGAAGATTCTCTGCGATGCGGGGGCCAAGGTAAGGGTGGTATCACTCGATAAGCTCAACATCGACAGCAGGGCCGAGCACATCCATGGAGATCTCACCAGTTTCGAGTTTTGCAAGGAGATCACGCGGGATATCGATTTTGTCTTTCACCTGGCCGGGATAAAGGGCTCGGTCGAAGTAACCAAGGCCAAACCGGCAAGTTTTTTTGTTCCCCTCCTGATGTTCAACACCAATGTATTGGAGGCATCCCGCATAAATAATGTGCGGAAGCTTGTGTACACGAGTTCCATAGGGGCATACGCGAGCGCCGAGGTTTTCACCGAGACGCAAAACCTCGACGGGCCGCCGATGGACATGTTTCCGGGATGGGCGAAGAGGATGGCCGAACTGCAGATCAAGGCCTACCGGATACAATACGGCATGGAAAATTACTCGGTGGTTCGTCCCTGTAATGTGTACGGACCCGGAGACAATTTCGACCCGGAAAACGCCATGGTCATCCCGACCCTGATGTATCGCATCTACCGGAAAGAATCCCCCGTCGTAATCTGGGGTGACGGCACGGCGGTAAGGGATTTCGCCTACAGCCGCGACATTGCCGAGGGGGTGATTCTGGCGCTCTATCACGGTACGGGGTCCTCTTTCGTCAATTTGGCAAGCGGAAAGGGGGTTACCATCAGGGAACTGGTGGAAACCCTCAACAGTTTTATCGATTTCGACTACGCATTCGATGCGACCAGGCCTTCGGGCTTCCCCCGGCGCGTAATGGACATCTCTTCGGCCGAAAAGAGCATCGATTACCATCCGCAAACAACTCTTCGAGATGGGTTGAAGCTTACCTGGGAATGGTTCGTAGCGAACCAGGACGAATATCTTAAGAAGAAAAATTATTTCAAGGAGTAACCGTGGAATTTACCGAGACGAAGCTTGAGGGCGTGCTTCTGATCAAGCCCGATGTGTTCGAAGACCACCGTGGAGAATACGTCGAGACTTATAATGAGCAACTCTACCATGAAAACGGCATTACAATCAAATTTGTACAGGACGACATTTCGATTTCCACCCGGCACGTGCTTCGAGGCATTCACGGGGACGCTTCAACCTGGAAGCTCATCTCATGTCTTTACGGCAAGTTCTACCTCGTGGTGGTCGATTGCAGGACCAATTCGGGAAACTTCGGCAAATGGGAGTCCTTCGTGCTCTCGGACAAAAACAGGCAACAGGTGCTGGTGCCGCCCGGTTATGGCAACGGGCACCTGGTCATGAGCGAGATGACGATTTTTCACTATAAGCAGAATACCAATTACAATCCGGAGGGGCAGTTCACCTACTTGTGGAATGACCCCGAACTCGATATCTGGTGGCCGGTAAATAATCCGATACTTTCCCGGAGAGACGAAGTTGGACACTATGTTTAAGGGAAAAAACGTACTCGTTGCCGGCGGTGCCGGTTTTGTGGGTGTCAACCTGATTGCCCGGCTCTTATCTCTTGGCGCAAACGTACGGGCCACCCTGCACAGAAAAGATGCCGTCATAAAGGACAGCCGCATCGATTATGTCAAGGCGGACCTGCTGTTGGCCGATGACTGCCAAAAGGTGGCAAGCGACATGGATTGCGTTTTCATGTGCGCGGCGAACACCTCGGGGGCCGCGGTCATAGCATCGACCCCCCTCGTGCACGTTACGCCCAACGTGATCATGAACTCCCGGATTCTTGAGGCCTCCTATTTTGCCGGGGTGAAAAAATTCATCTTCCTGAGCAGTAACGCCGCCTATCCTCCCGTCGGCGACAGGCCCGTAAGAGAAGATGAGATGTTTGAGGGCGACCCGCCCGACATCTATTACGGCGTGGGGTGGATGAAAAGATTTACCGAGGTCCTGTGCAGACTCTACGGCGAAAAGCTGAAAAAACCGATGGCAACCGTCGTGGTGAGGCCTTCAAACATCTACGGCCCCCACGACGACTTCGACTTCGCCACCTCCCACGTGATGGCCGCAACCATCCGGAAGGTTGTCGACAGGCAGAGCCCCATCAAGGTGTGGGGGACAGGCGATGACATTAGAGACCTCATCTATATCGACGACTTCATCGATGCCCTTCTTTTGGCGGCCGAGAAGGGGGCGACCTTCGGTCCTGTAAATATTGCCGGCGGTGCGGGATACAGCATCAAACAAATCCTCGCCATCTGCCTCGAAGAGGATGGATACGGCGACGCGGTCATCCAGTTCGATTCCGCGATGCCCTCCATGATTCCGGTACGGCTCATCGATACGGCCAAAGCCGAAAAGGTCCTCGGGTTCAAGGCCCGCACCGGAATACGCGAGGGAATCGGAAAGACGATGGAATGGTACAGGCACAATCGTTGCAGTTAGAAGTGCCACGAGAGGTGCCGCCATGGGATCAACCGAGTTTTTAAAGCAAAAAGCCGCATGGGTGAAACGAAAGACCCTGGAGATACACCGGATCGCACCCGGCATACGCATTGCCTCCGCACTTTCCTGCATCGAGATCCTGACATCGCTATACTATGGAAAGGTTCTCTCATACGATCCGTCGGACAGGTATTGTGAAAATAGGGACCGTTTGATCATAAGCAAAGCCCACGGTACTGTTTCCTTCTATCCCATCCTGGCCGATCTTGGATTTTTTCCCCCGGAGGAACTGGGCAGGGTGGGGAAAGCCGGAGCGATTCTGGGTGACATCCCCGATTGTTCCGTGCCAGGCTATGAAACGGTGAACGGATCGCTCGGCCACGGTCTGGGGGTTGCATGCGGAATCGCGCTCGCTTTGAAAAAAAGGGGCCGCAAAGAGAAGGTCTTCGTTCTTTCAGGTGATGGAGAACTCTATGAGGGATCGGTCTGGGAAGCGATCATGTTCGCTGCTCACCACCACCTCGGCAACCTGGTGCTCATCATCGACAACAACAAAATTTGCATGCTCGACTATTGCACCAAGATCCTGAACATGGAACCACTGGACGTCAAATTCATGGCGTTTAACTGGAAACCAACCGTAGTGGACGGTCATGATTTTGAACAGCTCCATCCCCGCCTCATGGCGATGAAGCATGAGGAAAGCGATGGCCCGCGGGTTCTTATCGCCAATACGGTGAAAGGGAAAGGGGTGCCAAGGCTCGAAAGGGATTCCTTGTGTCATATCAAGGCGCTACGGCCCGAGGAGATCGACGACTTGCTGCTCTCGCAGAAAGATTGATAACATGGATGCAATAGTCATAAGAGATGCGCTCATCGAACGGATATATGAGAAAATGCTCGATGACGACAACATCTTCTTTATCTCCGCTGATTTCGGGGCCCCGGCACTCGACAAATTACGGGAAAAATTCGGTGGCCGGTTTATAAATGTGGGCATTGCCGAACAAAACCTGATCAACATCTCCACAGGCCTGGCCCTCGAGGGCTCCATCGTTTTTGCCTACGCGATAGCCCCTTTTTTGACCATGAGGGCTTACGAACAACTGAGGACCAACCTTGCCATCATGTCGCAGGTGCGTGATGTAAATGTCAACCTCATCGGGGTCGGCTCCGGACTGAGCTATGATGTGACGGGGCCGACCCACCACTGCCTGGAAGATGCCTGCATAATGAACCTGCTGCCGAATTTCGTCGTCTTTTCCCCCGCCGATCATGTCACGGCCGAAAGATTCGTCGATTACTGCCTGGGGGTGAAAAAGCCCAAATACATTCGCCTTGACGGGAAGGCTCAGCCGAGGATTTACCATGACGCCGACCGGTTATCCATGGAAGAGGGTTTTGTCGAACTGAGGGAAGGTTCCGAGATAGGCATAGTGGCGACCGGATACATGACCCACAAGGCGTTGCGAGTGGCCGAAGCGCTGTCAAAGCGCGCCATGACGGCCGGGGTGGTCGACGTTTTCATGCTGAAACCCGTAAATGAGAGGAAGCTCTACGAAACACTGCGCAAATACCCCCGCCTTGTGACCATGGAGGAATCCTTTTTAAGGAAGGGGAGCCTGGATACCATTGTCGCCGATCTGTTACTCGACAACAACCATCACCCGAGGTTCACGAGATTTGGCTTCAAGGACAGGTATGTGTTCGACGTGGGAAGCAGGGAGCACCTTCACAAGCTCAACGGCTTGGACGAAGAATCGATTGTGGCGGCCATTTTGAGCAAGACCTCGGCCGAGAGTAATCCCGTGGGTCCATGAAGGTTGAAAACAGGAGTCTCTTATGGTCATAACGAGAACACCATACCGGATTTCCTTTTTCGGAGGCGGCACGGATTACCCCGACTGGTACCGCGAGCATGGCGGGATGGTGCTCAGTTCCACCATAAACAAATATTGCCACATCACCTGCCGCTATCTTCCGCCCTATTTCCCTTACAAGTTCCTGTTACGCTATTACCTGCGGGAGGAAACGAACACCATTGATGAAATAAAGCATCCGTCCATCAGGGAATGTTTCAAGTTTTTAAAGATAGACCGAGGTGTTGAGGTGGTTCACGCGGGCGACATTCCCGCACAGTCCGGAATGGGCTCCAGTTCGGCATTCACTGTGGGTCTTTTGACCGCCCTGCATGGGCTGCTGGGCCATATTGCGACAAAACGTCAGATAGCACGCGAAGCGCTCCACGTCGAACAGGAGATGATCAGGGAGAACGTGGGTTCCCAGGATCAAGTGGCGTCCGCCTTCGGAGGGCTAAACAAGATAGAATTCGGACAAGAGCGGGATTTCTACGTTTCGCCCCTGCCTCTTAACGCGGAAAGACTCAAGCTGTTCCACAGTCATCTCATGCTCGTATTCACGGGCTTTGCACGAAACGCCTCCGATATTGCCGCGGAGCAGATAAAAAAAATAGGCGATAAAAAATCCGAACTCAACCTTTTGAAGGAAATGGTTTGTGAAGCCGTGTCAATCCTTCAGGGCGCTTCATTCAATATGAATGAATTCGGTAAAATGCTCCACGAATCCTGGAAGATCAAAAGAAGCATCACGAATCTGATATCCACCGATAACATAGATTCCATTTACCGGGCGGCGAGGGACGCCGGCGCGCTCGGGGGAAAATTGCTCGGCGCCGGCGGCGGCGGGTTCCTTTTGCTATTCGTTCCTCCCGAACATCAACTGCGGGTAAAAGAACAATTGAACGGTTTTTTGAACGTTCCGTTCCATTTCGAAAATCTGGGAAGCCAGATAGTCTTTTATGCGACGCAGGAATAGGCATTGGAAACAGGCGACATGGACGTGTTGATATTGACCGGAGGACTTGGAAGCCGGCTCAAAGAGGTCGTGAGCGACCGTCCCAAAACCATGGCGCAAATAGGCGGACGTCCTTTTCTCGATATGCTCATCGAACATTTGAGCGGCTTCGGATTCAGGCGGTTCATCTTGTGCGTCGGCTACATGGCCGATTTCATAACGAAATATTATAACGACAGGAAGCCGGGCGGCCCGGAAATAGTTTTTTCCACCGAGGCAACACCTCTCGGGACGGGGGGGGCGGTGAAACAGGCGGCCGATATCATTGGAAGCGACACATTTCTTGTTGTCAACGGGGATTCTTTTTGCCCCGTTGATTTTCAGAGATTCATCGAGTTTCACACACGGAAGCAATCGCTTTTGAGCATGGCGCTTTCCGCCTCCGATGACCCGGAAGATTACGGCACCGTCGTCATTGACGAAGCGGGCAGAATCATCGATTTCAGTGAAAAAAGACCCGGAGGGAAGGCATGGATCAATGGCGGGGTATATCTTTTCGAAAGAACGGTCCTCACATTGATCGAGTCGGGAAGTGTTTGTTCCCTGGAATATGATCTGTTTGCGAAGCTCGTCGGGAAGGACTTTTTCGGATTTCTCGCCAGTGGGAAGGTCCGGGATATTGGAACCCCTTCGCGACTGGAAGAGGCAAAAAGGTCTATGAGGATGCAGGCTCCGCCAGATCGCATTTGACATTCCCCCGGACGAGGACGAGGAGTTCGGTCCGCGGTCGGGGCGAATTGCGCGTTAAGATGAGAACGGGACGGCCTTCGTCGGGTTCTTTAAACGTACCGGAAGAGGTCCCCTTGGTTCACCGCTCCTCCCGCTCCCGTTCCGATTCCCACACATTGACAATGGCGGAAAAAGCCCCGGCTTCACTGAGGGATTTGGCTCATCGCGGCGGCCGGCCGTTGAGGCGGGTGGTAAAGGAGGCGCCACGAAAGGGGGGCATGCGCTCGAAAATCCTGAGGCAAAGTCTTATGGATTGCACGTCCGCCTCGTTGAGGGAGTGTGGAAACGGGCTCCCGGAGGGTTCCTTGTCATCTCGCCCACAAGGTCTCCAAGGCCGGTGTGGCTTCTGCGAAGAGCGGCTAATTTTCGGATCTTGAAAAAAAGACGTTGACACAATCAAAAGTTTGCTATACCTAATAATGTGTTTGGATTTTCAGGATAGAGGTGTCCCATGATGCTAAGCCACAATCATTCCGCTCGATGTTGGAGAGCCTCCGACTGCGAATGCGTGCCCCTGTGCAGTGCCAAGGCCGGCAAAAGGGTTCGGGTGGCGTGTGTGCACGGGGAGAGGGGATTGTGCGCCCGTATGGCCGCCTTGGGGATCTATCCCGGAGTCGAGATGCAGTTGTTGTGCAGCGGATGCGTGCGGGTGAACGGGGGGATTTTAAGTCTTGGGAAAGAGGTTTGCGACAAGATCCTGGTCACTCCTTCTTGAGTGTGGAAAGGCGGCGTTTTTGAGCGCCGTTATTTTTTGGAGAAAATGTTAGGCTACCCTAATTGTGATTTGAGGTTTGCATGTTGATCCTACCTTTACGCAAGATGGCAAAAGGGCAGAGGGGAACCATCCACCGTGTTACGGCATCCGGTGAACTGGGGCGCCGCATAAGGGACATGGGACTGGTGCCAGGGACTCCGTTCAGTGTTCAGGGCCGTGCGCCCCTGAGGGATCCGGTGGCCATCCGAATCAGAAGTTTCACCTTGACTCTTCGCAATAACGAGTCCGATTATATAGAGGCTGAAGTGGAGGAGAGTCGAACATGAAGATAGCCATAACGCTAGGTGAAACCTCTGCCCGGGTATCGGAGATAATGATTGCCCCGGACATGATGGAGCGCATTGCCGAAGTGCTCCCGAAGGCTCTTGGCGGCCGTTCGGCCTACTGGATATGGGATGAGGCGGTATGGGGGCTATGGGGTGAAAAGGCGGCGGGGCTGGGTTGGCCGATGGACGGCGGGAACCGGGTGATTGCTTTTACGGCTTCGGAGCCGGAAAAACGCCTTGCTTCGGTGGAGCTTCTTGCCCGGCGCATGGTGAGCGCGGGGGCTGGTCGCGACAGTGCGATCATCGCGGTCGGGGGTGGAGTTACCGGGGATGTGGCCGGATTTTTGGCTTCGATCTACATGCGGGGAATTCCCTGTTTTCAGATTCCGACAACGCTTCTGGCGCAGGTGGACAGCAGCGTCGGAGGAAAGACGGGGGTGGATCTGCCCGAGGGGAAAAATCTGCTCGGGACTTTTCACCAGCCTCGGCAGGTCTATATCGACCCGGGGTTTCTCGCTACTTTGCCGGACGAAGAATTGAGGCAGGGGATGGCGGAAGTGATCAAGTCGGCCATGATTGGAGATGAAGTGCTGTGGAAATTCGTCGAAAGCAGCTTCGAGGCCATCAAGGGGCGGGAGCCCAACGCCTTGAGCAGGGTAATTTCGGCCAGTTGTCTTCTAAAATCCAGGATCGTGCAGGCCGATGAAAAGGAAAGCGGGGCCAGGCGCGCTCTCAATCTGGGCCATACCGTGGGGCATGCGCTGGAGAAGGTGACCGGTTTCAGGCTGAAGCATGGCGACTGCGTCGCCACGGGGATGGTGGTGGCGGGAGAGCTTTCAAGAAGGCTCGGAAAACTGCACGCCGAGGAACTCGATCGTTTGGTAAACGTCTGCCAGGCCTGGGGGATGCCGGTGCGCATTCCGGCCCGGATAGAATCCGCGGCGATAATCGAGGCTGTGAAAGCCGACAAGAAGCGCATCGGCGACAAGCTTCACTTCATCCTTCCGGAGCGGATAGGCAAAGTCGTCGAATTTACTGATATCGACCATGGGCAATTCGTTGAAGTGCTGAAATCTCTTGGCGCCGGTTGAGCCACAGGCGCCGGTTTGAAGGGGTGAAGGCCGCGGGGAACGGCTTTGGTTCCCCGCGGTTTTTTTCAATGCTGTCTGAAGAGTTCTCCATTTTTGAGAGTGGTGAAAATCAGTCTTCCTGCCGTGGTTTGCAGAATGCTTGTCACCGATACTTCCACTTCCTTGCCCAGGTGTTTGCTTGCGTTTTCCACGACCACCATGGTGCCGTCTTCAAGGTAGGCGATACCCTGCCCCTGCTCCTTGCCCTCTTTGAGGATATGGAGCCGCAGCACCTCACCGGGTAAAACCACGGGTTTAAGAGCATTGGCCAGTTGATTGATGTTAAGGACCTGGAGCCCCTGGACCTCGGCCACCTTGGAAAGGTTGAAATCGTTGGTGACGATCTTTGCGCCCAGCCTCAAGGCCAGAGCCACGAGCTTGGCATCGACCTCGGCAATATTTTCAAAATCCTGTCTTTCTATCTGAACTTCAACGAGTTTTTCCTGTTGGAGCCTCTTGATGATGTCCAGACCTCGGCGCCCCCGAACTCTACGGGTAGGGTCGGGACTGTCGGCAATGTGTTGGAGTTCCTGCAGGACGAACTCGGGGATCACGAGCAGGTCTCCGATGAAGCCGGTCTCGACAATGTCGGCAATTCGGCCGTCGATGATCACGCTCGTATCGAGAATCTTGATTGGCGGATTGGAACGAATTCCACGGCCAAGGCCGAGAAGGGGCAAGTTGGGGAAACGCAATTCCTCCACTTTGATACTGCCCAACACCATGCCTATATAGCCAAAAATGCATGATAAGATAATATAGATGACGACGCTGATGGTGGTGTTTTGCATGGAGGCGAGTCCCACGCCGATCAGTTTGGCGATGGAAAGGCCGAGAACGAGACCTATGGTGCCGCCCGCCAGGAGCTTTAGCGGGATGTGCTTTATGAGTTTTTCAACGCTCAGGCCAGCAAGGCCCACAAGCAGGCCGCCCACGCCCCCGGCCCAGGGCGTCCAGCCATAGTGCACCAGACCCCCACTGATGAGATTCAACCCGATCAGGTAGCCCCCGAAGGCGCAAATGGCCATCAGGACCAGCTTAAGAATGAGCCAACCCCATTTCACGTTTTCTCACCCCCTCTCTCGTAAGAATTAAGTGATGGAAACAAAAATTGCAAGTTCAGGGGATGAATCCTTGAGAACGGGAAACTGAGGCGCTAGAGAAGATTCGGCTGAACCATGCTATCCCAAAATTTCGAAAATCGACTGTTCGATTTCACTTTCCGCAACGTCCTGGACTATCGACAACTCTTTGAGGAGCAGCGTTCTGGCCTGATCCAGCATCTTTCTTTCTCCGAAGGAGAGTTCCTTGTCGCCCTTCAAAACGGTCAAATCACGCAACACTTCGGCAAGTTCGTATATCGACCCGGTCTTGATTTTTTCCATATACTCCCGGTAGCGCCTGTTCCAGGTGCCCCCGTTCACCGAAACCTCTCTTCTGACAAGAATGTCGAAGACCCTGGGAATATCGGTTTGGGTGATCAAGCCTCTCAAGCCGACTGTTTGAGCATTTGGCACCGGGATCATGATTTTCATATCATTTTCCAGGATGCGCATCACATAGTACTCTTGGGGCTTACCCCCGATACTTTTCGACTCGATGGACTCGATTTTTCCGACACCATGTGCCGGGTAAACAGCCAAATCGCCGATTTTAAACATAGAACCTCCAACACAAGACTGCCAAGAGAGCAAAGCTTTACTATTTTACCACTGGCCAAGGGGTTTGCAAAGTCATATTAGGGGGACCTCGGGAAATGATTGGAAAAAGGGCAGGCAAATCAACGGAGTACAAATAAAGGCCTCCGAGATTTATTTTAAGGCCGTGCGGGAGGTAACGGCCTATTTATAACCCTAAAATCCCGGAGAGCCAATTCAAAATCAGGGGGTAAGAACCCTGGCGGATCTGAAAAAAAACTATTTGCGCGGCGACCGGGGGGCGAAGCGGCCGCCCTCCCGA
>JAJYDE010000017.1 GCA_021777755.1 Deltaproteobacteria bacterium
CGCCCCTTCCAATAAAAAAAGGCCTCTTTGGTGAGGCCCATTTATTCCGATAACATCTGCCTGCCTGTCAATCTATTCTGAAAAAATACCCCCTCATCCTGGCCGTTTATTTTGACTCCCTACAACCGCTCAACAAACGGCGCATAGCTGTGGCGACGGGAACATCGCCGGTTTTAACCAAAAGATGGAAATGATTTGGGAGGGAGCGCCGAAGCGTAGCACTTTGTTTTGCTTTGAGTGAGAATCTTACTAAGGCGGCTCAAGAAATCATCGCGATCATCATCATCGCAGAAAATCTTCCCGCGCTAAATGCCGCGAGCAATAATGTGGTGTAACGCTCCAGGCGCATCTATTCGGGATTGTCTTGGCATAATGGCCTTTTATCATTTTGGAACTGCCAAATAAATATAAAATATAAAGGGCGTACCCTATTCAACATAGTTAATTATTTTCCGGAATTTAAGGTTTTGGATAATAAGAGTACTTCTGCTATTTCGGACTCAAATCTCCGAAAAATAATCCGAGTCAATGCGTTTCAGTTCATAGGTGGCCGTGGTTGACACTCCGACATTGTGGTCAATCATGAACTGAGCGAGGGTTTCGCCGTTTATGAGGACAACTTTCAGTTCGATCCTGGCTGCATAATCTTTTGCATCGTCTGTGAAGTCCGACGTTGTAATAAAGACGCCCTTCCGCGCCTTCTGTCCTGTCAGTGCGCCAACAAACCTCTGAATCTCGGGCCTTCCAACGGTGCTGTCCCATCGTTTAGCCTGGATATAGATCGCATCCAGCCCGAGCCTGTCTTCTTTGATGATTCCGTCGATACCGCCATCACCGGCTCTACCGATGGCTCTTCCGGCATCCAGTCGCGTGCCGCCGTACCCCATACCTAAGAGCACATCGACCACCAGTCGCTCGAAGAATGCAGGGGGGCAGGTCTTGAGTCTTTGGAGCAACTCAGACGCCAGGTCGTCACGAATTTTCTCATAAGCAACTTCGAGTGTTTCTTCAGGCGTCCGCTCGTTTCCTATGTCATCCGAACCGGAAACCTGCTCCGCTTCCTTAGATCGTTTACGACTTCGGAAGGCTTTGAATTCCTCGAACTGGCTTAAGAAATCGACGTTGATGCTTTGGGGCTTCGCGGCAAGGACTTCCTGCCCCCGAACTGTTATCCTGTTAAAGCCTCTCCGGGTGGGTTCGATTAAACACGCATGCTTCAAATAAGTTCTCGCCCATCCGACCCGGTTCGAGAATAGAGCCTGCTGACCGCTTGGGAGCATTTGTTGGCGTTCTTCCTCTGTCAGTTTGTAAAAAGAGACAAGCGCTTCGACGGATTCGGAGAAGGCATGTTCATTGCCATCGCCGTAGAAACGAAGCAACGGCAACATAATTGCCTGATAATCAGGGACTGCCATGACGACGCTCCATGAGGCATAGTTGTCCGGGGGAAATTAAGGTAATGTAATCTATCGCAATTCCATCGAACTCGCGAGCCTTATTTGCCAAAAGACGTTGGGGCTAAATTCTGGCCTTTCGGGGCGACGAAGATGATCCCCCCTCCGGGAACCACAGCCTGCCGGTTAATGCCTGAGAGAAAGGGTTCTCCGGTTCAGATAAAGAATTATCGTCCTTGCCTTTTAACCCCGAAACTCCTGTTTGAACGCATCGGCTTCGGAGACGAACCTGGCGAACTCGGCTTAATCGGATTTTCGCTTTTTCAGGTCATCGAGTTCTTGCCGGGTTTCCTTCAGCTTCTGTTCAAGCCCCTTTATTTCGGTTAAAGAGATGTCCGCGCCCGCGGTTCCGGTCGGCCAGAACCTCAAGAGAGTGTTTTGAACGGCCAGCCATACCCCGCCGTCGAGCGGATCCACGACAAGCCTTCGACCACCCTGCCGCGTCTTCGTGTTCCTGATCCCCTTCATGCTGGCGCCCGTCGTCATCGCCGGGAAGCGTAACGGAAAAAACCGTCTTGCCGTCGAAACCGATGCGGAAAAGCCTCCCGCAACAACAAGCTCAAACCGTTATGCGGGCATTGGCGACCGCATTCGCCCGCACGTCCTCAATGCCGGCCGTCTGGCACGACAGGCTCCCGTAAGAGGCCGAAAGCTCAGCCAGTCCGCCGTCTCCTCCATGCCACAGCGCGCTCCACGTATCGGCGCTCGATGTCCCCGCAACCAGCCTCACAAATCTCGGCCCGAGCAGGACCGGCAGAAGAACGAAAATGGTTGTTGCAAACCCCGCCGACCTTTTTACCGCCATGACTTCCCCCCCGGGAGCCAATCATTTTTTCCCGGAATTTAATCCCCGATGCTTTGAACTTTTACGGAAATGAGCCGGGCAGGGTGCGAATATTTCGGCCCGCCTCACCGCTTGCCTGAAAAATTGATTGAATACCGGCAGATCATCATGGAAAAAAACGGCATCGGGTATGCGCATGCCGAACGTATTTTCCGGTTTTTCGAGCGTCTGCACGGCAGCGGCCCTTATGAAGGCACGGCAATGGACCTTGCCGCATCCACATATCGACCCGCCATTTTCCCTTTCTGCTTGCCGTTTCCATTGCCGCCCCTATTTGCCGCTTCAGAGTGCCGCTTTGCGGCTCGAAACCCCTTTGTGATATGAAACCCGACGGGATATTCCTCCGTTGTCGCCCGCTCGGGCCTTTAGGCCTGCGGACCCGATGACAAGGGTTCTTTGAAAACTGAATGATCGCTCAACTCATCCAGCCTACATAGGCAAATTCTTGCCGTGAGGACCCCGGATGTGTCGGCCTGCGCCTCGCACCACAACAGGGCGCGCACCCGGCGCGTTCCAACCCGCGATTTTCATCCGCCCCCCGTTTCTATCGCCTATTTACGCGCTTCGAGCTTTGCCTTCGCTTTTCGCACTTTTTTCTCTCGCTGTTCCCATGCTGTTACCTGTGCTGTTACCTGTGCTGTTACCTATGCTGTTACCTATGCTGTTATCCATGCTGTTCCCGTGCTGTTATCCATGCTGTTATTTTTTACCCAAAAACGCTCGAATATGCGTTAAATCGGCATGATAGAAAAATGGCCGAAAAAAAGTTTTTCAATTTCAGCAACGAGGTTGTCGCCGGATCGGACATAATCGCAAAAGCGGGGATACATCATCTTCGATGAATTTCATCCGTTTGCCCTGGATTGGCGCCCCGGTGATTTACAGCTTCAAACCTCAATCTTAGTTTGGTATGACATCAAAGTGGCAAAGAAATAAGGAAATCCGAATGGAAAAAAGAAATTTCAAAATCGAGACGACCGCGCAGGCATACCTTCAGTTGCTGAGCGAGCGGGGAATCGAGTATCTTTTCGCCAATGCGGGCACCGATTTCGCCCCGCTTATCGACGCCTTCGCCTATTATGCCGCGATGGGCAAATCCGTGGTCAAGCCGGTTGCGGTCCCCCACGAAAACGTGGCCGTGGCCATGGCTCACGGTTATTACCTTGCCACCGGAAAACCGCAGGCGGTGATGGTCCACGTCAATGTCGGGACCGCCAACGCGTTAAACGGGATCATCAACGCGGCCCGTGACCGGATTCCCATCCTTTTTACCGCCGGACGCACGCCGGTCTTCGAGCGTGGCCCCCACGGAGCCCGCGACCTTTGCATCCATTGGGCGCAGGAGTCCTTCGACCAGGCCGGCATGGTGCGAGAGTACGTGAAATGGGACTACGAGTTGCGCGATTTCAGGCAACTGGAGACGGTGGTGGACCGGGCACTGGAGATCGCGATGAGCGAGCCCAGGGGGCCCGTCTATCTGACGCTGCCACGAGAAGTGCTGGCCCAAAGCCACGATGAGTTCACCATTTCGGCCGCTCCCCGAAGACACATCGGGGGGGCACTGCATCCCGGCCCCGGGGACATCGAGGCCGCGGCCGGGATGCTTGCCGCCTCGAAAGCACCCTTGATAATCACTTCTTCGCTTGGCGCGGGGGCCGTCGAGCCCCTTGCCCGCCTTGCCGAAAGTTTTGCGATTCCCGCTGTGGCGTTTAATCAGCGCACCCTCTGCTTTCCCACAACCAGCCCCATGCACGCCGGATTTTCCCCGACACCCCTTTTGGAGGAGGCCGACACGGTTCTCGTCGTGGAAAGCGATGTGCCCTGGTATCCGAGCCTGACGAGCCCTTCCGAGGACTGCAAGGTCATTCAACTGGGGATCGACCCGCTCTACTCCAGGTATCCCGTTCGCAGCTTTCCGCGCGACCTGGCCATTCGCTCCGATGCCGCCACGGCCATCGAGATGCTTCATCAAGCTCTCGCCAGGCGCTGTGCCAACATGGGGCAGGAGATTGCACAAAGATTTGCCCGAATCGAAACCTTGCACAATACCCTGCGAGCCGGGTGGCGAGGCGAGATGGAAAAGGCTTGCGAAAGCTCCCCCCTTGATCCGGTCTGGGTCTCGCACTGCATAGGTGCGATAAAGGACGGTGAAACGGTCATTGTAAACGAGTACGATCTGGTGCCGGGCCAAGTGGAATTCGATCGGCCAGGCGAGTATTTTGGCGGTAGCACGGCGGGCGGGTTGGGCTGGGGGCTCGGCGCGGCCCTTGGCTTAAAGCTTGCCTTGCCGCACAAAACGGTGGTGGCCGCGGTCGGGGACGGCAGCTACATGTTCGGAAACCCCACGCCTTTTCACTTCGTATCCCGGGCGCTGGGGCTGCCCACCCTTACCGTTATTTTCAACAATCACTGCTGGAACGCGGTGCGCCGCGCCAACAGGCTCCTCTATCCCGAAGGCTGGGCAAAAAAGGCGGGCAATTATCCGCTAACCGACCTGTCTCCTTCTCCGGATTTCGAGCGGATCGTTTCAGCAAGCGACGGCTACGGTGAGCGGGTCGATAAGCCTTCCGAGGTTTTGCCGGCCCTCGGGCGGGCTTTGCACGCGGTGCGGGTGGAAAAGCGCCAGGCCGTGCTGAATATGGTCCTGAAAGCCCCGGCGGATTGAAGACAAGCGAAAAAACCCGAGAAGCCAACGGAGGCGGGAAAATGAAAAGCGCATTTGCAACTCTGGCGATTACCGTGCTTGCGGCCGTATTGGTCGCGCCCGCGGCCCCGGCCCTTGAGCCCCAGTCTACTCCTTCAGTTTCTTCGGGCCAAGCCCTTGCGCGGGGCAACAACGCCTTCGCGGCCCGGCTCTACGGTGAACTCGCCCAAAGCAAAGGCAATCTTTTCTTTTCCCCCTACAGCGTTTCAACAGCCCTCGGAATGGTCTACACCGGGGCAAGAGGGGATACGGCAACCCAAATCCGCAAGGCGCTTGACTTTGAACTCGATCAGGCCCGCTTGAACAAAGCCTTCAAGAAGATGAACCAAGATTTGGCTTCTTTTGCCCGCAAGGACAATTTCAAGTTGAATATCGCCGACGGACTTGCCCTGACCGGAGGCAAAGTGAACAAGGAGTTCGAAGCAGCGCTCGAAGAGGACTACGATGCCCGGATTTTCTCCGGCGGAGCCGGGCGGATAAACGCCTGGGTCCGGCGGAAAACGGAAGGCAGGATCGATAGGATCATCGACCGGCTCAACCCCGATTCGGCTTGTGTCATCCTCAATGCGATTTACTTCAAGGGGCTGTGGATGTGGCCCTTTTCAAAAAAGCGCACCCGAAATGAGCCCTTCAACGTCTCTTCGACCAGGCGGGTTACGGCTCCAATGATGTATCGGCGTGACAAGCTGAAAGTGCTGGATGGAAAAGATTTCCAGGCCGTTTCCATTCCCTACGCGGGGGGCGAACTCTCCATGGCCGTTTTTCTTCCGCGAAAGCCGGACGGGCTTTCCGGCCTGGAAAAGCGGCTGAACGCGGCAAAGCTCAGCGGATGGCTCGAAAAACTCGATGGCGGGCCGGTCCGGGAAATAGATCTGTACCTGCCGCGATTTACGATGCGGACGAGCTACGATCTCAAGCCCTCCTTCGTGAAGATGGGCATGACCAAACCCTTCGAGCAAGGCGCCGATTTTTCGGGCATAAAAACGCCTGCGGGCGCTCTTCGCATAGGCCGGATCAACCACAAAGGGTTCCTGGATGTTAACGAGAAGGGAACGGAAGCCGCCGCGGCCACGGCTATCGAGATGCCGGCGCTCGCCATGCGCAGGTATCCCGTTTTTCGGGCCGATCACCCGTTTTTATTTCTCATAAGGGACAACCGAAACTCCCTGATTCTTTTCATGGGCAGGCAAGCCGATCCGACCAGCAAGTGAGCCGATAGTTTGTCCGCCAAGAATGCGTCTTCTAAAGCCCATTCCAATTTTTTCCGATAACATGAACGTTTCCGGCTCATCTATTGGATTGTTCCGCCCGATCGGATCGGGTATCTTATGCGCCGCCGGGGGCATTGACCGGTTTGCCACGGGTATTTCCAAAAATGACTCCGGGAGACGTACGGATTGGAAAGAATTCTCCTGCACTGGGTTTCGCAGTACGGATACTTCGGGATTTTCCTCCTGCTCATGTTGGGAATCGTCGGCGTGCCTCTGCCCGATGAAACACTTCTTGTGCTTACGGGATACCTGGTTTTCAAGGGGCGCCTCCAGATGGCCCCGGCTCTTGCCGCGGCCTATTCGGGCAGTTTCTGCGGCATCACGCTGTCCTACCTTATCGGCCGCAGCGGAGGGTACTACCTGATCCACACCTACGGGCACAAGGTGGGCATGACCGCGGAAAAACTCGAGCAGGCAGGCCTTTGGCTGGACCGTACCGGAAAATGGGCACTGGCCATCGGATATTTTATTCCGGGCGTAAGACACCTGACCGCTCTGACCGCGGGAGCGGGCGGCATGAAGTACCCCGTTTTCGCCACCTTCGCCTATGCCGGGGGAGTGCTCTGGGTTGCCAGTTTCATCACGGCGGGCTATTTTTTCGAAAAAGAATGGATCGGCTCATCCGACTCCATTCACCGGTGGGTTTTTATCGCGGGCGGCGCGATCGCCTGTTTTCTGCTCCTGTACTATCTCACCATCCGCGGGCGCGGGAAAAATTGAACAATCAATGCCCAATGCGCAACATCGGACAACGAGTGGCTGAATTGTTTTGACAACGATTCCGGTTCTGATAATAGAGACATAGCGCTTTCACCCGCAGCCGCCAAGGATGAGACAATGAGAGCCAGCCCTTTCAAGATATCATTCATTGCATTTTGTGCCGCTCTGAATGTCGGAGTTTCCTCCCTCGTTCATCTGTTGAAATTACCGATCTATCTCGACTCGGTCGGCACCATCCTGGCCTCCGTTTTGATCGGCCCATTGGAAGGAGCCGCCGCGGGCGTGCTGGCATTGCTCATAATCAGCCTCACCGTCGTGCCAACAGCGATTGCCTATTGCGCTACGGCCATCGCAATAGCCTTTTGCAGCTCATTTTTTACCAGATTCAAGTACCTGGCCACGATGCGGGCTTCCATCCTGGGCGGGGTTTTGCTGGGAGTCATCGCCGCGCTGCTCTCGGTTCCCGTGACCGTCTATGTCTTTCATGGGGCTTCCTTGGTCGGGGCGGACGTTGTGACGGCTTTTTTCCACCGGGTTACCGATCGCTCACTGCTCGAAAGCGTATTCTTGGGAGGCTTGTCCACGGACTCCATCGATAAAGTGGCGACATCACTGTTATGCTTTTTCCTGATCAAGGCCATGCCCGTAAGGCTCACAAGCCACTTCGCCGGCGCCAGGATATTGTCGGTAAAACCGGAGTAGAACTCATGCATCCGGCCGCTCGAATCATGCTGGCTTTCTGTTTTGTTTTGGCCGCCTTGAATGCCAAGGCGCCGGTAAATTACAGCATTGCGGGTCTGGGAATTCTCTATTCGTTTTCCATCAAGAGCCGAAGCGGCTTTAATCCAGCCAAAATTTTCGCCAAGATGCTCCTCTTCGGGATAGTGATACTTTTTCTCATGCACGGGCTGAATTTTCACACCCGCGCACTCAGCACGAAGGGCCTGCGGGTTGTCGCGGACGGGGCGTTGCGGTTTGCCTCCGTATTCGCCGCTACCTTGTGGCTCGTCAAAGGCACGACCAAAGAAGAGCTCTATGCTCTAATGCTCTCTGTCAGGATGCCGATAGCGGCCATCCTGGTTGTTTTTCGCGCAATCTGGTTTCTTCCCCACATTTTCAAAAGAGTCCGGGATGTACTCCTGGCTCATCGGCTAAGGGGGCTCGATTCGTCCAATTTTTTCAGACGCTGCCTGGCGCTTGCCCCGGCGCTCCATGCGATTTTTGCCTCAATGGTCCTGGAAATCTGTGAAAGCTCGGTCGTGATGGTTTCAAAAGGCATCTGGATAGGAGGACCCAAATCCTCTTCTCTCCAATTACGGTGGTCATGCAGGGATTGGATAGCCGCGGGAGCGGCCGGCCTGGTTATCGTCATTTTGTTATTCAAGGGAACTCATCTTGCTCGAGGCTGATAATCTCTGCCTGTCTTTTGCTTCCGCCGAGGGAGAAATCGCTTCGTTTCGCGGAGTTTCCTTCCGTGCCAAAGGGGGCGAACTCATCGGGGTGACGGGCCAGTCCGGCAGTGGGAAAACCGGTCTGCTGATGGCCCTGGGGGGGTACCTGCCTTATTGGGCTCCGGCCTGCGAACTGAGAGGGTCCCTGTCCTTTTCCGGGCGGCCCGTAAGGCAGGGCGAGCCCGGAAACGACACCGCGATCGTTATCGAAAATCCATACAACCAAAACACCGGCTTCAAATCGGGCGTTTTCGAAGAGCTGTTGGTTCCGCTTGAAATGAGGGGAATCGCGCCCGAAATCATGAGGGCCTCGGCGCGTTGCCTGGCGAATCGATTCGGGTTGTCGCATATTCGCGGATCAAAGCTCGAAAGCCTTTCGGGAGGCGAACTGCAGCGGCTCCACATTGCCTCGGCCTTGATTGCACGGCCAAACCTGCTGCTGTTGGATCAGGTATTGGCCGAACTGGACCAGGGTTTTCAGCAAAGGCTTTTCACGATACTCAGGAGCTATGCCGGGGAGCGAAAGGCGGTTATTTTGCTTTCATTCAATCCGGGCGAGACCGATTTGGACAGCTTCGACACGGTGGTGAATCTTTCCCGGGGGGTGAGTGAAACAGTTTCAAAACCTGTTTGCAAAATCCCGGCTTATTTGGACAAAACAGCTCCGACTCCCGCAGGGCAAAAACCCGCCATAAGGCTCCGCGACCTCTCTTTCCGGTATTCACCGCGGCGTCCCTGGTTATTTGAAAGTCTCAA
This sequence comes from Deltaproteobacteria bacterium, assembly GCA_021777755.1. Classification (GTDB taxonomy): domain Bacteria; phylum Desulfobacterota; class Syntrophobacteria; order Syntrophobacterales; family Syntrophobacteraceae; genus SbD1. The sequence continues at coordinate 9,201 of JAJYDE010000017.1, forward strand.
TCTCGAAGTTTCGCAGGGGCGGGGCTGCCTCATCCTGGGGCCCAACGGAAGTGGCAAATCAACCCTTGGCAAGCTGATTCTGGGTATTCTTAAACCCGATGGGGGAAGCATCGAAGTCTCGGGACGGGATTTTGCGCGCCAAAGAAAGCCTCGGGCCGGTAGCGCCGTTAACTGCGCGTTTCAGAATCCCGACCTCTATTTTTGCAAACGCAGTGTAAAAGAAGAGCTTGAATTCGGTACCGATAAGGAGTTGGCGTACAAATTGGCCAATCTTACCGGCCTGTCGGACCATTTGGATAAAAATCCCTACGACCTGCCAAGGGGACTGCGAAAGCGGCTCTCCTTTGCGATCGCGGGAAGCTCCAGGCCGGAGGTGCTTTATTTGGACGAACCCTCCCAGTACCAGGACGCGACCGGAGTGGAAGCTCTTATCGAGGCGATGAGGTTTTTACTCGACCAGAAGACGGCCTTGCTGTGCTGCAGCCATGATCGCAGAATCGTTGACGAATTTTCGGACTTTCCCCGGCTCGTGCTGGGTGGCGAGTCCCGCGCCACGAAGGTTTCGCATGGGGTACAGCCACAGGAGGGCCGCCCCGCCGTTCAGCCCCTGGGGCTTTTCGGCGGTAAAACGGATGTCGGTGACGCCCGGGCCTGGTTTCAGAATACCTGGCGCGAGGCGATCGAGGGTTGGATCGATATCGGCAGGCAACGTTCCAGGCACGATGAGGATATCCTTCAAATTTTGATTGAAAAAATCCGAGGGGATTTGTCCATCGATCAGGATTGCCGTATCCTGGATTTGGGCTGCGGCGACGGCATTTGGTTGATGCTTCTTGGAAAATGGTTGGATGAAAACGGCCTGACAAAGGCCCGGCTTTTGGGAATCGATGTGCAGCAAGCACTCATAGATCATGCTCGATGGCGATCTATTGGTCGGGCAAATACCCACTTCGAGGCCGCGGACCTGGCCGAGGGGGAACTGATTGGCGCGCTTTGCGGAAAAACTCTGGGCGGCAAGGCCACCCTTGCAACCTGCGCCTATGTTCTCCACGACGAACCGGAGCTTACGCCCATGCTGAGGACCATCTCCGACAATGTCGAAAAGAACGGACTCCTGGTCTGCATCCTGGCGCACCCGGAGTGGGCCAGTGCACTGGCATCCAAAGGGTTTGTCAAAATCGTTCAAAGGGCGGGACAAAATGGAAGCGGCCACTGGGGCCGTTCGACCCCGGACTGGCGCTGGCTCGGCCTTTATCCGCTAATGGAGGTTCAAGGGCGCACGGTCTATTTGCCCCACGCGTTCAGGATACTCGACGATTATGAAAAAGCGATTGCAGCCGCTGGCTTCAGTATCTTATCCGTTTCACCCCTTCTCGCGGACGGGGGAAAGGCGAGCGACCACCCGGTTGATGTCACGTGTGTCGCGGCTGCCGAACAGAACTTTATCGCCCATGATAGCCCGCCCTCGGTTCTCATTATCGCCAGGAAATTGTAAAATCTTTTGGCGCCGCTTTTCAGAGCAGGAAATGGGTGAATAGTCCGCAGAATATTTCCACCTTCTTAATCGCCTGGGCAGGTTCCAGGAAGCTCACTCCAATTCGGGCGGCTTCCCTGGCATTGAGGAGTTTCACATTCATAACGGCACAGCACAGGTTGTCCACATATTGGCCATCGGGCAGTGTGAATGACAGGTGAAGCCTGGTGCCTTTGGACACGCGAAACAGCTTTGGCAATAGCAACCGGCATCCGCCCGCGCTCACGTCTTCGATAACGGCAGTAAATACCCCCTCTTTTGTCCCCGTGAAGACCTCCGTTTCGAATGTAACGGGAATCCTCGGATGGGCGCGAAATTGGACCAACTCCACATCTTTTGGGTATTCAAATCCAATCACATTGTCAAATAGATGCCTGACAAACCGGCTCTTGAATTTGATGAGATGGATATGATGCCTGTAGGCACAATCAAACTGTTCGGTAAGGATCGAGAAGGAGTCGTCTTCCAAGGGAAACCGGGGTTCTTCGATGACGATCATCCGAGAGGGCACGGCGCCGTAAACGGTGGTCATCGCCTTCATCAAGGGCCTGGTAATGGATTTTACGGCGAGTTCGGCTCCCAGGGTGAAGGGAATAATAAAGGGATCGTCCTTTTCGATCTCAGTATCAATTTTCGAGGAGGAATCGCACATCTCTTTTTCCTGTCACATTCAAGATGCAGAGGAAAAATTCGGTCAAACCTCCCGATTTTCGCCTCTAAAAGGTCAATCGGCAAAAACCCTCGGATCTTAAAGAGAAAAACACGCAAAGTGAGCTTTGCGTAAAAAATTTTCAGCATAAAAACATATGTGCGGGTCAAAATCAACTTTCAATTGGATGCACGCCAATTCGAGGCAATCACCCGGGCCGGGGTTCGTCTTCCACGATGGCCAAGGGCCGGCACCAGGCCGCGCTTGCATTTTTTATCTTCACGGGAAAACAGCAAACCGCAAATCCGGTCGATCCGCCCGCGGAAGATAGCTTCGCCATCTTCTCCACGTGGCAGCAGCCGATGTCGATGCCCGCAAAATGTGCTCCCCGGATGACCCCGGGGTCCGCGGTCTTTCCAAATTCCCGGGCAAGAAAGGGTAGCGGCCTGTCCGGGCTCCAGCCATCGATCCCCACCATCTTGACCCCTTTTTCAGTCAGATGGAGCGTGCTTTCACCGGTCATGCCCGCTCCCTTGACCAGGTACTCCGGCCGCCCCCAAAAGGCGTCGGCGCCGGTTTGCATCAGTACGATATCCAAAGGCTTTATTTCATAACGGATGCGGTCCAACTCCGCTTCGAGATCTTCTGTCGTGATACCTTCACCTTAGGCCTCATGGCGGAAATCGAGAATGACGCCTTGGCCAAAACACCACTCGAGGGGTATGTTGTCCACTGTGAGCGAGGGGGCCCCCCTATCCCTGGTGGGGTGATAGTGATAGTGGGCATCCAGATGCGTACCGCTGTGGGTTGTGAGGCTAAGGAGTTCCAAGGCCCACCCGAGCCCGCCGGGCAGCTGCTCTGAAGTGAGGCCGGGGAAGAATTCCTTCATCTGTTCGGCCCCCGCCGCATGATCCGCGTGCTCGATCCGGGGAATCATCATGGGGGGATCACTCGCAATGTCGGCTTCAATGCTGATGCTCAGATCGACGAAACGTCCGCGGCCCACAACATCTCCGTTATTTCATTCGAAGGCGGCAACAACCTGCATGGCGCCACTCAATCGATCCCGATATCCTTGCCCAGTATTTTGTAGGACTCGGGGAACTCCGGCTGAAAATTCTGATAGGGAGTCACCGGATATCTTGCGCCTATGGTCTTTCCGGCCGCCTTCAACCCCTCGGCGAGTTGGGCAAGCGACCCGATCGGAGCGGCGAAAGTGATCTCGTCATCCTGTGTGCCGGCAAAAATACGCTCACCATTTCCCGGTATCACGATGCGAGCCGACCGGGTTTTGTAGGGAGCAATCAGGTATTCGTCACATTCCACCTTGCCCCCGAAATATCCGGTACTCCGCTCTCCGGTCATGTAAGACCATGCTTGGGCAAGCCTCATCACCTGCGCCGGATTTGCATAAATGAGCACGGTGTCCGGTTCAAAGGAAACCCGCTCCACCGGCGCCATGACGATCCCCCTGATTTCGCCGTTGTCAAACCGGCTCATGGAGGAAACCTCCTTTGCGGCAAGTTCTTCGCCGGCTGCGAAGGCAGCCCCGCGGAAGAGCTTGGAAAGACTTGCCCGCGGGTCCGATGAGTCGCTGAAGCCAAAAACGATGGCTGCGGGAACGCAGTTGACATCCTCCCTGGTAAGCCCCACTGTCCAGCCGTAATTCCTTGCCATCGTAACGCCCTGGCAAATGGCGACCTTCTTTTTCATCGCCACCGAGGGCCGTCTGGTCTTTTCAGGAAAGTCCTCCTTGCCCTTGAGAAATTTCACGGCAACCGGAAAGGTCTTGAGTCTCAGATCGTCCCGGATAAATGCGGCGGAATCCTTTAAGCTCGTCTTTTCCATCAGATTTGCTCCTCAGATTGTGCGAGGGTCGGTAGGACCTGCAAGGTCGGCCCCGAAAGGGCGCCATACAATAGCTCAGGAAAATGCTGCACAAAAAAATCGAGGTCATGTAGACGAAATTAGATTACTACCACGTCTAGGATCGCAAATAAACGAAAAGGAGGTGGACGGAAATTTTGGGTGTTTTTTCAGGAGGCCGGGATAGTCGATGAGTTTTGCCAATTCAAAAATGGAGATTCAAGGATGAAAAAGTTGTCAATCTTAACCGTCGTTGCTTCCGTAATTATTTTTTCCGCAAGCCTTGCTGTGGCCGGGACGCAAAATATCCCGGTTTGCACCCAGGCCAGTAAATCCTCCCCCATGGTGTGCGGGGGCCAGGGCACGATCAACATGCTTGCAAACGGCGCCTCCTCGCTCATCCAGGTTCAAGACGTGGTTCTCACGCTGACAAATGTCAGCCCGACTCCGGGAATGGGGGAACCCGCCAATTTCTGGACCGGTACCCTTAGGTTTCCAAGCAATCCGCCCAGCGGGACTTCGTCCATTTTCGCGGGGCTGACAGTGAACCTGTCGAGTCTAAAAGATCCCTGGTTTAGTGAAGACCCCCATTATTTCCATGATATCGCGGGCGCCAATGCTTCGACAAACCCGGTGGCCGCAAACACTCTCACACTGATAGCCGACGGATGGAGCAACGGCCACGCGGCAAATCCCAACGGCCAGAGCACCAAGCCGGTGCCTTGTTTTTTCCTGCGCGGCAAGATCTTTGACGGTTCAACTTTCATCGGCACCTTCAAAGGCCTGTTTTTCCCGCAGGCCTCGTAAGACTTTTTTGCCTCCCCCGGTCTGCCGGCGGGCCGGGGGAGTGAAGAGCAACGCGGCCGCCCCGATTTTCGGCTATTTTCCAGCAATCACACTGTTGGCCGAGGTCTTTTGTTGATCGGTGGAGGCCGGAGCATGTTGGCCGCTTTGCTCGATTGCGGCCAACCGGTCGCTAAAGATTTTCAGCCCGGCATTTTTCTCGATATTTTGGACGATCTGCTTGAATGAGTCATGGGCCTTTTTTCGAAACAGTTGCTCACGGATATCGTTTGCCACCACTTCGTAGGGTTTGAAGCCGGGCGGATAGAGTTGGTCGGCTCTAAAGATCGCGTAGCCCGCCTTGGTCGTGATGATGTCGCTTGTCTCCCCCCGGGCCAGGAGGAAAAGGACTTTGCCAAGGGCGCTGGGTTTTTTGCTCTCCGATATCGTACCGATCAGGCCGCCCCGCTGCCCGGTTGGCAAATCGATCGAGTATTGTTTTGCGAGTTGGGCGAAATCGGCGCCCCCCCGGAGCTTTTTTTGCACCATTTCAGCCTCGCCCCTGGTCCTCAAAAGGATATAGCTTGCCTTCACCCGGGGCGGGGTTCTGAACTCCTGGCGGTTATTTTCATAGTAGGTCCTTGCCTCCCGGTCGGTTACCCGCACCTTGGAGCGGATTTTATCCTCGGCCCAACGGGCTACGATCAGGGTGTTTTCGTAGTCATTGACCTTGGCGACAACTCCGGGGTCCTTTTTGTAGGCCTTGACCGCCGCGATCCGCAGAAGCAGGTGCCGTCTGATCAGATCTTCCAAAAGACCCGCAATTTCCGCCTTGCTGAGTTCATCCTTTTTCTTGGCCGCCTTATAGGCGAGCTCCGCCTGCTCCAATTCCGACCTGGTGATGACCATCTTGTCGGCAACCGCCACTACGTCGTTTGCGGCCGAAGCCGTCTCGACCCGCGGGGTGCAAGGGGCCCCCAGGGCGCGCAGCGCGGGCGGGGGTGCAACAAAGGTCATGGAAAGCCCCAGCAGAGATAGCAACACCGTTTTGCCAACCTTTCGGGAACCAAACATTGGAGAGCTCCTTTCAATTCAAGCTGGAAAGATATTGGCGGGCCTTGTCTTTTATGAAAGTGTCCTCGCTTTGCGCCGCCTGCTCAAGGGCGCCGCGATCCGAGGCGCCGTAGAATTTGCCGATCATAAATATCGCCATTCTTCTTGTCTGCGGGTCCTGGTCGTCCAGGAAATCGAAGAGATACTTGTAGTTGTCCGCGGCTGTGAATTTCATGTAGGAAAAGAAGGCGTCTTTTCGCACCTCGGGGTCCTCCGAGGAGAGGAAAGGTTTGATGATGCCCGCGACTTTTTTCCCTCCCGAATTTCCCATCATCGTGATGGCTTCAGCCTGCACTTTGGCATCTGCGGAATAGACGAGGGGGGCCAGGGCCAGGGCCAGTTTTTGCCGGTCGGGATTGCCCTGCAGGCCGGGGGCGATCTGCTTTAGTATGTCGAGCTGTTTTGCGGGGCCCAGTCCGCTCAGCACTTTCCCGAAGATATCCGGGGCCGCGGGCATCATGGCAAGCATCGCCACGGCCTCCTTGCCAAGCGTTCCGTCCTGGATGGCGCCCGCGATCCACCGGCTGATCTTGGGGTCTTTGGATTCGGAGAGCGCGGCCGCGCTGTAGGCCTGGTTTTTCCCCGCACTCGTTTGCGCCTGTTTTTCGAGGATGGAAAAAGCCTCGGGCGTTCCGGCTTTTGCCAGGGCGGCAAACGAGTGGCCGCGCACATCCGGATCGCTCGTCTCGCAGAGAAGCTTTTCTATTATCGGAACGCTCTGCGGGGTGGCGATCATGCCAAGGGCCCTTGAAGCCCATCCCAGCATGGCGACATTTTCCTGCGTCTTGTTGCCTCCTCCCTGGAGGAAGGCGGAAATCACGGGCAGGGCTTTGTCCTTTTCCAGGATCGCGGTCACCAGCAGGGCCTCGCCCCGGGAGGGGAAATCCTTGTCCAGGGCTTTTCGGGCCAGCAGCTTGGAGGCCTTCTCGGAATCAACTCCGTGCTGGGCCAAAACGCCCAGGGTGTTCAGCGCTTCGGAAAGAACGGCCGTGTCCTTGTCGGTATCGAGCAGGGCGAACAGCTTCTTCATGTTTGCCGGGGTCGGATGCAGCCTGGTCAGGCGCACCTCGTCGATGGCCCCGGCTCTTTGCTGCCCGGAGCGCCCTTCGGGGGCCGCGGGCGGTGCCAGGCTGGGGACCGGCGGCGGAAAACTCTTTTTTGCCGCAACGGTCCGTCGCCCCTTGGTCCCGGCTTTCAGGCCGTTTTTAGATTTGTGAGCGCCCAGGAGCATGACCAGGCAGGCACCGGTGAAAACCAGCGCCAGAAAAGCCCAAAATGAGAGTTGCAGCTTCTTTTTGTCCATCTGTCATTCCTTCGCGAGGCCGCACGAAGTCGCCCGAAAACGGCTTCATCGGCATGTCCCAAACTTGGTCTACAGTCGCTTTCGGACCGGAAGACCGGGCTTGCAAGCCGCCCTCCCGAAGAGGGCACAAACTTTTTTGACACCGCATTGATTGCGAAACGCCCCCCCCGCCGGCGCGGGGCAAAAGAGCCCCGCCCCGCGGGTTTTTTCAAGCGCCGCCCCGCAAGAACAAGGGGCGGCTTTGAGAGTTCTCAGGGATCCACGCCGCCGCCCGTGACACCCGTTCCGGTCATCCCGATGTACTTCACAAACACGTTGTCGGGGCCGAAGTAGTAATCATTGGGGTTGGTGGATTCCGGAATGCCGATCGAGATGTCGATCATGTCGCCGCCGGTAAGGGTGAAGCCCGGAGCGAAGTTGCCGATGGGGAAGGGGCCCGCCGCGGTCTGGGGCATGGCCACAACGATCGCTTCGTCGAAGAAGGCCTTGGAGACGAAGGGCAGATCGAAAAGCGGATAGATCGTGGAAGTGGTTTCAGGTTGAAGCCGCGCATAGAGCTGTTGAATCGTGGAAAACCCCAGAGAGGCATTGGGGCCGGGGATCGCCACGGCGGTCATGGTGGGCAGGGTGGCCTGCCAGAAGAGCAGGTAGGGACCCAGGTTGAAAAAGCCCGTCTCGCCGGGGGTGGTGAAGATTCCCGTGGGGCAGTTGACCGATTCGGTCAACACGCAGTCTTCTATGTTGATGTCGATATCCGAGGTGGGTTTCTTTTGCAGCACGATGCGCCAGCGATAGATGGCCCCGTCTCTTTCAGGGGTGTAGATCGACATGTAGGGGAAATGGGAGGTGTTGCCCACCGCATTGGACGAAAAGGTGAAGCAGGGGTCGGTGACCGCCTGGAAATTTGTGCCCGCGACGGTGAAAAATTCCGCCGGCTGGCAGGGCACGGCGACCACGTTGGCGCCGGCACTGACCACACAGGCGCTTCCCGGGCCCGCTCCGGCGCCCCCCGCCACGGGGAGGTTGCCGAAAGGCAGAAGGCCCGCCACTCCCGGCTGGACAGCATCGGGGTAGACTATGCCGTGAACGGCTATCTTGGGGTTGAACAGAACGCCGGAGGTGTAGGTGGTGAAATCGCTCGCGGCCTTGAGAGTGGAATCGAAACTGACGATCTCGGCTAGGACGTTGTCTACGAAAATGTTGGCCGGGTCGAGCCCCACGGCGTCGAAATCAGGGTCGTAGCAGCTCGCGTGGGCCGTCGAGAGCAGCGCGGTCGCCGGAAGAGCGAACAACGCGGCCCCAAAAAACAAAGTCATGAGTTTCTTCAGCATACTCTTCTCCTTGAATTCACAATTTATGGTATCCAACTCTTTTCCAAACCCCCTTGGAAAAACCTCAAAGAAGATATCGACGCCTCGCCATCACCTCCTTTCTCAATGAAAAGTCGCAGTCGATCCCGGGACGTGTTCGCTTTTGAGGACCCTGAGGCCGCCTGAGGTGTCGGGAGCAGAACCCCGTCCGCGGCGGCAGGCGCAGGCAAAAACCATCGTGGAGCGGGTTTTAAACCCGCGAGCCGGCAAGACTCGAAGAAGCTGAAAACTTTGGCCTCATGCTCTTGCCTCCTATTTCCAAGGTGTACGGGAAAATGGAGATGAATACGGCTCAAATGGTTTTTTTCGTCGATGCGGCTCCAAAATGGGCAAGGGACTTTTCCCGACCCTTTCTGGTACCACCGCCCGGATGCGAAACCGCTCGTATCGGATACCTTGTCCCGGCACCCCCCCGGGGCGTTCGGTGCGGAACACGCGTGGAGCTCTTGGCCTGAAAAACGGCATAAAGCAGGGTCCGGGGGGAAGCTTCCTTCGGACCGACCCCGGCCCGATCCGCCGGAAGGCGAAAAAAAAGGCCGCGATCGTCCGCTCCCGGATGGTCGCCTCTGCAGTTGTCATGGCAAGGGCCGTGCCAACTTATTCATGATGCCGATTTGTTTGAATAAATCGATCTTGCTGCAAATGGCGGAAGCTTCGTTGCCGCTCTTTGCGATTTGTCTACGAACAAGGCGGGGGAGCGGGGCACGGGTAATTTGACAGCTCATGGGGCGATGTGAGCCGGTCTAATTCGTTTGACAATCCGCGAATGCAAGGTCTAAAATTGTAGACGAGAGTTTTTTCCCGCTTAATCGGTATGTTGCAACTCGTTTGGATTCATCTGGCCCCATGCCGGGTCAAAGTATCAAGACCCGATCAAAACAACGATTTTTCAAGGCGCCACAGGTTCTTCAAAGGGCGCTGTCGCTCGTGCAATCCTTTTGCCTCCCCCGACGGCTCTGGCGCGGAAATTGCCCTCAATCGCCCGAAGAGTCGGTGTTGGAATTGCCCCTGGACGGTACGGCAAACGCGATCATGGAGTGATTGATGAATTCTGGCCGATTGCTGGTGGTCGAGGACGACAAGGTCGTTGCGGTCTCTTTGAAGATGTTTCTTGAAAATCTCAATTTCGTAGTTGACGTGGCGCCCAACGGGACCCGGGCATGGGAATTGATCCAGGCGCGCGACTACCAGATCATTCTTTCCGACATCAATCTGCCGGGGCTCCATGGAAAGGAGATCTTGAAGCTCATAAGGCAACACGGGCTCGAGGTGGAGTTGATACTTTTCACCGGTTACGGCAGTGTGAGCGACGCGGTGGAGTGTATAAAGGGGGGGGCCTACGACTATTTCACCAAGCCGATCGACAATGAGAGGCTGTCCTTTTCGATTCGCCACGCCCTGGAGCGAAAAGCGCTGCGCGACGAAAACAAGGGGCTGCGGCACGAACTGGACAAATCCAATTCCAACCACGTCTATTTCAGGTCCAAGTCGATGGAGTTGCTGGTGCAAAAGGCGCGCATCGCGGCCGAGACCGAAGCCACCGTTCTTATCACGGGCGATAGCGGAACGGGCAAGACGCTTCTGGCCAAGTTCATTCACGGCTGTTCGAAAAAAGAGGGGCGGCCCTTCGTGGAGGTGTCCTGCGGAGCCTTGTCCGAGGGGCTTTTGGAGTCCGAGTTGTTCGGACATCGAAAGGGTTCTTTTACGGGTGCCGACAGGGACAAGAAGGGGAGATTTGAAGTCGCCAGGGACGGGACGGTCTTTCTCGACGACATCAATTCGGCCTCCATCGGCCTTCAGGCCAAACTGCTGAAGGTGATAGAGGAAAAGACCTACGAGCGGGTCGGAGAGACCCGTCCGATGCATACGGCCGCGCGGATAGTGGCGGCCACCAACCGCGACCTGCGCGAACTGAGCGGAAAAGGTCTTTTCAGAGAGGACCTTTTCCACAGGCTGAACGTGGTCAGCCTTGCAATCCCCAAGCTAAACGACAGAAAGGAAGATGTTCCGATCCTGGTGCAACAATTTTTGCGGAAGTTTTCCCGAAAGCACAACAGAGAGGTCAAAAAATTCGACGAATGGGTACTGAGCGCCCTGTGCCACTACAATTGGCCGGGAAACGTGCGCGAGTTGGAAAACGTCATGGAAAGAGCCGTCATATTCTGTCGCGATGGTGAGATCGGGTTGTCCGATCTTCCCGAGGAGATATCGGGGCTTGGAAAAGGACTCGGCCTGCGGACTTCCATGATGAATTTGTCGAGGCAGATGCAAAAATTCGAACACCATCTCATCCTCCAGGCTCTCGATCTCAACAAGGGCAACAGGGACAAGACGGCCAGGGACCTCGGGATAAGCAGGGCCACTCTTTTCAACAAGATGAAAAAATGGTCCGTTGCTTTCGGGGAACAAGACGGCGCTCCGTCGGGCGGGGCGGGCACAGGGGAAGGCTAGGCCGAGTTGAGCTTCATGGACAAGGGTTCGAGAAAGCCCACTCCCACTCCCATTGATGCCCCCGATGCGCCGGGCCGGCTGTGCACGATCGCGGCGAGTCCCCCCATGGGAAGCCTCTCGCCCGAATCCATATCCCTGTTTTCAAATGGCAGGCTGACATCCAGCTCGATGCGCAAAATGTCGCCCGGATCGAGTCGCTTGGGACCCCCGTATTCGAAATAGGCGCCCAAATGGCTTATATTTATCAAACTCGCCATCTCCACCCATTCCTCCTCCCGGGCGCCCTTCGATTTGGAGAGGGTCTTGGCGATTTTTATCCCCAGCTCGACCTTGATTCTCCTTGCCCGGCGCCTTTCATTTCCTCTCCCATTCATCATGCCCGGTTCCCCACGATCTGTGGCGCCACGACCACCGGCTCCGATCGGAAATTCCCGGCCCGGTGATCGAAGGACCGTTTACATACAGCCATTCGGAAGACCATCCGAAAGGAAGAATCTTTATCATGACTGATAAGGATTGCTCCACCTGGACCAAATTGCCAAGATCAATGCCCTTGAAAATTTGCGAAATAATATGGAAAGCGCGAGCATTCTTTCGCAAGGACCTCTCAAGCACGGTTCTTTTGGTCAGAACCAAGAGGTGTCTGGGCAGGAAGAAAAGCAATTTCCGGGCCAAAGATGACCGATGGCGGGGTCGAATCGACCGGCTTTTTCGGGCGCGGTCCGCGACTCGCCCGCGGGGGTGGAAAAGGGAGAGCCGGCTAGTGGAACCGGGCTCCCCCGGGGGGTGGAAAGAGGTGCTTTCCAGTTTGATCATCCTTAAATTATCGAGATATCTCAATGGAAAAATCTCTCCGAGGTCCTCAAATCGTGCTGATCTGAAAGCTTCACGGCACGCCCGGGGCATCCCGGAAAAATCGGGATCGACCGTCCGCCTTGCCTCAGTTCCCCGGGACTCGGTTCATCGGCCCTGGTCGGCGGCCTGTTTCACCTTGTTCACGATTCCATAGCCCAAAGGCGGAACTGCATCTTCTTCGAAGCGCGAAAGCAGACCGGGTGCAAGGCCCGCCTTATGGAGTCAGCTTCTTCAATCTTTTGACGCTGCCGGTCGCTTGATCCCGTGCCTGGAATCTGCTCGAAGGCGGCGGCGCCCGCTGAAATCGCGGCGAAACCCCAGGGATGGTCATGGCATGAAAACTGCTACGTTATAGCTGTAATTGCATCCGGAGGTCCGAAAGCTTTCCCTTTACTTTCCATCGCTTTTGGGCCATAAACCTCGATTCAAGTGATTGCGAAAAGGGGTATACAATCGTGGCTAGCGAGCAGGCGGCAAATATGGCGGCAGTTCCTTCCAAAGATGGAAGGAACGGGGTCGGGCAGGGCCTGGAGGCCGCCCGGCGGGTGCATACGATGCAAGCCGGCGCGGCGAGGAGAGACCAAATGAGTGCTGAAGACGCCATCACCCGGGTTCGAGGAATGCTTCTGCGCAGACGGTGCGATTCCTGCGGAACACGAATCGACATGCTTGGAGAATTGGACGACCGAGTCTTCATGAAGTGTCCCGAATGTCTTCGGGAATACGTTTTTTATCAGCGCCCCGAATAGAACCCTGCTTTTGCAAGCCCCCTCCTTTCGGTTCGTGAACCCTCCTCGGGTCTGCGGACTGCCATCTCGAACACCCTTCTAAAATCGGCTGAGAGGCAGAGCAGATAAATCTGTTGCTTGGCACCGCTTTTCGCGGCTCCCGTGACCATCCGGTCACTTAATCGTTTGACACCTCGGGGGGCGATTTTCTATAATGACCACCTGGTCATTTCCTTTTCGGGCGAGGTCCCCATGGCTGCACGAGACAGATTCAACAAACTCGACGAGAGCAAGAAAACAAGGATATTGGATGCGGCGGTGGAAGAATTTTCCCGCCACGGGTTCCGGCAGGCGAGCGTTAATCGGATGGTGGAAAGTATCGGGATCGCCAAGGGATCGCTTTTCCAGTATTTCGGCAGCAAGGAGGGGTTGTTCACCGTTATTTTCAACCATGCGGTGGAACTGGTGAGACAGTCTTTGCGGCAGGTGAAAAAGGAGACCCGCGAGGAGGACTTCTTCGGGCGGATAAGGCGGAGTCTGCTGGCGGGAATCGGCTTTATCGAACGTCACCCGAGGGTGTACCGGATCTACCTCAAGATGATTTTTCAGGAAGACTTTCCGCTGCGAGCCGAGTTCTTGCAGCAGGTGCATCTTTTTTCCGCCGAATATTTGCAGCCGGTGGTGGAGGCTGGAATCGAGCGAGGAGATCTCAGGGCGGATACGGACAGGGAGATGGCCGTGTTCATGCTCGACGCTCTCATGGACAGGTTTCTGCAGGCGCACTGCGTTCCTTTTCTCGATGCGGGGGCTGGTATATACAAGGCCTCCGCCGGTGAACTGGAGCCAAAGGTCGAGGAATTCATAAAATTGCTTCGCTACGGGATGGGTGGACTCGACTCCGCCCGGTTCGGAGGACGAGAGGATGTTCGAGCCACGGTATTATAGGAACTTGGGCCTCGAGGAGATCGCCCGCAAGGTTTCCGAGGGCGAAAGGCTTACGATCGATGACGGGGAAAAGCTTTTTGCCTGTCCCGAGGTCACAGCCGTTGGAGCGCTTGCGCACCTGGCGAGGACCAGGCTGCACGGGAAATCGGCCTATTACGTCGTAAACCGGCATATCAATTATTCCAATATTTGCGTCAACGGGTGCCGTTTCTGCGCTTTCAGCCGAAAAAAGGGCGATCCGCTTTCCTTCGAATTGTCCGAGGAGCAGATCCTCGAAAAGGCCGGCGCGGGGGGCAGGGCTTTGACGGAAATCCATGTTGTCGGCGGCTGTCACCCCGACTTGCCCCTCTCATTTTTTGAAAACATTATCGGCCGGATAAGGGAGGTGCAACCGCACGCTTTCATCAAGGCTTTTACCGCTGTTGAAGTCGCGCATTTCGCAAAAAAGGAAGGTGTCTCGGTGGGGGAAGTACTTGCGCGGCTTAAGTCCGCCGGGGTGAGAATGCTTCCGGGCGGAGGTGCGGAGGTTTTCAGCGACCGTGTCAGAAAGCTTTTGTGTCCTGAAAAGCTCGACGCCGCGGGCTGGCTGGATGTTGTGCGCCAGGCCCATGAAACAGGCATCAGGAGTAATGCGACGATGCTCTACGGGCATATCGAGACCCCGAGGGAAAGGGTGGAACATATGGCGGCCCTGCGGGAACTCCAGGACGGCACCGGGGGATTTGTCTGCTTCATACCCCTGGCTTTTCAGCCGTCCAATACCCCGCTGGGGCCGATGGCGCCGACAACGGGCGTCGATGATCTGAAGACAATTGCCGTAAGCCGGCTGATGCTCGATAACATCGCGCACATAAAAGCCTACTGGGTGATGTTGACTGTCAAACTGGCCCAGACCGCGCTTTACTTCGGCGCCGATGATTTCGACGGCACGGTGGTGGAGGAAAAGATAGGGCACATGGCCGGGGCGCGGTCCCAACAGGGGATGACGCGCGGGGAGATCGAAAGGATTATCCGGGAGGGGGGCTTTGAGCCCGTGGAACGTGACAGCCTTTTCCGCCCGGTTTCAGGCAACGCTGCACGGCAAGGTTGACTCAATCATGACCAAAAACAGCAGGCTCACCATCGACCAGGCGCGGGATCTGTATTTGAACGGCGACTTTTATGAACTGGGCCGCAAAGCCCGGGAAGTACGTCTTGGAAAACACGACAGCCCTGTTGTCACCTATGTTGTCGATAGAAACATCAATTATTCCAACGTATGCGTGTGCGGTTGCCGTTTCTGCGCCTTTTTCCGGCCTCCGGGACACAGCGAATCCTATGTTCTCGATCGGGAGGAGCTTTCTGTAAAAATCGAGGAAACTCTGGCTTTGGGCGGCACGCAGATCCTTTTGCAGGGCGGCCACCACCCCGAGCTTCGCCTTGCCTTCTATGAAGACATGCTGAGATTCATAAAATCCCGGTATCCGATTCACATACATGCTTTCTCGCCCCCGGAGATCGTGTTTTTTGCCGCCCTGGAGGGTATCGGGGTGGCCGAGGTTATTGCCAGGCTTAAGAACGCGGGACTGGATTCGATTCCGGGCGGAGGGGCCGAAATTTTGGTCGATTCGGTAAGAAGCCGGGTTTCTCCGCGAAAATGTACGGCCTGCGAGTGGCTGGCCGTCATGGAGGAGGCGCACGCCCAGGGGCTTCGCACAACCGCCACGATGATGTTTGGCCACGAGGAGACGGTCGAAGACAGGCTCGCCCACCTTTTCGCCCTGCGGGAGCTTCAGGACCGTACCGCTGGGTTTACGGCCTTCATTCCGTGGACTTTCCAGCCACAGAACACGGCCATAATCCGGGAGCCCGAAACCGCGGTGTCCTATCTGCGGCTTTTGGCCCTGTCGCGGTTGGTGCTGGACAATTTTGACAATATCCAGGCCTCCTGGGTGACGATGGGCCCCAAGGTCGCGCAACTGGCGCTCTTTTTTGGCGCAAACGACTTTGGCTCGACGATGATCGAGGAAAACGTCGTGGCCGCGGCGGGCGTCAGTTTTCGTCTTTCGGTGCAGGAGATCCGCCGGATAATCGAGTCGGCAGGCTTCGAGCCTCGGCAGCGCACGATGGCTTATGACCTCTTTGAGGCCGCGCCGGTCAGCGGGGAGCAAGCCCGATGAAGAGGCTGACTGAAGCCTCGGGGCCGGTCGAAATTCACAGGGCCCGGTGGCTGGTCCCGGTTTGCGCCCCATCGATCGAGAACGGCGCCGTTCTGGTTTCCGGAGGCCGGGTTATCGCGGCGGGGCCCTTTCAAACGGTGAAAAAAGAGTCCTCCCCGGGCGCGCGGACCTTCGACCACGGGCAGGCGGCCCTCATGCCTTGCCTGGTAAATTGTCACACCCATCTGGAACTGAGCGGCCTCAAAGGCAAGATATCTTTTCCACAGCCGGGCTTTGGCCCGTGGGTGAAGCGGCTGTTCGAGCTTCGAGCCGCTCTGGGACCGGAATTTGCCACTGAAGGGCTCAGGCTTGGAGAGGAAGAAATATTAAGAAGTGGAACCGGGCTTTGCGGGGATATCACAAATGGGGGCGCAGTGGCCCCTTTGTGCTTAACGGGGCTGGAGCGGCTGGTTTTTGTCGAGTTGCTGGGGTTTAATCTGAACTCGCTGGAAGAGGCGCTGCCGCCCGGCATGAAAATCGAGGAGGTCGGGGCGATTCCCGCTCCTCACTCGGTGTATTCCGTTTCTTCCTCGATCATTTCCCGCGGCAAGGATTGGACCCGTTCGCGCGGTATGCCTTTCACCATGCACGTGGCCGAACATTTTGAAGAAATCGAGTTTTTGAATACCGGGAAAGGTTTTTGCCGGGAATTGCTCGAGGGGCTTGGACGCTTCGACCCGTCATGGAAGCCTCCCGGCAAGACCCCCGTGGAGTATCTCGACGGGTTGGGCGTGCTCGATGCGAACACGCTTCTTGTGCACGCCGTGCACATGTCCGATTCGGACTGGAGGCTTGCGGCCGCCCGAAATTGTCGGGCGGTGTTTTGTCCGAGGAGCAACCGAAATCTTGGCGTCGGCCGGCCTGGAATCGAGAAGGCGCTGTCCGCGGGGCTCAATTGTTCTCTTGCCACCGACAGCCTGGCCAGCAATGAAGACCTGGGGCTTTTTGGGGAAGCAGGCCACGTTCTGGACAATTATCCATCGATCGACCCTCGGGAGATCCTCGAAATGATCACGGTGAACCCCGCCCGCTCGCTTGGCCGCGCGGGGGAGTTCGGTTGTATCGAGCCGGGGGCGGGAGCCAAAATGCTTGCAGTGGGGCTCGGGCGCGGCGTAAGCCGGTCGAGTCTTCCCGGAGCCCTTATTGAAGCCGGAAGAGAAGGAGCATGGAAATGGGTGAGCAATCTGCCGACCTGAGGCTTGGAAGGATCAATTTTCTCAATGTTCTTCCTATCTATTATGCGTTGGAAGCCGGCATTCTGACCAATCCTTTCGAAATCGTCCCTGGAGATCCCTCCCGCCTGAACGCGCTTTGCGCCAACGGCGGCCTTGACATCAGTCCGGTTTCATCCATCGAATATGGTCGCAGAGCCGATCTCTATCACATCGTGCCGGACCTCTCCATCAGTTCGTCGGGTGAGGTCAAAAGCGTTCTGCTTCTTAGCCGCATGCCGGTCGAAGAGCTTTCGGGGAAAAAGATTCTTACCAGTTCCAAATCCCAGACTTCGGTCGGGCTGCTAAAGGTTCTGTGCAAACTGCGATACGGGGTTTTTCCGAGGTTTGAAACCGGATCCTGCCTGGAGTGTTTTCAAGAGGGCTTGCTGCCTGACGGCTGTTTGGCCATCGGAGATGAGGCCCTGAAGCTTGCCGCGAGCGGCCTGTTTGCACATGTGCTCGACCTGGGCGCAACCTGGCTCGAATGGACCGGGCTGCCGTTCGTTTTTGCCGTCTGGGTGTTGCGAAAGAAGGTTGTGGCGGAAAAAAACGGACTATTGCGCCAGGGGCTCGAGGCGCTTCTTTCCTCGAAAAGATGGGGACTTGGCAATATCGGCAGAATTTGCGAGGCGGCCGCCGCGTCCGGCTTGATGCGGGTGGGGCAGTTCGAGCAATATTACCGTTGTCTGCGCTACGATTTCGACGAACCCGAGCAAAGAGGGCTGGAGCTTTTCTACTCCTCGCTCCATCAGGCCGGCGAACTGGAGCGCGTGCCGCCCCTCGACATTTACACCCCTCTGGCCTCCGTTGCATGACAGTCGATCGGCACTACTGCGAAAACCTCCCGGTGCACGCAAAAGTCGCAACATCGGGAGGCTCGTGGCCGCCCCCCTTCCTCTCACTAAAGATTATCCTCAAGTTTGGCTCCCGTTATTCCGACTGTTCAGGTGAGCATTTACCCGAATTTTGGCGGCAATAGTCTGTCTTCAAGACCCTTGAGGGCCTTCCGCAATGGAAAGGCCAAGGAGATACTGGATTGAATCTCAGGACGAAGATATTGCTGTTTTTGTTGTTGTCGATCTCCACGATCCTTGCAGCCTCGATCGACAATTTTTCCGGTGCGGGTAGCGAAAGGTTGAGCGTCGCCGTGCTTGCGTGCGCATTACTGATCCTTTGGACGGTTTACTTGTTTCGCAGCACGGTGGTCCCTCTGAAATCTTCGGTGGAGGAGCTGGCAAAAGCGGTCGAGGAGGCGGAAAGCACCTCCGTCAAATATTACACCAACGCCAAGGCGCTCTCCGAAGGCGCGGGCACCCAGGCGGCCAACCTGGAGGAAACCGCGGCGAGCATCGAGCAGATCACGGGCGCCACGGTACAAAATGCTGAAAACGCCGAGAACGGCCGCATGCTGATAGAAGAAGCCCAGGGCGTGGTGAATCGGGCCGGGGCATCGATGAAGCAGACCAGTCTTGCCATGGAGGACATTTCGGCGGCCAGCGAAAAGATCAGTAAAATCATCAAGGAAATTGACGGAATAGCCTTCCAAACCAACTTGCTGGCGCTCAATGCGGCGGTCGAGGCTGCCAGGGCCGGGGAACACGGGGCCGGGTTCGCCGTGGTGGCCGAAGAGGTGCGCAATCTGGCAAAAAGATCGGCGGCCGCGGCCAAGGGCACACAGGAATTGATTCAAAGCGCCATCACCAAGACGGAAAGCGGTGTGGCTCTCATGAAGAGAACCGAGGGCGATTTTTCGGACATGCTGGAATTTTTCGAAAAATCTGTCACCCTGATTAGAGAAATCGCCCATGCTTCCGCCGAGCAGCGAATCAACCTCCAGGAGGTTTCCAAGGCGATCGTTCAGGTCGATACGATTACCCAGACGAATGCGGTGCGTGCGAGTGAGAGCGCCGAGGGGTCCGAACAGATGGAAATGGAGGCGGAAAAGCTGCGGGCAATCTCGGCAACCCTGCAGGAGGTTTTAAGCGGCAGTAACAGGCAAAAACAGGCCATCGCCCTTGTTAAGAAGGGTTTGGCCATGGCGAGGAAGAAAGGCTTGCGTGCCGTGATCTCCGCGGCCCAGGATAAGAACGGCCCGTTTTGCACCGGCGATGAATTCTACATCTATATCGGGACCACGAAGGGCCGGCTCACTCTGCTCGCCCATCCTCATCAACCCGAAAAACTTGTTGGTCCCGACCTGTCGCAACTCGAAGACATTCGGGGCAGGAAATTTTTCAACGACCTGGTGGATACGGCGGTTGGCGGAGGCGGATGGGTGAACTACTGGTGGCCGAAACCCGGACAGGCCAATTCCTCACTGAAGAGCACCTACCTGGAGAAGGTCCCGGGCGAGGACGCCTACCTGGCCTGCGGCATCTACATCTGATGGATTGAACATTGCCGGCCGCCACGGCTGCAATGGCGAGAAGCGGACTGGCCCGGCTTATCTATCGGGGAAATCGAAAGGTCTTATCCGGCCGCCGCCCCCGTTTTCGACATAGTCGGGGGACTGGAAGATGACTTCATCTTTGCCAACCCAGCCCAACTGCCGCCTGACAAGTCTTTCCCGCGCCTTGGGGTCCGTCTTGATGGACTGAATACGTTCGAAAAGCTTCTGATTTTTGATCCGAAGATTGAGGACGGTATTTTCCAGTTTTCTTACCTGAAGGTTTTGGAGCCTGTAGCCGGGAAGTCCGCTCGGCGAATAGATGACGGTCAGCACAAGCGCCATATCCAGGGCAAGGAGCACGCCGACCAGAAGCCGCACGACATAGATCCCCCTGATCGTAAAACCGGCCTCGCCCGTCTTTTGCTGATATCTATTCGACTGTGTCGGTCCGCTCATTTTCGCCTCCCGGGGCCATATGTCACCTGGCCGCCTATGGCAACCGCACGGATGGGAAAAGTCCGGGATCGGTGTGGGGGATAAAAAGCGCCCCTCGAAATTCATTCATTAATTCAACATTAACGTTCAATTCGACATAAGTGATCCTGTTGCGTATCATTTCGATTTCGCTCAGGAGCCCGCGGTCGCAAAGCAGCATGGAGGCGCCCGAAAGACTTGAATTGCCTATTCCGTGGTACTTGTCAAGGGGTAAATCAGGAATCATGCCGATACGCACGGCCATTTCGGGATCGATGTGGTTTCCGAAATTGCCGGCGATATAGATGTCTTCCAGATCGGCGAAATCCAACCCCACTTTTCGACAGATGATCGATAGTATAGTGTACATCGCCGCTTTTGACTTCAAAAAAACTCCAATATCGATTTCGGATACAAGTATTTCCCCCCCATCGACGCTTTGGGATGAAAGCGCAAGAGCGTAGGCTTTGCCGTCGGTGGTTTGGCGAAAGCGTGGACAATCGACTTCGGTGCTGAATTTGCCCTGGATTGTGAGTATTTTGGACGAAAACATCTCGGCCACCAGCTCTATCAGGCCCGAACCGCAAATGCCCGCGGCTTTGAGACCCCCGAGAATCCGCAAATCGGGTTCCAAGGTTTGCCGGTTGATCCTGACACGGTCGATGGCCCCCGGAGCGGCCTGCATTCCCCGTTCGACCACTCCGCCTTCCAGGGCCGGACCCGCGGCGCCCGCGCAGGCGAGCAACCACTCGTTATTGCCAAGCACCACTTCGGCGTTGGTTCCGACATCGATAAGCATTTGCGGTTGCGCAGATCTGTTCAGGCCTGCGGCAACAATACCGGCCATGATATCGCCGCCCACATAGGAGCCAACGTTGGGGAACAGATAGAGAAGTGCGGCGGGTAAAAAATCGAACCCCAGCTCCGAGGCGTAGACCGTGGGGAAACTATTGGCCGCCGGAATGTAAGGTTCTCGGCAAATGTTTGAAGGATCGAGTCCCCAGAAAAAGTGACTCATTGCGGTGTTGCCCGCACAGGAGACCGCGTGGAGGCTGGAGGCGGGGACCGCGCAATCTTCAAGCATTTTTTTCATGGCCTTCGAGCAGGCGTCCATGAGGGCGCTTCGAAGAACCGACAGCGATTCCCGGTTTCGGGCGAAGACGATGCGGCTGAGGATATCTTCGCCCCATTTCACTTGAGGATTGGCGACGGTCGCCTGATTAAGGATTTTCCCGCGGCCGATATCGATTAGCCTCAGGACCAGGGTGGTCGAGCCAAGGTCCAGGGCGAAGCCGAAAACCGCCCCGGCCTCAGGTGAGCTTGAAACCAGATCGAGGATTTCCCAATGAGTACCGGCGTAACCCAGCACAGCTCGAAAACTCGGGCCTTCCCGGCGCATTTTTCTAACGGCCTCGTCCATTCTTCCCGGCGCGATCCGGGTTGGAGCAAAGCCCATCCGGCCAAGCTCCCGGGCGAGTCTGTCAAGATCGGCGGTATTGTCGCTAAGACTCGCGGCCGGCAGGCTAACAGGGACGGTTTCGACAAGGGGCCGGCTTTCGACGCTGACCGGAATATCAGGATTTTGGATCATGGGGCGGGTAAAAACCTCCTCTCCATTGGGTAGATGGAGTATCTATTCAATAACTTGGTTTTCTTCAACCTCTTTTTTTATCCCCCCCGACAGGTTTTAATTATCGCATTAGCGCATAGCCGGGTGCGGGACGGCGATCGGTTCCAGGATGATAATTGATCGAAATCTATTGACACTCCAACCTATTTTTCATAACTTCTCACGGCTTGAGCATTTTTGCTGCCAGATTTCGTTTTTCCCGCTCCCGCGAAAAGGCGCTCAGCTTTTTTCTTCCATTTTCGCCCGGACTGGCGCGCGGTTCATTTTGGCAATCCCGGGGATTGCCGGACCCTTCAACAGACGGCATCAACATGGAGCCTGTATTTATGGAAGATATCCAGATCAAAGAGCTTGTTGAATACATTGCGCGTTGCCTTGCCGAACATCCGGAAGATGTTGTCGTAAAAGAGATTACCGGGCAGCAGATATCGGTGATAGAACTGCGGGCGGCAAAAGACGACCTTGGAAAAATCATCGGCAAGGAAGGTCGCAATGCCCACGCCATGCGAACGATTGTGAACGCCGCGGCAACCAAGCTGAAAAAGCGTGCGGTGCTTGAGATACTCGAATAGTGCGCTTTTGCGGAGAGCGTGAATGCAAGACGATTTATCCGGGCCCGGCGCGTGCGACAGCGTAGGGCCCCCGAAGTGCTTCGGAGACGGGAACACGGTCTGCCCGGTGGACCAAGAGGGCATAATGCAACCGCGCAAGGAGTGCGTTCCCTGCCCCTACCTGAGGGAGTGTCTGCGGCGGGTCATGGTCGAGCGCGGTAAAATTGAAATAGTTGAGCAACCCGTGTCGAAAGTCACCGGTTTTTTTAAAAGGTGGTCGGATAGAAAGCTCAAGAAGACGGGCGGAGCGGCTTGAGCGCCGCCCCGGGGTTCGCTTTTTGCCAATACCTGGTCCCTGCGCGGCCCATCTTCCTCACGGGTGATTATTTTGCCGAAAACCGTAGGCGTTGACAGCCTGCTTGGTTTTGGACAGATGTTGGAGTCTGGCGGCCACCGCGTTGCTTTTGCGATGCAGGACATCCAGACAGGTCTGTGTGCGGACATACAGGGCGTGCATCTTATCGAGGACCTCGCCACCCGTTTCCGCGGAGTCTTTAAAATCATCCGGCAGGATCCGCTTTAGCGCTTCGGTGCGCTTTGCGCATTCCTCCGAAAGCCTCCTTATGTCGACCTTCGGGTCGTTTTCGAACTCTGCGAATGTCGCGGCGAATTGCAGGAGCTGGTCCAGGATTGTCTCAGCCTCCACAGCCCAATGAGATCCGTTGCTTTCCATTTGATCATCCTGCTATGCGGAAGCTTGCCATTGTTTCGGGAGCAGCCCCCCGCCGGCTTGCATTTGCCCGGGGGTCAGCCTGATCATTACCCAACCATCCCTCAGATTGGAAAGAATTCCGATCAGATCGTCATAGAGCGAGACATCCTGGCGGCTGTTTATGCCGATGAGCTGGCGCAGAACGAAATTATAAATGCGGTTGAGATTTCCGGCAATCTCGCCTCCCCTTTCATAGTCGAGTCCGACCAGCAGTTCGGTGACTATGTCCTGGGCGCGCCTGATTCTGCGGTAGGCCTCGGTCATCTCTGATTTTTGGTGCAGCTCTTTGGCCTTCCTGATGTCTTCGATCGCCCCGTCGTAACACAGGATAATCAACTGGAGGGGATCGGCGGTTTGAATCGCCGTTTGGTGATAGAAATTTGACACTTGTCTTGCAACCATTTGAAATCTCCTGACCTGGGGTTTGGGCTTCCTGTGGCTTGCCTTTACCCTTATATCGTCGTGGAGGGGCAAAACCTTTACCTGTTTTTTAAAGTCCGGTTTTGCGGGCGGCCATCTTTGTAATTGACCTCGGCGGCTTTCATTGGATAGATTACCGGGCATGAAAAGAACCATCTCCTTCTACCTGATCAAAGAACAGTCCGTTCCTGTGCTGATATGCCTGGCCGGGTCGGTTTTCGTGCTGATTACGGGGCAGCTTCTGCAGCTGATGCGAATCCTTTTCGCCTCTTCATGCAGTGTGACCGATATCGCCCAGTTGGTCCTTTACGCCGTGCCGAGGCTCTTTTTGTACGCCACCCCCATGGCCTCCCTGCTCGGAGTCATGCTCGCCTTCGTCCGCATGAACAGCGATAATGAATTGATCGCATTCCGGGCGGCCGGGACCGGCTTTCTCGAATTTTTGCCCTCGGTGCTGGCAGTACTGATCTTTGTGACCGGGCTTTCCTTGATAAACGCGGTCTGGCTCCTTCCCGCATCCAACCGGGCCTTCGAAGGCAAGTTGAGATCTCTCGGGCGAACCTCCATCCCCTCGATGCTCGAAGAGGGAGTCTTCATATCCACCATTCCCAAACTGGTTCTTTTCTTCAGGTCGGTCGATCACACGGATTATGTGATCCAGGGCATTTTCATCCAGGACCAGAGGGAACCCAAACAACAGGTGACCATAGCTGCAAAGAGCGCAAAGATCGATTTCCCCGAGAATTCGGATGCGATTGTTTTCAAGCTCTACGACGGCATGATCACTCGAACCTCAAAGAACATGAAAGATGCTCAGGCCGTTTCGTTCAAAAAATATGATTTTACTCTTTCGATGGATGAAATCCTTGGCGAGGCCAAGAAAATGTTGCACAGCAGAGGCGAGATGAGTATCTCCCAGATTTACAGCAAGGTCAAAACGGCGGTTAGCAAGGCCGCCATGATATGGTGGAGTCTGGAGTTGGAGCAGCGGCTTGCTTTCCCCGCGGCCTGCCTCTTTCTCGGCCTTCTGGGACCGCCCCTTGGCTCCATGTTCCGCCAAAGAGGCCGGATGACGGGAATCACCGTGGGCATCGGTGTCTTTCTGGCCTACTATGTCTTGCTCTCCGCGGGCAGGACCTTCGGGTACAATAACATTATTTCGCCTTTTTTGGCCGTCTGGGCGCCCAATCTCCTGTGTATCGTCCTTGCGATCTACCTGTGGACCAAACTCCAACGGGAAACTCCATTTTTTGCCGGCCGCCTTTTGTCCCGTCTGCGCTTGTACGCCTTGCGCCGCAACAAACAAAGGGCGGTCGAGCCTTGAAGATAATTACAAGGTACGTTCTCAAACATTTTCTCCCCATTTTTTTCCTGGCCAACGTCGGTTTCGTGGGGATTTACCTGGTCGTCGATTTTTTCGAGCGCGTAGACCGCATGCTGGAGCATCACCTGGGCTTCAGGGAGATCTATCTCTATTTTTTGTGCAAGATCCCCATGGTGTTGACACAGGGCATCCCGATGTCGGCAATCATCGCGGCCATCATAGCCCTGGGCATAATGAAGCGAAACCGGGAACTTATAGCCATGGAAACCGCCGGCATAAATCCGTCCTACTATGTCGCGCCTATTGCACTGGCCGGACTTTTCTTTTCAATATTCCATTTTTGCCTTGCAGAGTTTGTGGTTCGCCCTCTCAATCAAAAGCTCTACAACACCTGGGAGGTCAAGATCGAGGGCAAAGCGCCGCCGGTTTGGATGAATCCGGAGAATATCTGGTATCGCGACAAGGACACGATTTATCAAATCGGGCTCTACGACAGGAAGCACCAGGTGATGCACATCGCCTCCATATTCTTCCTGGGGACCGATTTTCACCTGATTCGCAGAATAGATGCAAAAAGCATAACCTGGACTCCTCGGGGATGGCTTGCAAAGGGGGGACTCATTGTCACCTATCACCCGGGCAAGACCGATCAACAGTGGTTCGACCAGGAAATACTGAATTTAAAAATCACACCGGCCGACTTCAAGTCCGGGGAAAGTCTGCCCCACAACCTTGGATGGATGGATCTGTACCGTTACACGGAAAAAATAGAGCGGGAAGGGTTTAGTGCGACCCCCTACACCGTCGATCTCAATATGAGAATTGCATCGCCTCTCGCCACTTTCATCCTCACCTTGCTCGGCGTACTCATAGCCCTCAGGCAGGGACTCCACGGAGGAATTGCCGCGGGAGTCGGCTGGTCGCTCATAGTGGCCTTCCTCTTCCTCGGGGTATCCAATGTGGGAAGTTCCCTTGCCTCGGCCGGCACTCTGCCCCCATTCCTGGGGGTCTGGACCGGCAACATCATCTTCGGGGCGCTGGCTCTTTATTTCTGGCTCACACACACTTCGAGCAACTAAGACTGCCGGGCTCAGGCGGTGGTCCCCCCCAGGATGGTTGTGCCGGGAAGAGGTGTGAAGACCCTTTTGCCCAATTCCTGGTCTATCATGTAAAGACCGCCTCCATCGCTTCCGATCAGCTTCAGCTTTTGCACGATATTGTCCGCGCTGGTTTCCTCCTCAACCTGCTCGGTGACAAACCATTGGAGAAAATTGACCACCGCATGATCTTTTGCGTCCGTAGCCAAATTTACCAGCTCGTAAATCAGCCCCGTCACCTTGACTTCATGCTCGTAGACGGCCTGGAAAACCCCAAGCGGTGAATCCCAGGATACTGGAGGGCCCGCGATGGTTTTCAGCTCCACTTTCCCGCCCCGTTCGTTCACAAAATTAAAGAACTTGGTTGCGTGGGTCAATTCTTCAAGAGCCTGCACTTGCATCCATCGGGAGAACCCTTCCAAATTGAGCCGCTTAAAGTAGGCGGCCATGGAAAGGTAAAGATAGGAAGAATAAAGTTCGGCATTTATCTGGCCGTTCAGAGCACCGCTCATTGTTTCATTCATGATTTTCTCCTCCAGAACCTGCCCCCCGAAACCGGCAGGAGTTGATCCAACCGGCCGTTTCGGGGCCGGGAAAGCCCTTAGCCGAACAATAATAAGCAGCGCTTACATGATTTCAAGTCTGAAAGAGGGCGAAAAGCGCCTTCACCTTCTCAGTAACAGCAGCAGGGCAACTATCAGCAGTGCCACCAGCACCGCCCCGCCGTAGATCAGCAGGTTGTTTTGAGCTGTGGGAAGCACCGCGGCAAGCGGAGGGTCGGGTTTATCGAGCCAATCGAGTTCCGCCTTTTCAGGGAATCGAAGATCGTTTGCCATTTGCTCGGCGGAATCGTATCGTTCTTCCTTTCGCCGCCGCAAAGCCCGGCTGACCGCCGCCCGTATTCCGGGGTGCAGTCCTTTTATCGAGGTTAGCGAGGCGGGATCTTTGGTCATATGTTGGTACATGACCGTCAGAGGGTTATCGCCGGTAAAAGGGGGCGAACCGCTGAGGAGGTGATAGAGAAGACAGCCTACCGCGTAAACATCGCTTCTGGCGCAACCGCGCTCGCCCTTGATCTGCTCGGGGGCCATATATTCCGGGGTTCCCATGAGGCCCGAGAAACCCCGCCAGGTCACCCGAGGCGCCCCCTCCATGAGGGCTATGCCGAAATCGAGTATCTTTAAATGGCCATCCGGGGCCAACACGAGGTTCTCCGGTTTTATGTCCCGATGGTAAACTCCTCGTTCATGACAGTAGTGAAGGGCATCGAGCAGGTTGGCCACCATTTTGGCCGCCTGTTCGGCCGGGAGCCTGCCCTTGTCTGCCAAAACAGTGGCCAGCGACTCGCCCTCGGCGTACTTCAAGACGAGGTAGGGCGGATTGTCTTCGGATATCGCCACGGCCACGGGGACGTCCGAATGATTCAAAAGCTTGCCTATGGCCACTTCCCTCCTGAAACGTTCATAGACCGCCGGGTCTCCGAGCTGTGCGATATGCGGCACTTTCATCACCACTTTGGTGTTTGTTTGAAGGTCTTCGGCCAGGAAGGTGGCGCCGAATCCCCCCTGGCCAAGATAGGCAAGGATCTTGTACCGGTCCTGAAAAACCGTGCCTGTTTCGAGCATCTTCTCTCACCTGTTTTGAGTGTGTGGCGCGGCGCCAAATGAGGTGGTTCAGCCGAAAATGTGCTGACCGAACTGGATGATCAGGCCGCCCGCAACAATAACGAACAGTCCCAGCCATGTCGCCTTCGGGATGCTTTCAGCGAAGACGAACTTGCCGGCCAGGACGCTCACGATGGCGAACACGGCGACATAGACGCCCAGAAGCTTTGAAAAATCCCACCGCACGGTGTTTACGAGCAGTCCGTAGCAGGCGAGCATGAGGCCTCCGGCCAAGATGACAACCACGCTCGCACCTCGAAGACCCTTGCGGACTACGGCGTCTCCTCCCACTTCAAGCAAAGCCGACCCGACAAATACAAGCCATCCCCCCGGGGGCAAACCCCAATTTCCCATTTTCTCCTCTTTTCAATAAGAGAATTAACATGAATCTTGCGGCGCAAGACCCCGCACCACGGCTGGAAACTTCCCGGGAAGGCGATTTTCAGGATTGCTTCCCGGTACAACCCTTCCTCGTCGTGGCGGTCCACTCTTGTCCGGCTTATCAAAGCAATATTTATGCTCGGGGCATAAAATCTCGATCATCGGGAAAACATACTCGCGTGCAAACCCCTTGCACGGCGCAGGAGGCGGCTTCCTGGCCAGCCCCGTCGACTTAAACGCCAAATCGACCGAGCCATCTTAGTCCGGATTTGAGACAAGATCGAAATATTTCGCGCCCCGAAGGCACAAAAATGTTTATTTCTTATTGGTGTGAAATGAGAAAAATCGAGATGAGGGCGAGAATCACTCCGGCAAATTGCATCATGTTGATTTTTTCCTTGAGGAAGGTAAGAGCCAGGGCAATGGTCACCAGAGGGTATAGGGCGGTAAGGGTGGCTATTACGCTGATCTTCTGACCCTGGCGCACCGCGTACATGAAAAAAATCAGCCCCAGGTAGCCGGCAACGCCCGTGAAAAAGGCCGGTATTATGCCTGTCAATTGCGCTCCGGCGAATCGGGGGCGAAGAATGAGGGTAATCAGAAGGGCCGCTGAAACACCTCCCAGTGCTTCGAAGACAAGAGCCGTTCCGGGATCGAGGAAGCCCAGGGCCACTTTAGGCAAAAAGCCCCACAGCCCCCAGGCGAGAAGCGCGAGTATCGAATACAGGAGCCATCCCTGCACGGCTAGTACATCTCCGATTTAAAGTAGGAATCATCCGTTGCGGGCTGCCCCGCTTTTAGCGCGGACGCCCCGTTGACCGTTTGAGTTTCCCCCGACGCATCGGTCTCCCCCTGCTGCTCCTGTTGATTTTCAGGATTGGAACCGGGCGCCGGGACCTTGTCGGCAAAAGCCGCGTAGGTCCCCCCCGAGTTGTCGGAGCTGGCAACGGCTCCGCCGCCGGGTACGCCTATTTTGGCGAAAATGATGCCCTCGGGGACTGTAAAGGTTTCCACGGGCTTATCCTGCAGGTACTGTTTCATGAAATCGACCCAGATCGGGCAGGCGGCGTGGGCTCCCTCTTCGCCCCTGCCTAGTGAGGAGTGGTCGTCATAGCCCACCCAGACCCCTGTTAGCACCGAAGGGGTGTAGCCGATAAACCATGCATCATTAAAATCGTTGGTGGTTCCCGTTTTCCCGGCGCACGGCCTGTCAAGTGCCCGCGCGGCCATTCCGGTGCCGTGTTGCACCACTCCCTGGAGTATGTCGGTCATCAAATAGGCGGTTTTGGCCGAGATGGCTTCTTCTCTTTTGACCTGGTGCTGTTCGATCAGGTTGCCGAATCGGTCGTAAACCTTCTCTATGAGATAGGGTTGGACTCTCCAGCCAAGGCCGGGGAAGGTGGAGTAGGCCGAAAGCAGTTCCTGCAGGGTGACTTCCGAAGCCCCAAGGCCAAGGGCCAGGGAATGGGTCAGGGGGGTCGTTATCCCCAGATTTCTGGCATAGTTTATGGCGTAGTCTATTCCGATGGCTTTAAGCAGTCTTACTGTGGGAACATTTCGCGAATGAATGAGGGCATTTCTCAGCAGCATCGGTCCCAGGAAACGGCGATCGTAATTTTCCGGGGTCCAGGAGCCTTTGGCGCTGTGGTCGGGGAAGGTGATCGGCGTATCCATGAGCGTCGAGGCCTCGGTATAGCCCTTGTCCAGCGCCGCGGCGTAGATGACGGGTTTAAAGGATGACCCCGGCTGTCGGGCCGCCTGGGTGCACCGGTTGAACTGGCTGGTTTTAAAACTGCGCCCGCCAACCATGCAGATCACCCTGCCCGTAAGAGGCGAAATGGACATGATGGCCCCCTCCATTCCGGGGTCCTGCTCCACGCCGGCAATCCATTCCCCCCCCTTCGTGTCGTTTAGCCTGAGCCTCAGAACGTAGCCCCGGCGAAAGACCTGCTGCGCCCGCCTGGTGGGAATGCGCACCCACCTCCAGCCCGATTCGGGAACGATCGCCTTCCCGGTTCCCAGGTCCGCCGCGATGGTCTTGGTTACGGGGTCGAAAGCCGTTATCAGCCCTTCGACCACCTTGCCTTTTGCCAGCTTGCCGTTGGACTGGGTGAGAATTTTCAATGTGTTGGGCCGGTCGCCGGAGGGGACGTAAACATGCAGCCCGCGGTATTTCCCGTGTCGCTTCGCGATAGCCGAAAGCCCGAGGTCAAGAGCGCCTTCGGCCATCTGCTGCGCCTTGTAATCCAGGGTGGTGTCGATTGTGAGCCCCTCTTTATAGAGCATCTCCCGCCCGAAGCGCGCTTCGGCTTTGCGACGGACTTCCTCGCTGAAATAATCCATGGCGGCCGGGGCGAAGCGCACGGGTTTGGCAACCACCCGCAACGGTTCGGCCAAAGCCTTCTGCGCCTGGGCGTCGGTTATGAAGTGGGCCTCGACCATTCTTTGCAAAACGTAGTGCTGCCTTTGACGAGCCTGGGCCAGGTGGGTGGCCGGGGAAAATTTGTTGGGCGCTCTTGGAAGCCCGGCCAAAAGGGAGGCTTGCGCAAGGTCGAGTTCACTTGCATGTTCGTCGAAATAGGTCCTGGCGGCGGCCTCCACCCCGTAGGCGCCCGAGCCCAGGTAAATCTGGTTCAAATAAATGTAGAGGATCTCGTTTTTGCTGAGGGAGCTGTCGATCCGATGAGCCAGAATCGCCTCTTTGATTTTTCGGGAAAATGTCTTCTGCGGGGTTAGAAGCAGCGATTTTACCACCTGCTGGGTGATCGTGCTGCCGCCCTGTACGATTTGGCCTGCAGCCAGGTCCTTTATGGCAGCGCGGAAAATACCCAGAAGGTCCACTCCGCCATGTTCGTAGAACCGCGCGTCCTCAGCCGCGAGGAAGGCCTTGACCACATAGGGCGGAAGCTCGTTTAATGGAACCAGGTATCTTCTTTGCACAAAAAATTCGGCTATCAATTTCCCGTCGGCGGAGTAGACGCTTGTTACCAGCGGGGGATGATAATTTCTCAGTGCCTCGACACTTGGAAGCGACTGGTCGATTTGCACATAGAATGCGAAAACCACTATGGAACCGATCAGGGAAATACAGATAACGATAGAAAACAGGACGAAGGCAAACCAGCCGAGCGTGCCGCCACGCTGGTTGCGGTCCTGTAAACGGGGCTTTTTCATCTCCAACCTCACTTTCGAGCGTATAATAGGCTTCCGAGGGCGCCTTTTCAATATGAAAGCTTTTCTTGCCCGCGCGGCTTGAAATTATTCACGGCGGCTTTAGGTAATGTCCGATCCGCAAGTTCGATCTGCCTCAAGCGGGGCGGCTCTTGCCGCCCGGGAAAGGACCGAAGATGAAAGCCCTTTGTTTTTACAAACACGGTGAACTCGATGTTTTACGCTACGATGAAGTGGCCGACCCCGTTCCGGGCAACGGCGAGGCACTGATAGAGGTCAAGGCCTGCGCTCTTAATCACCTCGATATCTGGGTTATGCGGGGATGGCCCGGTCTTGAACTGCAGATGCCCCACTGGGGTGGCTCGGATATTTCCGGCGTTGTGGTAGGCCTGGGCGAAGGGGTTGAAGGAGTTGCCACCGGCGAGCGGGTGGTGGTCGATCATGGTCTCAATCCGGTCGAAGACGAGTTTACTCTTAAGGGCGAGCACTCCATGAGTCCGCGCTACATGATCCTGGGCGAACATGTTCGGGGAGGATTTGCGCGCTATGTCAAGGTGCCGGCCAAAAACCTGGTGAAAATACCCGATGAAATCGATTTCCCCCGGGCCTGCGCGCCTCTTCTGGTAACCCTTACCGCCTGGAGAATGCTTATCCGAAGAGCTAAACTGCGGGCCGGGGAAACGGTGCTCATAGTCGGTGCGGGAGGAGGCGTCAACTCGGCCTCCATACAGATCGCAAAGCTTGCCGGGGCCGTCGTCTACGTGGTGGCGAGCAACGCCCTGAAGGGGCAAAAGGCCCTCGAACTGGGAGCCGATTCGGTCATCGACCGGTCGCGGGCCGATTGGGGAAAAGAGGTTCAAAGGCTTACCCAAAAGCGCGGCGTGGACTTGGTTGTCGATAACGTAGGGGCTGCCACCATTGCCACCAGTATGTCCGTTACCGCCAGGGGAGGGCGAATCGTGATCGTTGGCAACACCAGCGGTCCGAAGACCCAAATCGACCTGCGGCTGATTTTTGGTAAGCAGATAAGCCTGATCGGAAGCACCATGGGAACCCCGCGGGATTTTCGAGACATCACCCGCCTGCTCTGGAGCGGCAGGATCGGCACGGTGATAGACGAGATCATACCGCTGGCAGAGGGAAGGCGCGGGTTCGAGATGATGGAGAGCGGTAAGTTGTTCGGCAAGATTGTGCTCGTTCCGTGAGTTCATTTTGCGGGCACGCTTTTTAAAAACCATCTCAAGGGGAGAACACGGATGGATAAAAACCAGGCAAGCTGGAATCAAAGGGTGGCCAGGGGAATCATTGAAAACCTCGAAAAGCGCCGCATGACGGGAAGCTATGCCGAAACCGCGGCCCTGGCACTCGAAGAGGTGCTGGCGATGGTTCCCGAAGGCGCCTCGGTTTATCGCTGCGGTTCTGTTACCACCACCGCCATCGGAGTTTGGAAAAGACTTGAGGATCGAACCGGGGTGAAGGTGATCGATCCCTATCTGCACGGCCTTGGCCGCGAGGAAAGCCTCGAACTCAGGCGCCGCGGGGTTGGTGCCGACATCATGATATCGAGTTGCAACGCCATTACGCTTGACGGCAGGCTGGTAAGCCTGGACGGTCTTGGAAACCGGGTGGCGGCCATGATGTTCGGTCCCGAAAAGGTCATTCTCGTGGTGGGAATGAACAAGGTGTGCGCGGATCTCGATTCGGCCATCTCCCGGGTCAAGCACTACGCCGCCCCGGTAAACGCCGTCCGCCTGGGTGTGGACACGGCCTGCGCCAGCGACGGGCTTTGCCGTGACTGCCATTCGCCCAACCGCATCTGCAACATGTGGAGCATTATCGAAGGCCATCAAACCCGGGGGCGCATCCACGTGAAACTGGTGGGGGAAAACCTGGGGTATTGAAAGCCGGTGCTACCCGCGGTTTCTGAAATACTTCGCAAACAGGAAGCCTGCCGTTTGAACGGCAAAGCTCGTTGCCAGCAGTAAAAGAATGAGCGGAAACCTCCGGTCGTGCAGATTGTATTTGATCACGTTTTTGGTGGACCAGAGTCTCAGGGATACGTATTTGCTCTTTCGGGGAACTTTTTCGGCGAAAATCATGCTGCTGACCCCTCTTTGGAACTGCCAGCGCAAGAAGTCGAAAAAAGATTTTCTTGCCGGGTGGAAGGCCACGATCTCGGGCCGGTACTTTATCCGGTAGCCGGCCTCCAGGAGCCGGTGGGCGAGGAAACTGTCCTCGCCTCCCGCATAGGGGAAGGATTCGTCGAAGCCGCCCAGCTTTAAAAAAATATCGCGCCTGATGGCAAAATTACACGAACTGAGGCTGGAGGTGTATCCGTCCTCTGTTACCCGCCACATTTTTTCAAACCCGAGCGAACCCCCCGCAGGAAATCCGAGGGCCGAAATCCCATCCCCCATGAGGGTGGAGGGAAGCAAAACGAGCTTTCCCATTATCACCTCGCAGTCCCCCGGCCCAAGCGCCCGATCGAAGGATTGGAGCCAGTCGGCGGAAACCGTGCAGTCGCTGTCGGTAAAAACCAAAAACTCTCCCGCGGCTTGCGCCGCCCCCAGGTTTCTGCACCTGGCGGGGCCCTTGTTTTTCGCACAGCATGCCAGCCCGCATCCAAAGCGGCGACAAATCTCGGTCGTCGAATCGGTGGAGCAATCATCGACCACGATCACCTCGAAATCTTCCCTGTATCCCTGACGGGCCAGGGAATCGAGGAGTGCGGGCAAGGTGGACTGTGCATTGTAAGCGGGTACGATCACAGAGAATTTCATGTTTCAACAATCCCGAAGAAATTGTCCCTCGCAACTCCATGGCATCTATTTACGGACGCCCGCTGTCATGGCCGCCCCGGCCTTGAGGCGTCCGGAGGATCTCGAAGGGTGCCTCCGAGTATCCGCCCCGGTCCTCGGGCGGGTCGATTGACACAAGATAATGCCACCGGATTCGGTCTCAGACAATACCAATGCGCATGCCAATGCGCGACTCATGCGGCGATGGGCCCGCCATGTGTCCTTCAATCAATTTTAAAATACCAACAATTGTTGCAATGTGACACGAATTGTCAGCCCTGCGCGGGTAATCTTTTCTTCAGGGGCAACCGGGTCATGACCCGAGGAAGGAGGGGAAGCATATTGGCCCCTGTTTCCATGGCAATTTTCATCCCTCAAACCAAATGGTACGCACCTGGGCACAACTCTTGCTCAAGACGTTTTCGCAATAATTCGGAATTGTTTCGGACCGGGGTTGAGTGTCGTTTTCGGGTTTCAATGTGAAGCGACACCTTTGCATATTCCATATGGGGGCGCCACAATCGGACAGGGGAGAACGCCATGTTTGCAAAACTCAGGGAAAATGAAGCTTTTACCCTCGTTGAATTGATGGTCGTTGTGGCCATCATCGGAATCCTTGCCGCCGTGGCAATCCCTTACTACCAAAGGTACATACAGAAATCCCGCCTGGTGAGCCTTGTTTTCCCCGGAGTCCATACCATCGAATGCGATCTGGCGACTTACTACGCCATGCAGTTGAATTTTCCTTCAGCTTCCTCTTTCTATTCATACACCGCCGACGCGGATACCCAATATTTCACCCCGACCCTTTCAGTTTCAGGGGCCACGGTCAACTTCACAATCAATGCTTCGGGAGCGACCAGCCCGCTTCATGACTTGGACGGCCAGGTGCTGAGCGCCCACCCGATCACCAGCAACGGCAAGATTCAAGGCTGGGCTCTGAGCGGAACCCTTGCGCAAAGCCTCGGCCTGCAAGGCGAAAGGTAGAGCGGACGAAATGGCTTATGCAGCTGTTACAAATAGCGTCATCACTATGTTGTTGCTTAATTGCACATTCATCGCTATATTAGGGCCGCTTTCCGTCATTACCAATGACAGATTTTGTCACTTTTGGCCGCCATCAGGTTGGGCGGCCTTGTCGGTCTCCTTCCGCCGCTTCTCTCAATCCTTGCTCTGGGCGGTTCGGGCTCGCCTGGAAGCAATTGGTGTTAGCGCTCTTATTCCAGGCATCAATTTTGCTCTTTTAAATCGCCGCAGGGCGAAAGAAAAAAGTTTAATGAGGCGGGAAAAATGTGACGATAGCTCAAGCATGGCATGC
Source organism: Deltaproteobacteria bacterium (assembly GCA_021777755.1). Classification (GTDB taxonomy): domain Bacteria; phylum Desulfobacterota; class Syntrophobacteria; order Syntrophobacterales; family Syntrophobacteraceae; genus SbD1. Next base: position 44,199 of record JAJYDE010000017.1, read on the forward strand.
ACGAAAATCCCCGTCGCGAAATATGGCGAGTGTGAACCAACAACCAAAAAGGAGAAGCAAATGTTTATCAAGATGAAGGAAAGCAAAGGTTTCACCCTTGTGGAATTGATGATCGTCGTCGCGATCATCGGAATCCTGGCCGCTGTCGCGGTGCCCTTTTATCAAAGATACATCCAGAAGGCGAGGCTGGTCAGCAAGGTTTTCCCCGGAATGCATGCCATTGAAACCAATCTGGCGACCTACTACAGCTTTAAATCGGCGTTTCCTGCCGCTGGTCAAACCGCTTCATTTGAAGATGCGGACACAAAATGTTTCACCCCCTCTTGGGGTACCTCAGTCTTGACTATTACGATCAGCGGCACGAGCGCCATCTCGGGGGCTGGTACGTGTCCTATGCTCCAGGCGCTCTCCGGTCAGACTATTTCTGCTACGCCTATGCTTTCCGCGGATAACGATAAGATCTCCGGATGGATGATTGGCAGCGGCCCCCTTGCCATTCAACTTGGCTTGGCTGGCGAACACTAATCTTCCATGGAATATGATCGCTGCTGAGAATGCCGGCCGAAGGCCGGCATTCTTGATTCATGCAACACTTGGGAATTGTTATGAACTCCACAGGTTCAGGAGCGCCAAGACGATGGATTGGAGCGCTTCCCGCCATCCTAGGCGTTTTCATAGCACTGGTGATTTTTTCCTCCTACTCGAACACTTTCAGCTCGCCTCCCTACCTGGATGATTTTCACTCATTCATAAACGTAAGAGCCTTTTATCCCCATTCGATTTCGTTTTCCGAAATTACGGCCCTCTCACGTACCCAGTTCGGGTGGGCGAGATTTCTTCCCGATTTGACATTTGCGTTGAACAACTATCTCGGCGGGAGCCTGCTGGTTTATTTCCACGCGGTTAACATCCTCATTCATATGTTGGCATTTTTCGCCTTTTTATGGTTTGCAAGGCTGACCCTTGCGGCCGGGGAATTCCAGAGCGCCCTTCCCGTTTCAAACAATCAAGACTCTCCCGCTGACCGGTCAGAGTCAACCAAAGCCGGCGAGACCCCGGGGCTCTTGTGGCATTCGGACGATGACGGGGCAGGGAATAATATATTTTTCGGCCTTTTGTCTGTTTGCATTGCCGCCATATGGGCGGTAAGCCCCGTACAGACCAGCGCGGTGACCTACCTTGTCCAGCGAATGGCTTCAATGCAGGCGCTTTTCTTCACGCTTAGCGCGGCGTGCTTTATCAAGGCGCGCTTTCTTTCCCGGCCGCGGCTCGAAGCTGCTTCTGAAAGGACCATTTCTGTAGCAAAACGGAGGAAGGCCACCGTTTTTTACTTTCTATGCGTCCTTAGCGGGCTTTGCGCAGCCCTTTCGAAAGAAAATTCCGCTATGCTGCCGGTTGTGCTCGCCGTCATCGACATCTGGTTTTTCGACTCGGCTTGGGTCAAAAAGGCTGTGGGGCTGTTCCACAAAACCGGCTGGAAGCTCCGCGTGTTTGCTTCTGTCGCCTTGGTTTCATTATTTTACTATTTTTTTTACCAAAAGCTCTTCACCATATTCAGCCAATACGATACACGGAATTTCACGATGGGTGAGCGTTTGCTCACCGAAGCGAGAGTGGTTGTATGGTATATGTCGTTGCTTCTCTGGCCTGCGCCCTCCAGGCTATCGATGCAGCACGACCCTCGAATCTCCACCTCGTTTTTTCACCCGCTCACCACCTTTCCGGCTATCCTTTTTATCTGCGTCCTTTTTCTTCTGGCGGTAAGGTTCCGAAAAAGTTTTGCGGTCATAACTTTCGGCATCATATGGTTCTTTTTGAACCTTATTATAGAATCGACGGTCATTCCCCTTGAACTGGTCTTCGAGCATAGGCTTTATCTGCCCTCGATGGGCTTTTACCTTGCTGTTGTCACACTTTTCGCGTTTCTTTTGCGCAAGGCCGCCAGGCGCATGCCAGGGGCGGAATTTGCAAAGGCGCTCTTTTCCCTGCTCCTCGTCTGCGTATCCCTTTTTGCAATCATGACCTTCCTGCGTAATAACGTCTGGAAGGATACGATAAGCATCCACCTGGATACGGTGGAAAAGGCCCCCGACAATGCAAGGGCCAACGCCGATTATGCTAGTAACCTGTTCGTGCTGGGCCAGCATGAGGAGGGGTTGAAATATGCCAATAGAGCCCTTGAACTCGCGAAAACGGGAGTCGAGTACGATGGTCTGGCTCAAAACGTCGTTATCTTGGCGCTCAAACAGGAGGGGAAAAGAGCCGCAGCTGTTGAAAGAGCCACAAAATTTTTACAGGCCGATGTGGCAAAAAGTGTAAATATGGACTTCCTTCCCTGTCTTTGCGGAAATGTGGCCAGGATCTGCCTTTCCGAAAGCAAGCCTAAAGAGGCTTACAAATGGGCGCTGACCAGTCTGATGTTCACTCAGGCGAGCGCGCCCGGCTCGTTTTACAAAGTACACTTTGCCGAATGGGTCCTGGTTAGGCTTTTTTCACGCTATAACCTCGTTGAAATCGATCCGACACTCGCAGCCTCCTTGGCGCCTTATTTGCCTGCAAGGTATTTGACAGCAGGGGAGAAAGGGACCACTTGCAGCCTGCCTGAGGCCAAAAATGAAGTGCTTGGACTGAAGGCCCCGGGGGTCTGCTCCGTTTCTGCCAGGCCGCCTGCCTCCGTTAACCCCGGAGTCCTTGCCGCAATCGTCTTGGACGCTCACGGTGAGGAAGGTTATGCGCGCATGATCTTGCAGCGCGAGTTCCAAAAGAATCCCGCGGACCCGCTGATAAAAGCCGAACTTGCCAAGCTTGCCGAAGAAGACGCTAAAAACCTGGTCCAGCGAAAATGCTGGAACGTTTTTGACAATTATGAGTGGCATCCTTTTTCCTGGTTTAATTTCAACATGGCGGTGGCATATTTGGTGCAAACTCATCAGCCGAAGTTTTTCCTGCGTATCGGTGAAAACCGGCTGGATGCTGCCCTGAGGATGGCTCCGGAAAACCCTGATGCTCGACTGCTCAAGGCCTGGTATCTGTTTGGCCAAAACAAAGCCGCCAAGGCCGCCATGGAGGTTCAAAAGCTCCTTGCCGCCAATCCGCAAAATTCGAAGTTGTGGTTGGCGTCGGGCTTCTTTTTGGCTCAAGCGGGAGACAAGAACGGGGCCGAGGCGGCATTGAAAAAGGTCGTCGAACTCTACCCCGGCTATCCGCACCGCTATTTTGTGCAAGATTTCCGAAGTCGTCTGCGAACGGGAAAGAGCATCCTGGCCGCTGCGGTTCAGTAAATTATTTTGCCATTTGTCACGATATTGACGTATATTGATCCCAAAAAAGAATCATGAGGGGGAACATATGAAAAAAGCTTTGGCGATTGTGAGCCTCCGTCGGTTTCTCCTGGTTTCCGTCGCGCTGTTTGCAACAGCGGCTTTTCTGGTTTCCGTTGCAGCCGCCGATGAGCCCTCGGCTCAAAAATCCGGACAAACCGTGGTAAAACCTCTTCCGGCTGCTCCCGCGCCCCACGCTGTCGCCCCCGCGGCGAAAGTTCAGCCCAAGGCCAATGTTGCTGCAAAACCGGGGCAAGTCGGCCCTACGCCGTCCGTGGCGCCTTCCGGCAGCCCCAAAGCCGCGGCCCAGCCTCTTATACCTCAAGCCGCCCTGCCATTCTGGTTGCAAAAAAGTGCCGAGTCAACCGAGGTGCCTTTGACGGAAAAAGACAGGGACCGATCGGCCATAGTAAAGAAGATAGGCGCTCTCATCGATTCTCCCAAATTTACTTTCCTTCCGGACAAGGGCCTTGATCCCTTCGTGCCCTTCGTTACTCCTCAAGCACCTGCGAACGCTCCCGGAATTGCCGGTCCACTCACGCCGTTGCAGAGAATGACACTGGCGGAAATGGAAAGAGGGCTCAAGGCAATCGTATGGGGTGACATGGGCAGGATGGCGGTTATCGAAGATTCAACCGGCAAGGGCTTTATTGTCGGAGTCGGGACGCCGGCGGGCCCCAACGCCGGGGTCATTACCCAAATCCAGCAGGATCGCTTGGTGATTCGGCAACAGGTGTGGAACTCCAAGACAAGAAAAAGGGCGGCGGAGAATTTCTCGATCAAATTGATCAAAGCCAAAAACAACGGTCAACTCTAGCCCGGGTTGAATTTTTACCGGTTGCGCAAAAGGGAGATCAGCAACATCGCGGCGCCGGTGGAAATGGCGATGTCTGCCACATTGAAAGCAGGCCAGTGAAGCCGGCCCGCATGGAAATCCAAAAAATCGGTCACTTCCCCCAGACGTATGCGGTCGATTAGGTTGCCCACCGCACCGCCCGCGACGCATATATATGCCACCTTGCTCCAATTATCCCCTTTGCGGGTCTTGCCGTAGGCATAGGCTATGGCGCCCACCACAGCGACGCTGATCGCCGCCAGAGCGTATACCGCCCAATGGTGTGATGAGGCCGCGAAAAGGCTGAAAGCCCCTCCCGTGTTGTGGACATAGACGATGTTAAAAAAACCGGCGATCACCGTCCTGCCGGTATTTACCGGGATGGAGCGGGAGATGAGACCCTTGGTCAACTGGTCCAAAACCACCAGAAGGCCCAGCGGGATGACAAAGAATGTTGTTTTACGGACAATCGAAGGTGCCATTGGAATTTCGTCGATCGGGTCCCCCCGAAACTGCCGGGAGGACCGAATAGAAAGCGGATCTGTTAGAAACCGGATGGCCTGTCAGCAGCTGCACGAGGAGCCGCATCCGCCTCCACCAGCACCTGCGATCGGAATTTCAGAAGCCACCCGGAAACCCGAACCCATGCCGTAGGAGACATAATCGACGGTTATATCCTTGGTTTTTTCGTGAAGCTCCTTGTCGACCATCATGGTAAAGCCGTTTATCTTGTATACGTCATCGGTCGCTTTTGGTTCGTCCAGAACCATTGCCAGGGATGGCCCCGCTCAGCCGCCGGTTTGGAGGAAAATCCGGATCGGGGTGATTTCCTTTTCCTTGAAATAGTCTTTCAAGACGTCCTCTGCCTTTTCCGACAAGTGAATCATTTGGATAAATCTCCTTTCGTTTTGACCGCTAACTCTGCACTCGCTATATCGATGAGCTGACCTGATTTTCGAATAAACCAACCCCGCCACGCTTTTACAGAGCATGGAAGCAAAACTAACATAATTATTTTTGCCGGGAAAGATAGATATCGCTTCTGAGGCAAAAAACGGCCCGAAGAATCCGCGCAAGATGCCGTTGGCCCCCCCGAGTATCGGATGGACTTTCGCTTCGGGGCCGGGTTGCTTAGATTGGAAGCAGGAGTGTCAATACAGTCCCGACCCGCACGAAGGCGGGCGGACAGGTCCGAAGGAGGGCTGCAATGACCAGGTTGGAACTTATACGGGATAACCTCATGGATGTGCTCGGGGTGGAGCAGAGCGTCCTGCAGCGCATCGATCGGCATTACAAGGATGCGAGGGTGAAGCGATTCGACCGCGCCCTCGCGATGCTCCACAAAATCAGGGAGGTTCTTTCCTTGCGTGTGGGCGAACTGGAGCGGCATCTTTCAACCGTTGACGGCGGCTTTGAAACCAGGTTGAAAAAAACCGCGACATCCCTTGCGGGCTCGGTCGCATACATCTACGGGAGGTTGCGAACAAACGAACCGGTCTCCAGGAACCTTCGAGACGATTACACGTTACTCAACCACGCGGTCATAAGCTGCGGTATGCTGCATACGGCCATGCTCGCCATAAACGAAAACGACATCGCCGACATGGCCAGGGTTCACATGAGCGACTTCGCGCAACTCGTTGTCGAGCTGAGCGAGGTGATTCCCTTCGTGCTTGCCGGCGAACTTGCCGAAGAGGCCGGCATCGAGGATGAGCAGTCGGTTGCCCGGCAGGCGGTCGTACAATATAAAGAGGCGTGGGCGAGCAGGGCGAGCCAGGATCATTGATCCGGGCGCCCTGCTCGCGGCTCCGCCCTCAACTCTGCAGTTCGTGGGGCGTCGTTTCCATGTATCCTTCATGAGACAGGGCCGTTAAAGACGACTCAATAATAATGGAGGCCTTGTAGGTATTTTCCAGGTTGGCAATTTCGGCCCTTTTGCGGTTCAAAAGATAGTCGGCGGCCGCGGCCGGCAGAACGGCTCTTAGAACAGCGGGCTTTTTATGCACCAGGGTGGTCCAGATCTTGCGGAAATAGTCGAGGGCGGTTGCCTCCGTCGAGCGCACCAGTCCGCTTGCCTGGCAAACGGGACATTCCTTGTAGGAGCCGCGCAAAATGTTGAGGCCAAGATGCTGGCGGGAAAGTTCGAGCAGACCGAACTTCGAGATGCGCCCGACGGTGATCTTCGCCTTGTCCTTCTTGATCTCCTCTTTGAGACGCCGCTCGACCTCGCGCGCATGCCTCTGTTCGCGCATGTCGATGAAATCGATTACCACAAGGCCGCCCAGGTCGCGTAGCCTCAATTGTTTGGGGATTTCCACCGAGGCTTCAAGATTCACCTTGAGGGCCATTTCTTCGACCGCCCCTTCGGCGCTCGTGCGCCCCGAGTTGACATCAATGGACACCAGGGCTTCGGTCGGATCGAAAAGCAGGTAGCCCCCGGACTTCAGCGGCACTTTGCGTCGAAAGATCTGGGCGACCTGCTCTTCGAGGTTGAATTTGGAAAAAATCGGTCCTTCATCTTTATTGAGCCTGACCGTCTTCTGGTTTCTCGGACTGATTATGCCCAGGAAATCCTTGACCCGTCGATAGACATCCTTGTCATCGACAAGGATGCTCTTGATTCCGGCGGGGAAATAATCACGAATGATCCTGATGGCCAGGTCCTGCTCTTTGTAGATAAGCGCGGGGGCCGGCGTTTCCTGGACCCGTTTCTTTATCTCCCCCCATATTTTCACCAGGTGGTCCAGGTCCTTGTTGATTTCGCGCTTAGTGCGGTCTTCGGCCGCGGTCCTGAGAATCACGCCAAAATCATCGGGGACCTTGAGGCTTCTTGCCAGTTCCTTCAGCCGATCGCGTTTGTCTCCGTTTTCGATCTTTCGGGAAACTCCGCGCTGGTCCTGGCCGGGCATAAGCACGATGTCGCGGCCGGCAAGAGAGACATAGGTGGTAAGAAGGGCGCCCTTGGCGCCAAGTTCCTCTTTTACCACCTGCACCAGTACTTCCTGGCCCGGATGAATGACGTCCTGGATTCGGGCACTATCCGAGGTGTCGGAGTCGTAGTAATCGGGATGGATTTCCGATGAAGGCAAAAACCCGTTGCGCTCGACCCCGTAATTGACGAAGGCGGCCTGCAGACTGGACTGGATATGGGTAATCGTGCCCTTGTAGATGTTGCCCGCAATCTTGCCGCGCGTGGCGGTTTCAATGAAAAAGTGTTCGAGATTATGACCCTCGACTACCGCGATCCGGAATTCCTCGGGATGGATCGCGTTTATTATCATGGTTTGATATGACATTTTGCTGCCTTGCCGTTTCTGTTGCCCGAGTTCCGGGATTGGAGGCGTTGTTTGGCCTGGTGAAGAAAGGTGCGCAACGCTATCTCCCGGTTGGGCTGAATAGCCCCATCATAAGGCGCATCGATGTAGGGCATGCGAATTTTGTTTAAAAGCGGCTTGAGAATTGCGGTGCAAACTGCGCTGGGCATGCAGGTGAAAGGGTATACGTTCACTATGCCGCTATAGCCTTCGTGCAAATGTTCCAGTGCGGCTCCGATACTCAGAGCCGATTCGGTGCCAATATCAAAGCTGTATAGCCTATCCTTGTCCATCCTTTTTTCCAGCATCGATATGGCGTGATCCTTTTGAATGTCCAAATGTTTTAGAGCTCGATTGTAAACCTGTTTCTGACGTCCCATTTGATAATATTTCTCGATCTGCGTTGGAATAAGGTCGTTCAGGGCTCCCCTGAGCGATGCCACATCCCAATTGACCATGGCCAGCTTCACTCGCCGCTTGTAATCCCTGGCCATGTCATAAGTTATGTAGTTTATCCACTCGCCGATCGAGGCCACCACCACTTCGGCCCCGTAGCGTTCGAGCACCCTCACGATGTTCTGGTTCGAATCCGGATGGGTGCGAACGTAGATCTCCCCGACGATCCCGATTAGCGGTCGCCTGGGCTGACGGGTGTCGATAAACGTCCTGGCCGTGGCGGCCGTATCTTCGACAATGTCGAAAAGTCCTTTGAGCTCCAAGGATGCGCCTTTTTGTTCGACTTGCTCCAGCAACGCTTCGAGCGCCTTTTGGATAAAAGAATCCGTAATACCGGGGCGAAGTTCATAGGGGCGCACCCGCCAGCAGATGCGATCGAGCACATCAGCTATAATTATAGTAACATAGCACAGTTTTCTGAATACCGAAGCCGCCTCGGGCGGCATGATGTCCACCGTCGAATAGGAATTTCGGGTCGAGACATAGGTTATCGGCACATCCCGAAATTCCTCGAGCCTGTCTAAAACCAGGCGCTGCATCTTGTTGTACATCCCGAAACGGCAGGGACCGTCGGCTTCGGGCAAAAAATAGACATACTTGGTCGGTGAAAAGGACTCTCCCAGCCTTTCTTTTTCCTGCCGCAGAAAGTAGAGAATATCACCAAGAGTCACCTGGCAGGGAAAACATTCCTTCCCCGAGGTAAACTCCTTTCCCAGGGAAAGCCCCTTATAAGTTTCCATCACCAGAGCATTGACGCCAACGGCGTGGAAACAGGAAGCGAGCAACCTGGAGGCCAGCGGCGCCATGTCCGGGATGAGAAGCGTCTTGCCTGTTACGTCAAACTGTTTGACCTGATCATAGAAGCGTCCGAAATCCTGTTTTACCGGAACCGCCATTTTTTGTCCATATCCTCAAAAAAAAAGAGCCTGGTGCATACGAAGGGGCGACATAGGAAACGATTGCCGCTCCTCATCCAACCTGTTCGAGCGAGTGGGCCTTGTCGGGTTCGAACCCGCCGGACAGCCGCTTTTGCTGAAGATTTTTCACAACGTTGCGGTAGGCTTCCACGCGGGTCAAAAGACCGGCCACGGCGCTGTGCTCGTCGAGTTCCAGAATTAGCGAAGGCTTATCGGCCAGCAGGTGACGATAAAAGTGCTCGATGAAGGAATCGGCCCCGCAACTGAAATTGGTCAGGTGCACCCCGTACCAGTTGGGGGTGCGAAGAATCATCTTGGCAGTCCTTATGATCCTTGCGCCCAGCCCCCAGAACATGCGTTTGAAATCGGACATGTCCTCGGAATCCGAATCGATCATGTCCATTGGAACAGCCTTTATTCCGAGTTTTGCAAGCTGCTTTCCAAGCTGAAGGTTAAGGCGATCGTCATAGAGATTGTAGGGACGTCCCGTGATGATCCAAACCGGCTCCCCCTCATCGATGGCTCCCAAAGCCTTTTTGCCGGTCTCAACAAGTTGGCGGCGAAACTGCGCCTGCCTGGAGAACGCTTTTAAAAGCGCCCGTTCAAGCTCGCTTCTCTTGGGCTTCAGGGCGTGCGGAAAAGCCCTGCTAAAGGCGTAAACCTGGTTTTGCAAGCTTTCCTTCAAATAGAGCGAAGGCCTGATGATTCTGTTGTCGGGTATGCTGAGAGCCGACCTGCTCATGAACTGGGAACTTTGAACCAGCGGGCAGAAGTATCCCGTTTCGTCCTGTTGGGGAACGGGGGCGTTCACCACATTGGGCAAAAAAAGGTATTCGGCCCGGTCCATAAGGTAGCGCACATGTCCATGGAACACCTTGAGCGGAAAACAGACTTCGGAAACCACGTTTTCCACGCCAAGAAAGGCGAGTTTGTTGGTGGTCCGCGGGCTTAGCAGCACCGGAAAGCCAAGTTCGGAGAAAAGGTGCGCCCAAAGCACTCCCCACTCGAGCGAGTGCAGAGCAAGAGGGATTCCTATCACCGGTCTGGGCTGGCGCCGGGCCTCGGCTTCGGTCAACAGATTTCCGGCCTCGCAGAGGGCCTGTTCGAAAATAGTCTGCCTTACCTGGAAATAGTCCTCCTCACGGCCCCCCGCGATCCGGGTTTCATAACGGCCGCAATCGCCTCCCCAAACGCTTTTGCGCTCGCCGAAGTTATAGACTTTGAGCTTGCATTCGTTGTGGCATTTTTTGTCCGCGCCGCAGATGCTTTCGGTAAAGTTCACATCCATGGAGGCAAGCTGCTCGAGATCCCTCCTCCGGTATTCCATTCCTTCCTTTTTGAACAGCTCCATGACGGACAGGGCCGCCCCGAACGCACCCATGACCTCCCTGTGCTCCGGGACCATCACCTCGCGTTTCAGCACCCTTTCGAAGGCCGCAACTATTCCCTTGTTAAGCGACGGCCCGCCAAGAAACATGACGCGTTTGCCTATGCGTCTTTTTTCCACCACCCGGTTGAGGTAATTGTAAACTATGGCGTAGCAAAGCCCCGCAATGAGGTCCTGCCTCTCCCCCCCCCTTTGAAGATAGCTCACCAGGTCCGATTCCATGAAGACCGTGCAGCGCTCCGCAAGATGGATCGGGGTGTTTGATGCAAGGGCTATGTCCTGGAACTCCCCCACAATATTGATCTTCATCTTGCTGGCAAGCTCGTGCAAAAAACTGCCCGTTCCCGCGGCGCACACCTTGTTCATGGCGAAATCGAACGGATGGGTATTCTCGATCATGATGTACTTCGAGTCCTGGCCGCCGATTTCGAAAATCGTATCCACTTCCGGGTCGATTTGAACCGCCCCGCGGGCATGAGCCGTAATTTCATCGATTACCAGATCCGAGTTCAAAAAATCGCCCACCACATTGCGTCCGGACCCGGTGGTCGCAATCGCCATGAGCTTGACTTTGCCGCCCGCTTCCAGCTGAAGGGTGCGCAGAAGCTCCTGGGTGACCTCTATGGGTTTTCCGCGCGTGGGGACATAGCACTTGTGAAGAATTTGGGCCTTGTCGCTTATGAGGGCGTATTTGGTCGATGTTGAGCCGATATCCACCCCGAGATAGGCTTCCACCGGTTTTCCCTTTTTCCAGCCCCAGGGTGCCAAACCGTTGCCAGACTCGAAGCGGGTCATTTTCAGCTCGAGTCGCTCTGCGCGCGGGAAGCTGCGTGCCGATTGCGAATCGGCACGCAGAAGGACCGAAAGGTCAACCTCGTTTCGCCATTTTTGCTTGCGGGCCTGGATGGCCACACCAAGGGCGCCTATCGAAGTATGATGGGCCGGTACGCTCAGGGAAGGAAAATAGTGTTTGAAAGCCCTCACCTGAAGTCGATTGGAGGCCATTCCGCCGATGAAAATGACCGGTTCCAGAAGCTCCCGGTTGCCTATGATGGTGCTCACATAATTGGCGGCGTTGCCGAAATGCAGGCCGGCAATTATGTTGGCTAGACTCTCTCCCTTGTTCTGAAGATGAATCATGTCCGATTTGGTAAAAACCGTGCAACGGCATGCCACGGGCGCGGGGTAGGTGCTCTTGAGGCCCAGTTCGATGAAGTCGTCCAGGGTCTGCTGCAGTTTTTGCTGATCCATCGAAAACTCGGCGCCGTAAATCGACCGGGCCAGTCTTTCCGCCTGCTGATCAATGAAGGAACCCGTTCCGGACGCGCACGGGCCATTCATGTTGAAAGACTCGAGCTGCCAGTGGCCCCCGCTGTGTGCCAACTGGAAAATAGCCGCATCCTGGCCGCCCATCGTAATGATGGACCCTACCCCCGGCGCGGCGTGGATCGCTCCCTCCACCTGTGCTATAGTCTCGACTTCAGAAGGCGCACCCAGCTTTTCGGCCAAAAGCTCCCCGTGAACTCCCGTAAAACTCACCGATCGGATCTCGCCCCCGCTTTGTGTCCCGATGCCTCGGATGATATTGTCCAAAACCTTATAGGTTTCCTTATACACCAGGCCAAAATGTCTCAAATAGGGAGCTTCCAGGACGATACGTCCATCTTCGTCCAAAATAATGCAGTTGATGCTGACAGATCCTACGTCAACTCCAACATCATAAGCCATTAATTCAACCTTTCGATCAGCCGTTTTTGCGCCAGAGCCGGAATGCACGTTCGAAGACGCGCTTAATATAACGAGTCCGTCCGAGTTGTTCAATGATAAGAAGCGGAGAGGCAATACTTTGTACCCGACCACGATCCGGTTTGAAAAAAAATTGTTCGAGGAAAACTGCGGACAAAAAAGGAATCTTTATCGAGTTTCCGCCAATATGGCCAAATCACTCACAAAATATTCAAGGGCGGGGGATTTCTCCAAATCGGGACCTCGAAAGGCTTCGGGTAAGAAGCCGGACAAGTTCGCGCAGCCCTTCTCTTCGCAGCGCGGAGACCAGTAAAACGGGGGAGCCCAGTTCAAGGTAGTCCTTATGAATCTTGGCCAGAAGAGTTTGGTCCTCCAGCAGGTCGGTTTTGTTCAAAACAATGATACGTGGCTTTTTGAGCATATCCTCGGAATAGCTCCGTAGTTCATGCTCGATCTGTTGGAAGGGTTCCAGGGGGTTGTCGGCGGGGGCCTTTGATGCGTCAATTACGTGAACCAGGAGCCCGGTTCTTTCGATGTGCTTCAAGAACCGAACCCCAAGGCCTGCGCCGAGGTGAGCGCCCTCGATCAGGCCGGGGACATCGGCAATGATGAAAGGGGGCGCATCGTCATACTGGACCACGCCAAGGTTGGGCGTAAGGGTGGTGAAGGGGTAGTCGGCTATTTTGGGGCGTGCGGCCGAGATTGCCGAGATGAGGGTTGATTTTCCGGCATTGGGGAGTCCGACCAATCCCACGTCGGCAATGAGTTTTAGTTCGAGTTTCAGTTCGCGCTGCTCTCCGGGCTCGCCTTCCTGGGCAAAACGGGGGGTCCTGTGGGTCGAGGAGACAAAGTGGGCGTTTCCCTTGCCGCCCCTGCCGCCCTTGGCCGCGATGCTGCTCTGACCATCTTCGGTAAGATCGGCAATAATTTCTCCGGTAGCGGGGTCTTTCAAGACCGTGCCAACCGGCGTCTCCACGATCAGGTCGCTTCCCGAGTGGCCTTTTCTGTTCTGGCCCGAGCCGTTTTTTCCCGCTTCAGCCCGGAAGAGGTTTCGATAACGAAAATCTAGGAGGCTGTGCTTTCTTTCGGTGGCCTGGAAGATGACGCTGCCGCCGTGTCCGCCTTCTCCGCCGTCGGGGCCGCCTCTCGGGACATACTTCTCCCGTCTGAAACTGACGCAGCCGTTGCCGCCCTTGCCGGCCGAGACCGTAATTGTTACTTCGTCGATGAATTTCATTTTTTCATGATGGTCGGAAAGCTCCAGAACACCGCTCCCCTCGCACTTATGAGGTGGAGGGGAGCATACAGGCACGGCGCCTTGTAATTCCGGGAGCTTATTGGAGGGCTTCCACCGGATAGACGCTGATTTTCTGGCGCGTCTTGTCCTTGCGCTCGAAGGTTACCCGCCCGTCAGTGAGAGCAAAAAGCGTGTAATCCCTGCCCATTCCCACGTTGTTGCCGGGGTGGAATTTGGTGCCAAGCTGGCGAACGATAATATTGCCGGCACTCACGAATTCTCCGCCGTATTTTTTGATGCCTCTGCGCTGGCCAGCGCTGTCACGTCCGTTGCGGGAACTGCCGCCCGCTTTTTTATGTGCCACGATATTCCTCCAAAAAGATGGAAGCGGTGAGACAGGAGCAGGGAGCGAACATCATAAATGCGTCTTACTCTCCGCCGCCCGCACCGTTTAACCGATATTTTCGACTCGCACGGCGGTAAAGCCCTGCCGGTGCCCGGTTTTCTTGCGATAATCCTTGCGGCGTTTATGCTTGAAAATCACAATCTTGGGGCTGCGGCCCTGCTCGACGATGGTGGCCTTTACCGCAACGCCTTCGACTAGAGGACGGCCCACGCGCAGCTGGTCGCCTTCAGAGACAAGCAGCACTTCATCAAGAGTCACGTTTTCCCCGATTTGGCCGGGAAGCTTCCCTACTTTGATAATCTGGCCCGGCTTGGCTTCGTATTGCCTGCCGCCGGTTTTGAAGATGGCGTACATGAGCTGTTTCCTCCTGGTCTGCCGCCGGTTTTACCCTTTAAAATATAATTAGACCGCCCGACAAAAAAAGCGGCCATGGCCCGGCCGCTCGCGAAGGGCTGACGCCCGCGTTCACATGGTGGCGTAAATTCCCTGCTTGAGAATCATCTCCTGGTATTCCTTGAGCCGCTCACATTTGTCCAAACATTTGTTCTTGTCTTCACTGGCTCGATCACAGTTGATGCACGGGCTCTTCAACATCCTAGACGCCTCCTTTGAAGGGAAAATATTTGCAACTTCCTCATATACCTAAGTGCGGCGGCCGGTGTCAAGGACTTTTTGTCAAGAAGGCGCAAGCACCGGTTCTCGCAGCAGCAGGTGAAGAGCGTCGGCCGCGGTTGCCGCCAGTCCGGGATGGGTTTCGAAAAGAGATTCGAACTGGCGCAGGTGGTCGGCCGTGCGTAAAATGATCATCGCCAGGTCGCCTTCATCCATGCCCGATATTTCCCGCACCTGATCCCAGGAAAATCCCTTCGCCCAATGATAGACGGTAACAACGGCCCAGAAGGGAAGCGGGGGCGTTTCGAATCCTTCCGCCTGCAGGCGCTCTTTGAGTCTTTGCAAGTCTTTGAGCATCTGGAAAAAAGGGCTGGCCAATTCGGGATATTTCCAGACAAAAGTTGCCAGTTGAACGTCTCCCTGTTTGTCCCGGTCGGTGACAAAGGGCGATATGAGGGCCGCCAGCAGCTCCGGGTCACTCTGGGGGAAGAGGTTTTTGCGGATTCCCTCGGAGATGAGAAGGGGCTGATCGAGCCTTAGCTTGGAAGCCCATAGGCCGTCGCTGGTGAGTTGTCCGTCCTCGCCCACGTAGTCTTCGGACTGAAGCATTCGGTAATGTTTAAGAAATGAGCGCCAGAGCTGTTCCTGTGTCGAATCGACTCGGGCGAACAGATGAAAATAGCGTCCAAGCGCGGAAGAAAATGGATGGGAAGTTTCCTGCAGGCAGGGTCCAAATAGCCTGCACCCGCCGCAAGGATAGCTTCTCAGCCTCTGGGCTGTTGCGGCCAGTTCTTCCGAGGCCAGGTCCTCGCGGGCGCCCGAGGGTCCTTGCGAATCGGCCGGTTTGAATTCGCCCCGGTCCGCCCGTGCGATCAACTCCTCCCACTCCTTCTTCGCTCGCGGTTCCGGGAATGAGTCGAGCATGAGGCTCGATGCGCGCACTCGATGGAACGCGACCCGGAGTGTGCGGATGCTGTGGCGGCGCATTCTCGTCGGGTGAGCGAGCCGGACGGCTTCCACGTTGCCAAATTCCAGATCCGGCCAGGCCACGCAAAGATAAGGGGTTCCCCTGCTGCTGATGAAAACCCGGCCCGGAGCGAGCTGGTCGATCACCTGTTTGAACCTTGGACGCCGACGAAGCGTCTTGCGCATCTTGCGCAACTGTTCGATGGCCCCCGTATAGGCCGGGCGAATCTCCGAGAGGGCATCGAGGGAGCCGCAGCCCATCATATGTCTGAACTGTTCGAGCTCCGTGCGGACTTTATCGAGTTCCTTAAAAGATTTGGAATCGCTCTTCAGGTTTTGAAAAGTGGCCAGGGAGGCCACGAAAAGGTCTCGAATTTCATCGGGGCTGTGGGAGAGCAGCAGGTTCAAAACCATGGAGAAATTTACCCGGATCTGAGAACGAATCGGGTCGGGGTCGGACTTTAGCAGGTCGTTTATAAGCCTCGGGTCCTGATGCTGCCCCGGGACTACCAACACAAAACCGATTTCGTCCATGCCTCGGCGTCCCGCCCTGCCCGTCATCTGCAGCAAATCGGTCGCGCATAGAGACACGAAGTCCTTGCCGTTAAACCGATCGCTTTGGAAAACAACCACTGTGCGGGCGGGGAAATTGACTCCGGCCGCAATTGTCGAGGTTGAAAAAATTGCGTCCAGCCGTCCGGCCTGCATCATCTTTTCCAAAAAGAGCTTCCAGTGTGGGAGCTGTCCGCCGTGATGGGAACCGACCCTGCAACTCTTGAGCACTTCAAGATGCTGATGGGTCGCAAGAAAAGGATAGAGTTCGAGCAGTTGTTCGAGTGTGGCCTCGAATCCGGAGTCCTCCCGCTCGTTGGCGCCCTGCCAGCTAAGACACATTTCCACCGCCCTGTCACAGTCGGCCCTGGATTTTAGAAAGAATATGGCGGGCAGAAGGTTTGCGGTCCTCAGGACGTCAAGAATTCGCGGGATTTGACCAAGCTCGCTTCTGGGAAGTGCCCCGCGGTCGATTTTATCGATTCTGGGCAGTAAGCCCCTGCGTGTTCCAAGGGGTGCAAGCTCGCCTTCGGGGAAAAGAAACAGAGGGAAAAGCGGCACTGGGCGATCATAGGTCTCCACCCACTTGCACTCGGCTCCCCGCATCCAGGTGAGCCAGCCGCAGATGTCCCGGCCGTTCAAGATGGTGGCCGAGAGCAGCAGCAGCCGCACCCGGGGGGGAAGATAGATCAGCACTTCCTCCCACACCACACCCCTGTCGGCGTCACCCAGGTAATGAGCCTCGTCGAGTACCACCAGATCGATTTCCATGTCCTCGCCCCTGTGCATGGTGTCATACAACTGGTTGCGAAGAATTTCGGTGGTGCCCACGATTACCTGCGCGTGGGGATTTTCCTTCCTGTCCCCCGTAAGGATCCCGACGTTTTGCGGGCCGAAGATTTCGCCGAATTCATGATACTTGGCATTCGACAAAGCCTTGAGGGGAGATGCATACCAACTTTTGCCCCCCTTGCGAAAAACCTTGTCAATGGCACCCACGGCGATATAAGTTTTCCCCGCTCCGGTCGGGGCGGTCACCAGCACGTCCGATGTTTCGATAAGAGACAACGCCTCGGTTTGAAACGGGTCCGGCGCGAAGGGGACCGGTTCGGGCGTTCCTATTCGGTCGAGCACGGGGCGCAGGCTCTTGTAAATTTTAAGAGAAAAAGGACCTACCTCGGGCTTGACTGGCGCCCGGTGTCCGTAATGTCTGGAATGATGTCGCTTATGATTGGAATTGTTCATTTGAGGAAAGATTGCCAAAAACCACCTCTGATGTCAAAGATTGAAATGCTTTTAATATCATTTTATTTATTTTAACAAGGAGTCTGCCGATGAGCGAGCCTTTGCACAAAAAGATATTCACCCCCTCCGAGGCGTCGGACAATATTTCGTACCACATTACCCGCCTCCGGGTCCCGCTCTTCGAGGTCGATTTGGGCCAGGCGGTCTATCACGGCAACTATTATCACCTCTTCGAACTCGCGCGCGAGGAGATGCTTCGAAAAACCGGGTTTCCCTACCGGGAGTTCATGAATCGCCAACTCCATCTGAGCGTGGTCGAGGCCCGTTGCAAATATCGCAAATCCCTGCGCTACGACGATCAGATCGAGCTCCACACGGCCATCACCTCCCTTCGACGAAGAAGCCTCACCTTTTCACAGCTCATTTACAGACCGATTTCAACTGCCCGAAACGATCCTTCCACCCCCCGGGGTTTGGAGCTTTGCACCGAGTGCCGCATGGAAATGGTTTGCGTGCAGTTTGGCGGACGTCCGACCCTTTTGCCCGAAGACTTCCTGCAGGCGGTCCAAGCCCTGGAAACAAGGTGAAAGACGATGAAAAATGAAAAGGATTCCGTGGCAACAACTCCTTTGGAAATCATACTGAGACCGATAGGTGTCATTCGAAGCCCCGTCACCGAGCCCGCCCAAGCCCCCCGGCAGGGTGAGGAAGCGGCCGTCCGAGGACAGTTGATCGTTGAGGAGCGCTATCGGGAAGGATTGCTCGGTATCGAGGAGGGCAGTAAAGTCGTTATTGTCTACTGGATGCATCTGGCCGGGCGGGATGTGCTCCAGGTCCACCCGAGAGGAGACCCGGGACGCCCGGTGCGCGGAGTTTTCTCGACTCGAAGCCCCCAGCGGCCCAACCCGGTTTCGCTCCAGGTCGTGGAGGTGACCCGCGTCCGGGGGGCGGTGATAGACGTGATCGGTTTGGACGCCGTGGACGGCACGCCTCTGCTGGACATCAAATGCATCCTTGGAGATTCGGTTTAAAAATTTTTGGCGGGCATGATTAAAATCGGTTGGACAATCTCACCTTGACATGGACGCCGGTTTTTTCATCGTCTAAGACTTCTTCGACTTTTGCGATCAGGTGCTCTTCGTCGGCCAGGGGGCCGGTGGTCCTGACCACGATTTCGCCCTCTTCCACGCTCACCTTGGCCGTAGGAATGGTTTCGACGAGGCAGGCCTCCACCTGGGCCGCCAGGAAAAGTGTCCGCATGGCCTCGATCGACTCGGGGGTGGATTGAAAACAGGGCTGTTTGGCCGCTTCCGCTATAACTTCTACCGCATCGTCGGTGCTCATGCGTTTGATGTGGATCACCAGGTCGTACAGACCGGGATCCGCGGTGTCCATGCCGTAGAGTTGCCTGCTCCAGCCGCGTCGTTGCTCGTCATCTCTTTCAAGCAGCTTTATTGCCTCTTCATCCGAGGCGGTGCACAGTCGGCTTTTTTCCACCCTTACACGGTCTTCGAGATCGGCGATGATCCTGACCTTCAGGGCATGAGGAAGACCGGTTACGAAAAAATGGCCGGCCAGGCCGTGGTAGACCACGTTGTCCTTCAATAGATAATGGAGCAGTGCCTCGCGAAAATATGCCACATACCTTTCCCTGCCGTGCACAAAACGATCGAGAATGGAGGGGGCGTCGTGGATGGCGCGTATGAGTTTGATTTCAGGAATATTGAAATGTCGGGACGCCTTCAAGATGACTTCCCGGGAGACGCACTCGTAGCCGAGCCTGGCGCAGAGCTTTTCGGCCACTTCCCTCCCGTGACTGTAAGAACCTCTGGAAATCGTGATTATGGGCATTTCCCGCCGTTACTCCGTTTAAAGTAGAGTCGTCAGGCCTCCCTCGACCGGGCGGCATATAAATCCAACATAAAAGAATTTTGAGCGCAGATCAATGTGGCAACCGTGAGGAGGGGCACGGACGTCCAAGCCCGGAAGGCCTGCGAAGCCGAAAAAAAACAGGCCCCGGTCTCAACACCGGGTGCGAGACCGGGGCCCGTGGCTGAAGAAAACTAGGCGGAAGCTTCGGCTTCCTTGGCGGCGGCAATCGCCTCTTCATCCAGTTCGGTGGTCTGCTTGAACGCTGAGAGCAGCGAGGCTGCAACGTTCATTACGAGAAGCACGCCGATCACTATGATAAAACCGCGCATGAATGCGTGGTCCTTCATCGCCAGCGGGATGCGTCCGTCCTGGAAAACGTGGGTCACATGTTTGTATCCGTGGGTGGAAAGGTACTTATGTTCCAGGGAGGTAAAAACAAGCCCGGAGATGTCTACGCCGAAGATCAGGCCGAGGGACCTCATCATGTTCAAAACGCCTCCGGCCAGGCCCAGTTTTTCCCTGGGGGCCGCGCCCATGATGGCGGAGTTGTTCGGAGGCGTAAACATGCCCATCCCGATGCCCAGTACAATCAGTTCGATCACCAGCAGCCAAACGCTCGCATGATGTCCTACAAAGAGTAGAGCAAAACAGGCGAATCCGCAGATCAGCATCCCGCCGGAAGTCATGAGCCTGGTTCCCGCACGGTACTTGTCGGAAACCCAGCCCGAAAAGGGAGCAACGATCGCCATGGCCAGCGGAATGGGGGTAAGAAGGCTTCCCGTAAGAGCCGGGCTGTAATCGAGTACTCTTTCGCAATAGAAGGGCATCAGGAAAAGGACCGCGAACAGGACGTAGTAGGACATCATGCCGGTGAGATTCCCGATGAGAAATGTCGGGTTTCTGAACATGTTTATATCGAGCAGCGGTGCTTCAACCTTGAGTTCGGTGATGACGAAAAGAGTCAGAAGAACGGTGGACAGGGCCGCGTAGGTCAAAATGAGGGGCGATTCCCATCCGAGCTTGACGACTTCGTTGAACAGCAGCACTACGAAAGCAAGACCGGAGGCGAAAAACATCGTGCCCACGTAATCGATTTTCTGCCTGACGCTGCTCTTTTCCTGGGACGGAAGGATAAACAGGGCGGCCATGGTGCCCAATATGCCGATGGGAATGTTTATGTAGAACACAAGACGCCAGCCCACGGCCGATATCAAAACCCCGCCCACGAAAGGACCAATGGCCATGGCGATCGCCTGTACCGCCCCCTGGATGCCGATGGCTTTGCCGCGTTCATTGCCGGGAAAGGCCTGTGTGATGAGCGCAACCGAGTTGGCCTGAAGAAGTCCCGCGCCAACGGCCTGCAGCACTCTTGCCGCTATGATGAAGGAGGCCGAATTGGCCATGCCGCAAAACCAGGACCCGATCGTGAAGATGATGAACCCCATATTGTAGAGCTTCGAGCGTCCCAGCACGTCGGCCAGTCTTCCGAAGAAGGGAAGAAGCACCGTCAGGGTGATCATGTAGGACATCGCCACCCATTCGATTACGGCCATCGAGGTGTGAAAGTCGGTCTTCAGCGTCGGCATCGCAACGTTGACAATGCTTACGTCCAGGGCCGACATGGTCGCCCCGATGAGCACGTTCAGAAGAATAAACCATTTCCAGGCTGGACGCTCGGAGAAAAACGGATGAGGAAACTGCAGCAAGCTCTTGTTCTTCTTCATGGAATTCCCCTTCTCTTTGGGGTTGATGGAGATGAAACCGATTCTAAAACGAATAATCAAAAAATGCTGCCTGGCGTTATTTCGTCAGGTTTTTAAGTGCGCTTGCAAATTCCAACCGGTACGATAGCTTTATAAGTATGATACATTGCCGCAGAGTGACCGAAAGATTACCAGACAATGACCCGAACATTACGTGTCAATGGCGGAAACATTGCCGGAGTGTGGCGGAAACATTACATTTTTGAAAGGTTGGGAAGGGGTTGGAATCGACCGGGCCGAGCGCACCCCGGAGGGGCTTTGCAGCTCTCAAAGATTATTCGATCGACTGTTCGGGAAGCTTTAAAACGTAGCCCACGCCGCGGATGGTATGGGTCATCTTTTCACTGAAGCCCTTGTCTATTTTGTTGCGCAAACGGCAAACCAGCACATCGACCACATTGGTCTGCGGATCGAAATGGTAGCCCCATACCTGGTCTAGGATCATGGTTTTGGATATCACGCGGCCCGCATTGCGCATCAAATACTCCAAAAGGGTGAATTCACGGGGATTGAGGTCGATCTTTCTGCCCCCCCGGGTGACTTCACGGCTCAAAAGGTCCATTGTAAGATCGCCCGCGGTGAGGCGGCTGGCCTGAACCGGGGCCGCTCCTCTCCGGATCAGCGCGTGCACGCGCGCCAGAAGCTCGGCGAAGGCAAAAGGCTTTGTCAGATAGTCATCACTTCCTGTCTGCAGCCCTCGCACTCGGTCGGCAACCGATTGCCTGGCGCTAAGAATTATTACCGGAGTGTGGATATCCTGGTGCCGCAGTTGCTCGATGAGGGTCAGACCGTCCATTTTGGGAAGCATGATATCGATCACCGCCGCGTCATAAGATTCTGTCGAGGCGAGATCGAGGCCTGTTTCGCCATCAGTGGCCCGGTCGACTACAAAGCCCGCCTGTTGCAGTCCATCGGTTACGAACTGGGAGATCTTCAAGTCGTCTTCGACTACCAATATTCGCATGATCGTGGCACCTCCGCCGGCAGGTCCGAGCACCCTCGGTCATCGGGCCCGGCAAAGCGGGCGTCAACCTGAGTATTCAACCGACCTTGCCATCATTCTAACAGAAATGGAATTCCTGTTAAAGGGGCATCAGCCCCGGGGAATTGTCTTCAAAGGGTTTTCCGCGGGTCTGTCTTGCGAGATATGTTCCAGTGAAAAGGCTCTTCTCGAAATAGAAACTCCAAGTGGCGAAGTACTTGAAGTCCGGATGGACCAGGGGGGCGCGGGGCGGCCTCAAGAGGCTCGCCATGTTGGCCGCGGTCGGATTTTGTCAACAAAAACCACGGTTGTGGATTCATGCATACATGCTACAATGAGACAAAATCATAACCTGGAATTCTAACCAGTCAGTCGAGCTTGTCGGAGTGGAATAGGCATGGCGCCGGTGGACAAAAGCTGGAGTTTATCATGATCAATGCGGACATCACTGTTTACGGCGCCCACTGGTGCCCCGACTGTCGTCGCAGCAAGCTCTTCTTGGGCGAGCACAGGATTGCTTACAATTGGGTGGACATCGAGGAGGACCCCGATGGCGGGCGCGTGGTGGCCGAGAAAAACGGGGGCAAACGAATCATCCCCACTATTGTTTTCAACGACGGGTCCTTCCTGGTTGAACCCACCAACGCGGCGCTGGCCGCAAAGCTTGGTCTCAAAACCGAAGCCAGCCGCACCCACTACGATTTCATCGTAATCGGAGGAGGCCCGGCCGGCCTTACCGCGGCTCTTTATACAGCCAGGGAGGCCATTGACACCCTGGTTATCGAAAGGTCTTCATTCGGAGGCCAAACGGCCGGAACCGAGATACTGGAAAATATGCCCGGTTTCCCCGAAGGCGTCGAGGGCATCGAGTTTTCCAATCGCCTGAGACAGCAGGCCGAACGTTTTGGCGTCGAACTGTTGGAAGCCCAGCAGGTGGCCTCGATAGGACGGAGGGCAAACCTGTTTCGGGTGCGAACCGAAGAGGGGCATGAGTACGGCGCCAGGGCTCTTTTGATCGCCACCGGAAGTCACTATCGGCGCTTGAACGTACCCGGGGAAGCCGAATTTATGGGCGCCGGAGTTCATTTCTGCGCCACCTGTGACGGGCCTTTCTATAAAGGCAAACGAGTCGCGGTGATCGGCGGAGGCAACTCCGCAACCGAAGAGAGCCTGCTTCTTACAAAGTTCGCCGCCCATGTCACCATTCTCGTGCGAGGTGGTGAGCTTACCGCTACCCATCTTATCCAGGAAAAGGTGCTTTCCCATCCGAAAATCGACCTTCTCTGGAATACGGAAGTGAGGCAATTCCTCGGCGCAGCCGGGAAACTGAGCGCTGTAAAGTACGCTAGCACCCTCACGGGCGGGGAAGAAGAGTTGCCTGTCGACGGCGCCTTCATCTTCATCGGCTTGATGCCCAATACCGGGTTTTTGGAAAAAAGCGGCGTGATACTCGACCGGTGGGGGTTCATTGTGACCGGGCAAAACCTGTTGGGCGCGGAAAACCGGCCGGAGGGCTTCAAGAAGCGTGACCCCAATATGTTCGAAACCAGTTTTCCAGGCGTCTTCGCCGCGGGCGACGTAAGAGACGCGAGCACCAAGCAGGCGGTTAGCGCCGCGGGCGAAGGCGCCGCCGCCGCCCTGGCTGTTCGCGATTATCTGAAGCAGGTTTAAGGTATCTTCCCTTTACAGTATGGTGGAATTTACGAGTCTTTCCAGTACCTCGTAAGGCTGAGCCCCGACTGCCCTGCGCCCCTCGATCACGAAGGTCGGGGCCGCCACGATTTCGCATCTGCGCGAATAGCTCCAGTCATCATCCACCGCCTGCTTGAAGCTCCCCTTGGACAGTACTTCCTCCACTCCATAAAGGCCGAGCGATTCCGTAAGCTCAACCAGGACAGGGACCTTTGCTATGTTTAACCCCTCGGCGAAATAGGCCTTGAACACGGCCGTATGGAACTCATCCCCCTTCCCCCTGGATTCAGCCCATTTCCCGGCCTCCTGCGCCCGCCGGGTGTTGAAGGTCATGGTTCTCGGGCCAAAGGGCAGCCCGCATTCCGCGGCAACCGATTCCAGCCTTTTCATCACGGCCGGGATGTCCAAGCCCCTTCCCGTGAAAAGTTTCTCCAACTCCAGCCCCTCTTCGGGCGTTTCCGGATGAAGCGGAAATGCTATCCATTTCACCTCGAGATCATACGCGGCCTTAAGCTTTTCAATACGCCCGGTACTGAAATAGCACCAGGGTCAGCCATAATCGGAAAACACCTCCAAAACCGTTCCACCTTGCTTGTTCATTGGCTCTCCCTCTTTTTTTGCGGTCTTTCGCACTGAGCACCGGAGCGGATACTTCCCCGAAACTGAGCAACGGGTGTGAATTCAAGCACAGTTGAGGCCCGATTTCAATTCCAGGAAACAGGAATAATGAAGATTCTTAACAATTCAAGGAGGGCTTTGGTGGACAAGCCGAGGCGGAGATTGTTAAAAATTTATCAATAAGGTCACTTTACTCTTATACTGCGAACTCGGACTGTGATATACAAATTAACATATCCGAATAGTGAGGTTTTGCCGATCAAGGTACTGGCGGGGCGGGGCTGAGCTGGATTTTGATTCCAATCTGATTGAACAAAGCCATTCATCGTTATCGGCAGTGTTGTTCGTGTTTCTATCTATTGCAGGCGCGCAAGGCATGCCATGGAGGAGATTTTGATGAAAAGTGCGGAGACGACGACAGGAAGATACAACGAGGCTTTCAACGAATCAATCAACGATCCGGCTTCCTTCTGGGGAAGGGCCGCCGAGGAAGTGGCCTGGAAAAAACCCTACGACCGGGTCTTGGACGATTCCAATCCTCCTTTCTACAAGTGGTTTCCGGGCGGGGAGTTGAACACCTGCTACAATGCTTTGGATGTGCATATAGAAAAAGGATTCGGCGATCGCACGGCGGTTATCTACGACAGCCCCGTTACCGATACGATCAAGAAGTTCAGCTATTCGGAACTGAGGGACAGGGTGGCCAAGGTGGCCGGCATGCTGAAGGCTCTTGGAGTTGTAAAAGGGGGCCGGGTTATCATTTACATGCCCATGATCCCCGAGGCTCTGATCGGTATGCTTGCCTGCGCCAGGCTGGGGGCCATTCATTCGGTGGTCTTCGGCGGTTTTGCTCCCAAGGAGCTGGCGGTGCGCATCGAAGACGCCAAGCCCACGGTAATCCTTTCGGCTTCCTGCGGTATCGAGGTCAAAAGGGTGCTTCAGTATAAACCGTTGCTGGATCAAGCAATTGATTTGTCCTCTCACAAGCCCGATAAGTGCGTGATTTTCCAAAGACCGCAGGCCAAGGCCGAACTCAAGCCGGGGCGCGATCTGGACTGGGAGGAGCTGGAAAAGGCGGCCGCGCCGGCCGACTGCGTCTGGGTCAAGGCCACCGACCCCCTCTACATTCTTTACACCTCGGGCACCACGGGAGTTCCCAAGGGGGTCGTGCGCGATAACGGCGGTCACGCCGTGGCTCTTAAATGGTCGATGAAATATCTCTACGGGATCAATCCGGGCGATGTCTACTGGGCGGCGTCCGATGTGGGCTGGGTCGTTGGCCACTCCTACATCGTCTACGGTCCGCTGCTCACCGGGGCCACGACCATCATGTACGAAGGAAAACCGGTCGGCACTCCCGATCCGGGGGCTTTCTGGCGGGTCATCTCCCAGCACAAGGTCAAGGCCCTTTTCACCGCTCCCACCGCCTTTCGGGCCATCAAGCGCGAGGACGCCAAGGGGGAATATTTCAAAAAGTACGATATTTCCTCTTTTCAGACCCTCTTTCTGGCCGGCGAGAGAACCGATCCGGACACGTATTTCTGGGCCTCCGATCTGCTGAAGGTCCCGGTTATCGATCACTGGTGGCAAACCGAAACGGGCTGGGCAATTTGCGCCAATTTCCGAAACCTCGAACTCTTCCCGATAAAGGCCGGTTCGGCCAGCATGCCCGTACCCGGCTACGACGTCAAGATTCTTGACTCCGCGACCGGCAAGGAAATGGGTGCCAACGAGCAGGGCATTGTCGCCATCAAGCTGCCGCTTCCTCCCGGAAATCTTCCCACCCTGTGGCAAAACGACCAGAAATTCCAGGAATCCTACACCACCGCCTATCCGGGCCACTATTTCACCGGCGACGGGGGCTACAAGGACGAAGACGGCTACGTATACATCATGGGCCGGGTTGATGACGTCATCAACGTGGCGGGACACCGGCTTTCGACCGGGGCCATGGAGGAAGTGGTGGCCCAGCATCCCGACGTTGCCGAGTGCGCGGTCATCGGCGCCGAAGACCAGCTCAAGGGTCAGGTCCCCATCGCCTTCTTTGTCACCAAAGCCGGTGTGAACCGTGGGGCGGAGGAGATTTCCAATGAACTGGTGCAGATGGTAAGAAATCAGATCGGTCCGCTTGCCTGCTTTAAGAGCGCGGTGTGCGTGCCGAGGCTGCCCAAGACCCGGTCGGGGAAGATCCTGCGTGCAACCATGCGAAAGATCGCCGACAGCCAGACCTACAATACTCCTGCAACAATCGAAGATCCGACGGCTCTGGACGTCATCAAGGAAGCCGCACAGAAAATCGGGTACGCCAAATAACAGGCCCGCCCTGATATCTCCAAAACAAAGACCCCGTGCGCCGCGGCGCACGGGGTCTTTGTTTTGGAGAGCCTTACCGATTCCGCGGGATGGGGCTTTTCACCAGCCGGTAATGTATTGTCACAAGGCCGGTGCTCGACGCCGACAGTTTAAGAGAGGGCGGGCTCAGCACTATTTCCGCCGAGGTCGTACCGGAGGGGGGAAGCTTGTCCAGTCGCACAGGGCAGGTGTAAACCGTTTCCACTTTCGCCAGTGTGGCGCTGCCACCCGTCACATCCACCGAAGCCGGCGTCACACTCACGTCAACCAGCCCCACATTCTCGGGCAGCCGCCCGGTCCAATCGACCTGTACCGGAATTTTCCTGGTCGTGGGTGTGTCCAGTGTCACCTCTATTGTGGAGGGCTTGATCCTGTTAAGGGCGATGCCCGGGGGGAGGATTACATCATCCTGGGTGATGGCGAAAATATTGCGCCCCTTGGTGGCTTTGCTCAAATCGACCCGCACCGCCACCTGCTCGGGGCTAAGAGAGCGCATGAGAGCGCTTGACCCGAAGAGTTGCAGCCTCGCCTCATCGACGGAAGTGTCGAGGATATCGTAGCTTGCCGGCCGGTGCACGTACTCGATGGGTACATTCAGGGCGATGATGGTATCCTGGCCGCGGGTAAAAGCCAGCCATATGCCCGAGATTATCAGAAAAGAGACGAAACCGGCCCCGACGAGCTTGAGCATTTCTCGCTTGCGCTGGCTGGCGGGGCTTATTTCAGGCATTTTAAGGTGCTTTTTTATCAGCTGCGACAAGGCACGGCTGTCGGCAACCCGGACGAGGTTCCTGTCCTTGGCCACACTCACTTTGCCGCGTTCCTCGGACACCACCACCACCAGGGCGTCGGCCTCTTCGGCCAGTCCAACCGCGGCCCTGTGCCTGGTTCCGTATTGGGAGGGAAGATCGTGCCTGCGGGTAAGGGGCAAAATAGCGCCCACCTCGACGATTTGCTCTCCCTTGACGATGGCCGCTCCATCATGGACAGGCCCGTTGTGCCAGAAAATGCTCATGAGCATTTCATTGGACACCTGGCCGTTCCAGGGAATCCCCCCGTGAATTACCTCGCCAAGGTCCTGGTTTCCGGGGAAAACGAGCAGGGCGCCGATTCGTTTGTTGGCCATCTGGAAGACGCTGTCGGCAATGATGTCAACGGGAGTGTGCTGGACTCGACTGGGAAATCCCCACAGGAAAGCCTTGATGTTGCGCACCTGAAGGACTGAGCGTATTTCGTTTCGGAATACGACGATTATGATGATGGCCGCCGCCGCGGTGATGCCCCGTATGGCCCAACTGGTCAGAATGAGGCCAAGGCTTGCCGCAAGCTCCTGGGCCAGCCAAAGGGAGGTGATGCCAACAAGGACCCGGAAGGCGTTTGTGCCCTGAAACAGTATATAGACCCGCAGAAGAATATAGCTGTTTATAAGAACATCGACTATATCCTGCCAGCGAATGGAGGAAATGAAGGTCAAAAAACCGCCCATGGAAAAACTCCGGTTTTCAATCCGTTATGCTGAACCGGAGCACATCGAAGACATGCCCGCTCTGGTCTATTATCTCAACCCTCCAGGGTCCCTTATCGGTTTCTCTGAGCTGGATTACACTGTAAGTGGACCATTTTTTCGGATATAAACGCAACCGGGTCTGAGTGCTTAGCTCATCGCGGTGGTACCACCTGTCGTAAATCACGGTATGACGCGGGACGGGATCAAAAGAGGTGTAGCAGCACACCTGGCCGGAAGACACGGAGAACACCACCCCGGGGTTGACCGGGTTTAGATTTTCGACATGCTGGCACATTACAGCCTGTTTTAGATGAAGATGCTCGACCGGCGCGGCCTTGGCGGGCTTCTCCTGCCCTGCCTGCGCCGGGGCGAGATGGAAAGCGCAGATGATGAACAAAAAAGTCGACAATAAATAAGCAATCAGTTTCATTGGCGATTCCCCGAATCGGGCGGGTAGGGCCGGATAATGCATCCGGGCGCGTGCCCCTGATCGGGCACCGGTCCCGCCATAATGTCCCTGGTCTTGTAAAAAGTTTTAACAAAGGACTTCGGAAGCAAAAAAAAATACCGCCGCAAAGATATCATTCCCCCATTTTTCGTCAAGGCTAAAGGCGGAAGGAGCAGAGGTCGTGAACAGACGTTATCCCCGCAGACCCCTGGCAGGCGTCGGTGCCCTTGTATTCCGGGGCGCTGAAGTGCTGTTGGTAAAAAGAGGCCGACCGCCCGCGCAGGGAATGTGGTCCATCCCCGGGGGACTGGTGGAATTGGGTGAGTCCCTTGAGGCTGCGGTTTGTCGAGAGGTTCTGGAAGAGACCGGCCTCGAGGTGAAAACCGTCGATCTGGTGGCCGCCCTGGACCGGGTGATTCCCGACGCGCGGGGCCGCATCGAATACCACTATGTCCTGCTGGACTTTCTTTGTGAGATTGTTGGTGGAAAACCGGGAGCGGCAACCGACGCCGACGATTGCCGGTTCGTGCCTCTAGGGGAGCTTGGCCGATACGAACTGACCGGGGGGACCGAACAGGTCGTTCGAAACGCCTTCGAGCGGGCGGCCGCCGGTGGTTTCCCCCCGGTCTACAGTGCCGGACGGTGAGAAAACCTAGGCCGTTCGGATTCTCGCATCGCAGATCCGGATATCGCTTTCCCTTACGAAGACGGGGTTGAGATCCATTTCCCGGATCTCCTCGCGCCGTTCGATAAGGCCCGAGAGCCGCAGGAGAAACTCTTCGACGGCCCCGATATCGACCTTTCCGCTCCTGGGTTTGCGCAGGGCCTCGTAGCCCCTCAACTCCTCGATCATTTCGCGCGCATCGGCTGCTTCAAGCGGGACAAGACGGAAGGAAACGTCTTTTACCGCCTCGGCAAATATTCCGCCAAGGCCGAACATCAATACCGGGCCGAATTGACTATCCATTTTCATCCCGACGATAAGCTCAAAACCGGTGCCCAGTTTCTGGACCATGACCCCGTCGAGCCTCTTGCCGGGATTTTCCGATCTGAAACGTTCCACTATTTGCCGGAAAGCCTCCTTTACCTCCAGCTCGTTTTTTAGATGGGTTCTTATCCCCCCCGTTTCGGTTTTATGAATGATGTCGGGAGAACAAATCTTCAAAGCCACCGGAAAGCCTGTGCGGACCGCTGTGTTGGCGGCCGCGTCTTCATCTTGCGCCAGTTGGCTCTCAAGAACCTTCAGCCCCTCTGCTTCCAGAAATTCAAGAGCCTGCACACCAAGCAAAAGTTTTTCCATATCAGCCTCGTATATGCTTATAACCCGTTTAGTCCCTGCACACTTGCCCGCGAGCGAAACGCGTTGGCCGCAAAAAGATCTCCCATGACCGCCCCCGCTCTTTCCGGGGTGGGAACCACGGAGAGGCCTCCCGCACCGTCCAATGCCGCGATTTCTTCTTCCCATATGCCCCGTGGGGCCGTAAAGACGGCGATGACGGGCTTTTTGAAAGGTTCCGCGCCTTTCCGATACTCTGCGAGCGATTTTACCAACGCGACGTTGGCCGAGGCGAACATGGCGATGAAAATGACTCCGTCCGTGTTTTCATCTTCCACCGATGCTCTCAGGATTTCAAAGCTGCTTTTCGCGTCATACCAGGCGGGTCCCATATCGACCGGGTTGGAACGAATGGCGATGGGGGGAAGGAGACGGTTGATGATTTCGCTTGTTTTGGCTGAAAAGCGGGCAAGTTTGAGTCCGGCCTTTTCGACCCCGTCGGCGGCGATCATGCCGGGGCCCGCCTGGCCCGAGAGCACGGCTATGCGGGGCCCCTTGAGGGGCGCGCAGACATCGAGGGCCTTGGCCGCGTCGATCATCTGTTCGGCCGAGCTGACTTCGAGGATGCCGGCCTGCCGAAAAGCCCCCCGCCAGATCTGGTAGTCGCCGGCAAGAGACCCTGTATGAAACTTGCTCGCACTGTCTCCTTTTTCACTCTTTCCCGACTTGTAGGCGATGATGTGCTTTCCGCCCCTGGCGGCTTTGGCCGCCTCCAGCAGTTCCCGGGGATTGTCCAGCCCTTCTATGTAAAGAGTTATAACCCTGGTGGCCTCGTCTTCTTCGATCAGGTGTTTTAGAAGTTCAGGGAACCCGACGTTGAGGCGGTTTCCTAGGCTCATAAGCTTGGAGACCCCCATCCTTTGATCCATGGCCAAAAAACCGCACAGATGGCAAAAACCGCCGCTCTGGCTCACAAGGGCGATCCCGCCGCTC
Source organism: Deltaproteobacteria bacterium (assembly GCA_021777755.1). Classification (GTDB taxonomy): domain Bacteria; phylum Desulfobacterota; class Syntrophobacteria; order Syntrophobacterales; family Syntrophobacteraceae; genus SbD1. The sequence goes on from JAJYDE010000017.1 coordinate 74,695, forward strand.
TTTAGCCGCGAAAATTCCGGTGTGAAGGAGGCGTTTACCCCGAAGGTCCGATTGACAAAGCCGAAGGTGTTGGGGCCTATTACCGGAAGCCGGTATTGCCGCGCAATACGGCCTATTTCCTCCTGGAGCGCCTCCCCTTTGGAATCCTCGATTTCGCGGAATCCGGCGGTGATCATCACCACCCCCTTCACATTTTTCTTTCCGCATTCGTCAAGGGTTGCGGGTACCAGCGGGGCCGGCACCACAATGACGGCGACATCGACCGGTTCTTCGATCGCGCCAAGGGACGGGTGAGAAGTGATGCCCCGGATTTCACCGGCCTTTGGATTTACCGGGAAAATCCGCCCCTGGTAGTTGCCTTCCACAAGGCTTTTCATCACGTGATAGCCCAGCTTGTCGAAGCTGTTCGACGCCCCGATGACTGCCACCGATCGGGGACAGAACAGCTCTTTAAGTTTTGAGTTCATAACGTCGGTTCCTCCTGACTTCTGCGATTGGGCATTCAACTGCCGACTTATGGCTCTTGCTCCTCCCCCATTTTAAGAATCGAAACGGGGCAGGGGGTTTGGATTCGTCGTCAGCCGTTATCACAGGGCTGCGCGGGCACATCGGGATTTTCATAACACATCCGGGCGGGCCTCGTCTCGATCAAATAATTGACTCGTTTTCCCCTTTCCTGGAATCGGTGCCGCCCTTTAAGAGCGACGCCCCCGATCCCGGATGATTCAACGCCATTTTTAAAGGAAAGCCCCCGATCCCGGATGATTCAACGCCATTTTTAAAGCCAAGCCCCCGATCCCGGAGGGATCGAAGCCATCAGCCGGGGGTTGAGGCCGCAAGGCCGACACCCCCGGAATAAAACGAATAATAAAGAAAACGACCCCGCAAGGGGTCGCAGATCAAAACCCATCAATCAAGAAATCTCTGATCATACTCGATC
>JAJYDE010000060.1 GCA_021777755.1 Deltaproteobacteria bacterium
TGTCTCCGAAACCGATTTGCCCCCCTCCCGACCGTCGTCGGCAGCTTTTAGAGCGATCTTTTCGGTCTGCTGGGCATTGTCGGAATTCTGCTTGATATTGGCGGCCATCTGCTCCATAGAGGACGAAACCTCTTCGACCGAGGCCGATTGTTCCGTGGAGCCCTGAGATAATTCTTCGGCGCTTGCGCTTATCTCCTGGCTTCCCGCCATCACCTGGCCCGCGGCCGCCTGGATGTTGGACATCACTTCCGTAAGTCCGGCGACCATCTTCGCCATTGCCTGCATCAGCCTGTCCTTTTCCGATCGTTCCTTGATCGTGACTCTCAGATTGCCGGCGGCAATTTCCTGTGCGGCCGCGGTGACTTCCCCCATGCATTCGATCAATGTGTTGAGATTGTTTTTGATTTCATTGAAGTCGCCTTTGTAGTCATCCGCAATTTTGGGAGGCATGTCGCCCTTGCTGATTCGGTCCACGTATTCGGCCGCCACGTTAAGAGGTCCGATGACCGCATCCAAAGTATTGTTGAAGCCTTCAACGATTTTGCGGTAATCCCCCTGGCGCTTGGAGGCGTCCGCCCGTGTCGACAGTCTGCCTTCAAGCGCCGCGCCGACCAAAGTGTTGGTGTCTTGGACCAGATCGACGATAGCCCCGACCGTGCTTCCCAACCCCTCGTTGATCTTGGCAAAATTTTCTCCAATCGCACGGGTGTCCTCGTCCGTTGCGGCGGTGGAGGGATTGACGCTCAGATCCCCCTTGGCCAGTTTGCCAAGGTTGTCCACCAGCTTTTCAACCTCGACAGCCTGATAATCGGCCTGCTTTTGGGCCAGACGGGCGGCGTTTTTTATAGCCGTAAGATCCGTTGCGACCTCGAGGGCGCCGATTATCTCGCCCCCGGCATCCTTGATGGGAACTCCGGAATAAGAAATATCCAAATCCATGCCCTGTGGATGGGCTTGGACTTCGGTGGTCACAGTGTGGCCGAGTTGCATGCATTGGCCGGTGGCGCACTTGTCGGTGCGGCAATGGGGTGTTTTGAAGTGGTCGTGGCATTTCGTGCCTGTGGCAGCCTGTTGGGAAAGACCGATAAGGCTCGCTCCGACGGCGTTTATGTATTGGAGCGAAAAATCGCGGTCGACGATGAAGGCCGGGACGGGCATCGAATCGAGGTGGGCCACAATCGAACCGACCGTGTCATTCATTCCTTCAACGATTTTGCGAAAGTCCCCCTGATGTCTGGTGGCATCGGCCCGCGTGGCCAGTTTTCCTTCGACGGCGGCTTTGACCAGATTCTCGGTGTCCTTGACCAGTTCCAAGACTGCCTGAACCGACTTTTCAAGCCCGTCGTTGATCTTGGCGAAATTTTCTCCAATCGCGCACGTGTCAGCGTCCGTGGCCGCGGTGGAAGGATTGACGCCGAGATCTCCCCGGGCGAGTCTGCCCAGGTTGTCCACCAGTTTTTCGACCTCGACGGCTTGATAATCCGCCTGCTTTTTGGCCAGACGTGCGGCATTCTTTACGGCCGTGAGATCCGTTGCCACCTCGAGGGCCCCGATGATCGCGCCTCGAGCGTCTTTGACCGGCACGCCGGTGTAGGCGATATAGAGCTCTTTTCCACGGGGATGAGCTTCGGTCTCGGCCGAAACAGCCTGGCCAAGCTGCATGCACTGCCCCGTTGCGCATTTGTCAGTCCGGCAGTGGGGGGTTTTGAAGTGGTCGTGGCATTTCGTTGCGATGGCTGCCTGCTGTGAGAGTCCGGTGAGATCCGCCCCGACCGCGTTTATGTATTGGATTGAAAAATCGCGGTCGATAATGAAAGCCGGTACCGGCATGGAGTCCAGATGGGCCACAATGGCGCCAACAGTGTTGTTCATTCCTTCGACGATCTTGCGGAAATCGCCCTGGTGGCGGGCGGCGTCGGCCCTTAGGGTGAGCTTTCCCTGTATGGCCGATTCGGCGAGCATGCCGGCATCTGTTACCAGAGCGTCTATATTGTCGATGCAGCTATTCAGGTTGTTCTTTATTTCGTTGAAATCGCCTTTGTATTCATCGGTGATTTTGGGAGGAATATCCCCCTTGCTGATTCTGTCCACGTATTCGGCCGAGACGTTCAAGGGGCCGATTACCGCATCCAGAGTATCGTTTATTCCCTGCATGATTTTTTTGTAGTCGCCTTCATGCCTGGAGGCGTCGGCGCGAACGGCGAGTTTTCCGGCTACGGCCGCATCGCTTAGCATGTTGATATCGGCCATGATATTTTTGAACTTATCGACCATGATTTTCATGGCCGAAAATAGTTGCCCGACTTCGTCGCCACGGCTCACATCGACAGCGATGCTCATATCGCCTTCGGCAAGCCTGTTGTTGATCGCAACCGCTTCGCTTACAGGTTTTGTAATGCTGCGGGTGATGAAGAAGATGATGAATACCGCCAATGCCAGCGAGCCGATCAAAAGAGCTATGACCAAGGCTTCAGAGGAGCGGTAGGATTCGTCGGCGGCCCCGGCGGCGCTCTCCATCCTGTCTCGTTCAAATTTGATAAGGCGCTCGAGCGTTTGAAAATAACCGCCCTGTAGCGGACGGAGCCTGGTCGTCAGAGCCGTGGTCGCCTGTTCTTTCTTATTGGAGCCGATGAGATTGAGAACTTCGTTTTCCGCCTTTGAATATGCGCTTGCGCGGGCCGCAAGCTCCTTGACGAGCGCTTTGCCCTCTTCGGTTCTGACGGTCTTTGACAGCTTGTCGATGTTCGCACTGATTCGCGACCTGTATTCGGCCAACCTCTGAAGTTCCACTTGGACCTCGCCTGTGTCCTTCAAAAGAAGCGCATTCCGCATCTCCCGCGCCATTATGTTGATATCCTGCACAATATCGTTTGCCAAAGCGGTCTTGGGAAACCTGTCGCCCGTTATGACTTTTACCGTCCGGTCGAGCGTCCCAAGCCTGTTCAGCGCAATACCCGTCGTGGCGGCCATCATAACGAGCACAATGCCAAAGGAAATGGCCATTCTCAGCCCGATTTTCGTGTTCTTGAACATCCTTTTCTCCTCTTCGTGGAGGCGGTGGGCAAAGCAGCCGGAAAAACTCGACAGGTGAGCATTCCGGGGTCGAAATGTCGGTGTTTCTTTAAAGATCGAGTCTCCTGAACAACTGGGCGTCGCTGACAACCTGCTGGAAAAGATGGGTGGCTTCAGCGGGCATTTTTTGAGTCTGTTCGGTGGCGAAGAACCCCCCGGGGGCGAGCGATCGGTGAAACATCCGTATCACCTCGATTCGCTCGGGGTACTCGAAATGGAGCAGAACATTTTTGCACAGGATCAGGCTGAAACCTTCACCAATGGATTTCAGGGAAAGAAGATCGTGTCTGCGGTATTCGATCCTGTTTCGAAGAAGTTCGGATATGCCGAAGTATCCAGGCTTTTCATCGGGTTCAAAATATCTTTCCAGAAGATCTCCAGGCATTCTTTTCACTTCTTCTTCCCGATAGACGCCACTGCGTATGATGTCGCCGAACAGGTTGCAATCGTCGAGATCGGTTGCTTCGATGCGCAGATTCTTGAAGCCGAAGGTCCCCATGTTTTCGGCAAACAGCATGGCCAGGGAATAGGGCTCCTGGCCGGTAGCGCACCCGGCATCCCAGACGCGCACCCGACTGCGCCCCGAGGTGTAGGGGACCACATGTTGAACGATTCGCTCCAGGGTCTGCATGTCTCTTAGAAAGTAGGTGAAGGCCATGTCACTTCCCGGTTTAGTGAACTGAACATTGTTCGACTTCCACACTCTGAACCAGCTTGGGCACATCGATAATAAGGGCCACGGTTCCGTCTCCCAGGATGGTCGCCCCGGAGAGTTCCTCCACATTGCGGAAGACCTTGCCGATATTTTTGATGACCGTCTGGTGTTCCCCTATGACCTTGTCGACCACCAGACCCACCTTGCCCCGGGCCGATTCGGTAATAACGATCTGTTCGACTTCGGGGGCGTTGCCCTCTATTGCAAACCGCTCGCGGAGCCGAATGTAGGGGACGATTTCACCTCGTACCAGAGTAATGTGGCGCCCGTGGGCAAGTGCGACGTCCTCGCGCGTCAATTCAACGCATTCCTCCACGGCGGAAAGGGGCAAAACGTAGCGCCCCTCCCTTACCGCGACCAAAAGCCCGTCCACGATGGCAAGGGTGAGAGGCAGCTTGAGGGTTATGGAGGTTCCAGCGTCCCTTTTGCTCGTGATTTCAATAGACCCGCGCAGTGCGTCCAGGCTGCGTTTTACAACGTCCATTCCGACCCCTCGGCCCGAGACGTTGGTAATCTTTCCCGCGGTGGAGAAGCCGGGGGCAAAAATCAGCGAAAAGATCTCCTTTTCCGGCAATTCCGCTTCGGCGGCGACCAGCCCTTTTTCGATCGCCTTCGACCTGATGGCCTCCACATCCAATCCCGCGCCGTCATCCTCTATTGTGATCAGCACGTTGGCCCCCGAATGCATTGCGGCAAGCCTTACGGTCCCGCTCCTCGGTTTGCCCGCGGCCTCTCTGGTTTCGGGCGCCTCGATGCCATGATCGATGCAGTTGCGGATGAGGTGCACGAGAGGATCGTTCAGCCGTTCGATCACCGTCTTGTCAAGCTCGGTTTCTCCTCCGTCCGTGACCAGCAGGATCTCTTTACCCAGTTCCGAGGACAGATCCCGCACCAGGCGCTTGAATTTGCTGAAGGTCGTTCCGATCGGCAACATCCGGATGCTCAAGGTGTTGTCGCGCAACTCCGTGGTAAGCCGCTCGACTTCCTCGGATATGGACAACAGGTCCGGATTTTTCATCGAGGCGGAGGCTTGGCTCAGACGCGCCTGGACCGTGACCATTTCCCCCACCAGGTTGACCAGGGTGTCGAGCTTTTCGGCCCGCACTCGGATGCTCGAAGCCTGCTCCTCCGTTATCTGCCTGCTGCGGACCGCCTGGACATGCCGCTGTTCGGCCAGCCCGGACTCCACCATGCTTGCCTGGACCGCGCCCTTGTCGACAAGGAGTTCTCCGAGGCGTTTTTGTGAATCCAGTGCCTCTTTCAAATCTTTCGGGGAAACGACACCGCGATCGAGCAATATCTCCCCGAGCTTTTTGGGAGAGTTATCCTCGTCTTCCATGCCGGGACCGTCGATGGCGGCAATTTCCAGTTCGCACTCGTCTTCGACGAAGATGAAAACGTCTTTTATGCCATTGACGCCCTGATCGGTGGTCAGGATGATGTCCCACGACAGATGACACTCTTCGGGATCGAATTGCTCCAGGTCGGGAACGGCTTCCGTGTGGGCAATGACGCTGCACTTGCCCATCTGCCGCAATTCGTTTAACAGAAGCAGCGGATTGGTGCCTCGGGAAAAAATTTCGCGATCGGGGCGGAAGTGGATGCGGAATGTTTTTTCCTCATGGTGCTCCTCGCTCACGGCCCTGGAAATCTCCGGCATGTTCTGCTCGGCGACCTCCCGCATGGAGGCGAATTGCCTGAGCGCTTCCGTGACATCGGCGGTCGCTATCGCCTCGGCCGGCCTGCCGCCCCGGGAAGCTTCGAGCATGGAGCGTATCCGGTCGGCCGCCTTCAGACTGAGGTCCACCAAAGTTTTGGTTACATCCAACTCCTTGTTGCGGACCAGGTCGAAAACGTTTTCGATGTCATGAGTAAACGTTGCGATATCATCGAAGCCCGCCATGGCTCCCGAGCCTTTTATGGTGTGGAGAGCCCTGAAAACTCTGCCGATCAGCTCGGAATCCCCCGGGGCTTCCTCCATGGCAAGCAGAGATGTTTCCAGCTCAGAGAGGAGTTCGAAGGCTTCCGAACGGTAAATTTCCCGATGAGATTCGATTATTTGAAATTCCATCATCCCAGGACCTTTTTTACTACGGCAAGAAGTTGATCGGGTTTGAACGGTTTGACGATCCACCCGGTTGCCCCGGCAGCTTTTCCTTCCTGTTTCTTATCGGCTTGGGACTCGGTGGTGAGCAACACGATGGGGATGAACTTGCTCGCCGGGTTTGCCCTGATGGAGCGGATAAGCTCGATGCCGTCCATATTGGGCATGTTCAGATCGGTCAGCACCATGTTGACGCCCGCACCATCGAGCTTGCCCAGGGCGTCTTTGCCGTCAACCGCCTCCAGCACTTCATAGCCGGCCTGTTTGAGGGTGAAGCTCACCATCTGGCGAATACTGGCCGAATCATCCACTGTCATGATGATCTTGCTCATGATGTCCAGTCTCCCGTCCATAAGCAGCCCTTATCGGGGCTTCTCTTGCAGCCGATGGCCCGTGGCAGTCCGGCGTCGCGCACGACTTGTTTGAATGATTCGGATTTTTGCTCTTCAAACCTGAGGTGCTTTCCGCTTTTGATCGCTTCGGCATGCGCGGAGCACAGCAGTTGGACTGCTGAGAGGTCTGCCTCCGTCAGTTCCGCAAGGTCGATGATAATTTGTTCGTTGTTCCTCAGCATTTCCAGGACCGCGGGCTTCAGTTCTCTCACCCGTTCTATGGTCCAGCTTCCCTTGAGTTTGAGAATGCCTGCCCCGGCGGAATCGATCATTTCCAGCTCCATGCTCTTTTCCTCCTTCGGTCAAAACAGCTCGACATTATCTCCCAGATCATCTTCGGTCGCCTCCGGTGGTTCGTCTTCCCGCGCGCTCTTTCCACTCTGAGCCGCCTCCACCGGGTCGGCCGTCTCCTTCCGCTCACCCTCTTCAGGCGTGCTATCCTTCCAGAGAGCATCGTGGACATTGCGCTCGGTTTGCATCGTATAACCGGCTTTGAGAGCTTCCAGGCGCTCCCTGGTTTCAGCCCCCGGCGTCCGGGGAGTTTGGGAGCGCGAAAAGGCTGCGATCCCTTCCAGTGTTGCGACTATTCGGTCGAGTCCTTCCTTGACCTGCTGGTGGACACTTACTCCCCCGACGACTTTTCGGATGTCTTCGCAAAGCGAGCCGCCTTCCGTGTTGATTCCCTCAAAAGTGGAGAAGATGTCCCGATTGGCGCTCTCAAGGGTTTGAAACCGGGAGCCGAGCATCTCGCAAACGCGTGCCGGGCTGAAACCCCGGCTTGACTCATCGACGCTTACGGCCGCGCGCAGCGAATCGGCCACCGAGATCGTCGAACGCAGAGCCTCACTTGCCTTGGTCGTAAGTGTGCAGGTCTCGACCGAAATTTGATGGGTCGATTCGGCCAGCACGGCCAGGGATGCCCCTTCCTCACCGATATGGCAGGCTTTGACAATGGCGTTTAGCGAGATCAGCTTGATTTTCGCCCCTATCGCTTCAATGCTGCCGGCCTGGGTGGAGATCTCGCCGAACATGCCGGAAACCGAATTCATTGTCTCTGAAAGTTCCAGGTCCGATTCGCCGTACATGCCAAGGGCCGACATCACCGAAGCGAAACCTTCTTCTATTTGGGTCAGGAAGGAGTTGCCCTCGTCATTGTCGTTTCCGGCCAGCCTGGAGGTCTGCCGAGCCATTCCTGCGACCAGTTGCCCCAAGGTCGAAAGGTTGCCCAGGATGCTTTCCACGGCCGATACGAGTTCGTTGCGCGCATTTTTCAGTTGAAGCGCCTGCAGGGAGGCCACCTCTGCCACCAAACTCGGTGACCCGTTTTCGCCCCGCTTCTCGGCAACAAGCCCGGTAAGCGCATCCCGCGCATGTTCCAACCTCTGCCGTGTGATGTCGTGGAATTGCATCGACAGCACTATTTCGCCTATCCGCTGTGAGACGGTCTCATAATGAGTCGAAATCTGTTGCGCCGCCTTCGAAGATTCTTCGTGTTTTTTCAGGAGGGACTCCAGGCCGGACATGGTTTTTTCCAATACCATGCCCGCATGTTTTTCCCGTGCCCCTTCGAGTTCCAGGACCCTGGAGAGCGCATGTCCAATCATAAGATTAAGAGTCCGGCAGCTCTCATGAAGCTTGGAGCACCGCTGTTGAATTTCACGGGACAACTTTTCCACTTCTTCGGCCAGAGTGTCGAAGCCCGAATCCCTCTCACCCAGTCGGGCGCTTTCGATCCTGATCGATACGCACAAAACCTTCAGGAGCATGATGATTTTCTGAAAACCATCGGAAAGACTGTCAAGATGGTCGAGCTTTTCCAAAACATTGCGCAGATAGTCGGTGTTGCGCCGGGAACCGCTCTCAAGTTGGTTTATTCCATCGATGACACTTCGAAATCCTTCGATGATCGTCCCGAGTTCCTCGCCGGCTATTTGTCCGGCGATGCTCGAACAACTCCTTGAGAGTTCCCCCGTGCGTCCATAAAAATCCTGAAGTTTTTCGCCGATTGACAGAAACTGGCCTTCAGTGGATTTGGCCAGCAAGTCCAGCTCGCCTGCGAGCCGCGGCAGGGCATCCCGCCATCGGATCGGGCCGGGCTTTCCATTTCGCTTGGAACACAGCCCCTCAAACCAACAAAAGATCCTCATCCCCATTGACCCCGAGTTCTATTTCACGCCAGCCTTCATAAAACAGAACGGGAAAAAACCTGGCTTCCCGTCCGGGCTCATCTACAAGGCGATACAGGTAGGAATTTTTCCCCTTCAGGTTTCACTTCGGCATTTCGGGAGGCAACCAAAAGATAAAAAAGCAGTGACAAATTAGTGACGCGGTGTCACTAAAATTCGTTCGAATTGAGGTAGGATCTCAGGTTGATTTTCTTTTGATTCAACCCGAGCTTTGCTCGGAGTCGGAAGCGATGAGTCATGACGGTGTTAAGGGAAACCCCCAGCAACGAAGCGATTTCCTTGTTGCTTTTGCCGCTTTTGACCAGATGTGCGATCCGGGCTTCCATGGAACTCAAATCCGCATTCTTGCGCGACAGGTTTCCAAGGAATGGAGAACATATGTCGAGCAGGTTGTTTTCCAAAATTTGGACAGACATCCTGGCCTGTTCATCAAAGCGGCTTTTTTTCAAAATATCGAGATAGGGGAGAACCGATTTTTTCATGTTAAGGGCAATGTCGCGGCTTAGATCATCTTTCTGCTTTTCGGCCCGTCGCAGGAGCACCGCCATTGTGACGTTCAATTCCTGCAACTCCTTTTGCATTTTCCTCTCGCGGTTTATCCTTTCGATTTTCGCCTTGATTTCGGCCAACTGAAAAGGTTTGGCTATGAAGTCGGCCGCACCGGCCCTGATTATGTCGCTGTAGGTATAAGTTTCGATGAGGGCGCTCATCATTATGGTGTCGATTTGTGCGGGCAGTTCGAGGATGCGACTCAAAAGTTGCATGCCGTCGATGCCCGACATCCTTATATCTGAAATTACGAGATCAAAGCCGCCCACTGTCAAAATTTCGAGCGCTTCGACCGGGCATGTGACGGCATCACAGCAATAACCCGAGGAACGAAGAAATTTCGTGAGCATGTTGCAGACAACCTGTTCGTCATCGACGACAAGGATTTTTTCGATCTCTTGCTTCAAATAACTCCTCCCGCCGTGAGGAAAGCTTGCAGTAAAACTGCGCACGGCAAAACCGGGCTCCTCTGAGGCTATTTTGAAAAGAGTCTTTTGGCATCAATCGCGATCACGCTGGGGACGGACTTGCTACGAGAAATATTGCGCAAATCGATGCGATTCAGCGTCGGGACGAATTTTCTGGAAACGGGGACGGGTGTCTTGGGATTTACGACGAGCCCGAGGCGAACCGAGTAAATTTTGACCCATTCCCTGTCGGCGGCAATCCGACGCAAAACCTCCTCGTCAACCTGTCTGGAACAAGCGATGGCGACTATTTCACTATCGGTTATCCTGGGATTGCCGATGACGGCAAGCTGAATCAGCCTGTTGCTGTCGCGTATGAGCAGAGTTCGCCCTTCTTTATCCGCCACCATGGCGAAACGAATTTTTTCAGCAACATTTTTTTGCTGCAGCTTTTGAATCAGCGATTCGGCCATGTTTTCATCGGCTTCCTCGCCCGATCTTTCATCCGCATGGCGCATGGCCTCGATGAGCAGGTGCTCCCAGGGCGCCTCGATGGTCCTTTCGCACTGCCCGCAAAACGGCATTGTTTTGAAGCTCCCGGCCGGAGCATTGATCATTTTGAAAAACGCTTCCTGTCCCGCAAGGCCATCGACCACGGCATGAGAAACCTGTCCTCCCAGAACATGAATTGATCCGACGAAGGTCCGGGTGCGAATTTCTATGAGGCGGTCGATGCTGTCCAGGCAAATGAGCTGGATAAGGTCGGGCAGAGCGATATTATTGATATTTCCACGAAAGCCGTGGGATGGACTTCGACTTGTGCAAGCCTCGCCGTCCTCCGTCAGGTTTTGAGGTTGGGCCTGAAGCGCTTGGATGAGCAAGTACTCCCATCCCCGGGTGATCGAAATCGTGACATCTTCAGGAAGCCGCTCGGTTTCAAAACAGCCCGCATCCCATCTTAGCAGTTCGAAAAAAGCTGCCTCGCCCGTGGAGTCAACGGATTGCGCATGAATCACTTTCCCCGCGTCCAAATAAAATCTGCCCGTCTTGTCACCGGAATCGACCCTGATAACATGGCTCAACCTGGCAAGGCAGGAAACCTGGATAAGATCGATCAACCGGATGTATTCTATCGTGCCCTTGAACCGATCTATCTTTTCTTGACTGGAACTCATATCGGGTCCACTTGATCGAAGTGATCCAACTCACCGGTTAAAAAGTCAAAGCTGCCAAGAGAGCAGCATGGGCATTGCTCGTTTCTTTGGACCTTCATGTGGTGGAAGGACATATCCCAAAGGTTGATGTGAAAAAGCCCGATCTGTGCGGGGGGATTTCCAAGCAGCAGGCGAAAGGCCATGGTGGCTTCCAAAGAGGCGATTGCGGCCACGGCGCAGTTGAGCACGCCCAAGGTGTCGTTGGCGGCTGTGGTTGACGGATCGGGTGGGGAGGCAATGACGCATCTAAGGCATGGGCCCTTCAAAGCGGGTACAACGGGCATCACCATCCCCGCCGTGCCGATGACCCCCGCATAGACCCATGGCTTGCCCAACTTCACACAGACGTCGTTTATCAGATAGCGTGTCTGGAAGTTGTCGGTTGCGTCCAGGACGATATCGGCGTCGGCGAGCAGTGAGGCCGCATTTTGTGGATTCACATCGACAGCCAGGGTTTCCACCGCCACGGTGGAATTGATCTCGCTCAAGCGCCGCCCGGCCGCCTCGGCCTTGGGACTTTGGGACTCGGCGTCGCTTTCCTGGAAAAGAGTCTGACGATGAAGATTGTGCCGCTCGACGATGTCTGCGTCCGCGATCCGGAGTCTGCCCACCCCGGCCCTGGCCAGCAGATCGGCGGTAAACCCGCCCAGGCCGCCGCAGCCGACGATAAAAACCGTGCTTTCGGAGAGCTTTTTCTGCCCGCTTGGGCCTATCTCGGGCAGAATGATCTGCCTGGCATAGCGATTGACGGGGGGCGAAGTCACTGAGGCGTCTCCTCTGCGGCGGCGGCGGTTTTAATCGGCTCTCTTAGCGCCCGCTCGATCCATCCGCCGCCAAGCAAACGGGCGCCGCTGTAAAAGACGGCCGCCTGACCCGGGCAGACGGCGTTTACGGGTTGTGCGAAGCAAACCCTGACGGTTCCCGGCATGTGCTGTTCCACAATTGCGGGGACCGGCGGCTGGTTGTAGCGGACCTGCACCTGACAGCGAAGGCGACCGAATTGGGGGGGCAATGCATGCAGGCGGATATCCGTTGCTATCAGGCCCCATGCGGCCAGTCGTTCCTTGCTTGTGGTAAGACTCACCGCGAAATGGGCCGGATCGATCGACTCCACCCAGGCCGGCGCCCCCAGGGTGACTCCGAGCCCACGCCGCTGCCCTATGGTAAACAGGTGAATTCCTTCATGCACGCCCAGTTGGCGCCCGGTCTCGTCCAGGACCGGGCCGGGCGTGGCCGGCTCATTGAATCGGCGCCGCAGGATTTCCGCATAAGCCGTTCCTTTTGAGGAAAAACAGGCATCCTGGCTTTCAGGGCGGTCCGCGTTGCTAAGAGCGAGCCGCCGGGCAAGCTCTCGAACCGCGCTCTTGCAATAGCTCCCGAGTGGAAAACATGCCTTGGAAAGTCTCTGCGGGTCCAGGGCAAATAGAAAATAGGACTGGTCTTTTCGAAGATCTTTGCCGCGCAGGATGAAGGCCCGGCCGTTTTTTGTCTCGCCGAGCCGGGCATAATGCCCGGTGGCTATCTTTTGCGCTCCAAGCCTTCCAGCGTAATCGAAAAGCGCGCCGAATTTGACTTCCCGGTTGCAGATGACGCATGGATTCGGCGTGCGGCCCCCACGGTACTCGCGCCAACTTCCCAGCAGGACCTTCTGTTCGAAAATCTGACGACAATCGAGGACGTGATGAGCTATGCCGAGATGGTGCGCCGCAGCCCTGGCTTGCGAGACCCCGTCGGCGCCGCACCCGGATTGCCCTTGAGGGGAATGGTCACAGGGATGGAGGAGCAGAGTTACCCCTATGACTTCATAGCCTTCCTCCAAAAGCAGGGCCGCGGCGACACTCGAATCCACTCCACCGCTCATGGCGGCCACGATCCGTCCTTTGGGCGAAATCAATGTCTAAAATCCTTCCTCCATCCTCCAGACCATCACATATCCAGCGTTGCCATCACTTCGATGCCGTGCTTCTCCAACTCGCTTATAATCGGCTTGGGATCGGTTTTCTTGAGACGCAGCGAATAGGAGAACTCCGTACCATCCTCGGTCGAGGGGACCTGGCAAAGGCTGATAATTTCAGCCCCGTGAGCCCTGACGATCTTCGTTATCTCCGGAAGAGGGTTGGGTGAGCCTGAAACCTTTATATCCAGCCGCGTGGATTGGGTGAAAAGGCCAAGGAAAGTGATGAAGGCCGAAAGAATATCCGCAACGGTTATTATGCCGGTAAGCACCCCCTCTTCGACGATGGGCAGGCCGCCGATGCGCCTGTCGAGCAAGACCCGCGCCGCCTCCTCCAGGGGCGTCTCGGCTCCCACGGTCAGGGGCTTTCTGATCATGACGTCTTCAAGGGTCAGCTCCTCGATCATCGAGGCGATAAGAACACCCCTCAAGTCCGCGTCGGTAATCCACCCGATCAGGTGCTTGCGCTGATCCACCACGGGAAGGTGCCGGACGGATTCACGTTTCATCAAGGCCATCCCTTCCTGGATGGATGCGTCTTTGCCTATCGTTACCAAGTCGGTTGACATCCAGTGGCGCACTATCACGATGGCCTCCAACGGTTGCGGAAAATGTGTCTTGCCAATTAAAAAAGGCCTTATGTCTACAGGAGGCAAACCGTCCTGATTTCACTCGCACTATACGATCTGTTCATCCGGTTGGCCAGCTATTTCGTGCCGGTTTCAACCGCTGATCGCCTTCATGGCGCCCGAGCCTTCCCGCTCCATCAATTTGGCCATGCTCACGCTACGATCCCGGAGCATATTTGTATAACTTCCCAGTTCATTGTCATACCAGCCGTAGATGACAGCTTGAGTCACCGGGATCTCGACAAATTTCTGGGGCCTTGGTTCATTGTCCCGCGACAGGGTTCCAATATCCAGGGAAGCCGAAGCCCCTTGCCCGGTGGACTCCAGTCGCTTTATCGCGCTCGCCAGGTGATCGAGGCCGATGCGGACTGCCGAGGTTCGGGTGTGGTTTTCGTGGCCTTCGATAACTGTTGCCGCCCGGGGGAGCCCGACAATATCCGAGGACACGTTCTGTTCCTCGGAAAAAACCAGATAGCCTTCCGGAAAATGGGAAACGGCCCTTTTGTAAATATCGTTGACCAGTTTGCGATTGATCGGGTTGGTCAGACTCTTGTCCTGAATCATCAGGGCCAGGATTATCAAGGAACCGGTGGTAAGAGGCACTCGCACCGATTCGGCTATAAAACCGATCGAGTTCATCTCCGGGATGACCAACCTCAGGGCCTTGGCCGCCCCGGTGCTGGTCAGTATGATATTGTTGAAAACCGAGCGGGATTTTCGCAGATCGGTAGCCCCGGTTTTGGGCGAATGGTCGAGAACCGATTGAGAGCTGGTGGCCGCGTGAACGGTGGTCATGGCCGCGGAAAGGACTTGGTCGGCCCCGAAATAGTCCAGAAGCGGCTTCACCATGTAGGCCAGGCAGGTGGTGGTACACGAGGCATTGGATACGATCAGGTGTTTCTTGGGGTCGTAGTCGGAATCGTTTATGCCCATGATGGTCGTTACGGCATCCGCGGGCATGGCCCCGGCCTTGTCCTTTATCTTGAAGGGGGCCGAGAGGATAACCTTCTTCGCCCCTGCAGCCAGATGGCCGCGCAGCGATCCTTTGGGATCTTCGGGGGGAGCGCTCGGATCGAGAAATTTGCCCGTTGCATCCACAACCAGCTCGACCCCGTGTTTACGCCAGTCGATCAGGGCCGGATTTCTCGCGTTGCGAAGAAATGTCGTCTTCACCCCGTCTACGACAAAGCTGCCCGAAGTCTCATCGAGGTTTTCGATGACTCTGCCGGCCCGTGAGCCGTAGAGATAGCTGTTAAGCCTGCCGTATGTGGAATCCCGCTCCAGGAAATGGGCTATATCCTCAAGTCTTGTCCCAACCTCACGGCCGATATTGACCACGATTTCCGAGAAGTATTTGCGCTCCACATGGCTCCAGATCGAAAGCTTTGCGATTCTGCCAAGGCCATTGATGCCGAGTTTTCTTGGAACTGCCCTCTGTTCGCCCATCTTGTCGCCTCCGTCCGGAAAAAAGTGAAATGCGCCTCTGCCAGGGAAAACTCGTTCGGGGAATCGATAGCCCGAAGCGCAAGCAAGATTTTATATCACGAAATTCAGCTTGACAAAACCTGTTTCCAATCTGCCTGCCCCCGGGGCAATCGCCTGAAATTGCCGATGGCAAAGCGGCTTTTGCGCCGCCTTGCCGGGCAAAATGCGATTACGGCCGGGGAGGGCATCGCCGACATTCCGGATACGTTCAGGCTTGTGGATATGGACGAGGAAGGTTTCCGGCAGGCTTTGGCCGAGGGTATGGCCGATTCGGAGGGCGCCGTTCAGCTATGTTATATGCACCAGAAACGGCCGTGATGTGCCGCTAACAAGGAATAAGGCCGATTACGGCGGAAGGCCCGAGGCGCTCGACCCGGCCGAGGCAATCGAGAGGATCAAAACGGCGGGAACCTGAAACCATCCGACATCCGGCCAGGCCATCCGATAGTCCATACTATGTAATCAGCGCCGGTCAAAGCCCCCGCCGCTTCTTGCATAATATGGGGCGTATTATCCGACGGCCATGCCCGTTTCCCCACCCCGCCGCCCCAAAATGAAAGAATGGGTCAAACGGAGACCCCCTTATCTCCTTTCGAGTTTGATTTCGTATTTCGTTTCGTTTTCGCGCCTATCCGGCTACACTGATCTCACAAGCGCCGCCAGGTCAACGGAGCGCTTTATTTGCTCGATTCTTTCCTCTTCGATCATATCTCGCATCCCCCTCCCGGAACTCGAAGAGAACATCTCGCAAAAAATTAAGGCAGTCTCGAAGCCGCGCGGGATTTACCAGCGCGCGCCCCGTCCGGTATCCCTCATCGAGCATGTCCAGGCCCTCGCCCTCGATGCAAAAGGCGGCGATGCGGCGCACCCGGTCCTTTATCCTTATTCCGCAAAGGTTTGCGCCATTTGAGAGAAAAAACGCCCCGATGAAGATGTCGGTCGTCTCAAGACTCGTTCTCATCACTTGAAATCACCTCCTTTCCTTTTGATTTTGCTTGGGGGATGCGATAGAAAAATAGTGGCCGTAAGAGATTTTATCCCCTCTTTAGCGCCTTTGCAGGCCATCAACCGGTACTCGCCAAAGTCATGGGTTGATGGCCTTCTTTTCTCCTGCCGAAGCCCCCTCGAAAACCTGTCAATCAGAATATATGCAGAAATCAACATCGCATGCTCAGAATTGAGTGCAAGGGAAAAACATCCTCTGATATGATTCCCGTGGGTAAGGAGCAAACCATGGGATTTTCGGAAAGGCTTGAAAGGATAAGGAAGGAAAGGAAGCCTGGGGTGGGAGAACTGGCAAAGCTGGTAAATATCCACTCCACACAATTGCGAAGGTATGAAAAAGGTGAGTCACAGCCGACTCTCGACGTACTTCGAAGCCTGGCTGTTGCCTTGAATGTCTCGGGAGACATGCTTCTCTTTGATGAGGAAGAGCGAATCCCCCCGGAAGACTTTGTTCTTCAATTCCAAGCCTTGACTCAGCTAAGCCCGGAAGATAAAAAATCGACCAGATCGTTGGTTGATGGATTGATCCTCCGGCACCAGGCCAAGAACCTTATCGACGGCCTACAAACAGGCTAACGGAGAACAGGAAAGCCGGCCAGGTATGGATTTCACCTATGATTTTGCCGAAATAAACGGCAAGGCGCCGATGATAGAGTTTCTTGACGGACTCTCCGTTAAAGAACGGGCTAAAATACTTGCCTACATCGAGAAGCTGCTCGAACTTAAGAATAGCGGGATTGCACCGAAACAGAATTTATCGAAGCACCTGGACGGGGGAATATTCGAGTTGCGGGTAGGCTTTAAAAGCAGGATCGCGAGGAGCCTGTATTTTTACGAAGCCGAAGGAAAGATCATTTTCACTCACGGCTTTGTGAAGAAAACACAGAAAACCCCGAAAGGGGAGATTGCCAGGGCAAAAGCCATCAGGCAGTCGGTAAGGGGTGAGAAAAATGAGCATTGCGGAAAAGTATCTTAAGGAGCAGTTCTCGTCCGAAGAGTTCAGGCGCTCATACCTCGAAGAGAAGATGAAGCTCGACATCGAGTACCGTCTGGAGGAACTGAAACTGGACATCCGGAAACGCAAGAGCCCCGATGAGCTTATCGGCAAGGTCGAGGACTTGGAAAAGTTCGTGATGGGAGCATAGGGCCGTCAAACCATCAAAGGGAATCTAAAAATCCGCCCGACATCCGGCCAGGCCATCCGATAATCCATACTATGTAATCAGCGCCGGTAAAAGCTTCCGCCGCTTCTTGCATAATATGGGGCGGATTATCCGACGGCGCTGCCCGACTGTCCTCGCCCGCCACCCCTTTTAAACGGCTGAAAAAGGAAGGCAAAGATATACGGCTGACCAAGGGTTTCTATCTTTTTCCTTTTTCAAGGGCAGGCTCCGTGGTTTAATTTTCACTTGGTGTTATTGAACAATTAGAAACAAAATGCATAAAAAAAAGGAAATTCCCGCCACTATTGCCAAAATCTTGTCAGGCGTATCGAGTTCATCATTAATTTTATTAGACAGTATGCCCCCGAAGATGGGTACCCCCTTCTTTAATTGCCATCTCAACCCGATAATAGCAATGCAGCATCCTGCCACAAATCCCAGCAATACCGCTATGTAATTCATATTCCGCTCCAGATCAACATATCTCAGAGGTATCTATCTATTGAAAGATAGACAGGTGTAAGCCCTATTGAATATCCGATGTTAATTGTAAATTGATCGCCATTCGTGGTAATCCCAAGCCATTGAGTAAGACCTAAGTTGATCGAAAATGGAGTCGTTGGCACATTGTGGTGAAGTGGACACGTGCCAGGCGGATGCCTCTCTCCAAAGAAGAAACCGCCTCCAATTGCAAGATTCGTGGACCAAGAGACATTCGTTTGGTAAGGATGGTCAGAATCCCAGCTCATAGTCATCGGGCCAATTGTTCCCCCGAATCCCCAGAACAGTCCCAACGGATCAATCAGATTGACCGGGTCCGCCAGGCAATACCCGTAAAGATTACTATCTCCCCCGTTGAACAAAATCGGGTCTTTTGCGGTCCATCGGCCCGTATGCGGATCATAATCCCTTGCGCCAAGTCTTACAAGACCCGTGTCCGGATCATACAATCCGCCGGCAAATCCGAAGGGCTGAAAACCCGCGTTGGTGTCCATCGTGACGTTTCCGAAATCGTCGTAGTCGAGCTGCTCGGCGATCGCGCCGGTTGCGGTGTCGATCACAAGCCGCAGGCTTCCGAGTTGCTCGGTAACGATGCGGTACGTTTCGCTGCCCTGAATCATGTATGAGGGCGCGTTTGCGCCCGCATAAATGAATCGGCTGACCACGTTTCCGTTCGCATCCAACCGGGCTACGGGCCGCAGACCGTCCCGGTAGAGAAATCCCTCGACAAGTTTGCCGTTTACCTCCTTGCCGATCCGCCGGTTCTCTCCGTCAACCAGGTAGGTGATGACGTTGCTGCCGGGGAGTGTCACCTGCCGCAGGTTTCCCAAAACGTCGTATTGACAGCTCGTGACCCCGGTCGGATCGCTCTTGCTCAGGAGTTCTCCGTTGGCCGTCCAGGTGTAGGTCGCGGCGCCGCAGGAGAGCAGATGGTCCTGTGCGTCAAAGGTCTTCCAGGCAGTGGGTGAGGCGATTCCGCCTACTATCCGAGAAATCTGATTCGATTTTCAAAGAGCGCAAATGTGGTGCCAAAAAAGTCAAGTGATGACCTATGTTGCCGTAATTATGAACTATATTACATGTACTGTTAAAGATGAGTTAGGGCTCGTCAACCGTTTGAGCGTAACGCCTCAGTATTTTTAAAGATTCTTTATCGACACCCTTTTCGTGGGTTTGTCCATCAGTAATCCATTGTTGGTAATGGATGACTTCATGCGCAAGTGAGCATATGTAGGCTGCCAGAGCACGATCTCTGCCACGTTTTGCTAAAAGTTTATCATAATCGCCAGTCGCAATCCGAATATATGGCTCAACATCACGTTCGTAAGGGGCGAAGAAAGATGCCGAACATTCCTCACCATCTATAGTAATAATCCACTCATTCTTATTAAGATAAACTGGAACTCTAATAGGAAACTCATATTCTTGACGTAACCATTTTGCAAATCGTTTAAGCGCTTCACGAACCTCAGGATGGCCGCGACTTCCTTGAATTCTAAGCCCCTTTCGCCTCATATTCATCATCTGTGTTCCCTGCCAGGTGTGTGGCTTGGTGGCTCTTTTGCTGGACATCTTCGTTTCCATTTTTTGGGATCAAGTTTTTTCTTTTGTTTTTCTTCCCGACCCTGTTTATGCCGATTAGGTTTGTTGGGAGCATATGGTTGCCTCGACATTTGAGGCGGCAGCGTCAGATCATCCGGAGCAATGTCCGTTGGGTAAAGCAGAACTCCCAAGCCTGCGCCTGCCGCGCCAAGTACACCACCAGCCGTCACGCCAGCAGCTTCACCAGCAGTTACACCACCCGCTTCGGCAGCTTCAGCTACAGCCCCTGTGCCTGTGTATGCTCCCGTCGAATCATAAAATAACCCAGACGGATCGATCCAGTTCCCCGGATCATCTTGAACAATGACCCCGTCGATCACCCTCGGCCAAAAGCCGTTTTCTTGCCAAACTGAAGTTTGACAGTTAGCGCCTGCTCATAGCCCGCAAACCCGCATGAATTCTGGGTGCTACTTGAAAAACCGCCAAAAAGGTAGTGCCACATGCCAGATTTATTTCCTTGACACAAAAGTTTTTTATGCCTATTTGGGGAGTGTCCTTAAATGGAGGGTAGCTCCCATGTTCGCGCGAGTCAAAAAGTCCGGAAACAATCAGTACCTGCAAATCGTTGAGAACAAAAAAATTGCCGGGAAGGTTGTCCAACGTGTCATCTCCACCGTCGGTAGGCTGGACCGACTCCAGGAAAAAGGGGGGATGGAAAATCTGGTTCGGTCTCTTTCCCGGTTTTCAGACAAAGTTCTCCTTGTACTGTCGGGGAAAAGCGAGATCGGCGCGGAAGCGAAAAAAATAGGCCCGGCCCTGATCTTTGAGAGAATCTGGGAACAACTGGGGATCAGGAAGATTCTTGAATCCATCCTTGCTGAGCGTTGGTTTTTCTTCGATGTGGAGCGGGCAATTTTTCTTACCGTTTTGCACAGGCTCTTTGTGTGCGGTTCGGACAGGTTCTGTGACAAATGGCGAAGAGACTACCGGATTGCCGGAGTAGATAAACTCGATCTCCATCATCTCTACCGGGCAATGGCGTTTTTGGGTGAAGAGATCGAAGACCAGGCGCAGGCAACGGTCTCGTCGCCCCGCTGCACGAAGGATGTGATCGAGGAAAAGATGTTTGCCCACAATCGAAACCTTTTCAGCAGCCTCGATCTCGTCTTCCTGGACACCACCTCCATCTATTTCGAGGGAGAAGGCGGGGAGCAACTCGGGAAAAGGGGTTTCAGCAAAGATAACCGTCCCGATCTTAAGCAGATGGTCGTGGGTGTTGTCCTCGATAATAATGGGACGCCGCTGTGCTCTGAGATGTGGCCCGGCAATACCGCCGATGTGGAAACGACTTTGCCTGTGGTGGAGCGTATTCGTAAACGGTTCCAGCCAGGTGGATTTTGTATCGTGGCTGACCGCGGAATGATCAGCAGAGGTAATCGTTCACCGGGGTGTTTCAGCGGATAAGAGAAGGTAACCGCTCCTGCCGGAAGAACGCGGACATGAGGTGAGAGAGAAACTGAAAAGCATTCCTCTTTTGCATTTGGCAAGTGCGGGTTAC
>JAJYDE010000018.1 GCA_021777755.1 Deltaproteobacteria bacterium
CCGGTCTTCGCCGTATTCCACCTGGTGACAGCTACGCGATCTCATCATGTAAAATTCCCAGAACAAAAAATCTTTCATTTCATTTGCTCAGGCTTGCCGGAAAGTCACAAAACACTCCCAAAAGGGGACTTCGACTTTTCGGGGTATCGGTTGGCTCCCAACGCTTGCCGCAGAGTTGGATACGATGGCGAAAGCCACCTCGAATCAAGTAAGAGCACTCGAAACAGGCCTCGATTCTCCACATGTTTTTGACGACCAGGTCATAAATCACTCGGCCCGGGTCCACCGACAAGTGATCGAGCATTGTATCCGAAACAGGAAGCAACTCGCCCGTTGGCTTTCGCAGGAACTCGACACCGGTCAGCGCAGCGAGGTCGAAAGACTCATCGAAGTTAATGAAAGGGTTCTTGCCGGTAATGAGCGAGTCCTCGATCTTTGCAACCAAATTAAACGGAGTGCGATCGATGGAGTCATGGAAGAAGACGATTTCGACCTCGCGGCCGCGGCGCTAACGGGCAAATACGGAATACCCGAATTCAATTCGCCCTCCATGGCCGCCCCCCTGATTCGAGACAGCTCTTGCGATCCACCAGTTTGTCGAAGCGGTTTTGACCGGAGGGGGAGCTGATGATGATAATCGTCAATCACCCGGAGATGTATGCCATGCTGCTCATGAGAATCAGAGTGAGCGCCCAACGGGAAGAGATCGACGGCCTGGTAAAGATGTTCTCAGGGGTGTTCTCAGGGGTTGACTATTTTGCAAAGCTCCTCGAGAATATGATCGAGATGCTGCAAAAATTTAAAGGGCATGCAGATTCAAAGGCTTTCCACCCGCCCCACCGGAACAACGCATTAAAACACTCCGCGAAAAATCCTCCACCTCCACCGCGAAACACAATGCCATTTTCCCTACCTCCGGAAATTACGGTTTCAAAAAAGAAGCTGCCACAGGGTTGGGCTTTTGTTTTCCGTCATAAAGAAATGGGCGAGCTTGGCCGTTTGCGCGTCCAGGAGGTCGGTGGAGAGACTCGGATCAGTTCCGAAGTCGTCGGAGATCCCGCAGACCCGATGACCGAAAGGCGCCGGGCCATCCTCGAACCTTTGACACGTGAAATCAGCTGCCAAATGGATCGACTTACCGGTGGGTCCGGAAGAACCATCCCGCCGGTTACGCCTCCCGAAGCCCCCGGGCAAGTCGTAGCCAGCAGATTGCTGCAATGCAACCACTGCGACGCTTTCGTGGCAATGCTTATTTTTGCGGACGATGCGCTTTCCCCTGATCGTCTCGAAGATTATGCACGGATGATGTATAAAGAGTTCGCCCGACACAACCTTCCCACATGGGTGATCGGCGCCCCATTGGGGCCCGGGCCGGAAGCCCCGGCCTATATTTTGAAAGTTTGGCCCTCTAGTGAGTCGGCACAGTGTCTTAGTCCGGATGAATTCAATCCTGTGCTGGACAAGCTCCAGGTAAACCATTGCGGTTAATATTTCGTCCATTACGCGAGAATTTTTATCGTAAAACGCATATGATTTGATCTGCCCTATTCAAAGGATCGGTAATGTCAAAAAAACTCATAGAGATAGCCTCGGAAATCATCCAGACCCAAGTATCTTTAACCGCCATGACGGCCACCGAGATCACAGAGTCTCTCCGGCAGGTCTTTACCACTCTAAATGAGCTGCAAAAGGCCGAGGCCGGCGAGATCGAGCTGCCCGAAATGGACAAAATGGCTCCAGCAGAGGCACTCACCCCGGAGAACTCCATTCAAAACGATAAAGTGATCTGCCTTGAATGCGGCGCCGAAATGAAGCAGCTTACCAAGTTACATCTTGTCTCCCACGGCATGACCGCGAAAGAGTACAAGAAAAAATACGGTTTTACGATGCGAACGCCGCTGGCTGCGAAATCTTTGACCAAGGCCAGAAGCAAGGCGGCAAAGAAAAGAGGACTGCCGGAAAACTTGCAAAAGTATATAGCGGAAAAACAGCAGGGCAAAGCCGAAGAAAAAGAATCGCCAACTCCGGAAACAACCGGACCGGCGGCCAAAAGAGCCAAAGAAGTGAAGCGGCTGTTTGGTCCGAAGAAAATGTAAAAGATGGGGGGCGTTAAACGTTGACGGAATTTTTCATGGTTTAGAGGAGGAAGAGGCATGACGAAGGATGAGTTGGTTACAAAAATCGCGAACGAAAGCGGGCTTACCAAAACACTGGCCGATAAGGCGCTGGATGGTTTTGTTGCCGCTGTTTCCAGGGCTCTGGAAAGCGCTGAGAGTGTTACTCTCGTAGGCTTTGGAACTTTTAGTATCGGCTCGAGGGCCGAGCGCGAAGGCCGCAATCCCAGGACCGGCGAAAAGATCAAGATTCCCGCCTCAAAGGTCGTTAAGTTCAAGGCCGGCAAGAATCTCAGCGAAAGGGTCAAATAAGGGTTATCCAGGAAGACATTTCGGTGGAAAAGGACTGCTCAAGTGCATCGATGGCGGGCGGTCCTTTTCATTTCGGGGGGCATTCGAGGCGCATTCGGTGACAAAAAGCTCCAGGTCCTCGTCGCGATCCCGGCGAGCATGTCATCACCCTTTAGGGATAAACTTGCTTAGATAAGCCGATGCCTGATCGGCGGTTTTAAAAATCCGGCACAACCGTCCAGAACAGCCCGAAGAAACCACCCTTTGCCATTGTTTTTCGCGCGCCGAAACGGACTACGGCAACGATTCGTGCGTTATACTGCCATAGGAAGCATATTCATCAATCATTCTAGGCGATTACACGTGGTTTATCTTAAACTGCGAGTGCATAAAAGAAACATGGGAATAGGTTTTCATTAACAGGTTGCCGGATTGGCCTTGCCTGTTGCTCTGGCGTGAAACCCGATAACGACTGATAATACTTGGCCAACTACCTGCAAGCACAGCTATTTCATGTCCCAATGGCAGTATAACGCACGAATCGTTGCCATGGTCCGAGTTGTGGACGATGAGCGACAAGGAGCTTTCGCGGTTTGAGGTGCTGCAACGTGTTATAGACCGGCGCATGACGCAAAGCCCGGCGGCGCAGGTTTTGGGTCTGACGCGCCGCCAGGTCTGCCGCGCTTTAAGGGCCGTGCATTCACAAGGCGCGGCGGGCCACATCTCAAAGAAGCGCGGCAAACGCAGTAACCGCCAGCTTTAGATCAATTCCAGAGCGCCGGTGCCACATCGAGAGCTGTGTGGTGAGGAGAGCTGCTGGAACGAGTTTTTGAAACGGGAGTAACCCCTATTTGCGAAGGCTCCAAGCACCGACACCCAGAATTTCGCACCTGGCGTGCACGTCTGTCAACCCCACCGGTGCCCCCTCGTGCAATGGACGGTCAACTGCGACTAAATTGCGATTGAATAATGAACCCATGACTGGTTCGAGAATAATTAAAAAATCTTAAATCAGATTAAAAAAAAATAAAATCAAAATTAAACCAGAATAACATCGACTAAATACGACTAAACCACAATAACACCCAAGAATCTGGCAGGATGTGTGAAGATGGCCATCCGGATTCCCCGTCCGTCCCTCTTCACCCGCCTCTTATTCGCCTCCGGCTCAACGTGGCTCACCATCCTGGCAGGCGCTGCGCCCTGCACCCGCGAGCCGGCTACCGCCGCCGCAAAACTCCGGATCGCAACTCTTTTTTAATTAAAATTAAATTTGAATTTAATCGCGTTTGGGTTTAGATTCGATTCGCTTGACTTGCATTATTGTTTCCAATTAAAGTGACCAACAGCAGGGAGTTTCCGACTTGAAATTCGACCTATGCGAAGTTTTGATGGTGAAGTTTGGGGACTCCAAGAACGCCGGCAGCAAGGCCGTATTGCTTGCCCTGGCCGAACAGATTGAAAAAGCCGTCGATTCCGGATGGTCGAAGAAACTCATCTGGCAGGCGCTGCGCGAAGAAGGGAAAATAAATTGCTGCTACCTGACTTTTTTGCGGCATGTAAAAAGCATTATGGCTGCTCGCACATCCGCAATTTCGAAAACCGAGGAAGAATTGCCCGAGACGGCGTCCCCTGTTCAGGTACACCAGTCGCAAAAACAAAATTCGCCCCCGGACCCGCCTCCACCCGAATCGCGGCGACCGGAAAAGACGGGATCGAAAACACCGACGTCGAAACCCGATCCGAAGCCGAAGCGCAAATTCGATCCGAGGGGATACCCGTTCGAAGTCCCCGACGAAACAACCGGCGAAACGAAAACCATGTGGTCCCAGGATGAGCGAGGGTGGGGCCACATCGTCCTGGATGAAAAATCCGGGGGGATAATCCGGGTCTTTCGACCCTATCCCCAGAAACAGGAAGATATACCTCAACGCCCGCGTCCGATGTACGCACCGGACGAGTGGGACCCTTATCCGTCCAAGTGAGGAGAAATAGCAATGGCGAGAGTCCACCTGGTGTTGCAAGGCAAGGGCGGAGTGGGAAAAACCTTTGCCGCGTCTCTCATGGCGCAGTATTGCGTCGAGAAAAACGTCCCTGCCGTATGCGTTGATACCGATCCTGTCAACTCGACCTTCGCGCAATACCATTTGGGAGTGCTCTCAATCAAAATCATGAACGCCGGCAAAATAGACGGGCATCGCTTCGACGATTTGATCGAGATGTTGGTCAATAAAGACGGCGCCGACTTCATCATCGATAACGGCGCTGCCACGTTCGTACCGCTCACAAATTACATGGCTGAAAACGGAGTGATCGAAACCCTTGTAGAGGCGGGAAAACCCGTTGTCGTCCACACCGTGTTGACCGGAGGCCAGGGGGCTACGGACACGCAAACCGGTTTCGAGCGCCTCTTGATACAGTTTGGCGAAAAAGCGAGTTTGGTCGTGTGGCTGAACGAATTCT
Organism: Deltaproteobacteria bacterium; assembly: GCA_021777755.1. Taxonomy (GTDB): domain Bacteria; phylum Desulfobacterota; class Syntrophobacteria; order Syntrophobacterales; family Syntrophobacteraceae; genus SbD1. The sequence goes on from JAJYDE010000018.1 coordinate 4,869, forward strand.
TCGGTCAAATCCTGGTTGACGGGAAAGATTTCGAGGAATCGCCCCTCTATCTCAACAACAGAGACAGAATCTTCGGGATCGTTCGCATCATCCGAAGGAGCGAGGATACCTTCGGCAGGGACATGGAAAAGATGCTGAACTCGAAAATGACCTTTGGCGAAGCCATCGAATCGTCGAAGTTTCAGTTTATGGCGAAAAAACGCCTGAAGATGGTGCGGGATGATCTTTTCGCTCAAATAAGCGCCTTATTCGAAACGGATCAGGCTGTCATAGGTGGTGCCCGTGGAACACACTGAAAATTTTTTGGACGAGTTGTGGAAGAAACTGCCCGAAGATGCGGCCAAGGCCGGCCATGAGATAGAAAGGGTACGGGATTGAGCCAGAGCCGGCCTCGTCCATGGATGGTCGCCGGCCCTAACGGCGCGGGCAAAAGCACACTTGTGAACCGGTACACCGATTCGCTGCCCGGTATCCAAAGGAATCAACCGGGGCACGAAAAAAAGAAGCATCGAGCCAGGGGAGTCTCCAGATGACCGGGGCGCACATGATTTTGGGCGGCAAGGGCGGTGTGGGCAAAAGCATCGTCGCATCACTGATCGCTCAATACGAGGATGCCAAGGGCAATCGTCCCCTTTGCGTCGATATAGACCCTGCCGGCGGTACATTGAGCGGATTCCGGGGCTTGGATGTCGGCAGGCTGTCCGTGATGGAGGGGAAAAGTGTCAATCGGCGGAAGTTCGACGACTTGGTGGATTTCATGGCACAACGGCGCGGCAGGGAGATGGTGGTGGACTGTGGAGCATCGATATTCATTCCGCTGGTGCATTACATGGCCGAAACCAAATTTACTGAAAATCTCGCCGACATCGGCCGTCGGTTGATCCTGCATACCGTCATCGTCGGTGGGCAGGCGTTGGAACCAAGCCTGGCAGGATTAATCGAGATTGCCGACGAGTTTCCCGACCAAGCGACGCTGGCCGTGTGGCTCAATCCCTATTTCGGGCACATAGAGCGCAGAGGACGTGGATTCGAAGACCTGGACGAATACACGGACAGAAAAGACCGGGTTGCGGCCATCATCAGGATGCCGAAGATGTCGCAACTGTTTCGACGGGACATCGAGGAGATGCTGCGGCGCAAACTCACGTTCGCTGAAATAGCCATGACGCCAGGCTTCCTTGTAGCTTCAAAACAGCGTCTCGCCATAATAAAACGACGATTCTTCGAACTCATGTTCGCGGGGGGCTTATGAGCGACATAAACGAACGTATATCGGAAATCCTCATGGAATTCGGGATCGTGGCGGATGAGAAAGATCCACTGTTCGCATACAGCAGAATCAATGATGCGATCGCCGCCGACAGTTTGGAAAAGCAGGAAAAAATAATCGGGAAATTCGAGGAAAGGTTGGAGTTGTTGGCGAACCGCCAGCATCGGGATGCCGAGGAATCGGCCGAGAGAATTCTTCAAAACACGCTTAAGACACGTCGCAGGACCATGGAAGAGGATCTGCGGCGATCAACGGGCGAAGCCGCGCAGAAGATCGAAAAGAGCGTTGTCGCCGCCATGAAAGGCCCGATGACAATTGCAAGGGCCGTGTGCGTGGCAAATGTTATCGCCGCCCTGGTCGCGTTGTCGGCCGCGATTATTGCCGTCTACGCACGTTGAACCCGGACATGACGCGAAGGCTGTCCAGCTGGAACCGCAGGAGAAGAATATAAGGTAATCACCCGTATCGATAACTTTTTCGTTCCCGTCCGATCAGCGGTTGAGCGATCCCGATAGAAACAGCCCGATTCGTAATTACGGCGAATCGGGCTGTTTTTGTCGGGGGATGGGACGATTTCAAAAGGAAGCGAACCAAGTGGCGACGGAGCAACCCAAGTGAGCGAGGACAAAGCGCTTAGCGAAAAACAAAGACGAGATAGGAAAATGCTCCACGATCAGCTCGGCCCCGTGATTCTTGAGGCGCTGGCCGATCCGATGACCGTGGAAGTGTGCCTCAATGCCGACGGGACACTGTGGCACGAGCGCCTGGGCGAGGAAATGCGTCGGATTGGCCGGATGGACAAAGCCCGCGCCGAAGGGGCGATGCGTACGATAGCCGGCTGCTGGGGAGTGGAACTGAGAGCGGACAAGCCGCTTTTGGAGGGCGAGTTGCCCTTCGACGGAAGCCGGTTCGCAGGGCAGTTCCCGCCGGTGGTGCCCGCGCCGACCTGGGCCATCCGCAAGAGAGCGAGTTCCGTTTTCAGCCTGGTCGAATACACCAAGGCCGGCATCATGAGCGCACGCCAGGCGGAAATCATACGCGAGGCGGTGCGCGAACGAAGGAACATCCTGGTGGTCGGTGGCACGGGAAGCGGGAAGACCACCCTCGTGAACGCGATCATCAAAGAGATGGTGGAGTCGGGACCGGATGAACGGTTGGTGATAATCGAGGATACGGGCGAAATCCAGTGCGCGGCGGCGAATTACGTGCAGTACCATACGTCCGCCGAGGTATCGATGACCCGGCTGCTGAGAACTACTCTTCGGATGCGGCCCGACCGCATAATAGTGGGAGAGGTGCGGGGGGCGGAGGCGCTCGATTTGCTCAAGGCCTGGAATACGGGGCATCCGGGCGGGGTCGCCACGATCCACGCGGACAGCGCGGTAAGTGGACTGTCCCGAATGGCCGAAATGATAAGCGAGAACCCGGACCATCCTCGGCCCATCGAGCCGATGATAGCCAGGGCGGCAAACAGAGTCATCTACATAGAGAAGGAGGATCGAGGGCGCCGAGTACAGGAAATCGTGCAAGTGAAAGGATTCGGACACGGGGAATATCTCATCGAAAAAATGGAATAGGAGAAAACTTTGAAAAAGACGAACGGAGCAATGGTGATTTTCAGATTTGTATGTTTTGCGGCGCTCCTGGCGGGTATGGTTTTGCCGCATGCGGCGCTGGCGAATTCCACCGGGGGCGGACTGCCCTACGAGACTTGGTTGACCAAACTTCAAACGTCGATGACCGGACCGGTAGCGATGGGAGTGAGCCTAGCGGGAATCCTGGGAGCCGGCGGAGCGTTGATTTTCGCCCACCAGGAATTGGGAGCTTTTCTCAAGACGTTGGTTTTCGTGGTTCTCGTGGCAGGGCTTTTGGTCGGAGCGACCACCGTGCTGACATGGATGGGCGGAAGCGCATGCGCGATCGGATAAGTCGATGCTAAGCGGGCATGCGATGCACAGAAGCCTTAACCGGCCGAGTCTTTTCATGGGCGGGGATCGCGAAATGACGATGTTCTCCGGGCTCCTGGCGGCCGCACTGATATTCGCGATTCATGCCTGGAGCGCGGCGATAACGGGCGGGTTGCTGTGGTTTTCGGCCCTTTACGTCCTGCGGTTGATGGCCAAAGCGGACCCGCAAATGAGGCCCGTCTACCTGAGACACAGGCGGTATAAACGATATTACGCCGCGCGTTCGACGCCCTGGCGGGTGAACCGGAGGGGATACTGATGCAACATTGGGCGGCGATTGCGACCATCGGCGCTCCGATCGTCACGGGCGTGATCGGAGCGGTCCTGACGTGCTTTCTGTACGGGCGGCTTCGCGAATCGGGAGAACATGCGAGGCTCGCGCGCCACCGATCAAAAAGCGAGGGCTTCATGGATCTGGTCCAGTGGGGATCGCTCATCGATGATGGAATCGTCATCAACAAAAACGGCTCCCTCATGGCCGGTTGGCGATACGTTGGCAAAGACGACGCGAGTTCTCTCGACGCAGAAAGAGAGATGGTTTCGGCGCGCCTGAACGAGGCCCTGCGCCCGTTGGGCGCGGGTTGGGCGATTCATGTCGATGCCATGAGGAAACCCGCGCCCGGATATCCGGAGCCTGGCTTGAGCCGTTTCGGGGACGCGATTTCACGCGGCCTGGACGAGGAGAGAAGACGTTGGTTCAACCGCCGGGGAACGATGTACGACGGTTATTACACGATTTGCGTCACATGGCTTCCACCGCTTGCCGTCCAGGAGAAATTCGTCGGGTTGATGTTCGAGGACGAAGGCGGAAAGCCCGACGCCAGAGGACGAATGATGGAACTCCTCGAACATTTCAAAAAGGAGGTCGCGAACCTGGAAACGCGCCTGTCGCTGGCTGTGAAGCTGACGAGGTTGAGCAGCTTCGAGGAGTTGGACGACGAGGGAAAGCCAAGAAAGTATGACGATCTGTTGAGACATCTGCAACAGTGCCTGACCGGCAGGGACCATCTGGTGACGGTTCCGCGATCCGCGATGTGGATCGATGCGCTGCTCGGGGGCGAGGAGATGTGGGGAGGAGTGATACCACGCATCGGACGCAAATTCGTTATGTGCGTCGCAATCGACGGATTTCCGGGGGAATCGCACCCCGGAATTCTGTCGTTTCTTACACAGATGCCGGTCGAGTGCCGGTGGTCCACGCGATATATCGCCATGGACCCGTGGGAGGCGCTGGGCCATGTGGTGAAATACCGCAAAATATGGAAACAGAAGGTCCGGGGGTTCCTGGACGTGATGCTCAACAACCAGGGAGGCTCCGTAAACAGAGACGCGGCGGAGATGGTCGATGACGCGGAGGAAGCGGAAGCCGAAGTGCAGAGCGGGCTTGTGTCGGCCGGATATTACACGAGCGTCGTTATTCTCATGGACGAGGACCGAAAGACGCTCGAAGAGGCGGCGAACCGGGTGGCCAAGGCAATAATGAGCCTTGGATATGGCGCGCGGATAGAATCGGTAAACTCCCTTGACGCCTTTTTCGGCAGTCTTCCCGGGCACACCTCCGAAAACGTGCGCCGTCCGGTGATGAACACCCTGAACCTTGCGGACATGCTTCCCGTCTCGACGATTTGGACGGGTGAAAAGACCGCGCCTTGCCCGATGTATGGATCGGGCAGACCTCCGCTCATGCAATGCGCGACTACGGGATCGAGCCCGTTCTTTCTCAATTTGCATGTCGGTGACGTGGGACACACGATCGTGTTCGGGCCGACCGGGCGGGGAAAATCGACATTGCTTGCCACACTGGCCGCGCAGCTCCTGCGATATGACGGCATGAAGATATTCGCTTTCGACAAGGGGCTCTCCATGTACCCCTTGTGCGAGGCTGTGGGAGGCCGTCATTACGCGGTGGGCTCGGACGAATCGAACCTCGCGTTTTGTCCGCTCCAGTATCTGGACAGCCGTGAGGACCGCGCATGGGCGCTGGGCTGGATCGATCGGCTCCTGCGGCTGAACGACACTGCGGCCAAACCGGCGGTGCTCAATGAAATAGCCCGCGCATTGGAGAGCATGCGGGAGACGGGCGCCCAAACGCTCACGAATTTCGTGGGCATGGTACAGGACGCGGATGTGCGCGAGGCACTCAAGGCCTACACCGTGGAAGGCAGCATGGGGCATCTTCTCGACGCGGAAGAGGATGGGCTGTCGCTTGCCGATTTCAACGTCTTCGAGGTCGAAGAGCTCATGAACCTCGGAGAAAGATACAGCCTGCCGGTGCTCCTGTATTTGTTCCGGCGAATCGAGAAGGCTCTCAAGGGCGATCCGGCGGTCATATTCCTCGACGAGGCCTGGCTGCTCCTCGGCCACGACGTGTTTCGAGAAAAAATCCGCGAATGGCTCAAAGTCATGCGAAAAGCCAATTGCGCCGTGGTGATGGCAACTCAAAGTCTAAGCGACGCGGCCAGATCGGGCATACTCGATGTCATAAACGAAAATACCGCGACCAAGATCTTTCTCCCCAACGAACAGGCAAGAGATGAGGACGCGAGCGTCCTCTATTCGCGGATGGGGCTCAACCGTCGTGAGATCGACATTCTCGCGGCCGCGGTGCCGAAGCGCGACTACTACTACGTTTCTTCCATGGGCCGCAGGCTGTTCAACCTGGCCCTGGGTCCGCTGGCGCTGAGCTTCGTCGGGACGACCGACAAGAAGAGCATTGACGCGATCAGAACCCTCAAGGGAAAATTCGGCGAGGATTGGGCTCGCCAATGGTTGTCGATGAGGAATGTGGACACGGGACTTTTGGAGGTCGAGCCGTGAAATGGCGCAATCACATGCTTATGTCCGGGTCCATCGCGGTGCTTTGCGGCTTTTCGCCGCTCGCGGTCGCGTATTGCGCGGGAGCGTCCGCCCTGCCCGACCAACTAGAAACGATCGGACCGATCAGGATCATCCCTCACAGAACGATCACGCACGAACTCGGGCTTTGGTTGGCGGGCATCGCCCTGGGAGCGTGGTTTCCGTTTTTGGAGCATTTGCCGCCCTTGCTGGCCGCAACTCTTTCCGGCATGGGGTTTCGCAGTTGGATGCTTTTTCTGCCCGGCGTGCTGCATCTTGCCGGAGACGCACTGACGCCGGGCGGAGTCCGCGTGTTCGGACGCAAGCTCGCCTTGGGACTTTTCCGGACGGGTGAACCCGTGGAATACGTGGTGGCGTTTGTATTTGCGGTTGCTGCCGGCATCGACATCTATTTCATCGTTCCGGATGTGCTCGACAGGGTGTCGATGATCAAGGCGAAATTTTTCGGTTCATTCCAATAAGGAGGAGTCGCGATCCTCGAACGCGGCAGTGATGAATTGGCGCAGAGGCTGTTGGAAGCGGACCATTTTAAAAAATTGAAAAAGAGCAATTCCAGGATGAAAGAACCGGAGCGTGACAAATTCCGCTCCCGGCTTTTCGGGAGGATTTTCAGGCGATGAATTTCCCTTTTCACAAAAAGAAAAAGATGCGGATCGGCGGTGATTCCGCTGCGCTGGAGGCGTTGGAAACCCCGCAAATCGAACTCGATTCGAACGGCGACGATGCGGAGACCAAACCCTCAAGGACCGAAAACCCCTATTTGAGCAACCGGCGTGCTTGGGACGATCGAACGTCCGGGGTGGTCCAATCGCGCCAAACCTGGCAGTTGATAGGGCTGATCAGCCTGTTCATGGCCGCCGCCGCAGTCGGGGGCATCATATACATAGGGTCCATGAGCAAGTACGTGCCCTACGTGGTCGAAGTGAACAAACTGGGCGAGGCCGTAGCGGCGGGTCCCGCCGATGCGGCGGCGCCGGTAGACGAGCGCGTCGTGCAGGCGTATGTCGCGGAATTCATAAGCGATGCGAGGATGGTCACGCCGGACATAACATTGCAGCGGCAGGCCGTGTTGCGGGTATACGCCATGTTGCGCACGCGGGACGCGGCCTACCAGCAAATGAACGCATGGCTGCAAAACGGCGACGGCAAAGGAACGCCGTTCAAGAGGGCGGCCAAGGAGATGGTTGCCGTGGCGGTTCAGAACGTTCTCAAAATGAGCCCGTCGAGTTGGCAGGTGGATTGGACCGAAACCACCAGCGACCGGACCGGCGCGGTCGGGGCCAAAGCGCATATGCGCGCACTGGTGACAGTGTACGTGGCGCCTCCGGTGGCCGGAGAATCGGCGGACGAAGTGAGAAAGAATCCCCTGGGTGTGTACGTCAAAACGTTCAGTTGGCAGCGTCAGGCGAATTGAGCGTGGAGCGCGCGATGAAAAAAATCGGTTCGATGTTGCTGATCGCGATGATGGTTCTTTCGGGAACGGCCTTCGGTAGCGATAAAAAGGCCAAGAAGCATCCCGAAAGTTGCGAAAACGAATTTCCGGGCAGGGACCACCGTCTCACCAAAGGCCAGGCGGCGGCTTTGCGCGCGGGAAGAAGATGGCGGCGCAATGTTCTGCCTCCCGTTGCCGCCCCCGCGGGGGCGGTCCGGTTCAGTTACGGGCTGGCTCCGGTGGACCTCGTTTGCGAACCGCTACAGATAACGGACGTCCAACTGGAAGCCGGAGAAAAAATCCAGAACGTCAACGTCGGCGACCCTCGCTGGGACATAGAACCGGCCATGACGGGCGAAGGCGAGTCGGCTACACCGCATTTGATCATAAAGCCGCTGGACGTGGGGTTGGAAACGAGCCTCGTCATCACGACGAGCAGGCGAACCTATCATCTGCGCCTGCGCTCGGATCGCAAGGGATTCATGAGCTTTGTTACCTTCTTCTATCCGGAGGAGGAGGAAGCGAAGTGGAAGGCGATAGAGAAAAAGAACGAAGAACAAAAACAGAAGCTTCCGATACCCAAGGAGTACCTCGGAGATCTCGATTTCGGCTACGAGGTCAAGGGGAAAAGCCGCTGGAAACCTTTGCGGGTCTATAACGACGGCAAGAAAACGATAATCCAGATGCCAACCGTAATGAACGAAACAGAGGCACCGGCGCTTCTTATTTTGCGAGGCGGAAAGGAAACGCTTGCGAATTACCGTATACAGCAGGACCGCTACATAGTTGACACAGTATTCGACAAAGCGGTGCTGGTCGCCGGAACCGGGTGGCATCAGGAAAAAATCACAATTATACGCACCGATGCGGGGACGAGGCGATGAGGAAAACGGGCATGTCGCCGGACGACTCGCCGGTAGACTGGGGGCGCGGTGGAATTCGACGCCTGAATAACGTTCCCGTCTGGCTGATATTTGGCGTAATCGTTATCGTTTTCGCCGTGGCCTTCTTCGCGGCGGAAAATCTGAAGCCGAAACCGAAAGGCAAGGCCGCGCAAAGCTCGGCGACCGAGGCGAACGGGAAGGAGAGGCTCAAGAGCATGTCCGCTCCCACCGGGCGGCTCACGCCTCCGGCTCCGACACCGGCGCAGCCTTCGGCGCCGGCGACGGTGAATCATCAGGTTGCAAGCGGTGGAACCGGATCGTATCAGCCCGCAACGCCGCCTCCCCCATCCAAGGAGCAATTGCAAGAGGAAGCGCGCGAAAAAGCCCGGCGGGCGGAGTTCGCGGAGGCAGTCCACGCGAAAACGGCCGTCTCCCTCTCCGGGGTCGGAAGCGGAGCGCCGGCGTCATCCCCGCTTGCCGCGAACCTTGCAATACCTCAAGCGTCCGGAGGATCGGAGGTCGATCGGACTCTTGCCCAACTGCGAAAACGCATCGACGGGTTGCAACAAGGATCGTCCAAACCGGACCTCGCGGCCAGTCTCAAGACGTTCGATGCGGCTCCGAGCAAAGACAGGTGGAAACTCGCGTCCAAGGTACAGACGCCCGGCCCGTACGAATTGCGAGCAGGATCGGTGATACCGGCCATTATGGTATCGGGCATCAATTCGGATCTTCCCGGGGAAATCCTGGCCCAGGTGAGCCAGGATGTGTACGACACGGCGACTGGCCGATATCTGCTGATTCCGCAGGGCTCTCGCCTGGTGGGATCTTATTCGGCCAATATCGGATACGGGCAGGAACGGATATTCGTGGTGTGGGAGCGCATCGTCTTTCCCGACGGCCGCGCCCTGGACATAGGCGCAATGCCCGCTTCGGATGGAGCGGGCTACGGAGGGATGCACGATATGGTCAACAACCACTACCTGCGCACCTTCGGGTCCGCGCTCCTCATGTCCGTGGTGGTCGCGGCGATGGAATACAGCCAGGGGCCGAGCAATTTTACAGGAGGGGCAAGTTTGAATCAGCAGCAGGCTCAGAGCGCGGGAAGCTATCTCAGCCAGGCCCTCGGCCAGGAGATGGGACAAGCCATGTCGCAAATGATGGAAAAGAACCTGAATGTCAGCCCCACGCTCGAAATCAGGCCCGGATACCGCCTGAACGTCATGGCGGTAAAGGACCTGAATTTCGGATCGCCGTACAGGTCTTTCGATTATGACGTCGCCGGAGGGCGGAGATGAAAATGGAGATCAATCCCTGTAACCGCTCTCACCCAAAAGTGACGGGTCGGTTTTTTCCAACCGGGCAGCGTTCAAATCCGCCTGGTGTTCGCGCCACGCCTTGTTCAACTCTTGTTGGTGCAGCGATGCGGGATGCGGATACGGTAGGGACTTTCCGTTCAGCGCCCTGGCGTCTTCCTTCGCTTGTTGTTCCTTTCCGTGTCCGCATCCGGTGCATATGGATACCGCGAATAAAGAGACAGCGAACAACGCGAACAACACCAATTTTTTCATGTTCATATCCTGCTCCTGTGGATGGTGGTCGATTACGACGCATGCATCAATCGAGGTACGGATCGTACTCCAAGGTGTTTTTGCGTGTCAACAACCAAACAAATCCGAATCGCGAAGGCAAAGGAGAGAGCGAATGAAACGAATATTTGTTATTTCGGCGTGTGTCTGCGTCTGCCTTTGCGGCAGTCTCCCCGTGCGGGCGCAGTGGGCTACGGAGCACACTCAAATCCTCAATCACATCGAACTCGTAACGCAATACGCCAGGCAGTTGCAACAGTACGCCGCCCAGTTGCGACAACTCGAAACGCAAATCCAGCAGTATGAGAACATGGTTACCAATACCATGGCTCCCTACACCTATGTATGGGACCAGGTCCGGCAGACGATGGCCCGGGTGATGGGTGTCTATCAGCAAATCCAGCAGTTCGAAAACATGAACGGGGGAAGTCTGGAAGGGTATCTGTCGAAGTTCGCCGATGCGACCACCTACGCAAACAATCCGTGCTTCGGACCTGGCGGATGTACGCAGGCGCAGCTCGACGCCCTGGCGAAGTCGCGCAATCTCGGGTCGAGCTCGCAATTACTCGCCAACAATGCGCTGTTCCAGTCGATCAAACAGGCCCAGACGCAGATTCAGCAGGATGCTGCGACGGTCAAGCTGGATCAGCAGCAGGCTCAGAGCGCCACGGGCCGCATGCAGGCGATTCAGGCCGGAAATCAATTGGCCGGCGAGCAGGCCATGCAGCTGCTCCAAATACGGGCGCTACTGGTCGCCCAGGCGCAGGCCCAGGGGGCCAAGCTGCAAAACGATGCCAACACCGAGGCGCAGAAGGATGCGGGAGATGCGCAACTGGAAAGAACCGACCCGTCACTTTTGGGTGAGAGCGGTTACAGGGACTGACATGAAACGATTCAGAGTTTTTGCGGTCATGTTTTTCGGGATGGCATTTTTTTTCATTTTTTTCAACACGGCATCGGCCGCCCCGGCATCCGACGTGTTCCATACCATCCTCGCGAAATACCAGACCATCATGACCGGGTGGCTGTCGGTCATCCGGTCCGGGGCGATGCGGCTGTTTTGGACGCTTGCAACCATCGGCCTCGTCTGGAACGGCGCGGATTTGATAATCAAACGGGGCGAGGTGGGAGATTTCTTCGCCATGTTCATGAAGTGGTTGGTCGTTACGGGCTTCTTTTGGTGGCTTTTGTTCAACAGTGTTGCGATAAGCCAGGCCGTCGTGGACGGGCTGAAACAAATGGCCGGATTGGCGTCGGGAACGTCCGCGAACGTCGATATGGGACAACTCGTGGAAAACGGTTACACGATGTTCTCGAACGCCATCGATCGCATGTCGGCCATGCATCCCGTAACAGATCTCCTTTCCATCGTCCTCGCGCTCGCCGCGTTGGCGCTCCAAGCGCTCATGGCCGTGGATTACCTTATCGGCATGACCAAGGCGTTCATGATGGAGTACGCGGGACTCGTCATTTTGGGGTTCGGGGGGTGCGACTGGACCAGGGATGTGGCGAAAAAATATTTTTGGGAGGTGATATCGCTCGGACTCAATCTGTTCAGCCTGATACTGCTCATCTCCGTGGCGACAACGATCATGCAGGGCTACAACGATCAAATACAACCCGGTATGACATACCAGCAAATGGTCGCGTATATTCTGGCCTTGTTCATTTTGTACAAGCTCGTACACCAAGTTCCTCCGATGCTCGGCGGCCTGGTCGGATCGGCGGGCGGCGCGGGCGGTATGAGCACGGCGGTGTTCGCGGGAATGGTGGCCTCGATGGTGGTCGCCTCGCTTGCCAGCGGCGGACTTGCCGTAGCGGGTAAAGGGGTAAAGAAGCTCGGCAATCTCGCGGGATTGGGAGGCGGCGGGGGTGCGGGTGGCGACTCCGGAGGGAAGGGTGACGCCGGCGGAGAAAAAGAGAAGAAGTCGGCCCTGCCCGATCCGCCGAAGTTCGATGTCAACAGCCTCGGGGGCAAGGAATAAACAGGTGCCCTCAGGCGCGGGGGCCAGGATTTCAAGGCATACGGGAAGGAGAAAAAATGAAGACCGAACGCGAAATCGATGAAGGATGTGAGGAGCTGTCGAGAGTGGATCTCTCCGGGATGCGCGACACGCGCGATGATGAGACGATATTGCGGGAAATGGTGACGGAAAAATTGGACGACATTCGGACGCCAGGGTTCGTTGCGGAATTCGATCCGGACGAGGCCGAAATGGCGGGCGCGTTCAGAGAGGACGCTCTTTCGGAGGGGGATGCGTTAGAAGCCATGTTCGATTCGTCCGATGACGATGAGGGCGTGCCCGCGTGAGCATGGCGATCCGATGGAACCGAAGGTGGAAAAAATCGAAAATCCTGTGAAATCCGAAAGCCGGAAGGAAGCGATATAGAGTAGCCAAACGAAGCCAACAACCTTTTCGTTCCCGCCTGATCAGCGGTTGAGCGAACCCGACAGCACAAACAGCCCGATTCGTAATTACGGCGAATCGGGCTGTTTGTGTCGGGAGAAGGTAACGAAATCGCGGGAGTTGAACAGTGGAGAAAAAAGGGTACGTCGAAGAAGTGGCCGCAAAGCTGATAGAGCAATTGAAGGCGGGAACGGCGCCATGGCAGAAGCCTTGGGCTGCCGGGGTGCCGAACTCCTTTGCGCCGACAAATCCGGTAACCGGCAAGAGATATCGGGGAGCCAACTCGATCCGGCTCATGTGCGAGAACCGCGATGATTCGCGCTGGATGACCTACAAGCAGGCGCAGGAGTCGGGTTGGCAGGTGAAGAAAGGCGAAAAGGGAACCAGAATCGAATACTGGAAGACGAGCGAAACTCGCCAACGCTTGGATGCCGTTGGAAAGCCCGTGCTTGACGACGAAGGCAAGGCCGTCGTGGACGAGGTGAGCTATGAACGTCCGCGGGTCTTCCGGGCGACGGTGTTCAACGGATCGCAGATCGAAGGCATCCCTGTCGAAAAGGTCGAGGGAAAAACGCAGACGTGGGACCCGTCGCCGATTGCCGAAAGAATCCTTGCAGCATCGGGGGCGTCGATAAGCCACGATCAGCACGACCGCGCGTTTTATCGTCCGGGAGACGATACGATCCATCTGCCCGGGAGGAATCGGTTCGAGGAGGCCTCGGCGTACTATGCGGTAGCGTTGCACGAGTTGGGCCACTGGACCGGACACGAATCGCGACTGCACCGGGATCTGTCCCACCCTTTCGGGAGCCAGGGATACGGGCGCGAAGAGCTTCGGGCCGAGATAGCGAGCCTCATGCTGGGCGACGAATTGGGCATCGGACACGATCCGGGACAGCACGCGGCATACGTGGACTCATGGATCGAGGTGTTGCGAAAAGATCCCTGCGAGATTTTCCGGGCTGCGGCTGCGGCCGAAAAAATCAGGGATTTCGTGGTGGAGCTGGAGCTGGAACGAGAAAGAGAGAAAGGCGTAGTCATGGAAGCGGAAAGGCAGCAGGAAGCCGGCATGGCGAGAAAACTCGATGAACGGGCGGAGAAGCAATCCTTGTCTACTCCAAGTGAGCGCGTTTGGCTGCAAGTCAAGTACGAGGATCGCCTGAGTGCTAAAAGCGCCGGGGCGAAATGGGATCGAGAAGAAAAGCGATGGTACGCCGGGCCGGACGCCGACATGAAGATACTCGAGCGGTTCCTGACGGAAAATGTACCGGTCCAAGGCCTCGCGATAACACCGAGAGAGGAGTTCGCGGCAACGCTCGAGAGCATCGGCGCGATAGTAGACGGAGAGCATCCCGTAATGGACGGCAAACCCCACCGCATTAGGTGCGAAGGAGACAAGCAAGGCGAACGCGCGGGTTTTTACGTCGGTTTCCTGGACGGGCGTCCGAACGGATATTGCAAAAACAACCGTACGGGCACCGAACTCAGATGGAAGGCCACGGGTCATCGGTTGGCCCCGGAGCAAAAAATCGCGCTCCAGGCACAGGCCGAGCGAAGGAGAATCGATCGGGCAAAAGAAACGGAAGAAAGGTATGAACTCGCGGCCGAGCGAATCGAGAGGCAGATCAAGGGCTTGAGCAAGCCGGAGCGCAAGACCCCCTACATGGAAAAGAAGGGTATCGCGATTACCGACGGGGTCCTGACGGAAGCCTCGGGGAAGGAGACCTGCGTGCCGGGCCATGACGCGGAAGGAAAAGTCTGGACGATGGAATACATCCAGGAAGACGGCCGGAAGCGGTTCGCCAAGGGAAGCCGGAAGGAGGGATGTTTCCATCCGATCGCAGGGATGGCGGATTTGGCGGCCGCCGATGTTCTCGTCGTATGCGAGGGATACGCGACGGGAGTATCGCTGGAAGAATGCTTACGGGCCGAAGCAAGCGTCGTGTCGGCGTTCGATAGCGGAAATCTCATTCACGTGGCGAAGGCCCTGCGGGAAAGATTCCCGGACAAGATGATCGTGATTGCGGGAGACGACGACCGACGTTTGGAGCGCACGAAAGGGGTCAATCCGGGAAGGATCCACGCCGAGCAGGCTGCGGAAGCTGTCGGTGGCAGAGCGGTGTTTCCCGTTTTTGCGCCGGGAGAAGAAGATTTGACGGATTGGAACGACCTTGCGAACGGGAGCGCCCTTGGAAAGGACGGGGTGAAACGCCAGATCAACTTCGCGGTGATGGGAGCGTTGGTGGAAAGAAAGGCGGCAATGGAGCAACAACAGCAAGAACGGCGGCAAGATCCGATGCGCGGTCGAGGTTGGAGCCGATGAAAACCACAAAAATCATATGCGGCGCGATATTGGCGATGACCGGATTGCTGGCTTTGTTGGGCGTTGCGGGTGCGCGCCTGAACACTACCTCAAGCCTGCCCGAAGGACTTTACTGGACCACCGGGGCGAAACCGCAAAAGGGGGACATCGTAATATTCTGCCCTCCTCGGTGCGCGGCCATTCGACTGGCGCGAGCCAGGGCGTATCTGGCCGGCGGTTTTTGCCCGGGAGGAAACGGGACGATGATGAAGCAGATCGCGGCCGTAGCCGGTGATCGAGTGGTGATTTCCGACTGCGGGGTCCGAGTCGGCGGAATTTTTTTGCGAAATAGCGAGCCCTTGAGCGAGGACCCGAAAGGCAGGCCCCTGCCGCGTCTGAGGGGCGATTTCACGCTGAAGAGCGGACAAGTTTTGTTGATGTCGCAATATAACCCTCTTTCTTTCGACGGTCGGTATTTCGGGCCGTCTGCCGCCTCGGCCGTCAAAAGCGTGGTGAGGCCGGTGTACACATGGAATGTCAAATGACGAAAAGAATTGCCACACTGGGATTGGTTCTTTTGTTGACGGGTTGCGCGGGCGAGCAGGCGTCGCCGCCCCGATCCCATGGCGTCACCGCATGCTATACGGTCCGCGACGATGCCGGACTCGGCGTGATCCGCGCGGTCGGTCTTAACGGAAACACGATCATTCAGATGCGGGACAATTCGGACGGGGGCCTTGAGATTCTGACCCCGTCCGGGCGCGCGGTGAAATTCGACAGGTCCGGGCGGCACTACCTCACCGTGAAGGGTTTGCATCATGAACTCGATGTGGTGGTTCTGGCGCATCCCGGAATGTCGAGCATCACGGCCGAGGGGATTGCCGCAACGCCTTCGGTGCCCATCGTTGCATCCTCCGGTTCCACGATGAAAAGGCCGCAGGCCACGCGGGAACTTGCGCCCGACGAGCTTGCGCCCGAGGTGCCGGACTCGGCCCTCGATTCAGTCGCCAGTGGCGCAAAGACGGAGCCGGCCCGGCCCGTTCCGGACCAAGGGCATCCCGGCAAGAACGATCTTGCGCAGGCCGATGCGGTCCCGTCGTCCCCGCCCGCCGTCAATGCCGGGAAAAAGAGCGCAACCGCTGGGATCGAAAAGGAACCGAGCCTGCCAAAGGCGGGGGCGGACACGCATAAACCGGCATCCGGCAAAGGCAAGTCGGATGTTCCCGCTATCGCGAATGCGTCGAAGAGCCATGCGCCCGACGCGATACCGACGCCTGGAGCGAGGGATGTGATCCCATCTCCCCGGATCGTCCCCAGCCGAAAGGAGACCTGGTCGCTTTGCGCCAACCGGTCGATCGTCGAGCAATTGCAAGAGTGGAGCAAACGAGCCGGATGGAGACTCGTATGGCAGGCGGGAGACTGGATAGCGGCAAGCGATGAGAGTTTCACGGGCGATTTCGGAGACGCTCTGTCGGATGTCGTGAAAGCTTTGGCATCCGCAGGCGCAAACATACAGCTGGTGTTGTACAGCAACAACGTTGCCGTGGTCGGGACAAAGGTGGAAGTTACTTTGCGATGAGGAGAATGCGATGAGAAATGAAGCCGCACCCAACGGTGTCCGACGATTATTTTGCGCCGTGGCCGTCATGTGCGCACTGACTTCCTGCACGTCCTTCGACGAGGCGAACAGGATGACGACCGCCACTACGGCCAAAATCGAAAAATCGAAGATGCCCGGCAGTTCCTCCGTTGTGCGAAAGCTGAACGCCCCGTATCTCATGGGACCGGCCGTAAAACCCGAAAAGCGGGTGGTCCCCGCCGTTTTGACGCAGGAAATAACCATCGTTTCGGCGGTTCCCATGACGCTGCGGGAAGTGGCCGGGCAAATCACGCTCATAACTTCCATCCCCTGCAACGTTCAGGATTCGGATGCGGGAAAACAGGCAACGACAACGGCGAGCCGGCCACCGGCAGGCGATCGATCGGATCTCGGCCGAATGCTTTCGGACCTTGCCGACGTTTCCGGCGGTGCCGGAAATGCTGGAATCGTGCTCCATTACAAGGGGCCGCTCTCGGGTCTACTCGACGTGCTCCGCGCACGAAGCGGCTACTACTGGAAGTACCGGAACGGGAACCTGGATTTTTTTCGCACCGAGACGAAAACCTTCCTCGTGCCGGCCTTCGCGGGTAATACGCAAAGCACGAACAGCATCATGAGCAGTAATGGATCCAGCGGAACGAGTACCGCGGGAGTCGGCGCGGCGGCACCGGCGGGCGCTTCGGGGGGAAGTGGTGGAGGAGGAGGTGCCTGTTCGATCACCGCCACCAGCACCATAGATACCTGGAAAAACATGGAAAAGGTCGTAAAAACCGTTGCCGGCGGAGCGAAAGTTTTCGTCGATCCCTCGCTCGGGTCCGTGACCGTGACGGGGACCCCGCCTCAGGTGGACGCGGTTGGAGAATGGGTGGCGCAACTCGACCGGGAACTTTCGGGGCAAATCGCGCTGAAGGTGCATGTATACGACGTGGCTCTCACCAACGAGCAAAACTACGGGATCAATCCCACCATAGCATTCAACGAATTGGCCGGCCGTTACGGAGTGGCTGTCCAAGGCGTAAACGCCCCCGCCGTGCTGTCCACCCAAGCCTCACCCCTGACCGTTGGAGCGAGCATCCTGTCGGGACAGTGGAAAGGGACCGGGGTCGTTTTGCAGGCACTGGCCACGATGGGAAAAGTCGTTTCGAGCTACTCGAGGTCCGCGTGCACGATGAACGGCCAGCCCGCAGCCATCCAGGTGGCCACGAACACGGGCTACCTGGCGTCCACATCGACCATGCTGGCCGCGAACGTCGGATCCTCGGCATCCCTTACGCCCGGCATGGTCACCACCGGGTTTACCGCGATGATAACGCCTCGGATCATCGGGGCGAAAATCTATCTCGGGATCAATATGACGATTTCGAGTTTATTGAGCATGCAAACCATCACGTCCGCCGGGCAGTCGATACAGACGCCGCAAACGGCGTCATTCGCCGAACAGCAGAGCGCATCCCTCAAGTCGGGCGAAATCCTGGTCTTGACCGGTTACCAGGAGAAGAACGCGTCCGTGACTAAAAATGGCGTCGGGAGTCCGAATTTTCCACTCCTGGGCGGAGGGGCCGACGCAACGACCGGAAACAGGATGATCGTCATAACGGTTACAGCCACAACCATCTAGGCAAGGAGTGCGGCGTGAAGCGCGTGTATCGTTTGTTGCTGTTGTATCTTTTGTCCGCGTCGGCGCTGTTGCCCGCGTCCGCCTGTCCGGCGGCTTCCACACCGCCCGGCCAGTCCGTGAAAACCTCAGCTCCGCCCGCACAGTCGGGGCATGCGGACTCCGAACCCGAACAGCAAGGGGGCTGGACCCCCGCGCAGACGGTTGCCACGGCATCGGAGCTTCAGCGACAAATCGAACTGCTGAAGCTGAAAGCTCAAATAGCGAAACTGGAAAAAGAGATTCGCGAAGCCGACAAGCCCGTGCAAACGAAGAGGGTGGAGCCCGACGCTTCGCTGTCGGGCTCGTATTTTTCGCCGGGTTTCACCGGCGGGGCAATCAGGAATGGAAGCGGCGGAAAGTCGCTGCCGCAAATACTGAACATCGTCGGACATCCCGGACATCTCGTGGCGACACTGGTGATGGCCGGCGGCGGGACCATTACGGTTTCAGGCCCCGGCGCGGTCTCCGACGATGTACGGATACTCGCGATATCGGACCAGGGTGTCGGGGCTGTCGTGAACGGAAAGACGGTGCAACTGCCCTTTTATCGCAAGCAAAAACCTTCGCGAGGGTTTTTCCAGATGTCGGGAAGGAGGCGTTAGATGCCGGTAACGGTAAGGGTGGGAGGCAAGGACTATGTTGCCGGATTGCATTGGGAACTGGTCGAGGTTGACAGGTTGGGGGCAGTGCGTGCGCGTCTGAAAAAGGATCTCGGATCAAAGGGGATCGTTTGTCACCGAAGGCACCGCGAATCCATTTCGCTCGGATGGGCGGACACGGGCGGCGAGAACATAGCCGGCAATTCGCTCGCGCTCGCCATCGCGGATTGCCACGCCGAGCCGTGGATGGGAATTTTCGAGCTGCGGGAGGGACTCTGGTGGTACATCGCGATCAGCAAGGAAAAAGAGATCGTCTCCTCCAGTGACAAGGTCGGAACGAGGGCCGAGGTCGAACGGTTGATGTCCGAAAACCAGGGCCTCGGTGAATGGAGCGAAGTACTCGAAGGTGCCAGCGAGGACCTCGAAAGCCGGCTGGAAGACGCTCGAAAGCAAGACACGAAGTTGCACAGGGTGCGCCGGTTGCAGGGGGACGCGCGCAGAAGGGCGATCGTGGTTGCGGCCGGGGTCTTCATGCTCGGCGGGGCCGTTGCCGGGTGGCAGTGGTACAGCCACCGGGCACAGGCTGAACGAGAACGGGAACGAATGATTCGGGAGAAGGAATCGGCGGCGGCACGACTCAAGGCTATGCCGTTGCCTTGGAGCATACCTCCCGATGGTGGGGAACTGATCGGGCAATGCCGCAAGACGGTGTCGCATTTGATGCTCGACGTAAAAGGCTGGAAACCCGCCGAGGCGACCTGTTCGAGTTCGGGGGCGACCGTGGTATGGAAGCGCGACGATTTCGGAAACGCGGCGGATGCTCCGGGCGTTCTCAGCACCACAGGTGACGGATCGTCGAGCTTTCATCCGTGGAGCTTGCAACACGCCGGCGGAAAAGCCCACGACGCGAAACCGTATGCGACGATCCAACGCGGCATGTACGCGATCGCGCAAAAAGATTTCGTCGGTTTCAGGCAGGCGGGTGCGGTTCCGTTCGGTGCCCGCCCTGGTGCCGGCGCGGACGCGAAGGCGCTTGAACCGCTCTATGTCAAGCATGTTTATGTCTTGCAAGTCAAGGGCATGTGGCAAATCGCGCCGTTTTTGCGCATACCGACCGCGAGGATCGAATCCATCAGGATCGTTGGTCTGGCGGACGAACGGAGAACCACCGTGAGTCTGGCAGTTTGGAGCAAACCATGATGATTGCCGAGTCGATCAGACATTTTCTGGGTCGGGCGGATAATGGTAATGGGCAGCAGACCCATGTTGCCACACGCGAGCAATTCGGCACCCCTCAAGTGCCCGACCGATTGAGGGAGGCCGTAAGCGTGTCGGTGGAACAGGCGGATGCGAAGGTCGTGCGCGTGGACGCGCTCAATTCCTATCGTGGAGACATGTTCCTCCACAGTTATCTGGTTGCCCTCAAGCGTGAGGGATGGCTCGCGGAGGTCTCCTACCTCACGGGACCCGAAATCCGCAAACTCAAGGAGTCACGCAGCGCGGATGCCCAAGCCGGGGACGAAACGCTGCAAAGCCTGGTAATCAATGATCTCAAAACGATTTTCGCGGATGCCGCCAAGGTCGCGGCGAGCGACATACACTTCGACGTGACGGACCGGCAGGATTATCTGCAAGTGCGATTCCGGGTCGATGGAGGACTGGTCGCATACCAGGACTATCCCATGCAAAAAGCCGCAAGTATGCTGCGCGCGCTGTACGGAATCATGGCCGATGAAACCGACTACGACTATTTGAGACATGAGGACCAGGCGGGACAAATCCAGGGGGCGGACTTCCTGCCCGACGAAATAGGATCGATGCGGCTTCAACGCGGACCGCAGGCCGGCGGCGAGTTCGCCGTCCTGCGACTCTTCATGCGCGAAAAACGGAAGGTCGAAGACGACTTGTCTCCCGATGACGCGCTCGAAGCGTTCGTTTCAGCCTGCCGGAGGTACGGCTACACCCGCCGGCAGACCCTGGCTCTGAGTCGGGCGGCACGCACGACGAACGGCGCGACGATATTTTCGGGCACCACCGGCTCGGGGAAGTCCACGGCGCTCAAAGTAATCTTGACGCATCAGGCGATGATGTACCCCGAAAAGTCCTTCTTTTCGATCGAAGACCCGGTTGAATTCCGCATCAAGCGCGCACGGCAATTGTCCGTCGATCAGCGCAAGGAGGAGACGCGAAGCGCTGCTTGGCTGCGAAAATTCCGGGTCGCGATGCGTAGCGATCCGGATGTCATCATGGTGGGGGAGCTGCGCGACGAAGCAACGGCCCAAACGGCCTTTCAAGCCGTGCTCTCCGGGCATCAACTGTGGACCACCACGCACGCCAAAGACGCTTTCTCCGTTTTGACGCGGCTCGTAAACGATTTTCACCTGAAAGCGGAGCATCTCATAAACGGGAACCTCCTGGTCGCCCTGGTCAATCAGAGCCTTTTGCCCGCGCTTTGCCCGAAATGTTCGATCGGCTGGAACAGCGCGGGCAATCTACTCGACCATGATTCCCGACGCATAATCCAATATTGGAAAGATTCCGGCGTGCCGGTCGGCGGGATTCGCGTGCGCAACCCCGAAGGTTGCGACGAATGCTGCCGCGCCGGCGTCAAAGGTGCCGCGGGCGTAAAAGCCATTCCGGGGTTCAAGGGCCGGGCACTCGTGGCCGAGGTCGTGGAGATGACCAACGAGCTTACCGCGGATTTGGCGCGGGATTTTTACGATACGGTGCGCCGGTACAGAACCTCGGCCAACCACTTTTCCAAACTCACTCATGCATTGCAGCGGCTGCTGCGCGGTGAGATAGCCCCGAGGTCGGTGATATCCGACGTGGGGAATCTCCCCGAACGGATAGACGACCAAATGGCCATTATCGAACGCGAGGATCGATAATGAATTTGCTTGGTCTGGAATACAAGGTTTTTGCGGGCGGTGACGCGCTGAACCGCCTGTTGGAGCGAATTTCCGTACAGTTGCAATACGGGCACCGTGTGCTGGATGCGGTGGAGGAACTCTTGCACCGGGCGAAAAAACGAGGCATTGCGGGCCGAGCCGAAGCACTCATTCTCGAGCATTGCCGCACCATGCTCTACCGCGGCGGCAATGTCGCCGAAGGGCTCTCGCCCTGGCTGTCGCCCATCTGCGCGAGTTTACTCGCAAACGGGGCGACGTCGGGCAAACTTCCCGAAGCGCTCAACCTGGCGGCAAGACTCAACCGACTGACCACGGGCATGACCAGGGAGGCACTTTCCGGTCTTGCGGAACCCGTCATGTCCACGTTCCTCCTTTACTACTTTGCGGCCTATATTTCTCGCCAAATAACTGCGTCCCTCGGCCCCATGATAAAGGGGCATGTCGGCACATTGGCGGCCATAACGATGGGTATCGGGCGCATCGCTCAATCGAGCGCCATCTGGTTCGTGTTTTCGGCTGTCGTGTTGTCGATAGGAGTGGTGTCCTGGTCCATGCCGCGTTGGTGTGGGAAAGCCAGGATGGTACTGGATCGGGTGCTGCCCCCATATACGATTTACAGACGGCTCCAAGGGGCCGTTTGGCTGATATCTTACGCCGCCTTGATCGAATCGGGCATGTCCGTTACGAGCGCCATCCGGCGGATGCGGCAAACCGCATCCCCGTGGCTCGACGAACGATTGCGCGCCGCGCTTTCGGAGCTTGGGCGCGGATCCGATATCGGCAAAGCCCTGCGACTGTCCGGCCATACTTTCCCGAGCGACGACATTATCGCGGACATGGAGGTTTTCTCCAGATTCCCGAATCTCCAGGACAAACTCATGGTGCTTGCGGAACAGAGCCTGTCCGATACGAGGGAACGAGTGAGGGTGACCAACAAGATAATCTCGTCGGCGTCGAAAGCGGCCGTGTCGATAGTGTTCCTTGTAATGATGTTCGGGCTCATTTCAATAATTTCTGGAGTCGCCGCCTCGGCCGGACTCTAAAAGGAGAAAATCATGGAAAAAATGATCACCTGGGGATTTTATTTCATTTTGACGATCGCGCTTCTGAGCGCCGCCATCATCCTCTACCAGAAGGCGCAGGCATCGTACAAGGAGACGGCCGCCATGAGCGAGGTGACCTCGATCGTATCGGGGGCCGAGGCGCTGTACTCCGGGCAACCCGCTTACACGGGGCTCACAAACACTTTGATGATCAACGCGGAGAAAATCCCGGATAACATCATTACGGACGCGGCGTCGGGAACCATCACGAATCCGTGGGGAGGGCAGATAGTGGTAGCCTGCGACGATGCGGCGCCCGCTTCCGGGCTCAACACTCCCTCGCCCGCTTATTTCGACGTGGATCTGTCCGGACTGCCCAAAGGTGCCTGCATCCAACTGGCGACGGGTTTTTCCACCGGGAACTTCCAGGGAGTGAACATCAACGGCACCATATTCCCCTCCATCGCCAACGGCGGAGCGCAGATCACGCCGGCACAGGCCGATGCGGCGTGTTCCAACGGGTCCAACGGGAACACTCTCAGTTTTGCTTTCAATTGAGCTGGTCGAAAGGAGAAACAGTGAACAGACCCGTATATTTCGTTGGGGGCAACAAGGGCGGGGTGGGTAAATCCCTGATCGTCAAAGGGATCGTTGACCGACTTTTCGCGCGCGGAGATGGCGTGATAGTCGTTGAAGCCGACATGCAGAACCCCGACGTGTGGACAGCCTGCCAGGGTTTGGCCACCACGGTGAAGGTGGACCTTGATCGAGCGGACGGCTGGATGAGGCTGGTGGACGCATGCGACGAGCATCCCCGATACCCCGTCGTAGTCAATACGGCTCCGGGCCTGAATCGGGGTGCCAGGGCGCACGGGAATCTCCTCGGGGGGGCTCTCGCCGAGCTTGATCGACGGCTGATCGTCTTTTGGCCGCTCGGAAAGGATGACAAGGGTATCGGCATGCTCGAAGAATTCATGCTGCTTTTGCCCGAAGCGGAATTCCATCCAATGAGAAACCTCTTTTTCGGAAATATCGACGAATTCGAGTACGACCAGTCGGAACTACGAAAAGCTGTTGAATCGGCCGGATGGTTGTCGCTCACATTCCCTCGCCTGGCAGGCGCCATTACCGATCAAATCGAGCGTTGCGGAGGCGCTGTCGATTGCGGATGGGCGGAACGGCCTCTGGGCGCACGCCGCGAAGTGTCGCGGTGGCGGCAGGGAATAGATGAAATATTGATAGCTGTTGACGAGTGGCCCGACCGCATGAATTCGAAGGCGGTCGATACCGCTCCTCGCAAAGCTGTGGCCGGAGCGGAGGCAAAACAGCGGACGACATCGGAGAACAAATCGCCCGAATTGGCGATGATCGCAAGTCCGGCCCGAACTCTTGAGCAAGCGGAAATCGACGAAAGTCGGAACGGGACTTCGCACATTTTTGAAGAAGGAACGTCCGATGTTGTGCAACTCCTCGAATCCGACACCCCTAAGACGGAGGAGATCGAAACGCCGCCGGAAGAACAAACTGTTAACCCGGCGCTGGAAGATCCGCCCAAAATGGAATCCTTCGAAGCCGAGCAGGAAAGTCGCCGAATGGAGGAGGAATTTTTCGGATTGACCTGCCGGCTCAAGGGAATCGAGGCTCAAATCCGCATACACGATTCGATGAAGCCGTCCGCCGGATACCACACCACGATGTCGGAGGACCAAGCCGCGCGGATGCTGCCCTCGTGGCAAGCACGCATGGACGAATTGAGCCGCGAGGAGGCCGATCTGTCGAGACCTCTCAAAAGCCTCCTGGATCGGATGGAAACCGAAGGCCCCAGAGTCGGTTCGGATTTGGTGAATACGGCGCGGCGCCTCATAGACCTCATGGACGCAAGGGACGCTGATCCTGTCGAACCGGTGGAAAAGGCCCCGGCCGTTGTACAAGCCACGAAAAGCCAGGCGACATTCAACAAGGCACTGGCGCTCGAAGATATCTGATGATGGCAAACAGGAAGCGACGGAAGGGAAGGAGGCGTAGGCCGTGTGGTTGATGATCGAAACAGGTCTGTGCATTGTTTTGTACCTCGCCGGTGCCGGGGCCTACCAGCATTACGCGGTGCAGATGCGGCGGGAGGCGGCGCTGGAGCGGGTCGAAAGCCAAACGGCCGAAGTGTGGTACGAAATGGGGGAAGCCATGCATGCTTACGCGAAAGCCCTTGGAAGCGGCATGCCCGACACGGTGACCTGTCAGAGCCTCCAGGCCGGCGGATACCTTTCGACATCGTTTGGCGGCGGCAACTGTACCGATCCGACCGGAACGCAGTTGATGGCTACCGCGACCGCGACGTCCTGGGCCGTCTCGGCATCCGGGGTGCCTTCCAGGGATTTTCTGGCAAGATTCGGGATATCCGTGGGGAATGATTCCTGGAAGGCCTTCCTGACGGCCGTGGCCGTCGATTTAAACAGCATGAGGCAGAACGATTTCGTGGCAATCGTCGCACCGGCTGCCCAGGGTTGGACTCTGTTCGAGCGCAATGCAACGAACTGAGACCAAACCGGTCGGCGATCGAGTTCTCCGCGAGACGTGGATCAAGGGATAGAGCATGGCGTGGTTGATCGAAGTTTTCATGGCGATAGTACTGATAGCGAGTGGCATGGCGACATATAGCGAGGTCGCGATTCACGTGAACCGGCAGGGAAACGTCGCGCACCTGGCGGCGCAGACCGCCGCGTTTTGGACGAACATCTCTTCGGCTGCCAACGCATACATTCAGGCCAACGGTTCGAGTCTTGGATCCGGCGGCGTGCTGAGTTGCTCCAACCCGCAGTTTTTCGCCTTGTTGGGCAATTCGACCTCCGGTTGTACCGATCCTTTGGGCCAAACGCTTGCCGTGTATGTACCCTCGTCGTCCCAGGGCGGCCCGAATTCCTACGTCGTGCTGGCCACGGCCCCTCCCTCCCCGGCAGTTATCCAACACTACGGTCTCGGGACGCACTCCGCGAGTTCGCCCGGTTCACCAACCCCCTGGGAATCGTTCGCGATGCAGGCGGCCCGCGAAATCACGGTGCGCGGCACATCGTCAAATACGGGCTTGGTGCTGCAAACGGCGGTAAACAACCAGGGATATCCCATGCCGCATCCGGGGGCGCTGATGGTTCCGGATTCGCAACAGGGATACGCAACGACTCTGGCCGGATACTTCCCCCAGGAGGGGGCCGATCCCCAGGCGGTCCCGCCCGTGTACGGCTACGACGGCTACGCTCTCGTAATGTCCGCGCAGGCCGGCACGGCCCTTCCAGGGCCGTGCGACCTGACGCTTTCCGTCGCGCCCGAGGGCATCGTCTACGGGCAATCGACCACAGTGAGCTGGTCGCAGCCCGACGCGACGTCGTGCGATCTCAAATACACCATGAATGGCACAACCGGGGACTTCCCCGGCCTGTCGGCCAGCGGGACCCGAACATACACGCCCGCGCAGGCCGGGGTTCTAACCGTAACCGCTTCATGCTCCGGCTCTGCCGGCGTATGCCGGCAGAGCGCCACAGTTGCCGTCAATTTCACCGTCACTCTCGAGCCGGAGAGTTCCAGGCTTGACTGCCCTCCAAGTACAATTTCAGTCCCCAACGGGGACCCCTGGATATTTGCGGACACTTCCGGGGCTGCCGGGGTGCAGTGTGTGTGGACCATAGATGCGGGTTGCGTCGGATTCCCTCTCCAGGAAATCGCCACCACTTCCACTTCCGGTTTAAACCTACTGGATATGCGTCCGTATGAAAGTGTTGTGAACGCTTGCAACGGCAGCGAACCGGCAATGATCGAAACGGTTGCTTGCACATCCGCGGACGGACTTCTATCGACCGTAGGGATCGAACATATATCGCTCCTTCCAATGCCGTTTACCACACCTACCGTCTATTGCCCGGAATACCAATCACCGGGCATCAGATAATTAGTGAGACCTGTATGTACGTAATGACAATCCTTTTGTGCGTTCTAGCCTTGATGACATCCGCCTTGACCTCCCTTAACGAGGCGGCCGATGCGGCAAGAAAGCGTGCGGTCGCGTGCAGGATCGCCATCGAGGCGCAGGAGTTGAGAACGTTCGCCCTTGCGGCGCTGGGGTTTGCCATGCAGACGCCCATCGGGTCGGGCACGGTGCGTACCATCGATGTGGGAATGCTCTCACCGTCGTCGTATCCGCCGCCCTCCCCGTTATCCCCCTTCGGGGAAGCCTGGTGCGGGTACTACACGCGCGATTCGGCGACAGGCAACTACGAGCTGGCGGTATGGCCGGGCAACTACGCGGGCGGATCACCCTCCGGAGTGACGCAAACTCTGGAGGGGCTGTCGAAACAGTATGTCGCAATCCAAGTCCTGGATGAATTGACGACGATGCAAAATCGTCTGGGAAATAGCGGCTTTCTGCCGGGTCTTTCGAATGTTTCGGGGGCGCAAATCTACCTGGGCACAGCGGCAGGGGAAGTTTTGACGACCCTCGGGGGCACCGCGACAGTAATCGTATCGTCGGCGCAGGGATCGGGCGTTGTTTCGCAAGAGCCGGTCCTGCTCGTTATCTGGCCGGGCTCGTGATAGACGGGGAATCCGATGATCAAGCAACAATTTTCGTCCATGTGGCTCTACGAAAATCCGGCTCAATGCCGGTATCGTCCATTGGAACCCCGCGACATGCAACTTCTGTCCTTCGGGGACGAGGACCGCGAAGAACTGGGGCAATTGTACCGGGAATTACGGGATTACCAGTTGTCGCGCTGCCGTATCGGGGACGTTCCTTGTCGCGTCCAAAAGGTGCGCACGTCGTACGGGTTGTCATTCGCGATAAGGGCTCTGGTCGTCTCTCCTCGGCCGCTGCTCGAATTGGGGGTCCCGAAAGGCGTGCGGGACATCCTGATGATGAAAGGGAAAATTCCGGGTCTGGTTTTGGTGTGTGGCGCGATGCGTTCGGGGAAAACCACCATCGCGGCAAGTTTGGTATTGGAAAGGATTTCCTCCTACGGCGGCGCGGCGCAAATGATCGAGGAACCAACGGAAATGGAATTGGATGGCTGTTACGGAGGAGGTTTGATCCAGCAGATCGACGTGCATGAGTCGGGCTCCGGCCTGCGCATCGAAGATCGCGTGGCCACGCTCGCGGCCGACTCCCTTCGCTCCGATGTGGACATTCTGTTCATCGGGGAGGTTCGGCGGCCGGCGGATGCCCGTGCCGTGATCGCAGTGGCGGCCATAGGCGCCACGGTGATTACCACCATCCACTCGACCAATTTGGAAACGGCCGTAGAGCGGCTCATCTCTCTGGCGGCCGCACACTCCAATTCGGATGAAGCCGCCGCAATGGTCGCAAACGCTCTTTTCGCGGTGATCCACGTAAGTCTTGCTCCTACCACGATCAACACGCCGGGCGGCAACGAACTGCGGCAGACTCTGCGCGTAAGACCGTGCTTTTTCGTCGGCCCGGACGCCGACGGCTTGCGCGGCAGCGTTCGCAAACAGCATTTCGCTCAATACGTAAACCAGGTGGGCGAGATGCAAGTGCAAAAAATTATAAACGGGAGATCTATTCTATAGCGGGCGCGGACCAAACGTTCGCGCCGGAAACGGAGAAGATCAAATGCGCAAGAGGGCGGCAAGATGCATGGTGGTGGGGTGCATCGCAATCATGTCGTACATTCCGGTGCCGGCGCGGGCGGGGATTCGGAAGGACGTGCGCGCCTACATAGCGAACAAGAGGACCGTGGACTGGGAAACAGCGTCGCGGATCGCGGCGGCGCTTGTCGCAAGTGCGCAAAGGCTTGCCCGCAGCCATGGGGAAAGGGACGAGATGTTCTGGCTGGGCGTCCTTGTCGGTATCGCCCAGACCGAATCGAATTTCTCGCCGGTCGCAGTATCCGGTAAGGACGCCCTGGGCGTCATGCAAGTGCACTGGCCGACTTGGGGCAGGAAGATGGAGGCCTACGGCTTCGGGCGCGAAGCGCTCTTCGATCCCGCCATCAACGTGCTGTGCGGCTCGGCGATCTACTCCGATTGCGTGTCCGGGGCGGGTGAAGACGTTGTGGGAGGACTTTACCGATATTATGGAGCCCCCGACCGGGGATACGCTGTAAAGGTCCTCCGACACGCGGTTGAATTTACCGTAGCGCAGAAGCGGATGAATGCATCGCAAGATGCGAATCGACAAACGGAATGAGGGGATTGGCGATGGGAAAAGCGGAATATACGTCCGAAAAAGTGAAAGAAATGATGGCGGAAATGGATGCTATTCCGCCGAAGACAAAAATATTGTCAACCTTTGCCATGATACAGGAGATATCGGCTCAGATATTGGGAATGGTAGAAAAAGGGTATGGCTATGAAGAAATTGCACAATATTTAACTGAAAATGAAATCCCGATCAAAGTGAATACCCTGAAAAACTATTTAATGAAAGCCAAGGCGAAAAAAAAGAAACCTGATGAAGGACATTGACGCCGAAAGCGGAGGGGAAAGTGGTGAGAACACTCATTATCACGGAAAAACCATCGGTGGCCGGGGATTTTGCGAAAGCGCTCGGGGTGAGCGACAAAAGAGATGGGTACATCGAGGGTAATGGTTACGCAATCGCGTGGGCGTTCGGACATCTGACCGAACTCAAAGAACCTCACGATTACGAGGATGAATATCGAGACTGGAATATGGACGTTCTGCCGATCCTGCCGGAAAAGGTCGAGTACAAAGCGCTTGCAAGCGGCAGGAAGCAGCTTTCGACCATCGGGAAATTGCTCAAAGGCGATTTTTCCCGGGTGGTCATCGCAACCGACGCCGGGCGGGAGGGAGAGGTGATAGCCCGGACGATCCTTCAGGCCTGCGGCTTCGAGGACCGTCGGAAACTGTACAGGTTCTGGTCTTCTCAAGCACTCACCCCCGAGGTTGTAAGAGCCGGGATGGAAATGCTCAAGCCCGCCGCCGACTACGACCGGCTCTGGGAGGCGGGACAAGCCAGACAGATCGCGGACTGGCTGGTCGGCATAAACGGGACGCGCGCCGCAACTCTGCGGTGGCGCGGCCCGGTCGGCTCGCAAACATACTCGGTCGGCAGGGTGCAAACGGCCGTTTTGTCGCTTCTGGTGGACCGAAAGCGAGAGCGGGAGCATTTCACGTCTGTGCCTTACTGGACCGTCGAATGCGGTTTCAAGAAAAACGCGGACGCCTGGCGAGGCACATGGTTCAAGGTCGATGAGACCCGGTTTTCCTCGGAAAAAGAAGCCCGGAGCATTCTCGAAAAAATCGGCGGGAAAACTGGCGAAGTTACGGAGGTGAAGCGCGAAAGGAAAAAGGAGCCGCCTCCCCTGCTCTATTCGCTTACGGAACTTCAGCAGGACGCGAACCGCAAACACGGTTTCACGGCGCAAAGGACGCTCGATCTCGCCCAGAAACTCTACGAGGAGCGCAAGTGCCTGTCGTATCCCCGGACCGATTCGCGGGTCCTGGGCAGTCAATGCGTGACGCTGGCGAAGGAAATCATCGAAAAACTCACTCCCGGTCACACAAGGCTTTTCGCGGGAGTGCGGGCGGGACTCGTAACGCTTGCGAACAAACGTGTCTTTAACGACGCGAAGCTTACAGACCATCACGCTCTCATTCCGCTAGCGGAGTGTCCGAGGGATGCCGGAAACGACGAAAGGACCATTTGGGAAATGGTCTTGAAACGCTTCGCGGAAAGCTTCCATGCCGACTGCGAGTACGAAAGCGTCGAAGTGGTGACGACGGTCGAGTGCGAAACCTTCAGAACCAGGGGCAAGACGATTCTCCTTCCGGGATGGCGGGAGATCCATGGCAGCCGTGAGGACGACGAAGAGGACGCCGACGAGGAAAATGTGATGGTCCCTCTTCTGGCAAAGGGCGAGACGTGCCTGGCGCAGGACGCCGGAATCGGGGCCGGCAAAACGACACCACCGCCTGAATATAGCGAAGCTCTGCTCCTGAAGGATATGACGAATCCGTCCCGGTATGTCGAGGAAACGGAGTTCAAGGAGCTTTTCCGGGGCGAGATCGGCTTGGGCACGCAGGCCACCAGGGCCGAGTGCATCGAAAAGCTCGTCAAGCGAGGATATGCGGAGCGCAAAAAAAGGACGCTTCTTGCGACCGATCGAGGATGTTTCCTGGTCGATTCGCTGCGCAAATGCCCGATGGCGAGCGCGCTCGCGTCTGCCAGGGAGACCGCCAGCTGGGAGGGGCAACTTGAAAAGATCGCGCTGGGTGCCGAGACTGCGGTGGACTTTTCCGAGAATATGCGGGGATTTGTAAAACGAATGGTCGAGGAGATAAGAATGAGCGAAGCGCCCGAACATGCGACTGGAATCATTGGCCAATGCCCCGTTTGCAAGGGTAGGGTGAAGGAAGGGGGCAAGGGATTCTATTGCGAGAATGGCAAGGAGGAAAACGGCGCCAAATGCCGGTTCGTCGTTTGGAAGGACATCGCGGGCAAAAACCTGGCACCGGAGGAAGGCGCCGCCCTCCTGGACGGCAAAACGATAGGACCCTTCAAATTGACGAACAGGGAGAAAAAAAGCTTCACGGCGAACCTGGCGCTTCGCGAGGAAAACGGGCAATGGAAGGTCCGCATGGTATTCGATGAGAGAAAAGCGATCGGCAAGTGTCCGAACTGCGGTGCGCCGGTCGTCGAAAACCCCAAGAGCTACGGGTGCTCAAAGTTCAAGGAAACGGGATGCAAGTTCGTGATTTGGAAGGAGATGAGCGGGAAAAAGATCACGGCCAAAATGGCCGCGGACATCCTTGCCGGTAAATGCGGGGTCTTGAAGGGATTCAAAAGCAAGAGCGGAAATGCCTTTTGCGCCCGTCCCAAGCTCGAAAGAAAAGAAGACGGCGGCCACGTCGTCGGGTTCGAGTTCGAGCAAAAGCAGGAACAGGCGGTATGATCCGTGATCTGGAAACGGGTGTGATTCGTGTGACGCGGAAAACATGTCGGCGGTTGCGTGTTCCCGTGCTGCCCGAGGAGGAAGAGAAAATCAAGGCGCTTGCAAAGAAGGGGAATATGACGGTCTCCGAATTTTTGAGGAGGCTGGCTTTGGGCTGCAAAATAAAAACGGTCCCGGATCGTGAGGCCGTGCGGCAATTGGCGGAAATAAACGCGGACCAGTCGCGGCTTGTGAACCTGTTCAAAATGTGGATGACGAAAGATGATCGTTTTTTCAGGATGACTCTTGCGGAGCGTAAGGAGGAAATCGGGAGGGTTCTCGCGGACATAAGGAGACTCCAGGAAAAGATGAGAGAGAAGGTGGAAAATCTCTGATGATCGCCAAGCATGTTCAAATATCCAAGGTCAGCGCGAGCAGCTTCAGGCGTCTCGCCAAATACCTCCTCGACAGCCAGGGTAAGGCGAATCGCGTGGGAGAAGTTCGTGTGACGAATTGCGGATCGGATGAGAACGATCCGATGTGGGCGGTGGCGGAAGTGGAAGCCGTTCAACGCGCCAACACCAGGGCTCGAACCGATAAAACCTATCATCTGACTTTATCGTTTCGCGCCGGGGAAGAGCCGGACCCGCAAGTGTTGAAGGAATTGGAAGACAGGGTTTGCGAAAAGCTCGGCTACCGCGAACATCAACGGATAAGCGTTATCCACCGCGATACCGAGCATCTCCACATTCACATCGCGATCAACAAGATACATCCCCGCAAGCTCACGATACTCGACCCTTATTACGGACAATTCAAGCTTGGAGAAATATGCGCCAGCCTTGAAGATGAATATCGCCTCGAACCGGACAATCACGCATGCAGAAAAAAGGAGAGACGGAGCAGAACGGACTCGATGGAACGGGCCGGAGGTGTCGAAAGCGTGATTGGATTCATTCGACGTGAATGCGCCGACAAACTGAGGGTCGCAAATACGTGGGAAGAGTTGCTGGGCGTGTTGGCTGAACATGACCTGGAGGCAAAAACGAGGGGAAATGGCCTGGTCATATGCGCACCTGACGGAGTCTCGGTCAAGGCCAGTTCGATCGCACGCGACTTTTCGATTGGAAAACTCGAAGAGCGGTTGGGTATCTTCCCTGCGGAGTCGGGAATCAAGAGTGAACAAGCCAAGCCGAAACCCGGCGAAAAAACTTACCGAAAACGGCCGATGCCGATGCGGACCGATACCGGTTCGCTGTGGACGAAATACAGACAGGAAATGGATGCGAAGAGGGACCGAAGAGCTTCCGAACGGGCGAGGTTGAGACAAGAGAGGCAGAACCGAGTAAAAGCGGCCAAGAGTCGAGCCAAATTGGCTCGGATGGCGGCAAGGCTTGTTCGCGGAAAGTTCGCCAGGAAAGTGCTGTGTGCGTCGGCAAGGTCGAAACTGAGACGCAACCTGGAAGAAATAAATGAAAGTTATGGAATGTCCGCGAAAAAACTGAGCGATGAAACCAGGCGGACGTCATGGATCGATTGGTTGCGCGATCGCGCAACCGGGGGGGACCAGGAGGCGCTGAAGGCACTTCGTGCCCGCCAGGCTGGCGAAGTCCGGGGAAACATTTTCGAAAGGAAGGTCGGTGCGTCGAGAAACACCGGAAAGTCCTCCGAGCCCGTCGAAACCGTGACCAGAAAGGGCGGCCTCATATACCGGCTGGAAGGCGTATCGCTGAGAGACGACGGTAAACGATTGCAAGTCGGCGGGGGAGCGAGCCGGGAAGGATTGAAAAAAGCCCTCGAAATGGCAGTGGAGCGGTATGGAGAGGAGTTGTCGGTCAGGGGAAGCAACGAATTCAAGGAAGCCGTTATCCGGGCTGCAGTCGAAGCGGACTTTGAAGTGAGGTTCACCGACGAAGCAGTCGAAAAACGCCGTCTTGCTCTGGTGGCGCAAAAGGCGGCGAAAGAAGGGGCTGCCGGCAAATACGCCGAGGAGAGGAATTCGAAGAGGTGGAAAATCCGGGACATCGAAGAACACAGGGTTTTTTCAGCGAAGGACGCCGGGGTTTACGTCTTCGGCGGACTGCGCCGAGTTGACGGCGAAGCCCTCGCGCTGCTTGAAAAGGACGGGGTGGTATTCGTCACTCCGGTACTCGCCGCGACGGAGGCGAGGTTGAAGCGTTGCGGGCTTGGAGAAATGGTTTCCGTATCCGATACGGGACATGTCGAAAGGCGAGGTCGCAAACGAGAAGGAGCAAGCTTGTGAGTAAAACAAATGGATGGTTGACGGATGCGGTTGCAGTATCGGTTTTGATGCTGGCAGGCATGGCCGCGGCCACTCAAACGTTCGCTTATCTGCTCGGATATCATGCGGACTTGGGCGTGAGATGGGGGACGCTCTACCGGCCTTGGGAAATATTCGTCTGGTATGCCCGTTGGAAAGGCGCGGGCCTGCAAGCGCAGTTCATGAAGTCCGCAAGCGTGGGGCTTGTCTGCTCGGCGCTGGGGCTCCTCGGCTTTCTTTGGTATTCGATCAACCGGGCCAACACCGCGAAAGCCGATGAAACCATCCACGGGTCCGCACGCTGGGCGGAAAGAAACGATATCGAAAAGGCCAGTTTGATCGGAAAGGAAGGCGTATATGTCGGCGCCGTTTACAGCCGTCATCGGCTGTTCCGGAAGAGATTGCAATACCTCCGCCACAACGGCCCCGAACACGTGCTTTGCTACGCACCGACACGAAGCGGCAAGGGTGTCGGGCTGGTCATCCCGACACTGCTGAGCTGGCCGCACAGCGCCGTCGTCACGGACCTCAAGGGTGAACTCTGGGCGCTCACCTCGGGATGGCGCAAGGAACACGCCGAAAATCTGGTCCTGAGATTCGAGCCGGCGGCGCACGGGTCCGTAAAATGGAATCCCCTCGACGAGATACGGACGGATAGGGGCAAAATCGTGGGCGATGTGCAAAACCTCGCCAATCTCATCGTGGATCCCGACGGACGAGGCCTCGTGGACCACTGGCAGAAAACGAGTTGGGCGCTGCTTACCGGCGTAATGCTCTATATGCTCTACAGGCGCGAAAAAGACGGGACCGAGGCGAGTCTGGCGGAATTGGACAGAATCCTTTCCGACCCGAAAAAACCGGCGGCGGAGCTTTGGCAGGACATGATCGATTTCAGGGATGGACACCCCGATGTCCTGAGGAATATAACGGGCACGGGACGAGATATGGCCGACCGCCCGGAAAACGAGGCCGGATCGGTGCTTTCGACCGCCAAAAGCTATTTGTCTTTGTATCGCGATCCCGTTGTAAGCGACAACACCGGGACGAGCGAATTCAGCATTTCCGATCTGATGCATCATGACCGCGCGGTCACCCTCTACATCGTCACCGCGCCCACGGACAAGGGCCGGCTGAGACCTCTCGTGCGTGTACTCGTGAACATGATCGTGAGGATACTCGCCGAAAAGCTGGAGTTTGAAAAGGGACGACCCGTGGCGAAATACAAGCACCGACTGCTGCTCATGATGGACGAGTTCGCCAGTCTTGGTAAACTGGAAATAATGCAGGAATCGCTCGCCTACCTGGCGGGTTACGGAATCAAAGCGTATTTGATTCTACAGGACATAGGGCAGCTTAACAGTGAGAAAAGCGGATACGGTGCGGACGAAAGCATATCGAGCAATTGTCACGTTCAGTGCGCATTTCCCCCGAACAGAATCGAGACGGCGGAACATCTTTCCAAACTTACGGGCACGACTACGATAGTCAAAAGGCAAATCAGCGAGAGCGGCGGAAGGACATCCGTTACGCTGGGACATGCCTCCCACACGATGCAAGAGATCCAGAGGCCTTTAATGACTCCGGACGAAACAATGAGAATGAAGGGACCGATCAAGGACAAGGATGGCACCATCAAGGAGCCTGGCGAAATGTTGATCTTTTGCGCCGGCTTTCCAGCCGTTCGCGGCGTTCAGCCGCTCTATTTTCAAGATCCGGTTTTCGACCGGCGAGCTGAAATCGAAGCGCCCGAGGTAACGGACAGGACGGCGGAAAACGAAGGGGAAAAAGCCACGGACAGCTAACACTCCATCGTTCTCAAAGGAGTATCCGCAGGGCTGCTCCGAAAACAATTTCCAGAGTTGGAAAAGAGATACTGGAAAGGGGTACTCTGGTCGCCGAGCTATTTCCCTTCGTCTTGCGGCAGGGCTCCCATATCCATAATCCGGCAGTACATCGATCACATCCAATAAATGGGTGCAAACCGGGCGCAAACAGCACCCAAAATCGGGCCGATTTGCGGCGGCTTGCGGACATCCACAAAAAAGAGGGGCGGTCCGAAGTGTCGTCCCTCTTGATTTTCCTAAAGCCGGCGATGGGATTTGAACCCGCGGCCTGCTGATTACGAATCAGCTGCTCTACCCCTGAGCTACGCCGGCGACGAGCGTAAGAGATTTATGTATCACAGGTCTTTGCGGAAATCAACTCCGCACATTTGCCCCGGTTCGTCCCCCGAATCTGGCTCTTCGGAAGGCAGTGTTGCCGCTTCATTGAATCTTATCACTATTTTCCCCGTGTTCGCAGGGGCGCAAAAATTCAAGCTCCTCGGCATGCGCGGGCCTAACAAACACCACGGCGATATCGTAATGGAGGTCTTTTCCAGCCAAAGGATGATTGTAGTCCACCGTAATGGTCGAATCGGTTTTTTCCTTCACGAAATAGCTGTACTGCGACCCTGTGCCGCTATTTTTTGCTATCGCCCATTTTCCCGCAACCAAGTCGCGGCCGGCGGGGAATTCGGATAGCTCATAGGTTTTCACCTGGTCATGGTCGAGTTCGCCAAACGCCTCGCCCGCGGGGATGGTCAATTCCAGCCTCGCCCCCTGCTCGAGCCCGGTCAGGGCTTCTTCCAGGGCCGCAATGAGTTGGCCGTAGCCCACTATGAAATTCATCGACGCGGCTTCCTTTTCGCCTTTTACGTAGGAGCCGTCGCTCAGCCTAAGGCTGTATTCGATCACCACAAAACTGTTTCGGGCAATTTTCATCTCTGTCTCGCTGTTGCCTGACCCTTGGATTAGTTCTCACTTGCCATATAGCCGAGTTCGCGAGCCGCACGCGCGTGTTCTTCGGCCTCCACCTCTTCGCCCATGGCCCGAAGAGCTATGGACAGGTTGAAGTGCGCGGCCCCCGTGAAGAGACCCTCCTGGATCATTTTGCGGGAAAGTTCGACCGAGGCTTCAAGTTGCCCGGCCTCGATGTGGGCGGCGGCAAGCAACTGATAGGCCCTGGGCGAGCCGGGCATGAGTTCGAGCGCCCTTTCGCCGTGAATGACGGCTTTTTCCGGCAGGCCGCCTCGAAGATAACCGAAGGCGAGGTTGCTGTGAGCCGGGCCGAGGTCGGGGTTGATCTCGAGTGCCTTGAGGTTTGCCTCGATGCTCTTTTCCGGTTCACCCTCGGCATAAAGCCCCCCGAGGTTGACATAGGCCTCCGCCAATTCAGGGTCGCACTCGATCGCCTGTTTGAATTCGGAGACGGCCTCCGCGGTCAATCCCTTGTGCGAGTAGGCCAGGCCGAGATTATAATGTACGGCCGCCGACTGCGGTTCGAAGGCCAGTTGCTCTTTGAGAAACTTGATGTAGAGGTTGAGTTTGGCATTACTCTCGTGGCCGGTATTTGTCATTGTGTTTTCTTTCTCCTTGGGGTATATAGCCTGGATTCAAGTGGAAAAGTGCGGAAAACCCTGAAATTCATGGACCTTCCGCTTGGAGCGCAATCCGGATGCCGGTTTGCCTCCCCCCTTCGAGGCGTAAAAAAAACCATTTTAACT
Source organism: Deltaproteobacteria bacterium (assembly GCA_021777755.1). GTDB lineage: Bacteria > Desulfobacterota > Syntrophobacteria > Syntrophobacterales > Syntrophobacteraceae > SbD1. Next base: position 42,110 of record JAJYDE010000018.1, read on the forward strand.
CAAGGGGGCTTGGTTGGAAAGCTTTTCGATGCGCGAGGCGCCGAGTCTCGGTTGATCCAGTCCATCCATGACCTTGATGGTGCTGAAATATCGGGATTTTTTTTGTTGACAAAGATTTTTCGCGGAGTTAACTGGCGAAAATCGGATGAGCTCCGTAGAGATATGGAAATCCAAGCGGGGGGTTGCGGTGCTGGCCCCCTTTTTATCAAGGCTAACGGCAGAGGAGATCCACCCATGAGCGCAGAGGCAAAGGATAAAATCATCGAGTACGTAAAGCAGCAGAAGAAGAGCAAACTCTATTTCAACGATCTTTGCAAAGCCGTTCCGGAAATCAAGATGATGCAGGCTAAAAAGCTCGTAAACGAACTGGTGAGCGAAGGCAAGCTCAAGTACTGGTCGAGCGGCAGCACGACCATGTACATGCTTCCCAGCGAAGGCGATGTAGCGAAAGAAGAAGAGGGAATGAATTAGCCCTGCCCTTCCTGACCTGCCGATGAGTTCTTTCCATTGGGTATTTGAACGAATACCGGAATCCGAGATATTCGACAAGATGAATACGCACTGTGAAAGGGAGGTGAGGAGAAGTTACCCGACGGGTCCTGTGGCAAATCGTGTAAAAGTGGAAGTCTAAAGTGACACTAACGGAGGTAAACGAATGGCGCTGAAACATGCAACCCCTATGCTTGACGAGCTGGAAAAGGGCCCATGGCCTAGCTTCGTAAGTGATGTGAAACGACTGGCGGCCAAAGGCAACAAGATGTGTGAAGATTGGCTTGGCCTGATGGAACTGTCCTTCAAGGAAAAAGAAGGTCACTGGAAACACGGCGGTATCGTCGGCGTTTTCGGTTACGGCGGAGGCGTTATCGGCCGCTACTGCGATCGCCCCGACCTTTTCCCCAATGTGGCCCATTTTCACACCATGCGTGTTAACCAGCCTTCGAGCAAGTACTACAGCTCGGACGTTCTGCGCAAAATCTGCGATTTGTGGGACGCAAAAGGCAGCGGTTTGACCAACATGCACGGGTCGACCGGGGATATCGTACTGCTGGGGACCACCACCGACCAGCTCGAGCCCCTCTTCTATGAGTTGACTCATGAATTGGGCATGGATCTTGGCGGCTCGGGCTCAAACCTTCGCAGCCCCGAAGGCTGCCTTGGAATGTCGCGTTGTGAATGGGCCTGCATCAATACCCAGGACATCATTTACGATCTGACCCAGGAATTCCAGGATGCCCTTCACCGGCCGATGTTCCCCTATAAATTCAAGTTCAAGTCCTCGGGCTGCCCGATGGACTGCGTAGCGGCCATCGCCCGCGCCGACTGCTCCATCATCGGAACCTGGCGTGACGATATCCGTATCGACCAGGACGCCGTAAAAGGCTACGTCGGCGGTGAAATCGTTCCTCACGGCGGTGCCGGTGGCGCCCGCAAAGATTTCGACATCCAGGCCGAAGTCATCAATCTTTGCCCCACCAATTGCATGGCCTATGACGGCAAGACCTTGAAGATCGAAAACAAGGATTGCGTTCGCTGCATGCACTGTATCCGTGTCATGCCCAGGGCTCTTCGCCCCGGCGTTGATACCGGAGCGACCATCCTTTTGGGCGCCAAGGCCCCGATTCTCGAAGGCGCACAGCTTTCGAGCGTTGTGATTCCGTTTATCAAGATGGAGTCCCCTTACACCGAGTTCAAGGAATTCGTTGAAAAGCTCTGGGATTGGTGGATGGAAAACGGCAAGAACCGTGAGCGCCTCGGTGAAATGATCCAGCGCCTCAGCCTGCGCGAACTCCTCAAGGCCGTCGAGTTGGAACCCGATCCACGCATGGTCAATACCCCCAGATACAACCCCTACATTTTCTACGATCCAGCGGGTGTCCCCGGCGGTTGGGAACACGACGCGGTTGAATATCGCAAACGGCATCAGGCTTAGGAGGTGTGAAAAATGGCTTTTGATCCAAACAATGTGATGCAAGACCGAATCACCGATATTGGTCCCCCCAAATATGATTCGTTTTTTCCGCCGGTCATCAAAGAGAATTTCGGCAAGTGGAAATATCACGAAATCCTCGAACCCGGTGTGCTGATGCATGTCGCCGAATCCGGCGCGGCCATCTACTCGGTTAGAGTCGGCTCCGCCCGTTTGATCAGCACCGAATACATTCGCGAAGCGTGCGCCATCGCCGACAAGTTCTGCGACGGCCACCTGCGGTGGACCACCAGGAACAACATCGAATTTCTCGTCAGCGACAAGGCCAAACTGCAGCCGCTTTTGACCGACCTTCGCGGCAGAGGTTCCTGGTTCCCCATTGGCGGTACCGGAAACAGCATCACCAATATCGTCCACACCCAGGGCTGGGCCCACTGCCACACGCCGGCCATCGACGCCTCCGGCGTGGTCAAGGCCGCCATGGATGAACTCTTCGAGTATTTCGGAAGCCACAAGCTGCCGGCCCAGGTGCGTATCGCCCTGGCCTGCTGCCTCAATATGTGCGGCGCCGTCCACTGCTCGGACATCTCCATTTTGGGCGTTCACAGAAAACCGCCCTTCGTCGAAGATGAACGCGTTCAGAACGTATGCGAGATTCCCCTGGTAATCGCCGCATGCCCGACCGCCGCGATCAAACCGAAGAAGTTCGGCGAGCGCAAAAGCGTCGAGATCAACAACAACCGCTGCATGTTCTGCGGTAACTGCTACACCATGTGCCCGGCGCTTCCTCTGGCCGACGCCGAAGGCGACGGTATCGCTCTTTGGGTGGGCGGCAAGGTTTCCAACGTGAAATCGGCCCCCATGTTCTCGAAGCTTGCCGTTCCCTATATTCCCAACGAGCCGCCCAGGTGGCCCACCACCGTCCAGACGATCAAAAAGATCGTCGAGGCCTACGCGGCCGGCGGACGCCGTTATGAAAGAGTCGGCGAGTGGATCAACCGCATCGGTTGGGAACGGTTCTTCGAAAAGACGGGTCTCGAGTTCAATCATGAGCACATTGACGACTATCGTCTGGCCATGACCACCTGGAGAACCACCACGCAGTTCAAGTTTTAGTTGATCAGGAGCGGGAAGCCAGAAGCGGCGACTTAGACCGCTTCCTGCCTCCCGCTCCGGAGTTTTACCCATGGAGCTAAAAAGATCGCGCCTCCTTGTTGCCGCCATGCGCGGCGGTGGCGGTAAGACCGTAATTTCGCTCGGGCTTGCCGCTGCGTGGAAGCGCTCTTCGGGGTTGCGCGTCTCGGCCTTCAAAAAAGGCCCCGACTTCATCGACTCCGGATGGCTCTCTGCGGCCTCGGGCGGCCCCTGTTACAACCTCGACCCGTTTCTGATGACTCCCGAGCAGATCGTGCGCTCTTTTGCCGTGCGCTCTGCGGGCAGTGATATCAGCCTGATCGAGGGAAACCGGGGCATCCATGACGGCGTTGATCCCCAAGGAAGCTATTCGACCGCCGAACTGGCCAAGCTTCTGGCTTGCCCGGTGGTTTTGGTGGTTGACGCCTCAAAGGTGACGCGCACGGCCGCAGCCATGGTCATGGGATGTCAGAAGCTCGATGAAACCGTCAATATTGCCGCCGTCATTTTGAACCAGGTGGCGGGCAAAAGGCACGAAACCGTGCTCAGGCAATCTATTGAACAGTTTTGTCACATCCCGGTCCTTGGCGTGGTTCCCAGACAAACCAGGAACTTTTTTCCCGAAAGGCATCTGGGGCTGGTTCCAGCCGAGGAAGCCGAGGATGTCCTGGAAGCTGTCCTGGCCGCGGCGGACCTCATGGGCCGCTGCCTTGATCTCGGGGCGTTGCGGGAAGTGGCCGACTCGGCTTCTCCTCTCGCCTGCCCCGTGCCCTCCGGGCCTGCTGGTGCTCTCGACGCCGCCCGGGGAGTTAGAATCGGAATAATCCGGGATTCCGCCTTCCAGTTTTACTACCCGGAAAATCTCGAAGCTCTTGAAGCCCACGGGGCGTCCCTGGTCTGGATTTCCAGCCTGGAAAAGGCACCCGTACCCGAGATTGACGCCCTCTATATTGGAGGCGGATTCCCTGAAACCCATCTCGAAAAACTTACCGCCAACAAAATCTTTCGCGATTCCATCAGGTCTGCCGTCGAATCCGGCTTGCCTGTCTACGCGGAGTGCGGCGGACTGATGTTTTTGTGTCGTGGGATTCAAACCGGGGATGGCGTTTTTCCCATGGTCGGCGTCTTTCCTTTCGATGTAACTCTCGGGTCCAAGCCTCAGGGGCATGGATATACCATAATGCGTTGTGTGGGCGTCAATCCGTTCTTTCCGGTCGGGTCGGTTCTTCGCGGACATGAATTCCACTATTCGGGAATTTCCGGCTCCATCGACCCTGGCTCTTTCCCCTTCGTCTTTAAACTGGAGAAAGGTCATGGTGCCGTAGCTGGCTGGGACGGTTTGTGCTATAAGAATGTTCTTGCATCGTATTCGCATCTTCACGCTGGGGGCGACCAAACCTGGGCTCGCTCCCTGGTCGAGGCTGCGATATCATTCAAGAGGCTTAAAACCACAACTTCTGTCGATTCCGGACGGGACATCCTCCGGCCGGAATCCTGGAGCTTACCTGCGGTCTATTGAAGGAGGACAATTAATGGGCCAGATTGAATTCAAAGGCAAAAATTTCGAAATTGACGAAGATGGCTTCATTGCCAGTTTCGACGCGTGGTGTCCTGAATGGGTTGATTATGTAAAGACCTCCGAAGGGATCGCCGACCTGACCGACGAGCACTGGGCTGTCATTCACGTGCTTCAGGACTACTACAGAAAACACGGCATCGCCCCCATGGTCCGTATTCTGACCAAGGTCACCGGCTACAAGCTCAAGTACATCTATGAGCTGTTCCCATCGGGACCGGGCAAGGGCGCCTGCAAGATGGCCGGTTTGCCCAAACCGACCGGTTGCGTCTAATCGCTCCATGAAGTCTTACACGAAGTGATATTTCGACGCGAAATTTTTTTCCGTCGAAATATCACTCGTTTTTTCCGTACGATAAACTCCGGTTACCCTCCGTATTCACCTCACCCCATCATTTGGTCTCACGACTCATATTGCCTTCAGCCTTTTTCAGCTTTTCGCCGCCTTGGGCCTTGCCCTTAAGCAGTCCGCATATTTTCCCATTTCCGGCTTGACTTTGACTTTCGATGGGGGTACGAAAAGGCGTGCCGGCGAGCGGAAACAATGGAATGGACCGTGATTCCTGTCGCGTGGATGTTTTGAATTCCATAAAACCTACTGGAGGAACAAATGAGCTTCAAAGTGACGGTGGATAAGGACAAGTGCACTGGTGACGCCGAATGCGTGGATGTATGCCCTGTGGATGTATATGAGTTGGTTGACGGTAAAGCCGAAGCGGTGAACGAGGACGAGTGCCTGGGCTGCGAAAGCTGCGTCGAGGTTTGTGAACAGGGCGCGATCACGGTGGAAGAAATTTAGTCTGCATTGTCCTTGTTGCAGGACTTCAAGGGCCGCCTGTTCCTCAGGAACAAGCGGCCCTTTTTTTTCCGGTAACCACCACCCCCCCATTCCACCAGCTTACCGCACCATCACACTTTGCGAAGCATTCGACGGGCAACTGGTTCCGAATCTGTTGGTGGCTGTGACAGTAAAGGTGTAAGCCTTGGTCGCCGAAAGCCCCTTGACCGTGATCGGACTCGTTGTTCCGCTTGCTTTCCGGCCCGAACTCGAGGTTACCGTATAGGATGAAATATTGCTCCCGTCGCTTGAGGCCGGGGCCTTGAAGCTGATCCGCGCCTGCCCCTTTCCACTTTTTACGCCGAGCAGCCGCGGGGCGTCCGGGGCACTCCCCGGGGTAACGCCCTTCGAAAGCTGCGAAGCGGGACCGGCGCCAACCGAGTTGGCCGCAGAGACTTTGAAGGTGTAGGAGGCCCCGTTTCGCAAATCCGAGACGCGAATCGGACTGCCCGGGCGGCTGGTCTTCATGCCCCCCGGTTCAGAAGTTACCGTGCACACCTTGATTGGCTTGCCTCCGTCACTTGAGGGCAGTTTGAAATTGACCAGAGCCTGGGAGTTCCCGGGCGTTACCACCACAATCGTTGGCGCTCCGGGCACGGTGGCGGCTTTTGCGGGCTGCCGGGCTTGAGTGCCGGGCAGCGGCGCGCGGGCAGCCGAACTTGCCCCGCTGGCAGCCGCCGATGAGCCGGTCCTCTGCTCGGACTGCATTCCCGTCTTCTCTTTTTCCGTCATACCGGCGTTCTTAAGAGTGCCGCCAAGGCCAGGCCCGGACGCCGGGCTAGATCCGGCGGAGGGGCTCGATCCGGGTGCGGGACTCGATCCGGGTGCCGAAAAACCGGCGCCCGAACCCGTGGAACCGTAAGCCCCGGCCGCCGAGGAATCATAGGGCGTCTGCCCGGTTGACCAGGTGGCGTCCGCCCCCGTACCCAGAGCCGACGAACTCCCGTTTGTCAGAATTGTCATTTGCCGGGTCGCCCCGTCCGACCATGTGTTCGTTAAAACCATGACATCCACGTTGGCATCAACGAAACCAACGGACGAAGAACCGAGTTTGAGCGTTATCACGCCGTTGTTTGAAACCGACACCGAACCGGTCTGGCTGATCGAGGTCTCGCTGCTCGAAGTTGCGGTCAGAGAACATGTTCCGTCGGTGTTGACAAAGAGGAGGCCGCTTTCCCACCATGGTCCGCCAGGACCCGTGGCGATGCTGCTCAGTTCCCAGATGCCCACCAGTCCGGCGACCGAGTATGAAGCGGCCTGCCGGGTCAGAACACCGAGGTTTGCGTCTTGCGCGGACGAGGCCGCCCCGCTTGTTCCCACCAAAACGGTGGCAGCCGGGTTTACAACCGATGCGTAAGTCGAATCGACACAAGCCCCCGAGGCGCAAGTCACGACGCCGTCGGCTGAAATCGCCAAAGTCCCCGAGGTCCCTCCGGTTGTTCCGTCGCTTTTCGTGTACGTCTGTGTAAAGGTCCCGTCGGAATTGATGGTTTGGCTCACCTGTTGCCACGAAGGTGAGGGCCCGGAGGACAAGACGGCCCCTTTCCACGTGCCGGCCAGGTTGGCAAGCGAAGTCGAGGTCGACTCCTGTGACAATACGACCAGATCGGCTGAGCCGTCGGATAAGCTCGCCGAGCAACTAATCATGGAATTGCTCGAATCGGTCATGCAAAGCGACGTGGAAAACTCGCCGTTAAGGCTCATGGCTATCCCGTTGGCGGAAACGGAAAAAGCACCCGTCGGACTCGAAGAGCCGCCAGTGCTATTTTGGGACGAACCGGTGAAGGTTCCGTCCTGGGCAACCGTCAAGGTGCCCCTTTCCCACCTCGGCGCCCCCGGACCCGAAAGAAAGCTGTTAAAATTCCAGACGCCAGTGAAATTATAATTCTGCGCCCGGGCGGGGAAGGCAAACAAGAGAGAAAAATAGATGGCGAAAAGAGAAGCGAAAAATCCGTACAAACGAGTCGATGAATTAACGGTGCGCATTTCGATTCACCCTCCGCAGGTGGTTTCCGGGCAAGTGAGATATGCGGCAATTAAAACAACGCGGGAGCAAGACGGGTTACCGATACTTGTAACAATATAGATCATAATAAAGGAAAAAGGAGATTTTGTCAATGGTCCACACGGAGAGCTTTTTCGAGGAGAACACGGTTCCGATTGAGATTTTTCGAGCCGGCGGGCAAACAACTCAGGGGCCGGAGGCCCCTGGAGCGGTGCGGGGGGAACAGCCCCCCGCACTTGAATCTTTATCCAACAGCGGTGTCTATTTGGCCGCTGCCGGTTTATGGCATCCGTTACACACGATGGGAGCGTTGGCCGTTGGCTTCTGGTTTTTGACCTTGCGGTGACAGCCAATGCAAAGAGTGTGAAAGGAGAGCTTCAAATTGAGCTTCTTTTTGTCCGGAGGCAGCGTGAATTCACCCTTGGTGGTCGGTTCGTTATGGCACTTCTCGCACTTTTCGACCGGATCGCCTTCTTTCCAGACGTTCTTGCCATCTTTATAGACCATGTGGCACTGACTACAGGCGATCTTGTCCTCGGTCACGTGCTTTTTGTGGCTGAACGTGACGGGCGGCATGCTGAGCTTGTTCCAAATGGAAGGTTTGATGGTGATCGTTTCGGGCGGTTGCTGTGCGGCAAAAACGAGCAACGTTGCCGATAGGACAACTGCGGCCGTGACGGCCAGACACGAAATAAACTTCCCCTTTTTCATCCCGGAACCCCTCCTTTTTAAAGCCGACCATAATGAACAAACAGACCACTGGAAATTAGCCAATTGTAAGAATCGCCATTTTAGTTGTATTCTTTTTTCAACGCAAGCAAATTTGCCGGGCAAATTTATTTGCCAAAGATGATTAAAGTTCTTTTTATAATGGAACCGCTCAAGCTAACCTGGCGGAGGAAAACCCATGCAGTCTCAAAAACTCGATTTCACCAACCGGGACGGACAACGCCTGGCGGCTCGCCTGGACCTGCCCCTTGACGACAAACCGAGCGCTTTTGCTATTTTTGCCCACTGTTTTACCTGCACCAAAGACTTTAATGCAGTCGTAAACATCAACAGGGCGCTGGCTGCGCAGGGGATTGCGGTCCTTAGATTCGATTTCACCGGTTTGGGGGAGAGCGAGGGGGATTTTGCGGAAACGAATTTTTCGACAAATGTGGCCGACCTGGTTTACGCGGCGCGATTTTTGGCTCGCAACCATGAACCCCCAAGGCTTTTGATCGGGCACTCACTTGGTGGGGCGGCCGTTATTCAGGCGGCCCGCGAAATCGATTCCGTCCAAGCCGTTGCCACCATAGCCGCGCCGGCGGAACTCGGAGGTCTGCTAAGCTTCATGGACTCGGCTTCCCTTGAAAACCTCGACCATGCCGGCGAGACCTCGATCAATGTGGGGGGAAACAATTTCAAAATCAGGAAACAGTTCGTCGATTCCCTCCGGGCCGAAAACATGGAGCAAGCCATTCACGGCCTGAGAAAACCCCTTCTCATCTTTCACTCTCCGGTCGATCGCGTCGTTTCCGTTGACAACGCCGCAAAAATCTTTATGAGGGCAAGGCACCCGAAAAGCTTCATCTCCCTTGACCAGGCCGATCACCTGCTCTCAAGGCGACAGGATTCCCTCTACGTGGGTCAGCTGCTCGCCGCCTGGGCGAGCAAATATCTCGACATTTCGCAGCGAAAATTTGCCCGCTTCCAACCCGCGGATAACCGCGTTACCGCCTATACCGGAAAGACGGGATTTCGCACCGATATTGTTGCCAACGGCCACAAGCTGATTGCCGACGAACCCCTGGAGGTCGGAGGGGCAAATAGCGGCCCCTCGCCCTACGACCTTCTGGCCGCGGCCCTCGGGGCATGCACCGGCATGACCCTCAGAATGTATGCGGACCGCAAGAAGTTGCCCCTCGACGCGGCGATCGTTCGAGTCAGCCACAGCAAAATTCACCTCGAAGACTGTCAGGATTGTGAAGATCCGCAAAGCAGAATAGATTATATTGAAAGGGAAATCGACCTGAAGGGCGACCTCGATCCTGCGACCAGACAGAGGCTGCTCGAGATCGCCAACCGGTGTCCCGTTCACCGAACCCTGGAATCGCGGAGCAGGATTGTTTCCAAACTTAAAGAATAACTTTCAGGCTGCCGAAGCAATGAGTAAACCCTCGCGGTCGATCCGCGCTCCCGCGCAGGGCTGTATCCACATCAACAAGCATCGAGGAGAATCTTATGAAAATGCCCCTGGAGATCAGTGCGCGCGACGTGAGCGTGAACGAGGAAACCGAAGAGTTCATTCGGGATAAAGCGTCCAAACTGGACAGAATCTACGATCAAATCATCGGTTGCCGGGTCAGGATAGACAGACCTCACCGCAGCCAGCGAAGCGGAATGACTTACAGCGTCAGTATAGACATGACTGTGCCGGGCGGAGAGTTGATAGTCAAAAGGGAATCGGACCAGGATCTGCGGGTCGCGCTGTCAAACGGCTTTGAAACCGCTCAGCGCCGGCTCAAAGGTTACGGGGAACGAAAGAGAGGAGAGATCAAAACCCATTTCGAAAAACCCGTGGCAAGGGTGGTGCGGCTTTTTACCGAAGAGGGGTACGGCTTTCTTGCAACTCCCGAGGGCCGTGAGGTCTACTTCCACGAAAATGCCGTTCTGGGGGGAAAATTCGAAGGTCTTAATATCGGGACCGCGGTGACCTTTATCGAAGAGCAGGGGGACAAGGGGGCACAGGCGGTCTCCGTGACTCCGGCTTGAAAACGGTGGCGGACACCCCCGCCGGATAAGAGCGGGCATTGGCCCACGCGGTTTTACAAAACCTTGGCAATGGCCCCGGCAGTCTCAAAGCCGGGGTCCACCATCACATTAGCTTCAACCGAATCGTTTTCGCTGCACATCGGCGCTCTCCCGCCGATCTGGAAGGGCAGATGGGCTGGGTAATCCTGTACCTCGTAATCCTCCTGTTTCTTATCCTCGTAAACGGCTTTCTAGCCATGTCCGAACTCGCGGTCATGTCTTCCAACAAGACCCGTTTGCAGAGGCGGGCAGAGGCGGAAGAAAACTCCAATGCCGCCCGGGCACTCGAACTGGCCCGAAACCCGCATCGCTTCCTGGCAACCGTTCAGATCGGCATCACCCTGGTCGGGGTCTTGAGCGGCGCGTTCGGTGGAGCACGCCTTGCCGGCAGCCTCGCTCGAAAGATGTCCTCGCTCCCCTACGTTGGACCCTATTCGGGCTCTATCGCCATGGCCGTCGTTGTGAGCCTGATCACCTACCTGTCGCTTCTCGCCGAGCTCATCCCCAAAAAAATTGCCGTCTACGCCCCCGAAACCATAGCCGCGGCCGTTTCCGGCCCGATGGCCAAACTCTCCCGGCTGGCTTCGCCCTTTATTCGTGTGCTCAATGCTTCCACCGACTTCGCCCTCAGGCTGTCGCGGTTCCGCCAGACCAAACAGGCCCCCCTCACCCAGGAGGAAATCCGCATTCTCCTGGATCAGGCCACGGCCGCCGGGGTCTTCGAAGAGGCCGAACATGACATAGTCGAAAGGGTCTTTCGGCTCGCAGACCGCCCCGTGGGCGCGCTCATGACCCCGCGACGGGAGATCGTGTGGCTCGACTTGGTCGAATCGTTGGAGAAAACGAAAAGGAAAATCGCCAAATACCCCTATGACATATTTCCCGTAGGGCTCAAAGGGGGCAATATCCATGGAGTGGTCCAGGTACGCGACCTCGCGGTCAGTTGCCTGGCGGGTAAACCCTTCGACCTCAAGGCCTCCATGCGCAAACCGCTCTTCGTTCATGAACGCGCAAACGCTTTGAAAGTTCTCGAAAGCTTCAGGCTGTCGGGTCTGCGCCTGGCCGTGGTCGTAGACGAATACGGAACCATCGAGGGGCTCGTTACCCTTACGGACATCCTGCAAGCCGTGATCGGCGATATGACATCGGCCGAATTGCCCGAAGAGCCCGACATCGTGCCCGCGGCAAAGGACAGTTGGTTCGTGGAAGGCACATTGCCCGTCGATGAGCTGACGGCTTTTCTACATATCCGCAAACTGCCGGGTAAGAACACCGGCCTTTTTCACACCCTTGGCGGATTCGTCATGACCCACCTGAGGAAAGTCCCCTTGGTCGGCGACTTTTTCGAGTGCTGCGGCTATCGATTTGAAGTGGTGGAAATGGAGGGCCGAAGGGTCGGCAAGGTCCTGGTCTCTAAAATCGCCGCACCCGGAGCGCCTGAAGAGTGATACGGATTCCAAGAAAAAAAACCCTCCTTGTCTTGGCAAGGGAAAAACCGCTCCGTGTTTCGGCAATGGATAAGTTCGGTTTTGGCGAACAAATTTTCCCTCTTCCCCGGGCAATCGCAAGAAATTCATAGAATACCCGCATCCCCGCTTTTGCAATTATGGCCGATCCGGCGAGATTATCGTGCTGTTGCTTAGAAATTTTTTTTCGACCCATTTTGCTATCATGCTGAATTAAGGCATATTCCAGCATTTTTGGGTAAAAAATAACAGCATGGATAACAGCATGGGAACAGCGTGGATAACAGCAGAGTTATCAGCATTGGGAACAGCATGATAACAGCGTGGGAACAGCATGGGGGGAAATGGGCTAAAAACGAAGGTGAAGACCGAAGTGCGAAAATAGGCGATAGGAAAGGAGGGCGGATGAAAATCGGCGTTTTCGACGCTCGCCGGGTGGAAGAGAGCACCTGTGCAAGGGTTTTCCCTTGAGGCGGGACGAATGGAATCGGATATTTGTTTTTCAAAGAGCCCTTGTCATCGGGTCCGCGGGTCGAAAGGCCCTGGGCGGTCGATAACGGTGGAATCCACGGGATTTTATATCACAAAGGGTTTCGGAACCGCAAAGCGGCGTCCTGAAGCGGCAAATAGGGGCGGCAATATAAGCGGCAACCAGAAGCGGATAGTTGCAGATGGCTTTACCAGCCGCATGTCCATCTGTGGGACATCCTTGTGGTTGATTCCGTAGTCTCCGAACGTCGGGATCCGTGCGCCCTGTTTCGCTAATTTCGCAGCAAGCGTTTTGTATAGGAGCCATTCCCATCGAGGAAGCGAAGCAGGGCTACTCCCAACCTCGGCCATCGTCTCCGGGAAAGACGTGCCCATGATTGTGATCGCCTGCCAGCTATTTTGGTACGGCAGGCTGGACAACAGGGCTTGGACCAGCTTCGTGAAACCGTCGACGGGCTCAAAATTCGGGGCAGCAAGATCCAACACGACGGCACACTCGTTCGGACGCACGTTTAGCGCGCCCATGAGCGCATCCAGCCTCCCCTTTACGTCTGGCTTTGCGGCCTCAGCCAGGGTGACCCGAATGCAGACTCCGGGGTTGTCCGCGGAAATGACACCACCGATTGCCCGCTGGTACTTTTGGTCTCTTACCAGGCCAGTGACTGGAGTAGCAGAGCACTTACGTGTACGAAGTTCGTCGAAAACCCGGGTGACGGGATGCGCTCCATCAGCCATGACCTCCCTGGCAGGCATGTGGATCAAGTCAACGAGGCATGGCCGCCCCCATTTGTCCGCCATCCGCTTTCCGAAAGCCTTGATGTGCTCCTCAAGGGTCTTCCTATCGGACCACGTCTCGAAATCAAACCCAATCTCGGGCACCTCGATCAGCGGAGTAACTCGTTCGCGAGAAGCTGCGGATAGCGCCGCGCATTGCCGGCCGACCATGAACTCCGGGCTTCATGGGTCCGCCGGGAAGTGGTGACCCGCCGAGACTGAATGCCGGAAGGTGATATGGTTGCCGGCGGCCCGTGATGACATTGCAGCTTGCGCGGGTTCATCGAGCCCGATGCTTCGGAGGCCGCCGGACGCGCAACCGAGAGGCTGAAGAAGGCGCTCATCCATTTTGGTGCGGGCAACAGGCCCGAAGGACGGCAAGATCCACCTTTTGAAAAGCACGGCCATATCAAGTATCGGTCCGGAAACCGCGGGATTGGGAGGGCGTTTGGAAAGGCGGGCTTCAGGGGATTGGAAAATCAAGCTGAATTTCGTGCCATTGCCCCGCGCCTCTTCCAGTCCCGGCTTTACAAAAACTAAGAATCGTTCTAAATTTTCAATGTCCGAAAAATTGGATTGCCCGATGATCGGTTTCCCCCATCGTTTCCCACGGAGTCGAATCAATGCTCGAGCTTTACAACACCATGAGCCGCACGAAGGAACTCTTTCGGCCGATCAGCAGCCCGGTCAAGATGTTTACTTGTGGCCCCTCCATCTATTCCGCCCCCCATGTTGGAAATTACCGGACCTTTATCTGGGAGGATGTGCTCCAAAGGTATCTCGAGTATCTCGGACACGATGTCAAACGGGTGATAAACCTCACAGACGTTGAAGACAAGGCCATAGAAGAAGCGCTTGGACGCGGAATGCCGGTCGGGGAGTTGACGGGTGGAAACGCCGAGCGTTTTATCGCTGAAGCCGCGCGGTTGCGCATCAAATTGCCCGAACGCATCCCCCGCGCCTCCACAAGTGTTGACCAGGCGGCCCACCTCATTGGCCTACTGCTGAAAAAAGGGGTTGCCTACCGGCACAATGGCGATATTTTCTTCGACCCCCTCAAATTCGAGGGTTTCGGGAAACTGTTCCGACTGGATATGACCAAATGGCCGAAGGTTAAAAAACGCTTCAAACTCGATACCTATCCGGGACGCAGGTGGAACCTGGGCGATTTCATCCTCTGGCATGCATGCGGAGATGACGACGATGTTTGCTGGGAAACTGAAATAGGCAGGGGAAGACCTTCCTGGAATATTCAAGACCCGGCGATGATATCCGAAGAGCTGGGCTATTCGCTCGATATATTTTGCGGCGGCATAGACAACATCTACAGGCATCACGATTATAATATCGCCGTCATGGAATCGGTATCGGGCGTGGAACTGGCCCGATACTGGATACACGGCGAACATGTCCTGGTCGATGGAAGGAAGATGTCAAAGAGTCTTGGCAATATCGTCTATCCGGGCGATATGGTCGAGCGGGGGTTTTCCTGGGAACAGATTCGATTCTATCTGCTGTCCAAGCAACACCGCAAAAGGCTAAATCTCAATTTGGACACCGCCGCCGAACTGGGCGTGCGCCTCGATGCACTTCGGGAAATGGCAAGGGAACTGGTATCGGGGACGGGCGGCCGGCAAACTCTTCGGGAGCAAAGCGTGGAAAGCCTCATCGACTCCATCAAGGTCTCATTTGAAGAAGCGATGGATAACGACCTGGATGTACCCGCCGCGGTCGAGGGCCTTTCGGAGACAATCCGGCGTTTGCAGAACCTCCATAAAGCCGGCGCCCTCGGCGAAGGAGATATCCGCATGATCGAAAAAGGGTTGCGAAAAGTGGACTCGGTGCTTCAGTTTTTATTTTAAACCGGGTTCGGGGTGCATACCTGAACGGTTTTTTCGGCGGCAACCCTTTTTAGCTGCTGGAGGTCCGTCATCCCTCTCAGGACCTTCCATGCGCCGTCCTGACGCAAGCTTCTCATGCCGTCCGCAATGGCTTGAGACTGGAGCCTGGACGCCTCGCATTTCATCGATATAAGCTGTCGCATCTCGGGGGTGACCAGCAGCAATTCATGAATTCCGGTGCGCCCCCTGTAGCCGGACCCTCCGCATTCGGCACAGCCCGCCGCCTTGTAGAGCTCCACTTCAGCGGGGTGGATTTTGAGTTCGGGGAAAAATTGCGCGCCGTAAATCTTGATCAGTTCAACGATCTCTTCCCGGCCGGGCCGGTACTTCTCTTTGCAATTGGGACACAAAGTGCGCACGAGCCTCTGGGAGAGGACCCCCAGCAGTGCATCGGCGAAGTTTCTGGGGTCCAGGCCGAAATCCAGGAGCCGGGTCACCGTCTCGGAGGCCGAGTTGGTGTGAAGTGTTGAAAACACGAGATGTCCGGTCAATGAGGCCTCGATGCAACTGTGGGCCGTTTCGGCGTCCCGGGTCTCTCCTATCAGGATCACATCGGGGTCGGCGCGAAGAAATGCGCGCAGGGCGGCGGCGAAATTCAACCCTATCTTCGGTTCCACCTGGACCTGCTGGAGGCCCGGCTGCGTGATTTCCACCGGGTCTTCGACCGTCCATATCTTTCTGTCCGCCGTGTTGATATGACCTAGAATGGCGTGCAGGGTGGTCGTCTTTCCCGAACCCGTGGGCCCCACCACCAGGAAAAGGCCGTGCGGACTTTGAGCCAGCTCCCTGGTTGCACGTTCGTTTCTCTCCGAGAGGTTCAGCTTGCCGAGCGGCAATGCCCCGCCCGGGGGAAGCAGGCGCAAAACAGCGCTTTCCCCGTGAATGGTGGGAATTGTGGCCACACGCAGTTCGAGCGGGTTCATTTTCATTCTGGCCATGAACTTTCCGTCCTGCGGTTTTCGCCTCTCGGCGATGTCCATTCTGGACAAAACCTTGATCCTGGCTATGACGGCCCGAATATGGCTTTGGGGGAGTTTTAGCACCTCACGGCAGACTCCGTCGATTCTCATTCGGATCACGCAGGGCCTTTTGCTGTCGCCGGGCTCGACATGGACGTCCGAGGCCCCGAGTCTATGCGCATCCATTATCACTTTATTGACAAGCTGAACGATTGTCGCCGCATTCTCATCCAATGCCGGATCGGCCAGGGCCTCGTCCTCACAGGCCGCATCGCTTTCGAGCCTGCCCACCAATTCCTCAAGCTCGGATGCCATCCCCCGGCATCCATCCCCATCAACCCCCAGAAACCGGAGGATGTCTTCCCGGAACCCTACCCGGAACTCGTAGCCGCGGGCATTGAGGATCTTTTCTATTTCCATTATGCGTTCGACGTCGCTTGGATCATCGATCAGCACAACCGCCCTGTCGTTTGCAACCGACAGGGGCACCCACAAGTTGGACCTCAGGTAGTCGAGATTGAGCTTTTTTAAAAGCTCCAGGGGCAATTGGACGTCCGGACCGTAGGCTGCAAAGGGGACCTGGTAATGAAGCTCGAGCGAGGCTCCGACCTCTTCCGGGGACAGTTTCAATTCGCTTATGAGAAGGTGAGCCACCGAGACATTTTCTTCCGCAGCCCTTTGCTTTAGCTGCTCGATCTTCTCGGCCGATACTTTCCTGCTCTGGATCAGGTGCTCGAAAGGTCCCTGCGTGCAGTTCAGTTCATAGCGAAACTTCTGGGCGATAATTTCAGCCACTTCGGAGGCCTGCTTAACATCCACATAGGTAAATGAACCGTTTTTCTTGTTAAGGAGCTGAAGCACGCCGATAAGGACATTGGAATATTTTATAGGCAAAACCAGCATCGAGCGTGTACGAAATCCAGAGCGCCTGTCAAAATGGTTGTCGAACCTCAAATCGGGATGTATGGCGACAATGGAGTCGGAGTCGTAGACATCGTCCAGGCGAATGGTTCGCTGCGACATGGCGACGTAGCCAGCGATCGAAGACATGCTCAAGGGCAGCCGTATCTCATCTACTTCATTTCCGATTTTAAACCTTGAAACTATTTCCCCGTCGTGACGGCCTCGCTGATAAACCGTAATACGCTCGGCGTCGAGTTGCTCGAGAATCAATCGGGAAAGCTCCGGAAGCGCCTCAACAAAGCTCCTTGCCTCATGGATGCATTTGTAGAGCTGATTGAGTCTGGCGCTGAAGTCGGCAGCCATAAAATCCCTCCAGCCATGAGTTGGGCAAAAACCGGGAAGTGCAAAAGTAATACTGAACAACATAATAATAGAAAGTGGATGAATAACCGAACATATTTTCTGCCACACGGGGCGGCCGTTGCCCGGTTTTTGGTCACGGCACAAATTCCCAGGCGTCCCCTTTCGGGGTTTGGCGCACCCGAAGATGCCCCTGCCACTGCCGGTCGTTTTGTTCCGGGTGGTCTTCGCGGCAGTGGGACCCTCGTGTTTCAACTCTTTTTTGCGCCGCCTCGAGGATGAGCCATGCCGCCCTTGCGGCCGTAAGAAGCTCGATTGCTCGAAGCTCCCCCGGTTCTCCCGGAAACTCCCGGATGCTTGCCGCGATTTCGAGCACCCGAGTCCGGGCGGTGCGAAGGCCGGCCTGGTCTCTTAATATTCCGCCACTTTCCCACATGATCCGCTGGAGCCTTTTGAAAAGCCCGGGTTCACTCAGCTTTAGAGAGCCCCACTCCTCGCGCATCTCTCCGGCTCGACCACAAATCCGCCTCCGCTCGCTCATCCCCTCGGCCCGCTGCGCCGCGGACTTTCCCGCCCGCGCTCCGAACACCAGCGCCTCGCTCAACCCGTTACCCCCCATGCGGTTGGCCCCGTGCACCCCTCCCGCGACCTCCCCGGCGGCAAAAAGTCCCGGGACACCCGTTGCGCAGTCGCGATCGATAACAACCCCTCCCATGGTGTGGTGAGCCGCGGGAGCAACCCGCAGCGGTTTATCCGCCCCCCCGCGGCGCACCTCAAGGGTATGCCTCAGGGAAGCCGAAAAGGGGTCTTCCAGCCAATCTTTTTCGGAAACGGCCCGAAGATCGAGCCAAACCTCCTGGCCGTTTTGGTGGATTTCCCTGAAAACCGCCAGGGAAAGCCGATCCCTGGCTTTTGCCGCCGCGGGCCGCTCCCCGATTGCATATTTTTCTAAAATATTTTCGCCCCTGGCGTTTAGAAGAAGCCCTTTGTCGGCTATCTCCGGCGGGATAACCAGCGGGGCGTGTCCCGGTTCGGCAAGGCACAAGGGATAAAACTGCACGAATTCGACGTCCTCCAGGCTCGCCCCGGCTTCGAGGGCCAGTCGCCAGCCCTCGGCCACCATACGGCCGGGGTTGTCGTTTCGAAGGTATAGCGAGGAGGCTCCCCCGGTTGCCAGAACGACCGCCTTGGCGCAAAAAGAAACCCACTCGCCCGAGGCTCCCGCCCCCAGCAGTTCGCATAGACCGTCTTCGACGCCGAGGGCCACCGCCGAGATCTTTGCGATGAGGCGCACTCCAAGCTCCAGGCACTTTTTAAGAAGACAGCGGATGATTTCCTCGCCCAAAAGGGGCGGGCGGCCCTGCGCGAAAATAAACCCTCCTTGCTCCTCGGCCTTCATGCCCCATCCGATCAGTTCTTCGTTTCTTAGCGGAGCGTCTTCACACAAAGTTCGGGCAAGATCCCGGCGATTTATGCCTCGCCCGGCCAAAAGGGTGTTTTCGAGCCGAGCCCGGGCGGGCGGGCCGCCAACTCTTCCGCCGCCAATCACTCCGCCGCTAAATCCCGTGCAGGTTCCCTTGCCCGAAAACCCCTTGGACAAAACTGTAACGTCCAGTCCGGCTTGCCGGGCCGAAATCGCCGCCCGAAGCCCCGCCGCACCGCTGCCCACCACCAGCACGTCGCAATGAAAAATATCCATGGCCTCCTTCGTCCTTTCCCGAATATTGCGATCCACCCGGCCCGTAATCTACAGGAAGCGGCCTTGAAATGATAGATTCCGGACCCAGGATATGGCGGGATGCCCCCTTTTTCGCCGATGCAATAATGGGTTGATTATCCAAGGCTTTTGATTTACTTTCAGAGTTGAATATAGCCGGGGGGTGCTCTCCATAAGGGGAGAGCTGAGAACGATACCCTTGGAACCTGACCCAGTTAATGCTGGCGGAGGAACGGCTAAGAGATGTTTTCAGGAGGCTGTTCTTTTTTGTGAACAGCCTTTACCTTTTTTAAGGCGCCGCAAACTCGCTTTCGAACCTCGCGAGTTCCCGGCCCTTTCCCACGGAGAGAGCACTATGGCTACGCAGCTTGAATCTGCCAGGGCAGGCATTATTACCGATGAGATGAGAAAGGCGGTCGAAAACGAGCCGGTTTCCGCCGAGCAACTCAGGGAGGCGATTGCCGCCGGGGTTGCCGTGCTTCCCAAGAACGTGAATCGTTCGTTTTCATCTCCAAGGGCGGTCGGGAAAGGTCTTAAGACCAAGGTGAACGCCAACCTCGGGACAAGCGGCGAATGTTGTTCGATGGACCTCGAAAGGGAAAAGCTCGACGCGGCCCTGAGAGGTGGGGCCGATTCCATCATGGATTTGTCCACGGGCACGGCTCTGCCCGCTTTCAGAGATTTTTACCTCGAAAATTCCCCGGTAATGGTCGGGGCGGTTCCGATCTACTGGGTGGCGGCCGAATTGGTTCAACAGCACCGCGGACTCGATACGATGACCGGCGAGGAACTCCTTGGAAGCATCGAAAAGCAGTGCGCTCATGGAATCGACTACATAACGGTCCATTGCGGGGTGACCCTCGAGTCGGTAAAAAAACTCGAAGCCTACGAGCGGATCATGCCCTGCGTAAGCCGCGGCGGCTCGATTCTCATGCACTGGATGCGCAAAAACGGCAGGCAAAATCCGCTTTTCGAATACTATGACGATCTGCTGGACATCGCTTACAAATACGATGTGACCCTGAGTCTGGGAGACGGCTTCAGGCCGGGAGCCATAAATGATGCCACCGACGGTCCGCAACTGGAAGAATTGATGATTCTTGGAGAACTCGCCAAAAGGGCGAGCAAAAGAAACGTCCAGGTCATGATCGAGGGGCCGGGGCACGTTCCTCTCAATCAGATCACCGCCAATATCCTTCTTCAGAAAAGACTCTGCGACGGCGCACCCTTCTACATCCTCGGCCCTCTTCCCACCGATATCGCCGCGGGCTACGATCACATCACCGCGGCCATAGGGGGCGCGATTGCAGGCGCCGCCGGCGCCGACTACCTCTGCTATGTCACCCCGGCCGAACACCTGGGCCTTCCCACTGCCGACGACGTCTACCAGGGGGTTATGGCCTCGCGCATCGCGGGCCATGTGGCCGATATCGCCAAGGGGCTTCCGGGGGCCGCGGAGGCCGACCGGCGCATGTCCATCGCCCGGCGCGATCTCGACTGGGACGCCATGGTGCGGGAAGCCATAGACCCCGAGCTGGTGAAAAAACGGCTCCAAATTACCCAGGACCGCGAAGGCTGCTCCATGTGCGGAAAGCTTTGCGCCGTAAAAATCAGCCGTTCGGTTTGACCGAACGGCCCGAGGGGGGGTTCCCCCGGGCGCGAACAATTTGTTTCAGGGCGCCTCACACACTCTTTAGCCCTGTCTTTTTTCGCCCCGTACCGTGGAACACATCCCATTTGAGCTTGAGATACAATGTGCAGCTCAGGGGAAGAAAGGAAACGCAGTTGGCCACGATAACGGGCACGTCGGATATGGCGAAACCGTATGCGATCCACAGGGCGACACCCGAGAGGATGACGGTCAAGTAGCCAAGCGACAAATCCTTCGTGGACTTGGTCCTGTAGGATTTCAACAGCTGAGGGAAAGCGGAGCTGGTCGTAAGGAAACCGGCCAAAAGTCCCAGATAGATACTCTTCATTTTTTGTCCCGGATGTTCAGTTTCGAGGGGCGCCACGGCCCTTGTGGCGCCGGAAAAATCATTTTACTGCCGGAGGTCGTCGGATGAAGCTGATCGAAATTTTCGAAAACGGGTTTTCCGAACTCAATTTCAGAAACTTTCTGGTCCATGACTCGCCCTATTTCAAAATACTCAACTTCAACTTCAAAGCCGGTCAGGAGCTCCCCATTCATTCACACCAGATCGAGGGGCAGTTGAGCATCGTGATACTTGAAGGCGAGGGCGAGTTTGTCGGAGAAAACGGCGCCAGTTTGCCGGCAAAACCCGGCAGCGTTCTTGTCTCGGACATCTCAGAGCCCCACGGCCTCAAGGCCAAAACCGATATGCGCGCACTGGTGACAATCGCTCCGCCGATTTGAGAGGCGAAATCGGCTCCACGCATGCATCCAACCGCAGCTTTCGCCTCAAAGCCCCCTCATCCATTCAGGTTTGAGGGCGGTTTCCCCCCTCAGGGCGCTATCGAGCATGGAGACGGCTTTATCCTTGTCCGCGGGCATTTTGACCCTTAGCGGCAGATAATTGGATGCGTGGTTGGCAATGAAGATGCCTCGGCTCATGTTCGTATGAACGAGCATTTCCCGCAGCTCTTCGAGCATCTCCCGGGGGGTGAGGAGTTCGAAACGGCCGCCCTTTACCTGCTGCTCAAGAGGTGTGCCGGGGTGAATCATGAGCGTCAGCACTCCGGCATAATTGGGGTCGATTGCCGAAAGGGCCCGCCCGGTTGCGCGGGCATGTTCGCTAGACCTCTTAGGCCCGGCAAGCCCCAGGATGACCATGGTCGAAAGCTTCATGCCCGCAGCCCGAACCTTTCGCCCCGCCTCTATCATGCGCTCGGGCGACTGCTGCTTTCCGATCTCCCGCAGGACCTGAGCGTCTCCGCTTTCCAGGCCGAAATAAATTATCCCGAGGCCAAGCTCCCGAAGCCTCGCCAGTTCCTCGTCGGTTTTTCCCAAAATCGCCCCGGCCCCCGCGTAGCTCCCCACCCGTTGAACCCAAGGCATCTTTTCCCGAATGCGCGACAATATCCTCACGAGTTTTTCCATGGGCAGGATCAGGGCGTCGCCGTCGATCAAAAAAACTCTTTTCAAAAACTGGAGGTTTTTGGAAGCGTATTCGATGTCCGCCTCGATGAGCGCATCGTCTTTTATGGCGAAGGGCTTGCCCTTGTAGGAGCCGCAAAAGGAGCACCTGTTGTGCGAACACCCCAGGGTGACCTGGAGCAATATGCTGTCAGCTTCGCTGGGGGGGCGGATAATGAAGCCCTCATGATGCATTCCGTCCATTCTAAAATCTCCACCTTATCGGCAAATGAAATTAAAACAATATAGCCTCATTGCCCAAAATGGAATACGATCTTTTCGTAAAAAGGGCAAACAGGGTGAAAGGCAGTTGTTCCAGCCTCTCGCTTAATATTTTCGCATACTGGAATTTCGAAATGAAAAAAATCCCTCTCTCGGTGGCGATCATAACAAAAAACGAAGAAGTGAATCTGCCGGGTTGCCTGGAAAGCGTTTCATTCGCCCGTCAAGTTGTGATCGTCGATTGCGGCAGTGAGGACCGGACCGGGGATATCGCAAGGCGATACGGGGCCGAATTTTTTGTCGAACCCTGGAAGGGATATGGCCCGCAGAAAAACAGCGCGCTCGAAAAGTGCTCCTGCCAATGGGTACTCTTCCTCGATGCCGATGAGCGCATCCCCCCGCAAACGGCCTTGAAAATCGCGGACCTTGTCCGCGGCCCCTCCGGGGCCGAGGGATATTCGTTCCGGCGTAAAAACCTCTTTCATGGAAAATGGATCAAGGCCGCCGATTGGTGGCCCGACGAGGTCACAAGACTCGTCAAGAAAACCGGGAGCAGGTTCGAAGGGCTTACCCATGAAAGGCTCGTCGTGGAGGGCGTGACAAAAAGACTCAAGTGCCGCATCGAACATTTCAGCTACAAGTCCTACTCGGAACTTTTCTTGAAACTCGACGGCTACTCGACCCAGCAGGCATCCCAGATGTTTGCCGCGGGCAAAAGGGCCGGCCCCCTCGCGGCCCTCTTTCGGGGCGCCTGGATGTTTTTTAGAAACTATTTTCTCCGGCTCGGCTTTACGGCGGGCTTCGACGGGTTTGTAATCTCGCTTTCAAAGGGTCTGGGGACTTTTCTGAAATACGCGAAGCTCCATGAACTCGTCAAGGAAGGCGCAAATACCTTGCCCTCGAAAGAAAAAACCCCCTGAGGCCCGCCGGCCCCGGGGGGGGAGGATCGTCTCGTCATCTTCAGCCCCGGAACTAAGCGGCTTTTTCCTTTCCGTCCACCGGGATCCGTATCGGGTTCGGGCCGAGCGCACGGACCTTCTCGGTCATCTCGCGGCTGATTTCGGCAAACCGCGGCCCCTCGCCGGAGGACATGTTATACATCGCCACACGATCGGGCTCCATGCCGATGGTCTCCAGCAGATGCCTGACATATTCGACCCGCTTTCTGGCTCTTATATTGCCCGATTGATATTTGCAGTCGCCTTCCATGCAGCCGGCCACAATAACGCCGTCGGCCCCCTTTTCCAGGGCCTTCATGAGATGGATGACAGCCACCCTGCCGGTGCACGGCACTTTTACGATCTTGATACTGGTTGGATAGGTCAGTCTCATCGAACCTGCCAGGTCCGCCGCCGAGTATGCTCACTGGGTGCAGCAGAAGGCAACCACAATCGGCTCAAAGTTCTCCATCGTATCACTCCTCAAAAAGGGGACATGGGCCTCGAAATTGCTGTGGAATGCTCAATTTTCCAGCTATTTAATATAGTTCAAAGGTATTGTTTCGAAAAGAAAAAACGTATGGAAAAAACCCCTGCCCCCGATAATCGGCCCACCCCGCCTCCCCGCTTGTTCTTTCTTGACAGCTTGCCCCCGAGATGGGAAAAGTAGCGCCAACAATTTGCGGACAAGTGCGCAGGTATGCGCCGGGCGCGAAACTCGCCCGGCTTTTTGCTTTCCGCCTTAAAAGAGGATGGCGATATGAACCAGCCGGTGGCATTCGTCGGGGCGGGTCCTGGAGACCCCGAACTTATAACGGTCAAGGGCAGGCGGCTGCTCGAGGAGGCCGACCGCGTCGTATACGCCGGCTCCCTGGTTCCCGAAGCTTTGCTGCAATATTGCGGGAAAGAGGTCCTGGCTTTCGACAGCGCCCCGCTTACCCTTGAAAAGACCCATGCCCTGCTGAAGGAGGGCTATGAAGCGGGTCAGAAGGTGGTGAGGCTCCATACCGGAGACCCGGGCCTTTACGGCGCGCTTCACGAGCAGATGGCCCTTCTCGATCGTGATAATATTGCCTACGTGGTTATTCCGGGAGTCAGCGCGGCCTTTGCCGCCGCTGCGGCCATGAACTCCGTGCTCACAATCCCGGAGATATCCCAAACGGTCATCCTCACCCGGCTTGAGGGCAGAACCCCCGTTCCGGAAAGGGAAAAACTGGCGGCCTTGGCCTCGCACCGCACAACCATGCTCATATATTTGAGCGTTCAGCGCATCGAGGAGGTTGTCGCAGAGCTTTGCACCCATTATCCGGCGGATACTCCCGTCATGGTGGCCTACCGGGTGGGCTGGCCGGACCAAAAATTTCTGCGGGCGACCTTGGAGACCATAGCCGCCCTGGTGCGCTCCGAGCAAATCGGCAGGCAGGCGCTCATACTCGTTGGCGATGTGTTTGGAGCAAAATCGACCGAGGCCGGGGGCAAAAGGTCCAAGCTTTATGACAAATCCTTCAGTCACCAGTTTAGAGATGCCGAAAAGAGCGGATAGAAACAATACGGCCATTTTCGCCCTCACCCGCAAGGGGGCTGAGCTGGCGGCCGCGCTGGCCGCCCGGATCCCGGCGAGCAATTGCTTTTGCAAAAGTCGCTACGCGCTGCCGGGCATGATTGCTTTCATCCGTTTGCCGGAAGCTTTCAAGGCCGCATGGTGCGATTACGACCGGATCGTTTGCATCATGAGTTGCGGCATTGCGGTCCGGATGGCCGCGCCACTGATCGACCACAAGAGCAGGGACCCGGCCGTTGTCGTTATAGACCAGAACGGGGCCTTTGCCGTAAGCCTTCTTTCGGGGCATATAGGCGGGGCAAACGAGCTGGCCCGAAACATCGCGCGCCTGACGGGCGGAAGGGCGGTCATCACCACCGCCTCCGATATCCAGGACAAGCCCGCCGTGGACCTTTTAGCGGAGAAGGCCGGGCTTCGGATCGAAAATTTCGAGGCCTTGAGCAGAATTCAGGCGGCAATCCTGGATGAAGGCCCCCTCTGGATATTCGACCCCGAGGGGCTGTTGCTGAAATACCTTCCCCCAGACCACGGTTTCGATCCGGTCGCAGAGGGGGAGGATTTGACGAAGTTTCAGACAATCCCCGGCATATGGGTCTCCGAATTGCTGGCCCCTCCCGGAATGGAATGCCTCCAGCTTCGCCCGTCGAATCTTGTGATCGGAGTCGGGTGCAACAGGGGAACGAGTTGCGGGGAAATTGTCGGATTTATTTTGGACAAACTGGGAGAGAGCGGCCTATCGCCCCTTTCGATAAAAAATTTCGCAAGCCTGGATATCAAAGCCGATGAGGTCGGGCTTCTGGATGCGGCTGCGGTCTTCGAGCGGCCCATCTATTTTTGCGCCCGCCGCGATATTGAGTCCATTGCTGTTCCCAATCCGTCGGAAACGGTCGCACGGCATGCAGGAGTTCAAAGCGTATGCGAAGCAAGCGCTCTTTGGAGTGCGGGGACAAACAAGTTGGTTGCCCCCAAAAGGAAAGCCGGGAACTGCACCATGGCGGTGGCAAGGGCAGGCTCACGATAATCGGACTCGGACCCGGAGACAGAGCCTATATGGCTGCCGAAGCGATCCGAGCCCTTGAATCGGCCGAGGTGGTCCTGGGGTATAAAACCTATCTGGAACTCGTCGAGGAGTTGCTGGGCGATAAAACCGTCATCTCCAGCGGAATGCGAAAGGAGGTCGAGCGGTGCCGCGCGGCGATAGAACATGCTCTCGCCGGCAAAAATGTCGCCCTTATCTCCAGCGGCGACGCCGGTATTTACGGAATGGCCGGCCTCGTTCTGGATATCTGCCGGGACGGACGGATCGATGTCCGCAAGTGGGATGAGGCCTCCAGGGAAACTCTTTCAGGCAAGAGCGAAAATCCCGATGAACCCCGGACTTTTTTTCTGCGCGTCGTTCCGGGAATCCCCGCCTTCAGCGCCGCGGCGGCCCTGCTTGGCGCCCCCCTCATGCATGACTTTGCCGCGGTCAGCCTGAGCGATCATCTCACCGCCTGGGAAGTCATTGAAAAAAGGCTCTCCGCCGCCGCCCAAGCCGATTTCGTCCTGGCGCTCTATAATCCTCGCAGCAAGAGTCGGCCCGATTTGCTCGACAAGGCCAGGCAGATCCTTCTTCGCTTCCGCTCGCCCCATACGCCGGCGGCAATCGTGCGCAAGGCGATGCGGCCGGGACAGTGGAAGTGTCTGACCACCCTGGGAGATTTGCCCGTGGAAGAGGTGGATATGCAGTCGGTGATTATCGTTGGAAACAGCCAAACCTACGTCTGGAAAGACTGGATGGTGACCCCCAGGGGATATCTGGACAAATATTCGGTGAGTGAATTCTAAATCCCGCCCGGTTCGGACTGCAGGGTCTCCTTGACTTCAACCAGCATCAGTTCGACCCGGTCCGAGTCAAGTCCGAGGGCCTTCAGGCTCTTGACGCTGTTTAAATCCAGATCGGGCCTTCTTATCGGCCCCACCTCCAGCTTGTGGCAGATCGAATTGGCCGCGCTCACAATCTGTGCGAGTTCGCTCGCACCACCCCGCTCGGGCTGGTGGTGATTGGCTATGGCCTCTTCTATCCCGCTCGTAAATCGCCAGTTGGCCGCTATGGCCCCGCCCACCATGGCATGATTGAAGCCGAACATTCGCTGTTCGGCCCCGAAGAAGTCGGCCCCGTCGTTATAGACGGCCTCCATGATCTCCCTCATCGCCTCGGGGGCGTGCAAAAAGAGCGCCGTTTTGCCCACATCGTGCATGAGCCCCGCCAGATAGGCTTCTTCTTTCCCCCGGTAGCGGATCTCGTTGGCTATTTTCTTGGCCGTGAGCCCGCAACCCACCGAGTGCTCCCACAGCAGCTTTTCGGCAAGTCCCACTTTGGAATACATGCCCTTTAGAACCGCCGTTGTGATAAGAGACCGAATGGAGTCGAAGCCCATGAACATCACGGCGTCGTGCAGGGTCGCTATGGAGCGCGAAGCGCCGTAGAACGGCGAATTGGCCACCTTGAGGACCCTGGCGGCCAGCGCTTGGTCTTTTGTAATCAGCTCATTGATTTCCTTCGGATTCGCATCCTCATCGGAGAGCTTCTCCAGCACCCGGGCCGCGATGTGGGGCATCGCGGGCAGATCTCCTATCACCTGGGCGATCCTGGCCACCGCGCCCTCGGGCGCTGAAGGCTTTTTCGCCCCGGCAGCCAAACTGACCGCGGGATGTGTGCTCTTCTCGGGCTTCATGGGATGACTCCGCTCTTTACAATCCGTTCTTCGTCCATCTATTACAATAACTCGGCAGGGGCGAAAAAAAAGGTTAAATCTTTGGCCCTAGCCTTCTTTGCCGGCCTCGGATTCCTGTGCCGAAACCGATGCGACCCCCGCTTCATCAACTGTGGGCTTTCGGGGCGCGGAGGCCTGCGCCTGTTGCTTTTCTTTTCGCTCCAACTTCAGCCGCCGACGGGTTTTGAAATGAAACTTCAGCAGTACCGTCAGCCCCAGAAAAAATCCTGTCAGGAGCGGAACCAGGACCAATATGTAGATTTTAACATTGAAGCTCTTGTTTATAAGGTAGAGATTATATTTTAAACTTTCCGGCTGTTGCCATATTGCCAGGTTTTGATAGACGAAGACGCCGACCAGGCCGAGAATGATCAGGGAAGTAATCAGCTTAAAGAGCCTCATCGACGCTCTCCTTTTGGAAAAGAGGTAGAAGTTTAAAATAGGACTGCCGTATATGTTCCGGAATACTGCGAATGTCGGCAAGGGCGGCCATGAAGTTCGTATCTCCCCGCCATCGGGGCACGATGTGAAAATGAAGATGCTCCTCGTAGCCCGCTCCGGCTTCCCTTCCGATGTTGAGCCCGATATTGAATCCGTCCGGGTGCATCACTTCGCGAAGGATTCGCGTGGAGACCTTCACAAGGGCCATCAGGCGGCGCTCTTCATCGGCCGTCAACTCCTCAAGACTCGATGCGTGACGCACGGGAGAAACCAGCAGGTGCCCGTTGTTGTAGGGAAACCTGTTCATCATTACCGTTACCAGCTGGTCCCTGTGCAGGATGAGACGCTCTTCGTCGGACTGAGCGTGATACTGTTTACAAAAGATACAACCGGACGGCTTTTTGCCAAGGATATATTCAACTCGCCATGGCGCCCAGAGATTATGCACCTACGCGCTCCTCCATTTTTTTGAGCCCTGCGCGACCATGGAGTTCGAAAATTTCGGCCTCGATTCGCTCCTCGATCTTTAGTAGCCCGATGGACCCGCGACAGCCGCCTCGGCCCAAAAACATGGAGCCCGGATTAAACCAGAGCATTCGACCTTCCCGTAAAATAAGCGGTTGATGGGTATGACCGAAAAGGATCGCGTCAACGCCCGCGAACTGCTCGCCAATCCTTTGGCGAATCCCCTGCGCGGCTCCCCACCCGTGTGTTATCCCCAGCCGAAAGCGCCCCCCCTGGACAACCCTTCGCGCCGGAAGTCTCCGCTGGATCGCGTAATCGTCCATATTCCCCGATACGCCTTCCAGCGGGTAACGCTCGAGGTAGTTCAAAATTCCGACCTTTTCCCAGTCCCCGAGGTGAATCACCATATCCGCGTCCTCGCAGAACCGGGAACATATGGCTTTGAATTCGTCGTCGGGTTGTGCGAGGTGGGTGTCCGACATCACCACGATCTTCATCGCCTCCATCCTCGATTCTCCCGAAACAAGTCCACCGTATAGTTTTCAAAGCTTTCACTATACCAACAGAGTCTGAAAAAACAAGTATTTTCAGTTTGGATCGTCACGAGCGAAGGCCGGGATCAAATCGGCTTATGCGCTCCGCCAGATCGGCCTCCGAGGAAGCCCCGGACCAAGTGCGAATTTGTGCCACTACCGGTTCCCGATTTTTTACTCGGTTGCCCTCATCAACAGCACTTCTCGCTCCGCCCCGGTACCGAGACAAACATTTTCCTGTCGTCATGGCGCAAACTTTGCTAATTAGAAATGAAACGCAAACGCGAGCTTAGAAGAATTCGAACCGCTCATGGTGAAAATCGGGGCAAACCACCGAGTTTGTCCGCGGTCCCCTCTTTGGTCGAACCGGGCGGGGGGGGGGGGGCCTCTCACCATGCTTTTTTCATGTCAGTAGGTATTCTCTGCAGGTGATAGTCATGTGTTCGGTTTTAGAAGTAAATGGTCGTGTCCCACGGATTTTGTTTCTCGCTTTGGCCTTCCTGATTTTCGCAGTCTCCGATGCCGCCGCCGTTCCCGGTTTGGCGGGCAACATCTCCTATCTTCCCCAAACCGTGGTAAATCCCCAACAGCAAAACTCTTTTGGCGCCACTTACGGCTCCTTTCTGCAGTCGGGAAACAGCTGGTACATCAGTTATGGGGGAGAGCCGGGCCTGCCTTCGCGCTCATTGCGCCGGGGCCCCGAATGGCTGGTGAACCCGGCGGCCTATCCGGGCGACGTCGTGCGGATGACATTTTCCAAAAACCGGGGACGCTCATGGTCTCCTCCCGTAATCATCGCCAGTGGCGATACCGATTCGATCACCTGTCAAAATGGCTACTACTACATGTACATGGAATGGACCGATTACAGCCGGTGGTCCGGCAGCGCGCCTCCTCCCAACGCAATCTATCTGGCGCGCGCCAAAGCCATTACAGGCCCCTACTACTACTACCAGGGAAATTCCTATGACGAAAAAACCGGGCAGGAAACCAGCCTGTGGAGTCGAACCGCGGCCGCGGCCCACGGCCGGGCAAACCTCCACGAAATAAAGAACGCCCGACCGGTCATTACAATGTACGATCCTCAATCCAACTCGTGGGGTGCGGGAACGCCGAAAGCCCTGGTCCACGACGGCCGCTTTTATGTCTATTACTACGACAGCTCAAACCCGGATCACATCCAGCTGCGCATATCGGCGGCAAATGATCCGACTTTTTCCATGCCCGGCGCCCTTTCGGAAAATGTGGTTTCCCCCTATCCCTACGAAAACAACCCTGGCTACCTCGACAGTAGCGGCTCTGGTGTCTGGGCTGTCGGGGAAGTCAAATACGACATGGCAGGCAACCAATTCGTATCGATTTACAATTATTCGGAAAAGGATCAGGATCCGTCCAGTTCGGCCCACCAGGAACTGCGCCTGCGAGTCTCGTCCGACGGGGTCGTCTGGAGCCGCGCCCATACTTTGGCCGAAGCCCCTGATGATTTTATGGGAAAGCGGGTAAGAGAGCTGACGGGCGCCTCGGACTCCACGCGAATCCTGAGCAATATTGACGGTACGATTGACACCACGTCGCAAAACGACCTTTATTTCTATACCTCGATAGGCTATCCGCTGCCCTACTATGTCGAATGGTATTACGGAGGTCTTGCCATTCACGCCTTTCACACTCAATGGGGAAGCGGGCAGGCGACCGCTTCGGTTGCCGGAGACTGGCAGCAAACCGATTTCCCCGTCTGGGCCGACAGCCCCGATCCGCCTGTTTTCTTTTATCACCCGTTCTTCGGCAAGATCTGGAGCTATGACGGCAATGTCTTTTTTTCCGGCGAGGCCGACAAGATGTATTACATCTACGGCCAGTACGGCACATCGGGTCCCTTCTGGGGCGCCTGCTCCACCTGCGAAAGCAGCAAGTACGGCGGCTACCTGACCTGGATCGTTACAGACTTCGGAGCGCCCGCGGCTCAAGAGCTGCTCCAGATAAACGACGTCAATCTGTCCGCAAACAGGCTCCCGGCCATCTGCGGCACCTCCTGGTGGGTGGAGGGAAGCGGCAATCCGGGAGAGTACGTTGAAAGCTGCAAGCCTTGACGCCGCGATGCTGTTGACTTCCACCGGCTTGTCAAATACATTTATACTGTCGTTTTAGAAGGAGCAAATATAATGGCAGGCAGGGACAAGCAAAACGAGCTTGAGAAGACCTACCGGGAACGAGCGCTCAAGCTCTTCCCGTGGGTGTGCGCCAAATGCGGGCGTGAATTCGGGGGCAAGCGCCTTCGGGAACTCACCGTTCATCACAAGGACCACAACCATTTCAATAATCCACCCGATGGCAGCAACTGGGAACTCCTGTGCCTTTTCTGCCACGACAACGAACATTCCCGGCTTTTGGATGGAGAATGGTGCGATGAGGCGGCGCCCGAAGAGGATAAAAGACCTTCGGTTACCCACAGTCCCTTTGCCGGTCTCGATGCCTTGTTGAAGACCGGGAAATAATCAGGTGACCTCCGCGCCGGCTTTCGCCGGTCGCTCCTGCAAATACGTCCTCAAAACCTCGCCACCGATAAGCATACCGGCATGGGCCGCAGCTTTGAGCACAAATCTTGCTAAATATAGACGTTGTTTGAATGTTCAGCCATGGGTTTGGAATTGTATCCTGGCCGTGTCTCCAATGGAGGTGCCTCGTCTTGCATCCCCCGGGGGCATGTCAAAACTTCGACAGGCAATTGAACCACCGCGCCACCTGGAAGGCCGGAGTGCGGGGGGACGGGAAGAGCCCCCGGCTCCGATTTTTGAAAGGCACCAGAGTCATAAGGAAAATCGCCATGGGCTTGTGGAAAAGGATTTTTATCGCGGCCGTTGCCGCCGCGGCGGTGATTTTTTCCCTCTCGTCAATTTACTGCGCGAGCATTCAATCCACCGTCGAGAAGCCCAAAAAGATTACGGTCGTAGCCCAAGTTTAACACGCATGAAAAAACAAAAAACAATAACAATAAGTTAGGCTTTAAAGATTCCGCCAGTGGCACTACATCTTAATCTTTTATCAAACAACCATTTTGCGCACCCCCCC
>JAJYDE010000099.1 GCA_021777755.1 Deltaproteobacteria bacterium
CTCCCGGACGTAGTAATAGGGCCTGCCGTTTTTTATTTTTTTATGAAGGTGCGCCATAGTGAGATCATGGATATAACAGGGTCTTACGTATGTCAATGCTAATCGTATACAATTATGCGCTTTTATTAAGTATTACTGATAAAAAGGTTGTCGAATGTAGCAGGGTCTTACAGGTTTGCATGGTGCAACTACATGAACTTACAGGAAAAATAGAACATTTTGCCCTTTAGCGGCTAAACTCCTGTCAAAGCTTCGGCTCGCTCCAAAGATCGGCTCTCTGGATTATCGGCCGGTTTCGTTGAGCGTCGAAATTGTCCCGCATCGCCCGAGGCCGCCCAGAACCGGGAACGAAGGCCGCGCCGGGGTCCGGGAAGTGACCTTATGTCAACCCGAGCCACATATCCCCGAGCCTGAACTCGATTTCCTGAAAAGGTTCAACTCGTACCTTGTCATCCTCATAAAGGCTACCCGAAGCAACCCATTTGCCCGATTCCATCCTGTATGCGTCAAGGACTCTATAGAGCGGGTCCATAAGCCAAAAAATATCCGACTCCGTGATCGGCATTTTCTTCACTTTGTCCAGCCGGTAGGTGGACTGAGAGAGAATTTGGCAAATCCAGTCGGGAACCACAGAGATCCAGTTGGTGTTTTCTTCGACCGGGAGTCTTTCCCTTTTCCACCCGGCCAGGCCGGAAACCATGGTGTGTTTTCCCGATTTTATTTCAGCTTCCGCAAAAGTTATCCAACCGCCAGCCCCCCCGCCTTCTGCGAAGGAGTATGGCGCACCCGGCTTCCGATCCAATCTGGAGGCGGCATAAGTGAGGGCCTCGGATGAACGAAGAGTTCCCCCGTCCGACAACCGCGCGGCGATCAGTTCGCCTGCAAGAAGGCCGCAAGGCTTGCGTCGTCTTCTACGTTCAACACCTTGGCGCTTCGATCGATTCTTCTCATCAAACCGCGCAAAACTTTTTTGGGGCCCACTTCGACGAAATCGGTGAACCCCGCCCCGATCAGCCGCTCCACACACTGGCGCCAGAGCACGGAGCCGCAGATCTGGCGCTTCAACTTGCCGGGTATCTCGGAGCCGCTGCCCGGAATTTGGCCGTCCACGTTGTTTACGATGGGGATTTGAGGATTTTTGAATTCGCACTCTCCAAGAATGGGCTCGAACTTGTCGCGGGCATATTCCATACATCGGCTGTGCCAGGGGCCGCTGACGTTGAGCTTGACGCATTTTCTCGCCCCGGCCTTTTCGCACATCGACGCCGCGTTGTTTACCTCGACTTGGGGACCGGTGATTATGATCTGCTCGACGCAATTTATATTGGCGATCTCGGCTCCGGAAAGGGTGCAGATTTCGCGAATCTTTTCCTCTTCCAGATCCATTATGGCGGCCATACCCCCTGGTTCGACAATAGCCGCCTCCTGCATGAACTTCCCCCTGTTCAAGACGAGTTTGAGAGTGTCCTCGAGGCTCAGCACCCCGGCGGCGTACAGGGCCGAGTACTCGCCCAGGCTGTGACCGGCGGCCGCCGCGGGATAGATCTCATGCATCCGCAATACGGTAAGGCAGGCCAGATTCACAACGGTCATGGCCGGCTGGACGTTTTCGGTCAAAACGAGCACATCCTCGGGTCCCTCGAAGCAGAGCTTTGTTATGTCCATTTTCAGGATATCGTTGGCATTCTGGAACAGCTCCCGCACTTCACTGTATTTGTCGTGAAACTCGCGCCCCATTCCCACATATTGAGAGCCCTGGCCGGGAAAAAGAAAAACCCAGTTCTTCATTCCAAGTCCTTTCGGTTCATGCCGGCGGAAATCTTCAAACCATCCCTGTTGCCACGGTTTCAGTTTCCGCTTCTATTAATCTCCGAAGCCGAAGTCAAGGGCGCACAAGCTTCACCATGACAATTTGCTTCGTAGCGGAATCGACCTTCACCCTTTCGTCCATTCTCATCCCCGCGACCCAACAGATTTTTTCGCTGTCGCAAACAAGTGGCACCGCCTGCCTCCGAGGTCCGGGGACGCGGCGGTCGATAAAAAAATCCTTGAGTTTTTTGCTCCCGACCATGCCCAGGGGATGAAACCGGTCGCCGGGTCTTCGATATCTCAAATGGAGCGGCCATTTGAGCTTTTCATTGTCCATTCGGATGCAATCGCGATCCGGGGCGGGCCCCAAATCCGCCCCGAGCGGCCCGATCTCGAAACGAAAGCCTCCGAAAGCATAGCTGCCGGGAGAATCGATGAAAAGCGTCTCATTAGGCAAAATCCCTGGCACGCAACAATCCTTTGAGGCGATCAAAAGTTTGTCTTCCCGCAAAACCGCTTCCAGCCCTCCGGGAATTTCAACCGTCTTTCCCCTTCTGCCCGAAAAGACCAGATCGCTCAGGGCTTCCAGATGGACGTAGCCCACGCCCGAAAGATTTCCCTTCACCAGGTTTATGCCAAAACGCAGGATACGGCGCACAAGGGCCGGATGCAGACCTCTTACCCCCTCGAAATCAAGGGCGCACCGGTGTTGAGCGGTCTCCAGGCATAAATCGTCCCAAAGGGTCCGGATTTGGGAGTCCCACCAGGACTCCTCCTCGCGCGCCAGATCCGCGCAGCGCGTGATGGTCGATCCGATTTGCGGATTGAAGGCTTCTTTGAGGAGCGGAAACACTTTGAGACGCAGAAAGTTTCGCTGGCAGGAAGGCACCAAATTGGTCGAATCGTTTCTAAACTGCCTGCCGCCATCCTTCAGGTATTCAAGAATCGCTTCGCGGGTGGCGAAAAGAAGCGGTCGGATGATCCCTTGGGCGGTCGAGGCGGACATGCCCTGGATACCCCCCGGTCCGGTCCCCCGCAAGATCCTCAGCAGCACCTCTTCGGCCTGGTCGTCCGCGGTGTGTCCCAGGGCAATCTTATCGGCCTTGAGTTCGGCGGCGGTTTTCAAAAAAAAGGAGCGTCTGCACTCCCTGGCGGCCATTTCGATCGAGATCTTCTTGTTTCGCGCAAAACCGGCCACATCGGCCCGCGCCCAGTGAAAATCGAGCCCCTCGGCCCGCGCCAGAGCCGCCACGAATTGCCTGTCCTCGTCGGATTCCCGCCCCCGAAGTCCGTGGTCGAAATGGACCACCGTAATGCGCTCAAGAGCCAGGCCGACTTGCAGCTTGGTCAAAACCCCCAGAAGCGCCACCGAATCCGGGCCGCCGGAAACGGCCGCCAAAACATGGTCCCCCGGGGCTAGCAAGCCCTGCAGGCGGATATAGTCAAATGCCAGTTGACAAAGATCTTTTCCAGGGAGGTTCATTTATCCCGACCGGCGGCGGCAACGCCGACCGAATCGACGCACAAGTCCTCCTCGGTCTTTGCTTCCAGCGCTTTGGTTTCATCCGAGGGCTCCGGCAGAAACTCGGCCGCCTTCTTGAACTTGACCCCGTTTACCAGGAGTTTTCCCGAGCTGTTCATGACCGTATTGTCTTCCAGAATCACCAGGCCGAACTTTTCGGCCACCTGCGACTTGTACTCGTATTCCATGGCGGTCTTGCGCAGCTTGTAGTTGAGGATGATCAGGATCAGCCCGAAAATGGCTCCCAAAAACAAAATCACCCCGATGCAGGTCAGAAGTATCTCCACCGATCTGCCGCCGATGGTTCCGGCCAGCGATATAATGGCGTCGAGCTTGTAGAAAATCGCCACCCCGGCGCCAAGCAGCAGAAGAAGCGCCAAAAACGGAAGCCTTTGCACCCAGGCGACCATCCTGCTCAACCGCTCGATCCTGCCATTGCCTCCTGCCGGCGTGATCGCACCCGTTGATTGCTCCGGTTCGACATCGGTTTCGGTAAAATACTTGTTAAAACCCACCACTATGGTTCCGGTCAGGAAGGTAATGGCGACGGGGGCAAGAAAAGCGATAAGAAAATAGAGCCGCCAGGGAAAGGCGGAATGTTCGCCGCTGTCGCCAATCTGGTAAAGCCAGCAGGTGATGAGAATGCCCAGTTCCACCCAACATAGAAAATGGAGATATTTCCGGAAAAGGTCCTTACGTTCCACGTCGCTGAAGAGGGCGCCTATTCCACGGAGTTCCTTCGGTTTTCGATTTGAGACGTCCATTTTGTTCCCGGTTTTGATATTGAAGTCATCGTATCGATTTTCCAGCATCGAAAACGATAACAAATGACCGGTTCATGGTCAATAAAAAGAGCCAGATCGGA
>JAJYDE010000061.1 GCA_021777755.1 Deltaproteobacteria bacterium
TCGACAAGCTCTTCGTCGATTCCCGCCCCCGGGACGCTTCCCCCCCTGTTTCAACCTCCTCGGGGCCAATCGACACCGCGCCTTCCACTCCAGACCTCTCCCCACAGCAGGACGTGCTCTCGGCCACACCCGAACAGCCCCCTCATCTCGACGCCTCTCAAACGACTTTCGAGAGTGAAATAGACAGCGAGATTGACAAACTTTTTGTCCCTTCACACCCCTCCGATTCTTCATCGTGGTTTTCCTCCGCGGGGGAAGAACCCTCCAGT
The DNA here is from genome assembly GCA_021777755.1 of Deltaproteobacteria bacterium. Lineage (GTDB taxonomy): Bacteria > Desulfobacterota > Syntrophobacteria > Syntrophobacterales > Syntrophobacteraceae > SbD1. The sequence goes on from JAJYDE010000061.1 coordinate 270, forward strand.
GCTCCAGCCCCTTCGCCCCCCCGTGCCCCCGGTGACGATCCGCTTTGCGGCGTCGAACCCGAGTTGAATATCGATGCCACTCAGATCGCAATCGAAAATGAGATCGACAAACTCTTCGTCCCCTTCGGGCAAACTGAGTCTTCCTCCAGTTCATCGGCTTCCGCGGATACGCTCTTCGGCGCTCCCGCCCAACGGGGCTTGAGTCTGAGCGAAGACGAATTCACGACTGAGGCTCAGGCCGCTCCCACTCTCGAGTCCTCTCGGATGCGAATCGACAACGCGGAGGTTGCCGCACTACACTCAGATTTCAATTCGGATATCTCTGAACTCATTGAACAGTTCAATGCGGCATACCTCAGCCTCGACTGGGATTTTAACAAGGAAAATCTTCTCAGATTCATCAGAGCCCTCGAACTGCTCGCGCCGATGGCGTCGCAGTCGCAGGATTCGAAGGCGGTCTACAAAATTTTGGAGGTCGTTCTCAAGAGGCTTCTCGATAAGCCCGGCGCGATCAACAGCAAGCTCGTCCAACTCATTCGTGATTCCCAGGGGCTGTTGGCCCACATGGTCCTCATGGGCGCCGAAGCGGGGCCGAATGAAAAACAGAGGCTTCATGACCTTTTGCAGATGTTTCAGAATCTGCGGCAAAAAGCCCTGGCCGCAAAAGCCAGACGAGAACTCTCCTCCGGGGCTCCCCCCGAGGTTGGCGCTCAGAGCCCCGCGGACATCCCGACTCAACCCGGCGCGGTTTCCCCTGCCCAAGCCTTGTACGAGGATCAACCCGAGACCATGGAGGATACCGCTCCGCCGGCGGCTCCCGCTGAGCCTTTCGTGCACCGCGCCGACTCATGCCTGATAATGTCTGGCGGAAAATGGTTTGCACTCCCGGCCTCCAGCGTTCTCAAAATTGTGCCTTCCAACCGCAGAATGGGCCGCAAGGTTTTAAAGCGTGGATTTGCCACTCTATACGATTTCAAGCCTGTCTTCGGGGGCCTTAAAAGCGGACTTCTGGCCCATTGGAGCCAATTTGATCTTGAAGAACTGAAGTCTTACAGGTTCCAACCCTCAGGGTTCGGCCTTGTCGGCGATACCACGACGATCGGGCCGTTGGCTGTTCTGGCGAGCGACGGGCAAACGCACCGAATTATCTTTTGCGATGCGCTAAACTTCATCTCCGATGCGCAAATAGCCGATGAGTCCTCGCCTGAGGAAGATCCCTTATCCAAAACCAAGTCGCGTCTCATGATCCCATTTTTCGATCTGCGCGGCCCGCAGAGTTCTCCGGCGGATTCTGCGGCAACTCAAGCTGAGCCGTTAGCGTGATGCCTGCCCCGGCAGGCTTTCACAGAGGTGACTAATGCCGCCCGAACAACTGGTAAAGGAATTCTTTGCTCGATTGTCCGAAGCCCGCGTCTACGTTGAGCAGGGGTTGACCGACGGGATCGAGGAGACCGTCAAGAATATACTTGGCCAAATCGAACTCGAAGATCTGCCTCCAACGGCTAAAGAGGAGATTCGCTCATATGCCGAATCTCTGCTCACTATCGGGGATACTCCATCGGCGGAAAACGCCGTCTCGCTCGACGAGTTCAAGGAGATTGACCCGATCCAGTTCTACAACTACGGTTTGGCACTAATTGAGGGTCAGTTCTGGGAAGAAGCTCTAAAGGAATTGAAGACGGCCGCCGACTTGGGGGTCAAACCCCTCAAATGCTTCGAATTGTGCGGTGACTGCGCCGTTAAGCTCAAAAAATGGCAGCTGGCTCTCGCATTTTACAAGCGAGTCCATTCGGACCAAAATCTTGGCGAAGACTCCGGCAAAGCCATCGAGGGGAAAATCGAAAAATGCTTCCGGCATCTGAAGGTTGAAGATACCGCGGAGCCCCAACCGGCAAAAGCGGTTCCGAAACCCTCGGGAAAATCCCCCCCGGCCGATCCGCCCCTCGTCTCCCCTGCGCCCCAAACGCTGCAATCGCCCAATGGCGCTCAATTAAAAGAAACTCCGACTGCCGAGGAGGCTCAACCCGCACCAGCTGACCCACGCCAGCTTTACAACTATGGTCTGACTCTGATCGACGGGCAGTTTTGGCGGGAAGCCATAGAGCAGTTGAGCCAGGCCGCCGAACAGGGCATCGAGCCGTTAAAATGCTGGCAATTATGCGGCGACTGTGCCGCAAAGCTGCAAAAGTGGCAGCAGGCTCTCGGCTTTTACCGGCGAGTCTATTCAGACCAAACTCTTGGCCAGGATTCAATAAATGAGTTAAAGGAAAAAATCGCCCTCTGCGCCGGCAAACTGAAGCCCAGGGATACCGAAGCGCCCCACCCTGCAAAAACCGACCCGAAGCTTTCTAAAAAATCCTCGCCCATCGTCTTCCCTGTACCTCAAACGTCGCAATCGCCCGATGGCGCTCAATTAGAACAAACTCCGCCTACCGAGGTCCAACCCGCGACAGCCGACCCGCGCCAGCTCTACAGCTATGGCCTGGCCTTGGTCGACGGCCAGTTTTGGCGGGAAGCCATGGAGCAGTTGAGCCAGGCCGCCGAACAGGGCATCGAGCCGTTAAAATGCTGGCAATTATGCGGCGACTGTGCCGCAAAGCTGCAAAAGTGGCAGCAGGCATTCGCATTCTACCAGCGTGTCTATGCGGACCCCAATCTTGGTCGGGACCTTAAAAAATCAATTCTGGCAAAAATCGCAAAATGCTCCCAGGAGCAGAAAAAAGAAGTTGCCGGTGGGCTGGCGGCAGCCAGATCGACCGGGCTGCCGGAGCCGCCCCTCTCCGAAGTCAACAATCCCTCCGTGCTTTCCCTGGACTCCTATTTCGCCGATCCCATTATCGGTCGCACTCTCACGTCCTGGACCGACGCGAAGGGCAATCCCCTGTCCGGGGCTGCCCATGCCTATAAAGTGACCGATTTCCTCTATATTGGATCGAGTTCGCGTATCGTCGAACTCCAGGATGGGCATGGCAGGAAATTCGCCGGTCAGGCTTTGACCGAACGGCTGAAGGACGCCATTCCGCTCGAAAAGTTGACGGCCTGGACAAAAAGCCAGATATCGATCAATTCCCGCTATCTGGCCAGGATTTACGATCTTGCGAGCCTTGAAGGACAATTCTTCATCGTGCGCGAACACTTGCCCCTTTCGCTCTGCGACCTGCTTTCCGAAGGATCGGCCCCAATGCCCATCCCCCTGGCCGTAAGACTCGGCTACCTCATGCTCGAGGCCCTGGGAGATCTGCACCTTCACATGGCTCCCGACGGCCAGATACGCAATGTTTTCCACCTCGATCTGCGCCCCTCGCGCATTCTTCTCGGCAAAGACAAGCCGCGTCTGAAAATTTACAATGGAGGCCTCTGGAAAGAAATTGAAAAAGCCGCTCCCGCGCTCGCCGATCTCAGGCAACTGCCCCTGCCCCACCTTGCCTACAGGGCGCCCGAACAGTTCAGAATCTATCTCGCCCGCAAACGGCCTCCCATCTTTACCGATATCTACCTTTTCGGCGCCCTCCTCTATGAGATGCTCACCGGCGTCCCGGCCTTCAAAGCTTCTTCTTTCGAAGAATATGAAATCCAACATTGTGAACAATACCCGACCCCGCCCAGGGTCTGGCGCTCGGAGATCCCCGAGGAACTAAACGAACTGGTCATGAACTGCCTCGCAACAGATCCGATAAAGCGCTTTCGTAGCACCACCCAGATATCCCTTGCCATTGAAAAGTCTTTCCCCACGGCAATAGGCCGCTCAGCCGACGGCCTATACCGCAAATACCTCGAAACCCTGGCCATCTGAGCATAATCAAACAATCCGCCGCCCCTAAATTATTCCCGGAATAAACCGCTTCGTCCTGGCCGCATACTCCTCATATTCCGGAAAGACCTCCCTCAGAAGCGTTTCTTCCTGCAACGCCCGATAAACCTCAAGACCCACCAGCAACAAAAAAACCAAAGTCTTGGCTATCGAGGCCGCCCACACCGTCAGCCCCAAAGCGCCCAGTATTTCTCCGACGTACACGGGATGGCGCACCAGCCGATATGGACCCCTTGTAACCAGTTTTCTGCTTTGCGGAATCAGGCTGAAATTTCTTCCAAGCGAGCCCAGAGCCACCACGGTGAAAATCATGGCAAAAAAAAGCAAAAGGCTCGAAACTATGAGGTTGATCTCCCCGGCAGGCTCCGAATCGCTGAGCATGGGGACGGCGAAGGGCAAAAAGGTGGCGATAAAGGCAATCGCTTTGGCCAGAAAGAGTCGCGTTGTCACCCCCGCCACGCTTCTGGTCAAATAGATGCCAACCAGCATGGCATAATATCCGACCATCAGCACACCGTTTAGAAATACGACACTGTTCAAAAAGTGAAGAGGCATCAAGAGCCTCGCCGACCGCAATACCGCCCTGAGATCTAACGCCAGCAAAACACCGAAAACTAAAATGGCGGGTATATCACCCCTTTTCGACCTGAGAACGCCGCAGAAGTCGCCAAAGAACTTTTTGAAATCAATCCTTGCAGCTCTGCCTGCCGTTTCCATCGAAAAATCGCTCCTGCTCCATGCCAAAATCACCTTCACTCTTGGACACTGAAAAAATTAGTTACCCGAGAGGTGATGTCAAGTGAACATACAAGCGGCAAAGCCTTGCGCCTGCGGCTAAAAAAAGGCAAATTAATCAAAGCCACAAAGGTTTTAATTGGGCACTGCAATTACAATCGATTGATATCATTACATTATTCAACACACCCGCGCCTTGTGTGCAAGACAGCTCGAAGTTCGAGACTTTCGTGCGGTTGACAGGGCAAAAGGGTGACGTTAAGTTGTTCCTAACAGTGTTCGGCGCTCTCAAAAGCAAATGGACCTCGACGAGCGCAATCGAACCCTGACCAATGCAGGAGGTGGAAATAATGTTGATGAAAATGAGTAAAAAACTGGTTGTGGGGCTGGCTCTGGCCATGGTGCTTGTGAGCGGCGCCTTTGCTAGCGCCAACGCGCAGTGCCTGAGCTGTCTGCCTCGCATCAACCTGTCGTCATGTACCGGCAATTGCTCGGCGGCCGTGGTTCCGCCCTTGAATTCCAGCTGCCAGGGAGCTTTTCACTATGGCCCCACCGCCCCGATTCCCATGGGCACAATCGGTGGCGCTTCCGGTGGGTAGAATACCTCCGGTCTTAATGGGCGGGAAGAAAGGGAAATACCGCCTGACACTACAGAGTCGAAGCCGACCTCCGGGTGCTCCCCGGGGGCCGGAGCTTCGATACCTCATGCCTCATCAAGTGCACGGTTTTTGATCCCCCGATGCTCAGGATCGCCAATATCATGCGTTTGCCCCGATGATGGGACGGGTTCGACAACTCGGGGCAGCAAAAGAAAACCAACGAAGCGCTTCTTCACAAAAAAACGCCGCTGATAAACAGCGGCGCTCTTTTTAAACCGTAGAGTTGGACTCCCGAGGGAGCCCAACACCATGATTCGTCGATCTGGAGACTACTACTTGTACCAGTCGTACGGATTTCCGAGGGGAACAACGAGGCGCATCATGGCCCAGTCGCCACCAACGTCGGAAGTGGTCGAAATGGCAAAGTTGTAGGTGAACAGCAGGCTGCAGGGGCCAAAATTGTAGCCGATGATCGGGCCTGCGGTTACGTTTCTATTCTCGGTGCCGTACAGCGTCTGGTAGATGCCGGCGCCGCTTACACCCTTGTCATTATAGATCTGGTTTTCAGTTTCCGCGCCAAGACCGAAGGTCCATTTGCCGCAGGTGTAGGTCAACGTGTAGTCGATCGCCAACTGGTCGCCGTTCTGATAGTCGATATCAGTGTCCTTGGTCCAGAAGGTGTACATCAATTCAACACTGGCGTTCCAACCGCCGTAGAGCCAGCTGATGCCAATAGTAGGTGTGAAGGTGTAGTTGTTGTTGCTCGACCAAGCGTAAATGTTGGTTTGGTCTTTGCTTGTGAGCTTGTCCGCAGCAAAGTGGGTTGCCTCAAGGTCGGCATAGCTGTTACCGGTGGAAGTCGTTCCATCGTTCAAGCCGACTGCAAGAGAGGCGGACACATGCAGGTCGCAGGGAATTTCCCACGACAGGATGAACGGAACCAGAACGGTATTATACGCGCCCCACTGGTTGCCGTTGCCGCTCTGTGTGGTGCCCAGAGCGCTGGTGGAGCCAGCCAGGGCATTCACCTTGAAAGCAGTCGAGTCGAAAGGCTGGGCAATGGCGGCCGAATAAGTTGCGCCCAGAATGGGGCAAAGGCCCGGGTTCCACAACAGGATGGGAACATCGACAAAGCCCATCAGTTTGGCCCCGGCTGTAGCATTGCCGCTCGCATTATACAGGTTCCAGTTGCCGGTCCAGTAGAAATCATTGATAAAATACAGCCCCGGAGGTGGCAGAGCGCCAGCGGCCAGACCTTCGTCGGCGCCACGCAAATGCCAGTCCCAGAGTTCTTCCGAAAAAGCGGTGCTGACCATCGTCAACACGGCGAGGCAAACACAAAGCGCCATAAAAAATTTCTTCATCTCTTCCTCCTCGAAGTGAAAAACCAACATTATAACAAAGCAGGGCCCGTTAATCGCACCCCTCCAACTGGTTCTGCTTTGCGCCCGCTATCGGACGACTTACCCCACCACCCCCTTTCAGCCCTGTATTGGCAGGCCGGACTAGAAAAAAACCGCCGACCCTGCCGGGTTAATCAACCGTAGCGACTCGCGCCTTTTTTGCCCCTCTCGGCATAAGCCACCACGTCTCCCTCCCTATAACAATTTTGTCGGGTAGTCAAATTAAATTTTGTAAAAAACATTTCAAAAAAAATTTCCGGGTGACCAGGCAAATGCAAAAGCCTCCGAATATAAAAGCTTTTTCCCCGTATGGACACCTTTCCCGTCTCTGCGTCACCTGTTGCCCGCCTGTTTTTTTTCGTATTCCAATCCCACCGGTCGGCCTTGCACGAAAACATCGCGGACGATAAAAATCGGGCGAGCGCGCACCTGTTCGTGCATTCGCCCCAGGTACTGGCCGATGATCCCCAGCACGAACAACTGAATACTTCCCATAACGGTCACGACCATCATGAGGCTTGCCCAGCCCTGCGGGGTCTTGCCCACAAACAGCCATGACCACAGTATGTAGACAAGAAGCGCAAGGCTCCCCGCTGCGAAGAGCAGCCCGGCCCAACTGGCCAGGGCAAGGGGGCGCACCGACGAAGCCACGATGCCGTCAAGTGCGAGCCGCATCAACCGCCGGAAGGGATATTTGGTCTTTCCTGCAAACCGGCCATCCCGGTCGTACATAATGGGAGTCTGCCGAAAACCCGCCCAGCTCACCATGCCCCGGATGAACCGGTGGCGCTCGGGCATCTGGAGAATAATATCGAGCACCCGCCGCGAAATTAGACGAAAATCGCCCGTATCGACCGGGATGGGGACATCGGTGAGCATGCCCAGGAACCGGTAGAATACAGAGCAGGCGAGGCGCTTCGCCAAGCCATCTCCGGGCCTGCTCCGGCGCTGCGCATAGACGACGTCGGCCCCTTGGTCCATCAACTCGAGCATCCCCGGCAGCAGTTCGGGCGGGTCCTGAAGGTCTGCGTCCATGATCAGGATGCGCTCTCCCGAACAATATTGAAGTCCGGCCGAAAGAGCGAGCTGATGGCCGTGATTGCGCGAAAGGTCGATCACCTTTATCGCCGGATCAACCAGGCTCAGCCCGAGCATCTGCCCGAGAGTCTCATCTGTGGAACCATCGTTGACAAAAACAATCTCATAAATTCTCCCCAGGGCGTCGGCAACCGCTTTCACCCGGCGATACGTTTCGCAAACCACCGCCGATTCGTTGTAGCAGGGGAGTAAAAAGCTCACATGTGGTGATGAAGCCATGGAAAACCTCTTCTAAACTCGAAAAAAACTATCCCTGTCCCTGTCCGAGCGTGGCCTCACGCCAGGTTTGTTTTTTTCCAAGTATCAACCAGGCCAGCATCCCGATAAATAAAGCGGTCGTCATCGGGTGCCAGAAAATGGCGAAATTGTTGCCTAAAACCGGGTGCAGGATGTTTGGTAAAAGGCTCATCGACAGGCTTATTGCAACCGTTAGCCATCCGAACCCGCGCATCGCCGGCAGCCTTAGCGCGGCTACGGCCCAAAGCCCCAAAGCCGGCGCGAGAATCACATAGCTGTTGGCTTCGTTCATCGGATTGAACAGCATCAGGAAGGAAGCCGTCAGAGCAAGCAGCCACATGGCGCGAAAGGGTTCCCCCAAGCGACGCCCCCCCGCCACCCACAATGCCAGAAAACCCCACCCGGCCACAAACCGGACAACAACCGATGCCCTTCCGGCCAAATCCCAACCAAAGGTCCTGAGGATTCCGCCGATATCGGCGAACCGATTCTGATGGACCGAGGCGCATTGTCCGATATTGGCGAAAAATGCATGGAACTGCCCCGCTACATACCCGGCAGGCGCAAACAAGAAAGGCAACAGGAAAAGAGCGACGATCGCAGCCGCAAGCCTGAGGCGAAGCGGCGCATAACAGGCCGCGGCCAGCAAAACCATAACGATCCCCAAAGGTTTTACCCCCATGCCCAGCGCCATCAAAGCCGCCGCCCACCACCACCGGCGCCGCGCAATACAGGCTGCCGCGCAAAGCCCGAGCCCGGCAAGCATCGCGTTGGCCTGCCCGTTTCGCAACGCCCCCAGGCAAAGCGGCATGGTCAAAAGGGAAACATGGAGAAAAGAGGGCGAAGCGGTCCCCTGCTCCCCACTCACCTCTCCACACAGGCTCCAGACTCCCACGGCAAGCAGCCCGGCTTCGCACCACCGCCACAAAATATCGCCAATCGGCACGGGCAGCCAGTGGAAAGGTGAAAACAGCACCGCGAATTGGGGCAGATAATTCATCCCGCCCGGGCCTTCATAAAGCTCTTTTCCGGCCCACCAGGCCGCAGCCGCGCCGTGATAGAGCGGGGTCACACTTCTGTGCCGCGGGTCGATGGCCACCAGGATGCTTATCACCAACATCGGCAAGCACCAAACCAGAGCGCCAAACTTTCTGTCCATACACCAACCCTTCAATTCCGCCTCAACGCTTCCCGCTCAGAAACGCTTGAAAATCTAAAAATCTCCAATTACACGCACAAGCACATAGTCGTTGGAAAGCGTGGAATTGAGATACTTCAAAGCATCGGAGCGCCCACTGAGATAACCGACATATAACGGCTCGACAACATAAACGGGTTTTTTCAAAAACACTTTCTCAAGCTCCGCTTCGGGAGTGTCCGCGGGTCCATCGATAGTTTTCAGCAAACAGTCTCTGACGATATTGTAAGGATGGGGCGGATATCCTGGACGAAGGCAAGCCGCCGTCGAGCCAATACACGATAGCCTCTTCCATCATGAATACGGGACGGTTATCGGGGTTGTTCTTCCTCGGATAGGCCGCAATCCTGTAACCCGGCCCGTAACAAAGCGACCTGTGGGCGCGAACCCTGGCAATAACCGGACGATAAGCGGCAATTACCCTGCCGGCCGGCACGATCAGCCAGGCGGCACAGATCAGGACCAACAAGGGAGCCGCCCGTCTCTGCATAATCAGATCCAGGAAAAAGGCCGCAATGACAGCGCAAAATGGAAGAAGCTGAATCAGATACTGTTCATAGGCCACGCCCGATTTGAGAATCGAAATCCCGGTCGCAATCATGAAAAGGATCAGTGTTGCCAAGTTCTTTCTCGACCGCTGTTCAAAATTTTTCCAGCCGGCCAGGATTAGCGTCAAACCGCCCAAAAAGCTCACAAGCATCAGGGAGTGCAACAACAGATAGTGCCATTGGCCAAAGCGCAGCAAATCTTCAACCAGAATTGCAACGGGTGATTTCTGAGAGTTCGAATACGCCAGCGCGGCGCGGATACACGTTTGATAAAGCAGCCCCAGCTTACCCGCCACCCAATAGGGCAAGATGGACAAAATCACGGGGAGCGCGCCGCCGCAGGCGTAGGACGCCAGGCGAGCGCCAGGGGAAAGCGTCGAGTTGACTAACTTGGGTGCCGCCACAAGGAACACGCATCCGAAAAGAGCGACATAGGCCAGGTTGAGCCTGAACATGCAGGCGATGGAAATAAGAAGGCCTGTAAGAAAAAAATCCAATTTTCCACGTTCTTCGCCCAGCAGGATAAACATGGCGATCGATACCGGCAGGAGCGACACGATCTCCGAGCTGGTGGTCGCCCCATCTCCGGTAAGGGTTGCATACACGATAAGAAGGAGGCCGGCCGTCAACCCCGTTCGTAAATTTCGGACCTTTTCTCCCATGATACAGACAAACCATGCCCCACCGAGAACGCAAAACGATCCGGCCAGGCGAACGACTGGAATCGATTTGCCCATCAACTGGAGTACGGCATAAAAGCCGTACAGCAGAGGGGGTTTCAAGTCCCAAAGAGTCACAGAGGGCAGATGTCCCTTCAGAATTTCGTGTCCCAATAAAATGAAGGTGCTCTCGTCGAGATCGTTTTCCGGAAAAAAGAATGGAAAACGAACCACCAGGGTAATAACGGCGAGGATGAAAAAGCAGGTCCGCCTGGATATTTTCCCCTCACCGCCGTTAAAATCGTTTGAAAATAACATATTCACCAATTTCCCTGATCGGTTCGTAGTTTTTGAAAAGCTCTTGAGAAAGAAGCTCCGAGGCCCTGGGGTGAGCCATGAGGTACCAGACGGCGGCAGGCTTCACGATAAAGACCGGCTTCTTGCGCAGGATGGCTGCCAGTTCAAAAGAAGCGGTCGCCGACGGACCATCCAGTGACTTCATCAAGTACTCTCGACTTATGTTGCTAGGGGTGGTAGCCTCTTTGCAAATGGGCTTGACGCCAAGGAGCCATTCGCTCATCTGCGCACCCATGAAATACACCGGCTTGTTGTCCGGATTGACCTTTTTCAAATACCGGGCGATTTCATAAGCCGGTCCGTAAACCAGCCGCTCACCCGCCATGGCCCGCGACAACACGGGCTCGTAGGCGTGGGCGATTCGCCCCAGAGGCGCTACCATATAGAGGATCGAAAGGGCCAGGATGAAAGGCTTCCATCTCGTCTCCAGGGCACAGTCGATGAAAAAAGCGCAAATGACGGCTGCAAATGGCAAAAGCTGTATGAGGTAGTGCTCGAAAGCCGGTCCGCTCTTCAAGATGGACACCGCGGTCGCAGCCCCCAAAACCGCCGGGGTTGCCAAAAGTGATTTCTTCAAAACGGGTATCTTCTTTATTCTGTGAAGATATAGGGGCGTTCCGCAAACAAGGCAGATCAAAACAGGAAAATAAGCCATAAAAAAGCGAGGTTCGAAGGTGGTGTGCATATACTTGAGCATGGAAGCGAGCATGGACATCTGGGAATTGGCATAACTTAGAGGGGCGTCGATCATCGCGGTTGAAAAAAGGCGTTCCTTCCCGGCAAGGACATAGGGAATAAAAGCCAGGAGAACCGGAACGACACCCCCGGCGGCGTAACCACATATCCTGGCCCAAAACCCGGCACGAGGACGGAAAAACCGTCCGCTTGGCAGCACAAGACCTGTCGCCAGCGCAACGTAACACAGGTTGAGCCGGATCAGGCACGCAAGGGAAATAAATAAACCCGCCAGGAAAAAATCCTTCCACCGAACCTCGTCTTTTAGCAAAACCAACATGGCCGCCGACAGGGGAACCACCGCGACAATTTCAGAAACCGCTCCGGCCCCCGACTCGCTAAGAGTCGAAGTGAAAATAAAAAGAAGGGCCGCCATAAAGCCTGCTCGAGTTCCACCCACCCTCTCGGCACAAAGAAAGATCAGCCAGGCCGCGGCCAATGCGCAAAGAAACCCGCCAAATCTTACAGCCGGAATAGATTTTCCGAAAACCGCGATCGTAGCCGCGAAAAAGCAGAATAAAAGAGGCGGCTTGAGATCCCACAGCTTATCATAGGGCAGATTCCCGTCCAAAATATCCTGTCCCATAAGAACGAAGGTGCCTTCATCCGGATCCACCACATCGCGGCAAAAGAAGGGCAGCCTCACCAGCAAAGTAATCACAGCCACTATAAGCAGGAGCTTTACCCTTGTGGATCTTTGCATTCTCGTCTCAAGGTCCTTCTTTTCAATAAGCGGCAAATATTCAGTGGAACCCGAACTAACGCCATAAACAGGCGGACAGTGTAAAAAGTACAATCTCAGTGATTTCGTTCGTTGCGCCCAACACGTCTCCCGTTACCCCGCCAAGACTCAGGTGAGCGAGCCGCCGGACAAAAAAGCCGCAGGCCACGGCCCCGCCAAGCAAAATCGGCGCCTGCCTCAAACCGGGCAAAACCGCGAAAAACAGCGCCGATAATGCCGCAAAAAGAAACGATGCGCCCGTAATGAATTCCAACCCCGCCCGGGCGAGCCCCGCAGGCCGGGCGCAGGAGCTTTTATAGGCGCACACGACAATGGCGAAACGGCCAAGCGCCGGAACGGCAGCCAGAACGATCCAGCTTCTTGTCTCGATCAGGCTGTAGATGGCGCAAGTCTTCACAAGAAGGTCGATAATGAGGGCCAGAGCGCCAAATGCTCCCGTCGCGCTGTCCTTCATGATCTCCAGCCGCCTTTGCGGCGTATAGCCCCCGCCCAGCCCATCGGCAAGATCGGCCAGACCGTCGAGGTGAAATCCCCGGGTAAGCAAAGTCGTAAGAGCGCACACCCAGGCGGCAAGAAGAAGCGGAGGCATGAGCGAACGTAGCGCCACGGCCGTGGCGCAGGCCGCAAGACCGACAAGCAAACCCACGACCGGGAAAAACGCATAGCTTCTTCCCGAATCGCGGACCGTTATCTCCCCCGAAACGGGCAACCGAAAGATGGTCAAAAAGCAAAGAGAAACGGCAAATCGACGCCACATGGCCGCAAGCCTGTCAACTATTTTGGCCTCGCGGGCCGATTCGGGCCCTTCTCCGCTCATCAAACCCCCGGCGCGCAGGCGGTGTCCGAACTCGTCACCCCGGCCTGTTCGAAAGTGAGCACCTCGTTAAAGACACGCACCGCTCCCTCGATCACGCCCATCGCCAGGGCCGCGCCCGTACCTTCGCCAAGGCGTAGCCCCAGGTCGAGGATCGGCTCCAGCCCGAGGTATTCGAGCATCCCGCGGTGCCCCGACTCCTCCGAACAGTGCCCGGCGAAAACATAACCCGTCGCGGCCGGACACAACGCATTGGCAACCAGCGCCCCGGCCGTCGAAATGAAGCCGTCGATCACCACCGGACGTCTGTGATAAGCACCGGCCAAAACTATCCCGGCAATGCCGCCGATTTCAAAGCCGCCCACCTTGGCGAGAGCGTCCAAACCGTCCGCACCCTTGGCACAATTTATCTCGATTGCCCGCTTCACCACTTCGCATTTGTTGGCCCAGGCTGAATCGTCTATTCCCGTCCCCCGCCCTACCATGCGAGCGACCGGTTTTCCGGCAAGCACCGCCCCGAGGGCCGCCGATGGAGTCGTATTGCCGATTCCCATATCGCCCGTGCCGATCATCCGAACCCCTTCGGAAAAAAGTTCGGAGGCGAGATTGAAACCGTTAAGGATAGCCTCCTCGGCCTGGGCGCGGCTCATGGCCGGACCTTCTACGATGTTTGCCGTGCCTCGCCCCACCTTGCGAATGTGAAACATATTGCGGTTTTCCGAAGACCCGGGATCGATATCGGGAATGATTCCCATGTCCACCACCAAGACCCGCGCACCGGCGTTTCGCGCCAAGACGTTGATGCCCGCCCCGCCCCGAAGAAAATTTTTCACCATTTCGCCGGTGACTTCCTGGGGAAAGGCGCTCACCCCCTCGGAGGCCACCCCGTGATCGCCAGCCATCACCATGAAGGCCTTTGTCGAAACATCGGGCTCCAAAGTCTCTTCGATTCCACAGACTCGCTCGGAAATTTCGTGGAGCCGTCCCAGGGCGCGCGGAGGAATGGCAAGCCGTGAGGTGTGCTCGCGCGCCTTTTCCACCCACTCGCCGCCGATCGGCCGAATATTGCGTACGATTTCTTCCAGGTTCATCCCCGTTACTCCTTTCCAGCCAATAAAGCCATTCTCTCACATGAGGCTACAAGATCTCCAAGGGAAAAGACCTCCAGTGAAAGCCCCCCGCGGTAATTTTGCAAAAACCCGCACACGGTTTTCCACTGCCCATCCGCTATGTGACTTACCGCCCTGTGATCTTTTCCGTTTTCCACACCGTGCAGGTGCGCCATTACGACCTGGTCGAAAAATTGTGACGCAGCCTCGCCTATATCATGCCCGTAGCGTAGCATATGGCCGATATCGAGGCAAAGGCGCAGTTCGAAGGCGTTCATAAAGGGTAACAGACGCAAGGGAGGATATTCCAGGTTTTCCACCGCCACCCGGCCAAGATCCATTCCTTCCGCCCGCAGGAACCCGAGCGAGTCGCACACGCGCTCAGACCAGGCCGAAACGTCCGCTTCGACCCCCCCGTCGGCCCTCCTGCTGTCGAGGTGCAAAATATGGCAGGTCGGACAAAGGGGCAGAGTCCTTTCGTAAAAACGCAGCGCGCTATCACAGAATCTTCGCCTCGCTCCCCGGTCAGGCTCTGCCAAAAACAGGTCAGCGGGCAGGTGAACATTGTAAGAGATATCGAGTTGCGAAGCCATGCGGGCCATCTCGCGCACCTCGCCGACACCTGGAAGATTGTCTTCGCGGCCGCTTTCAAAAAAAACCAGTTCGATCTCGTCGAAATACTCCGCGAGAAACCTGACGTTGGGCAGGATTGCCTCCGGCAGAATGTAGGAGGTCGTCGAAAGGCGAAAAGGGAAAGCCCCCTTGAGCCTTGGAAGCTCGGGGCCCGACCGCCGCACGGGTCCTGCTCGCCCGCCTGGCCGCTCTTTCATCTGCGCCCCCGAAGGCGGGCGAAAAGCCGACTCGATCTCCCCGATCTTGGCGCAAAGCATTTCTTCGGTCCCATTTTCGTCCGGCTCTTTACCAAACCGCTCGGCAAGACTGCAAAGTCCCTTGAAAGTATCTACCAGAAGTTCGTTTACCAAACGGTAAGGCTCTCCGTTGGCCGAATCCCCCGACCAGTGAATGGCTGAAAACGGTTTTCCCATTTCCCGCAGCACGAAATGGCAAACTCTTTTCGCGGCCCCGGCCAGCCACCCGACCCTCGGGTCCCTGTAGACAAGACGCCCTTCGAAACCGAAAAGCCCCCCCGGCACAAGCAGCTTTCTTTCCAGTGCCTCCCGGTACCCGGCCGTCCCCTTCAGGGCGATAAATTCATGACAGAGCAGATTGGCCGTCCTGCCAAGCCGGTCCATAAGCCCGTTACGTTCGAGAAACCCCAGGTTGATTGAGATGTCTTCGAGCGAGCTCTCCGCATCGAACATGATAAAGCCTATCTCAGGCTCGATCCCGGCTTCTCGCACCGCCGACACGGCCCTTTCGTTATCGGCCGCGCTCGTGTGCTTGCCAATTCTTTTCAAAACATCCGGCCTGCAGCTCTCGACTCCGAGCAGCAGCCGGTTAAGCCCCGCCCCGGCCAGTTCCCTCACAAGCCCCGGACTGAGATCGTTTGCCCTGGTTTCCATTCCGAAGGTGATTCCCAGTTCGGCCAGCCGCCGGGCCAGTTCCACCGCCCTGTCCCTCCCCGCTTTACCCGGACCGATGAAATTGGGATCGACGAAGTAAAAATCCCTCTTTCCAAGGGCGAGAAGCCCGGAAATTTCAAGAACGATATTTTCCGGCGAACGCCCCCGCCAGCTCGACTTCCCGTAATCCAGAGTCGGAATGAGGCAAAAGGAGCAATTATTGTAGCACCCCCGGCTTGCCAGAACGCTCACCGTATCCTCTGATTCGATAAAGGGCCTCAGGGGAAAAGCCCCTTCGACCGATTCGATCCGGGGCCGCGCCCCGAAAAAAACCGCTTCACCCTTCACCCTGGATGCGAGCCCCTTGATCCCGGAAGCACGATCGAGATTTTTTGCAAGCTCCACCAGGGTTTGCTCCGGTTCGCCAACAACAACGTGGTCAACCGCCTCGCAAAAATCCAGTATCTCTTTCCAGACCATCCCGGCGAAAAAGCCGAAAAGGCAGATCCGCCCCTCGAACCCCCGCCCGCGAAGCTGCGAGAGAAACCGAAACAGCCCCTCCGTACCCTCCCAATTATATACGGCGTGAACGGCCAGAAGATCGGGCAGTGGCATTTTCATTAGCCGCCCGAGGCACTCCTGCGCGGAAAGGCCCGCACCATCGACCATTTCAACCTCGAAGCCCGCACGCTCCAGGGCCGCCCCCGCATAGCCGCTCATAAGGCATGACCACAGCGGCGTGTGGGCTATATCGTTGAAGTGGGCCTCCGAGATTTGTCTCGGATGTTCAAGAAGCAAAATCCGCATTCTCGCTCACATCCCTTTGAAGATAACTTTGCGCGCCGCGGCTCATGCAAAACGCGCTCAGTTCAAAGCGCAGGCCGTCCAGGGGCGGCGGATTGAAATAGCTCGGGTACAAAAGATCGGGAACCGGATCGATCAATCGCTCCCGCACTACCATCTCGGTCAAAGGCGTTCCCGGATAGAGCCTCAGATTGTTTATGACCACGGCCCCGAGATTTCCCGCGGGAGCATGAATCGTAAAGAGCTTGTCGAGAAGCCGCCAGGTCTGGGCCACCGATTTTGCATCTTCTCCCGGTAGATTTACCAGGAAATGATAGACGCTTAACACCCCGCTTCGAGCCGCAAGCCTCGCGGCGCGCTCGATCTGCTCCACGCTCAGTTTTTTGCCCAAAATTTTCAACCCGTGCTCCGAGGCCCCGTCGGCTGAAAAATAAAGGGTCGTGAGCCCCGCCTCACGGTAGAGGTCCAGTCCTTTTTCCGAAAGATGGTCCTCACGGAAAAACCCCGTCCACCCGATCTTCAATTTTCGCCTCAGGATTTCTTTGCAGACGGCTTCCAGGTGATCCGCCGGCTCATTGACCACCGCATCGGTAAAATGGACGCTTTCAAGTCTGAAGTCACGGCGCAAAATCTCGAGTTCGTCCACGATCAGTTCCGGCTTCCTCAGGCGAACGCTTCGCCCCTGGAGCACCGGATAGAGGCAATAGCTGCAATTGTTCCAGCACCCGCGCTTGGTCTCGACCCCCATGAACGCCACATAGCGGTTCCTGCCAAGATACCGGCCGGGATCGAACACTTTCCAGTCGGGAAAAGGAAGGCAGTCGAGGTCCGTGCAGTGGCAAACCCGCGCGGCCCCGCGCTCCAACCGCCCGCAGCGCCGCCACAAAACACCGGGAACCCGGCCCGGCTCGCCGAGGTTTTCGAGTAAAACGGGCAATATCGCTTCAGCTTCGCCCGCAACGCCTATGTCGGCCTCCGGGATCTCCTCCATGAGGCGGCCGGAAAAAAGCGTGAAGGCCGACCCGCCCAGCACCGTGACCGCCTGCGGGGCGTGCCGTGCCAGCAGCGCCCCCAGGGTCTTTAGATGCGGGACGAACGAGAGAAGATTTCCGGCCAGCGGGTCGAGGTTCCTAAACGATACGGCGGCCACCTCGGGCCGGAACCTCTCCAGTTCGCGCACAAGAGCCGGCCAGGGAAACGGGTCGAGGTTCAAATCGATGCCCCGCACTTCGTGCCTGCCCCCGATCACCGCCGCAAGCTTTGCAAGACCCAGGGGAAAGACCGTCTCCGCGCAGTCATGGGTCGAGACCGCCTGGATGAGCATGATACGCATGCCGCTATTTCCTGTCGAAAAGCACAAGCCCCACGTATTTCACATAGCCTTGGCCGTGCGTGACCGGGTTAAGAGTCAAACCCGCCCGGCGGGCGGTTTCAAAAACATCGACCCCGCACGCCTCAAGCGAGGGACGGGCCTTTTCGGGAAAACGGCACCGGCCGTCTTCGGGGCACGAGGTACAAACCGGACAGGGCCCGGCCCCGAAGGCCAGCGCGGCATGAAAGCCCCGTAGAAAAAGGGAGCGCTCCAGGGCGAGCAGTTGCTCGTGGAAAAGTGCCGAAGGCGGGGTGCCCTGGACCAAAAGGGCGCGCCGATAGCCGCGGACCACCGCGCGCATTTGCTCTTCGTCCAAAGAATTTGGCGGACAGCAAAGTGAGCCCGCATAGCGTGAGCAGCCAAACCGGCATTTCATGCGCACCCAGGGCTCGATAACAATATCTTCGGCATCGATCACGCGGGCAAAGGTAAACTTCTCGCGCATCGCCAAAGCCGCCAACATCTCCCGGCTGCAAATCTGCTGTTTTCCGCCCCGCCCCGCTTTGGAAAGAAAAATCGTCGAATCGCTTTCAAGATGGAAGAACCTGACGTTTTCAAGGCCCGCCCCGTAAAGCAGCTCGACTGTTTCCTCCAGTTTGTAGACCCGCCCGTTATAGGTGTTTAAAAGCATATGAAGGTCGTAGAGCGCTCCCTTCACGGGATCGCGCTCATGGCGGTCCGCCAGGTAGTCGTGCACCAAAAGCGTCCCCCCCGGCGCAAGGCAACCCGCAAGACTTGCGAGAATTACCTCCGCCTCGGCCCGGCCGTAGGCGTGAATCACATTGGAGACTATGATGAGGTCGAAAGGCCGGCCTCCCATACACGGTTCCAGAAGCGAGCCGGCAACAATTTCCATCCTTCCCGGCAAATCCGGTTGCGGATGGAGTTTTCGGGCGGCCCCGGCGGTCTCGGGCAGCTCAAAAAGCACTCCGCGAGCCCCCGGCCACTGTTTCAAAAAAGCTCGGCCCCAGGCCCCCGCCCCGCCGCCCGCATCGAGCACCCACCCGGGCGGCGAGTCGAAAAGATCCTTTATTATTTCGAGAGCCTCGGCGGCCTTGAGCCTGGCCTGAAGATCGAGCGCCCGGACATAGGCGAGGGTCCTCCTGCGGTACTCTTCGGGGGCCTCCTCGGCAGGCCGCGCGTTTGCCCGCGCTCCCTCCCGCACCCTCGTGGCGAGCCTTTGCCAATGAGGTGCGAAGTAGCGTCGATACAGAAGGAAATCCCCCAGGTAATCCGGGCTTGACGGCACGAGCCGGGCCAAAGCAAGAGCGGCGTTCGAAAACTCCCCCGCGTACTCCACGATCAGCCCCAGGGCCGCCAGCACGTCCAAAAGCCGCCTCAGCCCGTCGGCGTCGTATCCGGTTTTTTCCGCGAGCATCTCCGCGGTTGCCTGCCGCTCGGCCAGCAGCCCGAAGATGTTCAGCTCCAGGGAGGCAAACAGCACTTCGGAATACCAGTACGCCGTGGCAAGGTCTTCCAGACGCTGGTACCCCTCGCTTGCAACATCACCCTTTTGGTGTGGCAACTTCATCGCGCGCACAAACACCCGAAAGCCCGCTGCATGCCCATTCATCCTCCATCCCGCTATGAACGTAGCGGGGAGCAGGTAGCGGCTACCGCGCCCCCTCTCGGCTCCCCCCTACTCGCTACGCTTTTATCCCGCTCCCTGCCACGCTCTTCGCTACCCGCTACCCCCTACTCGCTACGCTTTTATCCCGCTCCCTGCCACGCTCTTCGCTACCCGCTACCCGCTACTCGCTACGCTCTTATCCCGCTCCCTGCCACGCTCTTCGCTACCCGCTACCCGCTACTCGCTACGCTCTTATCCCGCTCCCTGCCACGCTCTTCGCTACCCGCTACTCGCTACCCGCTACCC